>CAYRBP010000018.1:0-62963 GCA_964422535.1 uncultured Ardenticatenaceae bacterium | reverse complement strand
GAACTATCCTGCCCACGTCGCCGACTTCGTATGTCCTTAGTGTTCGACACTCCCCCGGCAAACTGGACTGGAATGTGGGCAGGAATTGTGTTAGAATCCCGTTATTGGCTCATCAAAGCGAAGGCGATCCTAAGCTGACTTGAAGCCTGAAGGCAGTTCATTCGCACCTTTTTTGTGCCACGGGACGTCGTCCGGTGGCTAAACGTGAAAGCGGCCGTCATGCTCGATGCCTGGCAGCGTGACGTTGACTAACAAGACCTGTAGTAACGTTGTGGACGATCTTGGACACGACAAGCGTAAGGCCTGGCACCCTCCGCAAGCGATCCGACCGATCGTTGGTCATAGCTGTTCCCTTATTTCCGCCCGTTCAACCACAGTCTGTCTCTCTCTTCCGCCATCGTTGCTGCCATTCAGCCAGCTCCGCGGGACATCTTCGGTTTCCCGCCCGGGCCGCAGCCAGCGCCGATGCCGGCAGTAAAAGGTGAAAGGAGTTAACCGAGGATGTCCAAGAAGAAAGTGGTGTTGACCGAAGAGCAGAAGCGACGCAATGCAGAGATCCTGGCGCGGCTCGAAGAAGAACGGCGGCGCCTTGTGGAAGAGACTCGGGCTCTGCAACAGCAGGAACGGCGTCGTCCGGGGCGGAAGCGCAAGAAGAAGTCGGCGGAAGATATCATCGTTGCCACTGACTGAAGCGGCAATCGCCATCACCTGACTTGATCATCAACAAGAACACCTGCCTGATGCGCAGGTGTTCTTGTTTTTTCGCTTCAGTGGTCTGCCACGCCGCGCTTGAACCGGTCATTGAGCCAGGGCAGGAGCTCATCCCGCAGCCGGCGCTGGCTCTCCACTGCCATGACGAGCGTCACGCCGAACACCAGCAGCAGGCTGGTCATCAGGAAGAAGACGAACTCCTCGACCGGCAAGACGCCGCCGATGAATACGTTGAAGGACTGGGCCGGGTCAATCGTCCAGGTCCCTGAGCCGATGGCCAGCGCGTCGGCGAAGGACAGGTAGAGCACCGGCGGCACCAGCGCCCAGAAAAGAAGCGTACGGTAGCGCCAGAGGATGTCGGCCCCGAAGGCGAACTGGAGCAGGACGGGCGGCAAAGCCCAGGCAAGGATGAGCGACATGTAGGTGGCCGGAGCCCAGCCGGAGACCAGCATGACGACCCAGAACAGCCAGAAGATGCCGAGGCCGGCTACTGACCGGATGCGGATGTTTGGGCTGGCGAATGTCGTGGAAGCCGGACCGATGGGCAGCAGGCGCGCCATGAGGAGCAGCCACAGCCCGACCATGATCGGTTGCAGGATGAAGAACGTGTATTCCTCGATCGGCACCCAGCCGATGACGATGCCGCTGACGAGGTCCCGGTCATAGGTCCAGACGCCACTGGCGACGAGGTAGTTGTCCCACGGCGTGGTGTAAATCAGGGCGACCAACATGTGGCCGAGCAGGACCGGCACGAACGGCAGCCCGCTCAGCGCAGGTGGTGCAACCGGCCGGCCAAGGCGATTGAAACCGAAGTGCACGACCAGCAGGATGATGATCGGCACGACGATGAACTGCAGCAGGAAACCAAAGTAGGTCATGACTTCGTTTCCTTGACGACCCCATAGGCGGCAAGGGTCCGCTCGCGGGCAAATGCATGATCGATGATCGGGCCGGGATAATCGCGGCCGATCAGGCAGCCGGCCTGGCGCTGTTCCATCGGCGTCAGCCGCCACGGCTCGTGGATCATCGCGTCCGGCACGCCGGCCAGTTCCGGCAGCCAGCGTCGCACGAAACGGCCGTCGGGGTCGAACTTTTGCCCCTGCGTGACCGGGTTGAAGATGCGGAAGTAGGGTGCGGCGTCGGTGCCCGTGCCCGCTGTCCACTGCC
Source organism: uncultured Ardenticatenaceae bacterium (assembly GCA_964422535.1). Classification (GTDB taxonomy): domain Bacteria; phylum Chloroflexota; class Anaerolineae; order Promineifilales; family Promineifilaceae; genus Promineifilum. The sequence goes on along the minus strand of CAYRBP010000018.1, from coordinate 61,085 downwards.
AGCCCCCGTTGTTTGAGGCCGGATCGCCGTCGAGCAGGTGTTGCATGAACCAGCGCTCTCCCCATCGCCAGTCGACCAGCAGATCTTTGACGAGGAATGAGGCGACGATCATCCGCGCGCGGTTGTGCATCCAGCCGGTCTCCAGAAGCTGGCGCATGGCGGCATCGACGACGGGGTAGCCGGTATGTCCCTCGCGCCACGCGGCGAAGGCCGTTTCGTCGTTGCTCCAGGGAATGTCATCGAACGCGGGCCGGAAGCTGCCGCGGCTGACATGGGGGAAGTGATGCAGGATGTGGATGTAAAACTCGCGCCAGATGAGCTCGTTCAGCCAGCTGGTCGCCCCACTCCGCGCCGCCGCGTCGGTCGCATCGCGCTGCGCCCCGAGCGCGGCAACTACCGCGCGCCGGGGAGATACCATGCCAAAACGTAGATAAGGCGACAGACGAGACGTACCGTCCAGGTCCATCCGGTCCCGCTCGGCCTTGTACGCGGCGGCCGGTCCGGCGATGAACGCCTCCAGACGGCGGCGGCCCTCAACCTCTCCCGGTGGAAAGGGCGAACCGGGCCGTAAGGCCGGCAGCGCCGGAATCGCTTCGCTGGGCCAGTCACCCGGTGACGGCAGGTGCTGCGGTGCAGCGATCAGGTCGGCAGCGGAGGGCAGCGGTTGGGACAGCCAGGCCTTGCTGAACGGCGTGAAGACGGTGTAGGGCGTGCCGTCCGGCTTCACGACGGAGCCGGGCGGCCGGACCGAGGTGCTGCCGGCGTAGGCAAGCGGCGCGAGAGCGGCGACGTCCCGGTCGCGTGCGAGCGCGTAGGAAGAGGCGTCCTTCTCAGCGTAGACGGCCGCGGCGCCACTCTCAGCCACAAGCGCCGGGATGACATCCGCCGGCCGACCGGTGCGCACGATCAGGCGACTCCCCCGGGACTGCAGGGCTGCGTCAAGTTCGCGAAGACCGGCGTACAAAAAGGCCCTCCGAGGCTCGCCGGCCATGGGTGACAGGTCAAAATGCGGGTCGCGCACAAAGAGGGGGATGACCCGCTCCGCCGAGGCCAGCGCAGCCGCCAGCGTCGGGTTGTCGTCCAGGCGCAGATCGCGGCGGATCCACCAGATGGCGGTCGTCGGTCGCGTCGTCATGGCATGGGTTCCACTGACAGGGCCGGGCGTTCTTCCTGCGGCCGTGCGGCAAGGAAGCGCGACACGGCTGCCAGGGTGGCGTCGCCGGCCTGGCCCTCCAACCGGATGATGTCGTGGCCGCCGGAGACCTCGACCGGCGTGACCGGGCCCTTTAGCCGGCCCGCCAGCTCGCGGGTTGCCGCCGGCGTGACGGTTACATCCCCTGTACCCTGGACAACCAGGGCCGGTGCGTGGACCTGTCCGGCGCGCTTGTAGGCAGCGCGACCAAGCCGAACCACCTCATCCAACGTGGCGAGCGGCAGCCGGACCTCTTCGCGCAAGAAGCGCTGAGTCTCCGGGTCGGCCAGGTCAATCCCCGGGGCAAGCCCCTCCAGTTGGGCGCGCACGGCCGGGTCGTCAAAGTTTGCTTTCTCGAAAGGGGCGACGCTGCGGATGACGTGCTTGGCCACTGGAAGGACGCGGAACATCCAGCCATCCATTCGCCAGAACGGGGCGAAGAGCAGCAGCCCGTCGGGTGGCAGGTCAGCGGCAAGGTGGAGGGCGACTGCCGCGCCCATCGAGTAGCCGGCGAGCAAGGCGCGCGGGTGCGAGCGTCGCACCGCATGCCACGCCTCTCCGGCTGCCTCCAGCCAGTCGTGGCGCGTCACGTTGGCCAGGTTAGGGATATCCGGCCCAAAGCCGGGCAACAGGATGCCCGTCACGTCGTAGCCGAGGCCGGCAAGGCGCTCGCCTAGCGGCCGCATCTCGGCCGGCGTGCCCATGAAGCCGTGGATGAGCAGGACGCCGTCACCGCCGCTTCCCATGCGGAAAGGTTGGTGCTCCGGTTCGCTGAAGAACTGGACGGGGAGTTGCCTGAATTCGCTCATTTGCCCAGCAAGTCGCGCAGCGCGGCCTCGATGGTCGGGAATCGATACGCAAAGCCCAGATCCATCAGTTTCTGCGTGCCGACCGGCCGGCCCTGCAGCACCAGCGAGGCCGTCTCGCCGAGGAGCGTTTTGAGCGCGAATTCGGGCACGGGGATGAGCGCTGGGCGGCCGGTGACCGCAGCCAGCGCATCGGTGAACTGCTTGTTGGTGACGTTGCCGGGGGCACTGATGTTGTAAGGACCGGCCGCGGTCGGGTGCTCGGTCAGGAACTTGATGGCGCGGATGGCATCCTCGCTGTGGACCCAGGCCAGCCACTGCTTGCCGCTGCCCAGGCGGCCGCCGGCAAAGAGCTTGAATTGCAGCAGCGAGGAGGGCAGCGGGCCGCTTCCCGCTTCTGTGTCCATGACCGGCGCCAGCCGGCCAACGACGCGCCTCACGCCCAGCGCCTCAACGCCGGCACTCCCCGCTTCCCAGTAGTCTCGCACAACCTGGGCCAGGAAGTGGGTTCCAGGGGGAGACTCCTCGGTCACGACCTGGTCGCCGAAGCCGTAGTAGTCGATCCCCGAGATCTGAAAGACGACGCCGGGTTTGACCGATGCCGCCTCGACCGCCTCGACCACGGCCTTGCCGGCATTCAGCCGGCTCTGGGCGATGCCGGCCTTCTGTTCGTCCGACCAGGCGCTGGGGATGGTCTTCCCGCCGGAGATGGACTCGCCGGCCAGGTTGACGATGGCGCCGGCGCCGTCGGCCCACTTTCCCCATCCGTCGGCGGTGCGGCCGTCCCACTTCTCCGCGCGCACCCCGGCCGGCAGGTTCCGCGCAGACGGGTTGCGGCTAAGAATGATGACCTCATGGTTGTCGGCTACCCAGGCGGCCGAAAGCTTGCGACCGATAAACCCTGAGCCGCCGGTGATGATGATGCGCATGGACGCCCTCTCTTACTTTTGGTGGTGTTGCGGTTCAGCGATGTGGGCAGCCGGCGACCACTGGCTACTCGCGGGAGAACCGATGGCCGCGACGGCCGTGGCAACGACGCGGTGCAGCCAGTCCAGGATCGGCTGTCCTGCCGGCGCGCCGAGCTGCGCGACGGCGGCATCGCGATAGGCCGTCAGAAACCGAAGCAGATGTTCGCGGGGCATGTTGTAGTTGACCATCATGCCCTCGATCCACTGCAGGTTCGCGCCGATGTACTCCAGGTCGCCGAGCTTGAGGGCCGACAGTATGTTGCGACTGAGGTACTCATTGCCTTCAACGACCGACGTGTGCGGCACCGTGCCGTTGTCCAGCGCCTGCCAGACGGCCGCTTCGACCAGTCCGGCCCGTTCGCGGAAGTAGGTCAGCGCGTGCTGATACTCCTCGCTGGCCGAGATGAAAGGCGGTATCGGCGGGCGGGTGCTGAGCAGATGCTCGACAACCGTCGGGATATTGGTGATATCAGTCCCCAGGAAGTGGCCGGGAATGCGCTGGCGAAGGTCGGGGATGACGTTGAAGACATAGCCACCGTATCCCATCGGCACCTGGATGCCATGCAGGTAAAGACCAACATCCAGCAACGTGGCTGCTGTCTCCAGCAACTGGGCCGAGAACAGGACCAGGTCGGGCTGCGTCCGCTCGATCGTGTTGTGCAGGCGGTTGGTCGGCACATCGGCGCCCAGATAGATGACATCCCAGCCGCGCCGCCGCAGCAGAAGCGCCAGCAACAGCGGGCTGAAGGTATGGTTGTCGCCCGGCGGGCAACCGATGACGATGCGGCCGTCGCGGGTCGGGGGTGGGGTGGCCGCCAGCAGCGAATCAAGCCGGCGCATCGCCAACGCGGAAGCGAAGTGCTCCTGTTGGACGGTGACCGAACCTTCATACCAGCCGTTGCCGATTTCCGCCAGCCCCTTTTGCAGGAGCTCGAAGCAGACCGCCTCCGGCGAGTAGTACGAGAACGCCTGGGCGAGTACGAGTTCCGCCTTGCGCTCGTCAAAGTCCATGCAGGCATCTACCCAGGAGTGGCGCAATTCGACGATCGTGTCACCCAGGTCCGTCAGGTTGTAGCTGGCCGGCGCGCCGGACGTCTGACCGAGCGGCACAACCTGCAGTGGGTCCTCGCCCTCGTCGCGCAACGACTGCCACATGCTGACGGCGCGGCTGATGCTCAGACCCTCATCCTGGCGAGCCAGCAGCCATTTCAGCGTGTTGATGTCTTGCTGCGAATAGAGGCGGTGGCCGCCCTGGGTTCGGTCCGGGCTGGGTACACCGTATCGACGCTCCCAGGCGCGAAGTGTGTCCGGCTTCAAGCCGGTTTCCTGAACCACGGCCTTTAAGTTGAACGTCGGCGTATCGTCACTCGTCATGTCACTCATCTTGGTCCTGGCTTCGCACCCCCTATGACCCGACTGCAGTCAGGGGGCGGCGCTGCCAAGCGATAGCTTGCGTTTCTGAATGCACTTCGGACGCAAGACTGGTATTCTCGAGCCTGTCCCGGTAGGTCTAACTATTGGGAGACAAGCTGCATCCCTACTGTAGAATAGCATAGCGTCTGGGCTTTGTCAATAAATTGTCTATATTTCTATTGACAAATCGTCGAGCTCTGTGGTACGCTACAAACCATTGCAGCCTACGGTATGGAATTGGAGAGACGGATGACTGTGCTAACGCATGCCTGGGAGTTCCCGCTGCTCTCGATGGCGCATTACGATAACAACACCCACAGCCCGAGTACAGCCTGCGAGCACCAGGGCGCGCCGTCGGAAGTTGTTCAGGATGCATACGCCTTCTGCGAGGCGCTGACGGCCGACCACAGCCGGTCATTCTATCTCGCTTCGCGGATGCTCCCTCTGGAAAAGCGACGCGCTGTACGCGCGTTGTACGCGTTCTGCCGTGTCACCGACGACGTGGTCGACAGACCGGTGGGTGACGCCCGGCAAGCGCTCGATGCATGGCGCGAGCGCGCGCTGTCGTACAACCCGCCGGCCGATGACCCGGTGGCAGTCGCCTGGGCCGATGCGCGTCTGCGCTTCGCCATTCCCCAGCATTACGCCGAACAGCTGATCAACGGTGTTGCACGGGACCTGACGCAAAGCCGGTATGAGACGTTTGAAGATCTCGCTGCCTACTCCTATGGCGTGGCGTCGACCGTCGGGTTGATGAGCATGCACATCACCGGGTTCAGCGGAAACGTCGCCATCCCCTATGCCGTCAAGTTAGGCGTCGCGTTGCAGGTGACCAATATCCTGCGCGACGTCGCCGAGGATTGGCGGAACGGCCGCGTCTACCTGCCGCAGCAGGAGTTGCATGATTTCGGACTGAGCGAGGCCGACATCGCCGCCGGTGTCGTGACGCCCCGCTGGCGCGAATTCATGAAGTTCCAGGTCGCCCGCAACCGGCTGCTTTATGATGAAGCCTGGCCGGGGATTGGGTTGCTCCACCCCGAAGGGCGTCTGGCTATTGGCGCGGCGGCCGAGCTCTATCGGGCCATCCTTGAGGACATTGAGCGACGGGACTACGACGTCTTCAGCGGCCGGGCCTATGTCGGCTCGTGGGACAAGCTGCGTCGCATCCCGTCGGTCTGGTGGCGGACGCGCGCCATGACCCACATCGCGCCGCCCAGCATCCCGCCCGACCTGGCCGCCTGACCGTCCGCCGGGCGTCCACCCGCGGGCCATCCTGCTGTTGCCACTTGCCCGGCCGCGGGCCACATCCTGTCATTGCCTGCGGCCGTTCTTCCCTCTACACTACCTGCACGTCGATGAACCCGCTTGAACGCCTGCATGAGTGACCTTCTTTCTTCCCTGTACCAGGCTGTGGACGGCGCCCCTGCCGTTCTCATCCTGCCTCACAACGATCCCGACCCGGATGCGATCGCCAGCGCGGTCGCGCTGCATTACCTCCTGACCGACCTGTGGGGAATAGAGAGCAAAATGGCATACCGGGGGATCATCGGCCGCGCGGAGAACCGGGCGCTGGAGCGCTTTCTTGAGAAGCCACTGGCCGTTTTGCAGGACGACTGGCTATCGCTGCCCACCGTGCTCGTCGACACGCAACCCAGCGCCGGAAACAACCCGGTGGACGTGGCCGACAACGTACTTGCGATCATTGACCATCACCCGCTTCTGCCGGAGTCGTCGCGCGCTCGCTTCGCGGATGTGCGTCCGGAACTCGGGGCGACGGCCACCATGATGACCCAGTACCTGCAGGCGACGGGTGAAGACATCCCTGCGCCACTGGCGACAGCCCTCTTCTACGGCATCAGGACCGACACGCTCTGCCTGGCGCGCGGGGCAGGCACCGAAGACGTAGCCGCCATCCTTTTCCTGCAACCCCTCCTGGATGAGATGGCTCTGCTTCGCATCGATCGGGCGCAGGTATCAACCGACTACTTCCGGGCTTTTCACCGGGCGCTGGAAGCCACGACGCTGCATCAGGACGTGCTGGTGGCCAACATCGGCCCCATGCTTTATCCGGACTGGGCGGCCGAGATGGCTGACTGGTTTCTGCGCCTCGAATCGGTGCAGTGGGTCATCTGCATGGGCACGTACCGTGACACGCTTCATCTGGCCATTCGCACGCGCCACATCGGGGGCGGGGCGGGCAAGCTGGCCCGAGACATCATCGGCCGCCGGGGCGTGGCCGGCGGTCATGGGATGGCCGCCGGCGGCCAGGTGGCGCTCAACGGCATGCCTGCAGACCAGCTCGTCGTGACCCTGCGCGAGCGCGCCCTGCGCCGCCTGAACGTGCCGGATGGCACAGAAGCTATCGCCCTCCTCTAATGATCTGGCTGCAACTCGATATTCACTTCTTCGTAACGGTAGTGTAAACTATTTTACAGGAGCCGTGTAACACCCGTTGCCAGGTTACGGCCTGATGCAGTTTACCTTCAAGTGTAGGGACATTGCATGAGGTCAGCTTATGAAGCGTTTTGCCAGCAGAATTCTCTTATTTGGGATACTTTTCCTGGGCCTTGCCGTCTGGATGCAATCGCTGGCCCAGGTGGGGCGCCCTCAAGCGGGAGCTGGCCCGGCCTTGACTTACCTCGGAGAAGGTGGGTCGCACTCCGTCGGCCCCGGCCAGGAGTTCCTCGTAAAGCGGACCGCCCCCTTCACGTTTTTCACCATGCCTGGGCCCGATTACACCGCCAATGGCGGGGAGCGCGTCTGGGCCATGTCAGGCGGCGGGGGCGTTCCGGAGCAGTATAACCGGGTCACCCGCCCGGTCGGCATGGTGCAGCCGGGTTGTGTGGTCACGTTCACGATCGTCGACGATGATGTGGACGAGCGTATTAACCACTTTCTCTTGAACGACCAGAAGATCTATACCGTTCCGCAAGGCATGGTCACCAGCGGCAGTTTTGTCGCGCCTGCCGGCGGCAACCTCAGCATCCAGGCCAACGACAGCATAGGCCTTTGGATCGACACCTGCGAGCGCGTGGTGACCCTGACGCCCACGCCCACGCAGACCACAACGCCAACTGCGACGGCTACCCTGACGCCCACGGTGACCCCGACGGCAACAGCGACCCTGACGCCGACCATGACGCTGACGGCGACCGTGACGGTCACGCCGACGGAGACGCTGACGCCGACGGCGACAGCCACCGGGACGATCACGGTCACGCCGACCGCCACGTCGACTATCACGCCCACGGCAACATCAACGCCAACGGTGACGCCCAGCCCCGGCATCACCATCACCCCGGGCGACCTGGAGACGCCAACCCCGTCGGCGACGCCGGGTGAACCGTATACGCCAACGCCCGAGCCGACCCCGGATGAACCGCGCCTGCCGGCCTGCCTGCGCATCAACTTCGATGTTGGCGGCGATGTCGCGCGCCAGGGCGAATATGTCGTTCAGGAAGTCGGCGGCCGCTTCCTGGCCAGCTGGTCTGCCGCCGAAGGCTGGCAAGACAGCGGCTGGATCTACGACATCGACATCACGTTTGAGTCAGTCTTTGTCCAAGTGATCTACTATTCGGGCAGCGGTGACGGTATCCCGCTGACGATCCTGAACCCGGCTCCGGGCACGCCCTATGGCTGGCTGAGTCGCGGCGAGTGCCATGCCCTCGAGGTAGCCTGGTCGGGCGGCGAGCAGTTCGCCACGCCGGTGCCGGGACAGCGCATGGGCGAGCCCTAGGGCTCATCGAAAGCGACCAGGACCGCCGGTTTGCCGGCGACCTGGGTCAGGAACAGGATTCGTCTCTCACTCCCTCTCAAAGCCAGGGCTCGTCGCAGGTCCTCCGGGTCCAGCGGCGAGCCTCTTTTCTTGATGGTCACCTGGCCCACACGGCGGTCACGCAGATAGGCGCGCAGCCGCTTGAGCTGGAACGGGAACCACGTTTCCAGCCGGAAGACACGGCCGAAAGGCGTTTCCGTGTATTCGTCTGAGGTCAGGTAGGCGATGTCGGCCGACAGGAGCGAGCCGCGGGTCCGGCGGGCCAGCGCCGTCACGAGATGGGCGCGGATGACCGCGCCGTCGGGCTCGATGAGGTAGGCCTGTGGCGGGTTGAGATCGACGGGGTCGCCGGCGTCATCGCTGTCCGTCAGGGTCTGACCGCCGGGTAACAGCGTCGCCCGGCGGAGGCCGCGGCGCAGGTCGCCGAACCAGAGGACGCCCTCGCGCACTTCGCCACGATAGGAGACGAACTCAACTTCCGCCTCGGGCGGCAGGTCGTCGTAGTCGACCGCGGGGCTGACCTTGACCGCACCGTGGCGCACCCGGGGCAACCAGGCGTGAATCAGGCTAAGCGGCGGCTGGTACGCTTCGACGTCGAACAGCCGGCGCGAGGGCGGCTCGCCCGGGCCGGAAGGCGTGCGGCGGGCGGGGTCGAAGCAAAACGCTTCGACGGGGAGCGGGGGCAGGGTTGTCAGGTCGGCCGCAACCGGCAGAAAGCGCTCGCCGCGGCCGTAGGCGGCCACATTCGCCCTGGCCATCGCCAGGCGCAGCGGGTCCCGGTCAAGGCCAATGACATCGGCCGCGGCGCTGAGGGCCAGCGCGTCTCCGCCGATGCCACAGGCCAGGTCGGCCAGTCGGGTGAAACCGGCGTCGGCGAAGCGTCGGGCGCGGTGGGTGGCAACGGGTTCGGCGGTGGCCTGTTCGAGGCCGTCTCGGGTGAAGAACATCTCGGCCGCGCGGCTGAACTTGGCTTCAGCGCGACGGCGCAACAGGGCTTGCTCGATCGTCGCCTGCGCCCGCTCCGGTCCGATGAGCCGGCGCAGCCGGCTGGCATGGACGAGCTGGTTGTCCGGCGTGACCGGCGCCGCCGCCAGCGACGCGAGGACCTCCGCGCCCTCGGGCGACGTGAGGTAACTGAACACTTCGGGCCTCATGACGGCTCTATGCCGGCCCGACAGAAGCTAGATCCATTCGGGCTCAAGAGTCTCGCTCTCGACCGGACTGAAGTCGTCTTCGTCGAGGTCGAGCGAAAGCGGGTCGCCTGCTTCGTGGCGGCCGTCGTAGGTCTGGTAGTTGCAGCGGCGGCAGCGCTCCAGGTCGTCGGTCAGCGGCCACTCCCCTGACTCCAGGCAAGCGTCCATCGCCGCGACGATGGCTGTCAGCTCGGCCCAGTTGGTCCGGTGCCGGGCGCTGTCATAGTCGATGACCCGGGGCGCGTCAGGCTCGGCCGCGTACCAGTAGGTCATGGAGATGTCTTCCGGGGCCAGGGGGGCGCCGAACAGCGCGCTGCCCCCTTCCGCCAGCAAGGCCAGGTAGAAGCGCGTCTGCCACGCGCGTCGCAAGGTTTGGACGTCGCGCGGCGGGCTTGTCTTCCAGTCAAAGATGTGGGCCACGGGCCTGCCGTTCCGCTGGCCGGCTACCAGCAGATCAAAGCGTCCCGTCAGGAAGTGGCTGTTGGCCCCGACCTGGACGGGGACAGTCAGCGCCAGTTCGGGATAGCGGCCGCCCTGGGGCAAACGGGACGCGAACGCGCGAAAACCCTCCCACCACGCGCTGACGACGCCGTCGCCGGCTGTCTCCGGCCCGGGGTCGAGGCCGAGCAGCGCGCGCTGGACGATCTGGTGGAACTGCGTCCCACGCTCGAGCGCCAGCTCGTCCGCCACGCTGGGCGGCGTCGAGGGCCAGGGCAGCCGCTCCAGATAGCGCAGCCGGAACCGGTGGCGGCAAGCCAGGAACGTCTCGATGTGGTGGCGGCTGAGCGTGAGAGATGGGTTCATATGCCGGGCCTCGCGTGGCGAATACCTGTAGCGCATCATAGAACAAGTGATGGGGGGGCGCAACCGCGCCGAACCCGCCGCGATCGTGCCAGGTGAGCCCGTCGTGGGCAGTGGTTGACGGGCGGGCGTGGGGGACGGACAATCCCGGACGCGATGTCTCTTCTGTCACAACGCTTTCGCAGCCGCCTCCTGCTTGCCTTGCTCCCCGCCTGCTTCCTGCTGGCCGCCTGTGGGTCGGGCGGTGTCGTGCCCGTTGCTGAACCGGTCGGGACCCTGCCGCCGGTGACCGGGGGCGCGCCGACCGCCACCGGGGTAGTTGCCCTCGCCCGGATACGGACCACCGCGACGCCGCTGCCCGGCCCAACAGCCGTGCTGGCGGCGGCTGCCCCGACTGCCACGTCGACGCCGATCGCGCCTGCCTCGCCGGTGCCGGAGCCAACCGTATCGCCGGGCGATGGCCGGCCGTGTCCGGCCGAGCCGCCGGTGAAACCCGCTTACCTGAGCTACAACCTTTCGATGGAGACGTACCCGACGCCCGACCCCTCCGTGGCGGCCGCGCCCCTGTCGCTGCGGCGTCCGGTCGACGGGGAAGGGCCGCTGCGACTCAACCTGGACTTCCCCTATGGTTCCGATGGTGGCGGCCGCTACCTGCTGCACACTGGCCTCGACAGCACCGAGCCGCTGGGCACGCCGGTCGTGGCGGTGGGGGATGGCACGGTGGTCGTAGCCGGGCCGGATGCCGAGGAGCTCTTCGGCTGGCGCTGTGATTGGTACGGGCAACTGGTGGTCATCCAGCTGGACGAACCCTGGCAGGGACAGCCGGTCTTTGCGCTCTATGGCCACGTGCTGAATGTTATGGTCGAAGAGGGGCAGCGCGTGAAGGCGGGCGATCCGCTAGCCGAGATCGGCTACGGTGGCGTGGCGACAGCGCCGCACCTGCATTTCGAGGTCCGGGTCGGAGCCAACCGCTTCAACACCACGCGCAACCCTGCGCTGTGGCTGGAGCCGGCCGCCCCCTACGGCGTCCTGGCGGGCCGCCTGGTTGACGTGTTCGGCCATCCCTGGGAGGGGGTCACGGTGACCCTCATCACCCTGGGCGAGGAGACGCAGTTCATTAACACCTCCACTTACCTGGATGACCCTGATGACCTGATCAACCCGGAGCCGGGTCTGGCGGAGAATTTCGTCTACGGGCAGTTGCCGGCCGGAGAATATGACCTGTACGTCAAGCTGCAGGATGTCGAGTACCGCCAGCGGGTGGTGGTTTCGCCGGGCGACCTGACGACCGTGGAGATCGTCACCGAAGCTTACAAGACGCCAACGCCCGGTCCGACTCCGACGCTGTCGGTGACCGGCGGCACGAGTCCTGTCGAATCAACGGCCACCCCTGTTCCCTAACGGGCCTGCACCGGAAGCGCATCGAAGCGCTTCGTCCCTTCCAACTCCAGCGCGAAATCGGCTCCGAACGCGCCGGCCGGTGTATGCGCGCCTGACGGCTTGAGCTTCAGTACCTTCTCGACGGCTCGAACCGCTGCCAGGGCGGTGAAATAGTAAGTTTCGGCCGTCTCCATCCATGCTTCGCGGCTGCGGCCGCTGGCATCGCTCGCGCAGGCCCAGAGGTACGAGCGGGCGGTACGCCTTGTCTCCTCGTCGGGGCCGGTGGCGCGCGACACCGTCGTTTCGGCCAGCCGCCGCACGGGCCCCCGGTTCAGCAGGCCGACGCCAAGCCGGGTGGCGACGCCCTGCGCCGGGAGGCGCGGAAAACTGAGGTAGCAGGTGATGTTGGGAACGCCCGTCGTGTGATAGGCGGTCACCAGGTCGCCCCAGGGAAACGAGACCACGTGCCGGCGGCGGCCATTGCTGAAGACAACGTCACGGCTGACCTGCCCCAGTCGCGTCTGGACGAGGCGACCGTCCCGTCGAACGGCGCTGCCGGCTGGACTGGTGTCCAGCATTGACAGGGCGGACTTGAGCGTGCCGGAAGAAAGCTGGCTCGGCGAACTGACCGCCGTTTCAAGGTGAGTGGCTTCCGGCAGGTGCTCGACCAGGTAACGGGCCAGGCAGTCCGTCGGAACGATGTCGAATCCGACGCCCGACATCAGGCAGACGCCGCGCGCCTGGGCCTGGGCATCATAGCGGAAGGTGTTCTCAAAGACGCCGATCTCGCCGGTGATGTCGAGGTAGTGGGTGCGGCCGGCCAGGCAGGCCCGGATCATCGGATCGGATGTATGGATGAACGGCCCGGCGGCGTGGAGGACGAGGTCATAGCGGTCAACGGTTTTGTTCAGCCGGTCGGCATAGTCGAGATCGAGCGCCAGCCAGTCGAGGTCGTGGCGCGCGCCGAGGGTAGCCAGCTTGGCCGCGTTGCGCCCGGCCAGCACCGGCCGGTGGCCGCGCCGTTTTGCCTCATCAATGATAAGCTGTCCCGTATAGCCGTAAGCGCCGTAAAGTAACCACCGGGTCATTGAACGTTTTCCTGGCGAGAGCGTTCATAGAGTAACCGAGGTCGGCTGCTCTCACAAGAAAAAGACGAGTGAAAAGAGGCGGCAAGTGCGGTAGGCGGCGGGGCAAGTTGAAGCTTGCGGCCTTGCGGCGGCGGTGATACAAAGTGGTGAGGGTGTCGGGACCTCGCCTGATCGCGCTCGCCGACCCAAACATCCATGTCTACTCGCACCGCCGGACTCAGCCCGCTCCGTATTGCCCTGGCCGTTCTGGCCATCGCCCTGATCGTCCTCAGTTGGTTCCAGATCCCGCAGGCCCAGCGCGGGCTGGTCAGCCGGTCTATCGTCGTCGACGGTCTGCAAATGCGTTACCTGGCCGCGGAGGGCGCCATTGATGCGCCTGGCGTCGTGATCGCCCACGGCTTCTCGGGCTCGAAGGAACTGATGCTCGGCTTCGGCTACGCGCTCGCCCGGGCCGGTTACGGGGCGCTGCTCTTCGATTTTGCCGGTCACGGCTCCAGCAGCGGCCGCCTCGACCGGGAAGGGGGTTCGCTGGCGGCCGACGTGGCGACCGCGACCCGCGTGCTGCGGGAACAGCAGGAAGTCGACCCGTCGAAGATCGCGCTCCTGGGCCACTCCATGGGCAGCGGCGCGGTCATGAGCGCGGGAATCGACCACGCCGAGGACTACCGCGCCGTGGTCGCCGTCTCGCCGACGGGGGCAGACGTGTCGGCCGACGTGCCGCGCAACCTGTTGCTCATGGCCGGGACGCTGGAACCGCAATTCCTCGCCAATGCCCGCGACCTGCTGGCGGCCGCCGGCGGCCCCAACGAGGGGGTGGCCGATGGCCTCGGCCGCTCGCTCGTTCCGATACAAAATGTTGAGCATATCACGATCCTGTTCAGCCCGGCCGCCCGACAGGCGGCGCTCGACTGGTTGAACCGCGTATTCTCCCGGCCGCCGCAGGCCGTCTCGGCCGACTCGCGGATGCTCTGGTATGGCGCCCACCTGGCGGGCTGGCTGCTGCTAATGGTCGCCCTGTCGCCGGCCGTGCCGAAGGGAGCCGGGCTCCCGGCCACAGCCCGTCGCGGCCGCTGGCCGGTCGTTGCCCTGCTGATCGCGCCGTTCGCCGCCGCGCTTGGCGTGGCGGCCCTGGAGCGGCTCGCCGGCGTCAGCGAGCTGGGCGGGATGCTGGTCGCAGGCGCGCTGGGGGTCTGGTTCCTGATCATGGGCCTGGTCTGGCTCCTGCTCGGATTTCGCCCGCCGCGGCCGACGGGCGACGATGTCGCCTGGGGCCTGGTGCTGTTCGCGCTGCTGTGGGTTGCCTTCGGTTTGCTGGCCCAGCTCGTCTGGCTGCCCTGGACGTTGATCCCGGAGCGGTTGGCGCGCTGGCCGTTCGTGGCGGCGGCGGCCCTGCCGTGGCTGCTGGCCGCGGGTCTGGTTCAGACCGGGCAGCCGTTCTGGAAGCGGCTTGGCTGGTGGGCTTTGCAGTCGCTACTCATCGTGGCCGGTCTGGGCCTGGCCGTTGCCCTGACGCCGGGGCTCTTTTTCGTCGTCTTGCTGATGCCCGTCATCCCTATCATCCTGGCCGTCATGTCCATCGCCGGCGGGGCGGTCGACCGCCCGTGGAGCTTCGCGATTGGAAACGCCCTGTTCTTTGGCTGGCTCCTGGTGGCCGTCTTCCCGCTGGTCTGACCGGAGGATCGCATGCGCTATGTGGACAACGCCGGACTGACCGACCCCCGCCTGAACCTTGCCCTTGAGGAGTACCTGTTGCGGAACGTGGCCAGCGACGAACCGTTGCTGCTCTTCTATGTCAACGAGCCGTCGGTCATCATCGGCCGCAACCAGAACACGCTGGAAGAGATCGACCCGGACTTCGTGAGCGCCAATGGCATCCACCTCGTCCGGCGCCTTTCCGGTGGCGGCGCGGTCTACCACGATCTGGGCAATCTGAACTTCAGCTTCGTGACGCAGGGAAAGGAGGACCTGCACAACTTCGCCAAGTTCATCCAGCCGGTGGTCGATGTGTTGCGGAGCCTCGGCGTGCCCGCCGAACTGCGCGGCCGCAGCGATATCTTCGTGTCCGGCAAGAAGGTCTCCGGCAACGCCCAGTACGCCACGGGCAAGCGCATGTTCAGTCATGGGACGCTGTTGTTTGACACGGATCTGGAAGCGATGCTGCGGGCGATCAACCCGCGCCAGATCGAGATCGAGTCAAAGGCCGTCCAGTCGGTCCGCTCTTTCGTGACCAACATCCGTGAGTGGCTGCCCGGCGAGATGACGCTTGCTGACCTGCGCGCGGCCTTGCTCGAAGGATTGTTCGCCGGCGGCCGGATCGAGTCGTTCGACCTGGATGACGCCGCCTGGCGCGAGGTCCAGGCCATCAGCGCAGCGCGCTATGCCAACTGGGAATGGAACGTCGGCCGCTCGCCGGAATCGAACCTGCAGAAGAGCGCGCGCCTGCCGGCCGGCAAGGTCGATGCGCGCATCCAGGTCGAGGGCGGCCGGATACGCTCGGTCAAGTTCTTTGGCGACTTCAGCGGCCGGCGCGACGTCGCCGAACTGGAGGCATTCCTGAGCGGTGTGGTCTACGACCGCGCCGCGCTGGCGGCAGCCCTGGCCGACCTGCCGCTTGGCGACTACATCGGCCGGCTGGAAGTCGCTGAACTGGTTGACCTCCTCTACTAGGGCGGGCCGTTTGCCCGCCCGAAGGCAAGCGCGATGACGATCAACTGGCAACGATGGCTGGGGGCAATCGCCCTCCTGGCGCTTGGCTTTGCCGCGGGCGCGGGATTCGTCGGCTGGCGCGGGATGAACCGCCCGGCCCCGGTAGAGATCATCCCCGCGCCGACGGCCACGCCGACGATGGCCGTTCCGGCGGCGCTGCCTGAAGCAACGCCAACACCCGGGCCTATTCGGGTCTACGTCAGCGGCGCTGTCGTGAATCCCGCGGTCTACAGCCTGCCCGCCGGCAGCATCATCGATGACCTGGTGCGGGCTGCGGGGGGCTTCGCGCCCCCGGCCGACCCGGCTGCCGTCAACCTGGCCCAGCCGCTGGCCGATGGGATGCAAGTCCACGTGCCCATGCTGGCCGATGCGTTGCCGACGCCCCCCGCGGTCAGCGCGCCGGCCGGCGCGCGCTCGTCGTCCGTCGATGTGGACCTGGGTGGTTTGGTGAACATCAACACGGCCACGGCGGCCGAGCTGGAGGCATTACCGGGTGTCGGCCCGGTCACGGCGGCGCAGATCATCGCCTACCGGGAAGCCAACGGTCCCTTTGACACCATCGAGGCACTCATGGACGTGCCGGGGATCGGCGAGGGCAAGTTCAACGAGATGAAAGCGCTCATCCATGTCGGGCCATAGCGCAAGCTGACCACCTATGTTCGGCATGTCGTTGACCCAACAGACCCTGCTGCCGCTGTCGATCCTCGCGGCCGCCTTGCCGGCGCTGGCCTACACGATGCTGATCTACTGGGCCGACCGGTATGAAAAGGAGCCGGCATGGCTGTTGGCGGCAACGTTCCTGTGGGGCGCTGTGCCGGCGGCGCTGCTGGCCCTGATCGCCAACGCCCTGTTTTCGCTGCCCTTGTTCGTGATCTTCAATCCTGAGACGGCCCAGGCGATCGCCGGCGTAACCATCGCGCCGCTGGTCGAAGAGACGGCGAAGGCCATCGCCCTGTTCCTCATTTTCTTCTTCTGGCGCCAGGAGATTGACAGCCTGCTGGACGGCATCATCTACGGCGCGATGGTCGGCATGGGCTTCGCCATGGTCGAAAACATCTTCTATTTCTACACGGGCTTCCTGGAGTCGGGGTCCGAAGGCTGGAATGCGCTGGTGCTGGTGAGGGCCATCCTCTTCGGGCTGAACCATGCGCTATACACATCGATGACCGGACTGGGGCTGGCCATCTCCCGGCTGAGTACCGACAAGCTCGTCCGCTGGTTGGCCCCGTTGCTGGGCTGGGCCGCGGCCGTCACCTTTCATGCGGTCCACAATCTGGCGGTGACGGTGCAACTGCCCGGCGCGTACCTGGTCGCGTTGCTGCTTGACTGGGGTGGCGTATTGCTGACGGCATTCATCATCTTCGGCGCGCTTCACCAGGAACGTCGCTGGATGAAGACCTATCTGGCGGAAGAGGTGAGGCTCGGCACGTTGAGCGCCGAGCAATACGAACTGTGCCGCTCGTCTCTCAGGCGCGGGCGTTTTCGGCTCGGCCAACTCCTGACCGCCGGCCCGGCCGCCTACCGCCGATATGGCAAGCTATACCAGCGCTACAGCGAACTCGCCTATCAGAAGCACCACCAAACGCTCTTCAAGGACGCCAAGAGTGCAAAGGCCATCGTGCAACTGCGGACCGAGATCGCGGGCCTGGCTGCCTAGCGGCTCAGCCGGCGTCATCTTCGCCCAGCAGGCGGGCGATCTGGCGGCCGTGGACGCGATCGTGCTGGACCGCCAGATAGACGATCTCGCGTAACGTGGTGGGGCCGAAGAAGGTGTGCTGCCCCTGCCGTTCCCAGTCCGCCTCCGACAGCCCCTGCAGCATCCGCAAGGTTTCGGCGCGCGCCGCCAAATAGTCGTCGAGCGCGGCCCGACCGTCCTGTTCCCGATAGCGGCGTGGTTCGGCCCACGTATCAGCATCGATGCCGGGCAGGAAGGCGTCCGGCTCGGTCAGGATGTCCCGGACGCGCGGCTGGTGCACCTCGCGCTCGACGTCGCGTAAGTGGCACATCACCTCGGTCAGCGACCACTCATCAGCCTCGTCCTTCGGGCGCTGAAGCCAATCGACCGGGATGTCACGCAGGCGAGCGACACTACCTCGGAAGGCGGCGAGTTCTTCCAGCAAGTCGGCAGCCGGCGGTGGATTGATCATGACGCAAGCCCTTCCAGCCAGCCGTCGTCGAGCAATCGCTGTAGATCGGCCAGAGAGCCGTAACCGCGGGCAAGTGGCGCGGGCGGCGCCGCGCCGTCCGGCGCGACCCAGTATGTCACCAGCCCGAGTCCGGCAGCAGGGACGATATCGTTGCCCCAGTCATCGCCGACCATGATCGCCTCACCCGGCTCGACGTCGAGCGTGTCCAGTATCTCGCGATAGTAGGCCGGCTGTGGCTTGGCGGCGTGCATGTTTTCGTAGGTGGTCACCAGGGCATAGGGATAGCGGTCGACCGGCACGCCGGCCCAGGCCAGGCGTTGCTCGATGGCCGTGCGCGGAAAGAGCGGGTTGGTGGCGATGACGACCTGGAGACCTGCCTCGAACGCGCGGCTGACCAGCGGTTCCGCTTCAGGACGCACGCGAGTGGTCGAACGAAGCCGCGGGAATTCGCGCTCGTAGAAGCCGACGAAGAACGGTTCCATTTCCGCTCGGCGCAATTGGGTCAATGCCTCAAACGTCGCCCAGAAGACGTCGGCGTTGCTGAGCGCCGGATCGACATTGGCGATCGTCGCCCGCGTGGACTGGACGAGGCAGGCCAGGAACTGCTGCTGGTCGAGGTACGGCCGGGCGTAGTCGCCCAGGAGGGCGAAGTACTGCTTCATGAACGTATCAACCTCGTTGCCGAGGAGCGTATCGTCCAGGTCAAAGAGAACGGCTTTGATCATCGGGTTGACCCAGAATCAGGCGTGGTACTCATCACGGTGGATGCGGTCGCTGCACTCGCCCGGCGAGCCTACAGGTCCCTGAATAGCTCCTGCAAGCCCGGCCGCTCGGCCGCACACTGAGGACAGCCGACCTCTGGCTTTTTGACGTCGATGAGATGCCTGCTGCAAAAGGCGGTGACGTCCACGTGCCGGTTGAGGCCCAGGAAGCCCGTGTTGATCGTCGCCTCCAGCACCAGGTCCGGGCTGCTGTTGGCCTGCAGGATATCGGGCACCGGGCAGGACGAGCAGTCGCCCGGCTTCCAATCCGCTGACCGTGGGTTGCCCTTCAGCAGGCGGCACTCCTGCTGAAAGCGGCCGCGAAAGTAATCCTGGTAATAGAAGCGGCATTCCTTGCCGGCCGGCGTGATCATGCGGAACGTTCCTTCGGCTGATGCCAACAAAAAAGCGACCCCGGGAACGGTGTCGCTTTCTGGTACGCCCTGAGGGACTCGAACCCCCGACCTTCTGGTTCGTAGCCAGACGCTCTAATCCACTGAGCTAAGGGCGCATACACTCGACTCCACAAACATACCTGAAAGCCCGGCCTTTGACAAGCGCCGCCGAATTCTCTCAGCCCGGCTCGCGCCGCCGTTGACTTTCAACCAGAGCGGGGAGGATGGGATTCGAACCCATGAACGAGTTTTACCCCGTTAACCGCTTAGCAGGCGGCCCCATTCGACCTCTCTGGCACCTCCCCAAATGGGTGAAGTCGTATTCAACTGTCAAGGCCGAGGCGGAGGGAGAGGGATTCGAACCCCCGGTGAACTTTCGCCCACTACGGTTTTCAAGACCGTCGCAATCGACCACTCTGCCATCCCTCCGGAGACCCATGAGGGAACATCGGTGAAGTATACCAGCAGGGGGGACCCATGTCAAAGCGTCAGCCGGGTTGCGGGTGTCGTTGATCAGGGGAGCGCCTCAGGAAGCGGGACTAATTGCAGGTCCTCGATCTCCAGCCACTGGGTTACTGCCGTCGGCAGCGTCTTCCACGCGAATCGGCCGCGCGGCGTCAGGACAAGCGACTGGTTGTCGATCCAGCAGACGAAGCAGAGCGGGCCGCGCGGGCTGTGGGCCGTCGTGTGAACGATCTGGCCGTCCACGCGGAACGAACAGCCGGCCGTCGTCCAGTCCAGTTCGTAACGGTGCCACTCCCGCAGGTCAACCGGCAGCGGCGCGAAGCTCATACCAAGCCGCTGCCGGACGCGCGGCCAGATGCGCCGGCGGGCGGCCGCAAACTGGTTCAAGACGACAACGGCCGGGGCCAGCGGGATCAGTGGCAGCGCGCCACGCCGGCCCGCGTCGATGGTCGAGGCAAACCAGCCGCGTCCCGGAACCTCTTCTGCCAGCGGAAGGTCGCTTGGGGGCGAGGCAAAGAAGAACCAGGCGGCCTGCGGCAATGACAGCCCGCGGGTCGCCGGGCCGAACGGCGCGTTCCAGAAGCCGAATCCGGCCGTCCCCAGCAGCTCACCGGCCGGGTGGGAGAATCGCGCCCGCAGGCGCATCCGCAGGGCGGGCCTGCGCGTGAAGGTCCCAGACCTGTGATCGGGGCCGTCGTCGAACTGGGCGTTCCCGTAACCGGCGGCAACCGGCGGCAGGATGAGGCGCGAGGGTGGCTCGCCCTCCACGCGGCCGCCGCCGACCTCCAGGCGTCTCCAGGCGTGGCCCGCCGGTCCGACCTGAACAGGTGTTCTTTGTGCCATGTCACACCTGGGCTATAATAGCATGTCTGTTGGGTGCTGTGCCTGATCGGCCTGGCCCCGTTCACCTGAGGAGTTTGCCCGACATGGAAATCACCTGGTACGGCATGAGTTGCTTCCGGATCACGGAACGCAAACTGGCCACGATTGTCACCGATCCGTTCGCGCCCGACATGGGGCTCGGCGAACTGAAGCTGAAGTCCGACGTCGTCACGATCAGCCACGACGCGGCCGGCCACAACCACACCCGCGCCGTGAGCGGGATCGAGCACGTCCTGACCGGCCCCGGAGAGTACGAAATCGGTGGTGTCTTCGTCACCGGTATTGCCACGCCGAGCAAGAACGGCAAGTTCAACAACGTGGTCTATGTCTTTGACTATGACGGCATCACGGTCGCCCACCTGGGCGACATCGGCAGCGTGCCTTCGCAGAAGCAGATCGAGGACCTGGAACTGGTCAACATCCTGCTTGTCCCGGTTGGCGGCGGCACAAGCCTGAATGCGGCCGGGGCAGTCGAGCTGGTGTCCATGATCGAGCCCAACATCGTCATCCCGATGCACTACCGGGTGCCCGGCCTGTCGGTCAAGCTCGACCCGCTGGACCGTTTTCTCAAAGAAATGGGCGTGACTGAGACGAAACAGGAGGCCAGCCTGAAGGTCGGTGGGGCGGATGGGTTGCCTGAACAGACTGAAGTCGTCTTGCTGGACCCGAAGCAGTAAACAATCGCGCCGGCGGCTCGGCCCCGGCGTTACGGGATGGAAACCATGTCGGCAAAGCTAATCATGCGCTGGGACGTTCGGCCGGAAACGGAGTCTGAGTATTTCGAGTTTCTCGTTCACGAGTTGATCCCGGCGATGAACAAAATGGGTATCGGCGATATCCAGGTCTGGTACACCGCCTACGGCGAAGTCGAGCAGAAGATGGCCGAAGGCGTGGCCGCTTCGACCGATGACATGCTGCGCGCGCTACGCAGCGAAGAATGGGCCCATCTGACCGAAAAGCTCCAGACGTTTGTCAAGAACTACCAGCAGAAGGTCATCAACGCCACGAAGGGCTTTCAGATTTAGGAAAAGGGATCTAGTCCGAAGTTGCCGGCGCGGTGGCGGAAGCGCTCGGAGCGGAAGCCGGGGCCGAGCTCGACGCAGCGTCAGTGGTCGACTTCTCGCTGTCCTTCACTTTCGGCTTGCCAACCTTGCCGTTCGCGCTGCTGGAGCGGTTGTCGGTGACGTAGAAGCCGCTACCCTTGAAGACAACGCCAACTGAACTGACCACCCGCCGCACGCGACCTTTGCACACCGGACACTCGGTTAACGGATCATCCGTCATCCGCTGCCGGGCCTGGAACTCATGGTCGCATTCATTGCACCGATAGGTATAAGTTGGCATCTACCACACCCTCTACACGCCAAGGCCCCCCTGGGGGCCGCTACTGGCAATATCTCATGGATTGTAGCCATCGCCTATCTGTCTGACAACCGCGAAGGCAGGCTCTAAGCCACTATCTTACTCGTGGTGCGTTAGTTTTCGGTTAGCGGAGCCCCGCTATCCCGGCAGGCGGAAGCCGACCGTCGCGCCGCCGGATGGGCGGTTCTCGGCCCAGATGCGGCCGCCATGCGCCTCAACGATGCCTCGGGCGATGGCCAGCCCCAGTCCCGCGCCTCCGGTGGCCCGGCTGCGCGCCTGCTCTCCGCGATAGAACTGCTCAAAGATGTGGGGAAGGTCGGCCGCTTCGAAGCCCGGCCCATTGTCCTCGACCGTCACGACGACGCCCTCCGCATCGCGCCGCGCGCTGACGTGGACGACGCCACCCACCGGCGCGTGCCGGATGGCGTTGCCGCACAGGTTCGCCAGAACCCGGCTCATTCGCTCCGCGTTGAGCGTGACCGGGTCCACGTCCGGCTCGACCGATCCGGTCAGGGTCACACTGCGCTGGGCGGCGACCGCCTGCGAGCTCTCGAGGCAATCGGAAAGCAGGTCTCCCAGAGATGCCGGCGCGAACGAGAGATTCAGCCCGCCTGCGTCGATCTGTGCCATTTCGAACAGGTCGTCGATGAGCGTGTTGAGGGACATGACATCGTTGCGAATGGCCTGCAGGTAGCGACCGGCATCGACCTCCGCGACCAGCCCGTCGTTCAGGGCCTCCACCCGGACGCGGATGCTTGTCAGCGGCGTCCGCAGATCGTGGCTGGTCCAGGCGATGAGGTTGCGCCGCAGTTCATCCACCTCGCGTTGCCGGTCGGCCGCTGCCTGGAGCTGAGCCGCCATGTCGTTAAACGAGCGACCCACGCGGGCCACCTCATCCCGTCCCTGGACATCGGCCCGCGCATCCAGATTGCCGGCGGCGAGCTGGCCGGCCGCGTCCGCCAGGTGGCGCAGGCCGTCGGTGATGCTGGCGGCCACGAAAAGGCCATAGGTCGTGGCGATGATGGCCGCGAAGGTGAGCAGAACGCCGCTCAGCAGCAGATCATGGCCGTTCAGGAACATCCGCCGCTGCATGACCCAGACGTTGAACAGGGTCAGGGCGGCGGCCCAGGCGTAGGTGGCGACCAGGGTTCGCGTCAGCGATGATGACCGCGCCCAGCCGCGCCGGTAGAGCCAGTAGCCCAGGCCGACGGAGATGGCCGATGTCACGGCCAGGGTTGCCACCAACCTGGCAACGTCGGCGATGGGCGGGTGCATCAGCCCGTAGGTCAGGATGGCGACGACAGCCAGGGCGACCGCGATGCCGATGGCCAGGATGCGCCACGGCGCGTCGCGGAACCAGTTGACGATCGGGTTGCCGCGGCTCATGGCCGTCGTCATGACGCCTCTCCCGGATCGAAGCGATAGCCAACGCCCCAGACGGTCTGCAGCCAGGTGGGCCGGCCGGGGTCGGATTCGACCTTTTCGCGCAGGCGGCGGATATGGACGGTGACGGTGCTGGGGTCGACGTAATCGGAGAAACCCCAGACATTCTCGAGAAGCTGGTCGCGCTTGAAGACCTGGCGCGGGTGCGAGGCCATGAACCAGAGCAGGTTGAACTCGGTTGCGGTCAGCTCCACCTCGTGGTCATCGACCAGCACCTGGCGCGTGACCGGGTCGACACGCAGCCGGCCGAAATCCAGCGCCGCTTGGGTGTCGTCTGCCTTTGCCTTGCCGTAGCTGCGGCGCAAGACGGCCTTGACCCGCGAGACGAGTTCGGCCGGGGAGAAAGGCTTCGTCACGTAATCGTCGGCGCCCAGTTCCAGCCCGGCGATCCGGTCGATCTCCTGGCCGCGGGCGGTGAGCATGATGACCGGCACGTCGAGCGCGGGGTTCTCGCGCATGCGCCGGATGAGCGACAGGCCGTCGATCTGAGGCAGCATGACGTCGAGGACGACGAGCGCCGGCCGCGCTGTCTGCAGGGCGATGAGCGCCGCCGCGCCGTCGCGAGCGCTGCGGACCCGGTAGCCCTCGCGCTGCAGGTAGAGTGTGACGACCTCGACGACCGAGCTCTCGTCGTCGACGACCAGGATGTCGCCATTGTCAGTCGCTTTCGGGTTCATGCGATTAATCAGTTGTACCCTGGAAACGTTACACTGGGATTACAGCCGGTCGCCCGCTACGCATCCCGCTCGATCCACATCGCATCGCCGAACGAAAAGAAGCGGTATTCCCCGTCGATCGCTGTTCGATAGGCGGACAGGATGCGCTCGTGACCGGCCAGGGCGGCAACCAGCATCAGCAGACTGGAACGGGGCAGGTGGAAATTCGTGATCAGCGCGTCGACGGCGCGGAATCGGTAGCCCGGCGTGATGAACAGGTCGGTGCGCCCTTCGAAGGCAGCCACAGGTTTCCAGGGGCAAAGATTGCTCGTCTCGCCGCTGGCATCGCGCCGGCTGATGTCCTGCAGCGAGCCGGTGATGCCGGCGGAGCGCAGCGCGGCCGTCTCCAGCGTGCGCATGCTGGTCGTACCCACGGCAACCAGCCGGCCGCCGGCCAGCTTGGCTTCGTTGATCCGCCGCGCCGTTTCCGGCGTCAGCCGCGCCCACTCGCTGTGGATGACGTGATCGGCCACCTGGTCGGCCGCCACCGGCTTGAAGGTATCCAGGCCGACATGGAGGGTGACCATCTCGAGGGCGACCCCCATCTCCCTCAACCGCAGGAGCAGGTCACCGGTGAAATGCAGTCCGGCGGTCGGCGCGGCCGCTGAACCCTCGGCCCGGGCATAGATGGTCTGGTAGCGTTCCGGGTCGGAGGTTGTCTCGTGGATGTAGGGCGGGAGCGGGGTGTGGCCGAGTGTCTCCAGCCAGGGTTCGACCGGCTCGCTGAAGCGCAGCTCGCGCAGCGATTCGGTCCCGAGCGCGACGACCGTCGCGCGCAGGCCGCTGGGCCGGCCGTCCCGGTCAAGGATGTCGATCTGCGTCCCTTCGCGCATCTTCCGGCCACCGACGAGGGCGCGCCAGGTCTGGGCGTCCGTTCGCTCCAGCAGCAGGACTTCTGCCTGTCCGCCACTGGCCTTGCGGCCGAAGAGCCGGGCCGGAATGACCCGGCTGTCGTTGACGACCAGGATGTCGCCCGGCCGCAGGAGCGACGGCAGGTCCCGGAAGTGGAGGTGCCGCGGCGGCCCGTCCCCGGCCAGGACCAGCAGGCGAGAAGCGTCGCGCGGCTCGACCGGCTGCTGGGCGATGCGCTCGGCCGGCAAGTCGTAGTCGAAGTCGTCGGTCTTCATGAGGCCGATTCAGTTACCTGGCCATGACCGTTGAGGGCGGGGGTCATCTTTTCGGCGTATGCCTGTTCCAGGTCGATGCCGGTGACGTTGGCCAGCTTCATCAGGTCGGCCAGCATCTCGGCCAACTGGTCGCGCAGGGCCAGACGCCGGCGGCCGATCGCCTGTTCGTAGGCTTCGGCGACGGGCAGGCCGGAGGCAGCCATGCGCCTGCCTTCGGTCCAGACCCGCGACATCTCCGTCGCCACCGAACCGACCGCTTCGACCAGGACCATCGTATTGTAGAACAGGTCGGGGTCAAAGCCTGCACCGGCATCCAGCTCGCGGTGCAGTGCCTGGAGCGCGCCGATGCGGCCCTGTTGCAGGGTGCGGAGCTGGGCGGCGGGCGTGCGGCCGCCGCTCGTTTCCAGAGATACCAGCGTCTGGTCGATCATGGCGTGGACATACTCGAGGTCGGCCGGTCGCGACAGGAAGTCGAGTTCGTCGGTGTCGATGGTCAGCACCGGCACGTCGCTCATGCGCGAAAGCCAGGCCTCATAGGCAGACGCCAGCTCGCGGATGTAGCCGGGGTCCATATCGCGCTCATACGGCCTGTCGCGCAGGGCAATGCGTCGCATGAGCACGTCGTGGTCGGCGCGCAGGTAGACGATCAGGTCAGGCCTCGGGATCTTCTCGCCCAGCGCGGCATGGACGCGGCCGTACATGGCCAGCTCGTCGTCCTTCAGGTTTAGCCAGGCGAAAAGCTCATCCTTGGCAAAGGTGTAGTCAGAGATGAGCATCCCGCGGTCCAGGGCCGCCGGGACAGCCTGGTACTGCTGGTGATAGCGGCTGAGCAGGAAGAAGATCTGCGTCTGGAAGGCGTAGCGCTCGCGGTCCTGATAGAAGCGGGGCAGGAACGGGTTTTCCTCGAACACTTCCAGCAGGATGCCGGCGTCGTAGCGGGACTGGAGCAGGCGGGCGAGCGTCGTCTTTCCGACGCCGATGACGCCCTCGATGGCGATGTACAGGCTCTTGCTCATCATGAAATAGGCTCAGGCGGCCGAAACGAACTCGGCCCGCAGTTGGTCTACCTGAAACGGTTTGTCGGCGTCCATGGCGATCTCGGCATGGTCGTTGAGAACCACCTGCACCGGCCCCCCGAGCAGGCGGGCGGCCAGCGCTTCAACGTCGGCGAACATCAGGCGGCGGAAGAGAAACTTGACCAGGACCGGCAGGCCGACGATGGCCGCGATCCGGGTCGGGTGCTTGCGCGCATTGGTCAGCGAGATCATCAGTTCGCGGTGTTCGGCTGCCTTGGGGGCCTGGAAGATGACGGTATCGCCGCCGGCGACCTCGAGTCCGTTCAGGCGAGCGTAAGTCCGGTGAGAATGGGGGAAACGCTTTTCGATGACATCGCGGGTGACGAAATTGTAGTACACGAGCTTGTCCCACGGCGAGCAGCGTTCGATGAAGTCGTCGATGATGCTGCCGGTGATGGTCGGGATATCGGCCGAGCAGGACAGCAGCGGCCCCGTCTTCGGCCAGCGGGCCAGCACGTAGTCGGTGCCGGCCAGCATATTCGGGACCATGCCGCCCTGGTCGGGCAGCCAGTGAGTCGGCCGGTCGAAGTGAACGCCCCGGGCCGCGGCCGCTGATTCCTCAACGCCGACGATGACGATCTCCTCGACGTGGCGCGAAGACTGCAGCGCGGCGACGACGCGTTCCAGCATCGTGCGGCCGCCCATGTCAATCAGGGCCTTCGGGCTGCCGTGGGTGTAGGCATAGAGGGGATCGTCCGGCTTGGCCGAACCTCCGGCCAGTACCAGTGCATGCATGAATGACAACTCCTCGGCGAGCGGGTCCGACGAACGGGCCGTTCACCGGTCCCCTATTGTACCGGGTTTCCGCTGCAGCAGAAACCGCGCGCGCCCGGTTGGCGGCCCGTTCAGGGTGCGGTGACGGCAAACGGCATGTAGGCCTCGAAATCGAGGCCCGGGCCGTCCTGAACGGCCGCCCAGGCATCGATCCGGCCCCAGCCGAAGGTGTGATTGGGCACGGACGATGGCGTGTCGCCCCCACAGCCTTCCCCGGTCGTCAGCGGCCTGGCCGTCCCTGTGATGGCGCTCTCAAGTCCGGCGACGTCTCCGGCCAAAGCCGGCCTGGCCGAAACGACCAGCGCCACCAGCCCGGCGACATGCGGCCCTGCCATGCTCGTGCCGGACAGGTAACCGTAATCCTCGCCCGGAAAGGAGGAGAAGACGTTCGTGCCGGGCGCGGCGATGTCGGGCTTCAACAGCCCACCCGGGGCCGGCCCGCGGCTGCTGAAGCCGGCGATGGAATCGTCAAGCTCGGTCGCCGCGACGGTGAACGAAGCATCATAGATCGCCGCCGGTGTGGAGACACTGCCGCAACTCGAACCGCTGTTCCCGGCCGATTGGACGGTGACGATGCCGGCCGCCGTGACTGCCTCGACCACGGCCTTGAGGATGTCGGGCGATGTGCAGCCCTCGGATGGAGGACAGCTCCACGAGTTGTTGATCACGTCCGGCGCGCGCGACGGGTCGCCGTCGGTGAACTTGTCGCCGCCGATCGGGTAGGGGGCGATGAACCACTCAAAGCACTCGCTGTAGGTTGCCGGCGTGCCCCAGCCCTCTTCCATGTTGCGGCAGCCGATCCACCGGGCTTCGGGCGCGACGCCGATAGGCTCAGCGTCGGGTGGGTCGCCGACCATCGTCCCCATCGTGTGGGTGCCATGCACCTGGTCGTCGCACGGCTCGGCCGAATCAAGCCCGCATGGGTTTCCCGGCGCTGTGTTGGGGTTGTCCTCGTGGATGGCGTCGTGCCAGTTGTAGTCGTGGTCGGCCGTCGCGCCGTCCCACCCGCGGTAGGCGTCTTTAAGCGCCGGGTGCGTCCAGTCATAGCCGGTGTCCTGGCCGCCAACGACCGCGCCCTGACCCAGATAACCGGCGTCCCAGGCGTCGGGTGCGTTGATGCGTTCCAGGTTGGGCAGGACCGCACCGGCCGCGGCCGGGAGGTTCGCGCCCTGGGCCGGCGGGAGGTCCGGCGCAACCCGCTGCGCCGTGTTCGCATAGATGTAGGCCACATCGGGCCGGCTCGCCAGCCGGGTCAGCAGCGCCCGGTCGCCGTGGACCCAGACCATGTTGCGGACCCAGAAGGGCCGGTAGGCGGCCCCGGCCGCGGTCAGGTCGCGCAGGAGGCCTGTCTGGCTGCGGACGGCAACCTCGGTCAGCCGTCGGTAAACATAGGCGCCCCGCGCCGCTTTTGACCCCATCTCGGCTGCCCCACTCAGATCAGCCTGCTCGCGCAGGACGACCAGAAAATCGACGGTCCCTTCCGTCCGGAGCAGGGCGGGGTCAACCCGGCTAGTCCAGCCGGCCATCGGGGGCTGGTCGGCGGTCCGGGCGGCAACGAGCAGCGCCGGCGCGAAGATGGCTGCCAGCAAGAGAACGGACAGCAAGGCGGCGGAACGGTACGGGTGGTGGGTCATCTGCTCCTCTCGTGCGGGACGCCGGGTGGACGGGCGGACCGGCTTCCCCGATTGTCCGGGCGACATGCCGGGCGCTGGTCGATGCGACGTCGATAGCCGCGGCAGCGCCTGCGATGCCATCTGCGGAACGTCATGTTTACTGAAGCCGATCAAACTGGTCGGCGGTTGGTTCCGCTCAGCAGAACCAGTCTTCGGTCAGCCGGGGCGGCCGGTGCAGGTTGACGGGCTCGGCCGCGGCTGACGGCGCCGGCCGTCCCGCGAAGTCATGGGCCAGCCGTTCGATGGCGGCAAAGACCGTGAAGGGGTCATCGCCGCCGCCTTCTGCCACCCGGGCCACCTCGCGCTGCAGGGCGTCCATGCACGGATCCGGATGGGTCCAGTGATAGGTGAAGTTCGGCGCGTCCAGGGGGCCCAACCACGCCGAGGTGTCCGGTTCGTCGAGGAGGGCGCTATGCGGCGGCACCAGCAGGCGGATGGACAGCTGGACGGCCGGCACGTGGGCGATGAGCGCCTGCTCGCGGATCCAGCGCAGCAGGTCGAGGTAATCGTCGATCGTGCTCCAGGGCGTGAAGGGCAGCCACGTCGGTTGGACGGGCAAGCCGGCCGCGCGCAGGATGTCCAGCGCGATTTCCATGTCTGCCCAGGTATGGCCTTTATGCAGCCGGGCCAGCACGTCGTCACTGGTGCTCTCGAACGCCGAGATGACGAACGCCGCGCCGAGTGCGCGCAGTTCCGGGATCAGACGGCGGTGCTGCAGGATATGCTCGACTTTGGTTGTGAAGTCGAAGGTCAGACCGGGGAACTCGGCGTGGAGCGCGCGCGCCAGGCGCATGGCATGACCCGGCCCGTTCAGAAAGTCGGGGTCAGCGAAGGAGATGTGGCGCGCGCCGGCCGCGACCTGCTGGCGGATGTCAGCCATGACCGTCTCGACGGGGACGACGAAGAAGCGGCCGCCGTAAACGGGCACCACCGGGCAGTGGCGGCACGTGTGGAGGCAGCCGCGACTGGCTACGACCGCGCCGGCCAGTTCCATCCGGCCGTCGCGTTCCAGCCGGGCATAGTGGCTCAGTGACGGGAGCGACGTCCGGTCCGGGACCGGCAGGCTGAGCCGCTCCAGGTGGGGGCGGGCCGCCTGCTCGCGCGTCATGACGCCGGCCGGGACAGGTGCATCGGCGCGTTCCCCAACATGTCTGGCGGCCCAGGCGACCAGGGGAGACTCGACTTCTCCGCTGATCACCGAATCGGCCAGCCCTGCCAGCAGGAAATCCGCGTTCAGGTGGGCATAAAGCCCGTAGAAACAGAGGTGCGCGCCGGGGTTCACGGCGCGGGCCTGTTCGGCCGCCCGCACGCCCAGACGGAGGGCGGTGTGCATCGGCACGGCGATGCCGATGAACGACGCGGCCTGGGCCGCGCGTACCGGAAAAGGGTCAACCGAGAGGTCAACGGCCGTGGCGTTCAACCCGGCCTGGCGCAGGGCCGCCAGCGGCCAGGCAAGACTCAGCGGTTGGTGGCCCAGTTCGTAGCAGGCAAGCAGGAGGATGCTGGCCGCGTCCGGCTGGCTCTGGAATCCCATGCTCCCTTACTTGCGGGCGGGGCCGCCCTTGCCGCCCGCTACCGGCGCGCCGGCGACGCTTGCGCCCGGACCTTCCTCAAACAGGAATGCTTCCATCTGCTCGAAGACAAACTCCTGCGCGCGCGGGTCGGCCATGTTGAGCCCGTAGTGGTTGATGATCAACCGGGCCTGGTCCTGCCAGAGGTCATAGGCGTATTTTGAGATGTTGTCGTAGATTCGCTGGCCGAGCGGGCCGGGGAAGGGCGGTCTATCGAGCGCCGGCAGTTCAGCGCCGAGCTTGGCGCACTGGACGACGGTCAGGGTCTTTGTTTCTCTTGCCATGGTTCACCTGCGAACAAATTGGCGCTGAGCGCCCATACGTATAATAGGACGGAACACGACTGCGGGCAACGCGCTTGGGACGCGACCGGCTCAAGGCTATACTACGCTCATGTTTGGGGAGGCCCGTCTGACGCCGCGCGTCGTCCTTTTCGGTCTTCCGGGCATCGCCTCGTCGGTCGTGCTCGACGCTTTCCTGCGCGCCGGCCTGCCCCCGGTTGCCACCGTCGTACCCGCCTCGGCCGCGCCACACCTGGCGCCGACCGCCGGGGTTGTCCGGGCCGCTCCTCCGCAGGCGCTCCCCCTCTCCCCAACCACGGCCGAAGGCGACTTTGTCGGCCGGGCGTGGGAAGCTGCTGTGCCGGTCCTGGTCACCCACCAGGTCGCCGATCGCGCGTTCGTTGAAGCGCTTGAGGGCCTGGCGCCGGACCTGGTCCTCGTCGCCTGTTTCACCCAGCGCCTCCCGGCCGCAGTCCTGCGCGTGCCGCGCCATGGCTGCCTCAACCTGCATCCGTCGCTGCTGCCGGCTTATCGCGGTCCTGCGCCGCTGTTCTGGCAATTCCGCGACGGGCTCACCGAAATCGGCGTCACGGTGCACTGGATGGATGAACGACTGGACACGGGCGACATCGCCGCCCAGCGACCGCTGACGCTGCCGGAAGGCGCCGGCGGGCCGGAGGCCGACCGGCTCTGGGCGGGCGCGGCCGCGGCGATGACGTTGGCTGTCCTGGCCGACCTGGAACACGGTCACCGGCCTCGCACCCCCCAGCCCTGCGGCGGGAGTTACCGGCGCCATCCCGTGGAGGCCGACTTCGCGCTCTCCGCGGACTGGCCCGCCCGCCGGGCCTTTGTCTTCATGCGCGGGACGGAAGAATGGGGCCGGCCGTACCTGCTGCCGGCCGGCGGCAGGACCTACGCGCTCAGGCGCGCCGTCGGCTACAGCCCGGACGGCGAACTGCCGGAAGCGGTGGTACGCGACGGCCGCTTCCTGCGCGTCCGGTTCACGCCGGGCGTCCTTCGCGCTCAAATCTGAAAGGCGAGGTCCTGGGCATGGTGCCGGAAACGATCCACCGAACGAGTCGCATGCCGATCGTGATGCTGGTGATGTTGCTGCCGGCCCTTGTCCTGTTGTCGGCTCGCGCCGTGTTGGGCGGCCCGGCGACCGGAGCCGCTCCGGCGACGGTCCTGATCGACAGCGCTTATCCCGACGGCTACGAACTGGATGACGCCGATGAGGCCGTGGCGCTGCGCAATGTCAGTGGAGAGCCGCTGGATGTCTCGAACTGGACCCTGAGCGACGGTTCGACCGCGGTCGCCCTGCCGACCGGGACGGTCCTGCCGCCGGGCGAGGTCGTCTGGCTGGCCCATGACGCAGCCGCCTTCGCCCGCCAGTTTGGTCGCGCGCCGCAGGTTGTCTTGCCGGCCTGGCCCGGATTTGCCAACAGCGGGGACGAAGTCATCCTGGCCTCGTCGGGCGTGCCGGTCGACGTCCTGGTTTACGGCACGGGCAACACTACCCAGTCCGGCTGGACCGGGCCGTCGCTGTCGGCCTACACGGTGTCGGGCGTGCTCGCGGCCGAAGGGCAGGTGCTCTTTCGACGGCGCGACCCGTTCAGCGGCCTGCCGGTTGCGGACACGAATGCCCGGGCCGATTGGGGCCAGATGCCGGACGACCCGACCAACGGCCGTCGCGTCCGTTTCCCGGGCTGGCGCAGTGACGAGTTCAACGCGCCCGTGGTCGTTGATTCGGTGAAATCGATCACGCTGGCCGTCGCGCCTGACAATGCCTTCAGGGCGATGATCGACGTCATCCAATCGGCGAAAGAGACGCTGCGCGTTGCGGCGCTGACGCTGGAAAACGCGGCCCTGGGTGACGCGCTGGCGGCCGCCGCCGGGCGTGGCGTCGAGGTCACGGTCTTGCTCGAGGGTGCGCCGCCCGGCGGCCTGACCGATCAGGAACGTTACCTGTGCGGACAGATCGAAGCCGCCGGCGGAGCCTGCTGGTTCATGGCCTCCAATGAGGCCGCCCGCATCCATGCCCGCTATCGCTTTATGCACGCCAAGTATCTGATCGCCGATGGTCGGTTCGCCGTCGTCAGCAGCGAGAACATCAGCCCGGACAGCATGCCCGACGACGACAAGGCAGACGGGACATGGGGGCGGCGGGGCGTGGTGGCTGTCATGGACGAACCGGCCGCCGCGGCGTATCTGGACAGGCTCTTTGCGGCCGACCTGGACCATGCCTTCGCCGATCTCGTGCGCTGGCAGGCGACGGATCCCGTCTTCGGCGAGCCGCCGCCCGGCTTCATTCCCTCGCGCGAGACCGGCGGCATCACCTACACAGTCCGATACCCGACGCCGGCCCGCTTTGATGACGTTGAGGCACTGACGTTCGTCCAGTCGCCTGACAACAGCCTGCACCCTGACGCGCTCCTTGGCTTGCTCGGTCAGGCGGGGGAAGGGGACACGTTGCTCGTCCAGCAGTTGAGCGAGCGGCCGCACTGGGGCGCGGCAGGCAGCGACGCCGCCACCGACCCCAACCCCCGGCTGTCGGCCCTGCTCGCTGCCGCGCGGCGGGGGGCGACCGTGCGCCTGATGCTGGACCGCTACTTCGACCAGCCGGCGAGCGCCGTCAGCAACGCCGCCACCTGCGCCGCGACCAACGCGACGGCGGCGGCCGAGGGGCTGCGCCTTTCGTGCGTCCTGGCCAACCCGACGGGGCTGGGCATCCACAACAAGATGGTGCTGGCCCGGATCGGCGGCAGCGGCTACGTCCACGTGGGCAGTCTGAACGGCACAGAGCTTTCGCACAAGGCCAACCGCGAGTTGAGCATCCAGTTCCGGTCGGACGACGCCTACGCCTACCTCGCCGAGCTGTTCGAACGGGACTGGCCGCGCGCCCTGTACCTGCCGCTGGCCATGAACGGCTATCGCGCGCCCGCGACCCACCTGCTCATCACCGAAGTGGACTATAACCCGCCAGGGCTGGATGATGCGGAGTACATCGAACTCTACAACCCCACGGCCGCGCCGGTCGACCTGAGCAAGTACCGGATCGGCGATGCGACCGTTCCCGAGGACTTCGAGGACATGCGCCACTTCCCGCCGGGGCTGGTCATCGCGCCGGGACAGGTGCTGGTCCTAGCGACGTCGGCAACGGCCTTCCAGCTCGCCCACGGCCGGCCGCCTGACCTGGAAGTGCTCAATACCGACCCGGCTGTTCCGGACCTGATCGACGACCCCGCCTGGGGCGACGTGGCTGCCTTCCTGCAATTGGGCAACCTGGGCGACGAAGTCTACCTGCGCGGAGACGGCGGCGTGACGGTCGACATGGTCTCTTACGGCAACAGCCCGCACGGGACGGCTCCCTGCGGCCTTGTCGCGCCGCCGAACCGGGTGCTGGAGCGTTTCCCGGCCGCGCTCGACACTGACCGCTGCGCCGACGACTTCCGACCCTGGCCCTTTCCCAATCCGGGCTTCACTCCGTGAGCGGCCGGGCACGGTCCATGCCGGCCGGGACGGCCCTGTGGCGGGGCGGATCATGCATCCGCCCGGCCTCGCAGCCGCCGGTTGAAACCGAAGATGCGCGGTGGCGCCGCGCATCTTGAAATCCCGAAGGGGAGGGGAATGCCTATGGGGACTCGGTCAGCAGCCGGTCGATCTCGCCCCGGATGGAGGTCAGATCGTCCAGGCGAAGGTAGACAATGGCGTAGCGCACGTAGGCAACGAGGTCGATCTCCTTCAGTTTGCCGATGACGAGGTCGCCGACGACGCGACTGCGGACCTCTTCGAGGCCCATGCGCTGCAGCTCGGCTTCGATCTCGCCGGCCATGCGGTCAATATCGGCGGCCGAGATCGGCCGCTTGGCGCAGGCGACCTTGATGCCGGACAGCAGCTTCTCGCGGGAAAACTCCTCGCGCGATCCATCTTTCTTGATCAGCATCGGCGTGGCCAGGATCGGCCGCTCATACGAGGTGAAGCGCTGGTTGCAGACCTCGCACACGCGGCGGCGGCGCGTGCCGCCGCGCCGGTCGTGGCTCGTGTCGATGACGTGTGTCTTTTCGTGCTGGCAGTATGGGCAGCGCATTTCCAGCCTCCGTGGGAAGAAGGTATACCCCAATATCTGGGTCGCTGACGCCACATTTTACCACCGAAGCCAGATATAGACAAGCGGCAACTGGTGGGTCAAACGCACCGTTCGCTCGCCTATTTGATTGTACGGGTGCCGCCCCGGCCGCCGCCGCGCGCGTCAGAGCCTGACGCGCGCCAGCGGCCCGGCCTCTCAATTCCGCTTGCGGAGAAACGCCGGAATGTCGAGGTTGTTGAACCGGTAGGGTTCCTGGCTGCCCGGCTTCTCCGCGGGTGCGGCCGGTCGCGCCGTGTTGCTGCCGCTCGCGCCGACACTGACCGTCTCGCGCACGGGCGCCCGCTGGGGCAGGCCCGCCGGGTTGCCGGACGGTTGCCGGTTCGCCGACTGCATCGTGGACATGCCGGACATGTGGCGCAGCGGCATCGTGTGCTCGAAGCCGGTGGCGATGACCGTGATGCGGATCTTGTCACCCATCTTCTCGTCGATGACCGCACCGAAAATGAGGTTGACGTCCGGGTGGGCCGTTTCGCGGATGATCGACGCCGCCTGGTTGATCTCCAGCAGGGTCAGGTCGGCGCCGCCGGTCACGTTGAACAGGACGCCGCGCGCGCCGTCGATGGTCACATCCAGCAGCCGGCTCGACAGCGCCTCTGTGGCGGCGATACGGGCCCGGTCCTCGCCGGAACCTTCGCCGACAGCCATGAGCGCCGCGCCGCCAAGCGACATGATCGACTTGACATCGGCGAAGTCGAGGTTGATCAGACCGGGGACGGTGATCAACTCGCTGATGCCCTGGATGCCCTGGCGCAAGATGTCGTCGGCCATCCGGAACGAATCGATCAGCGAGACGCGCTTGTCGGCCGTTTCCAACAGGCGATCGTTCGGGATGACGATCAGGGTGTCGGCCTGCTCCTTCAACTGCTCGATACCGGCCTCGGCCGCGCGGGAGCGCTGCGTGCCCTCGAACATAAACGGCCGGGTGACGACGCCGATGGTCAGCGCGCCGGCCTCGCGGGCAACCTTGGCGACCAGCGGGGTCGCGCCCGTGCCCGTCCCGCCGCCCATGCCGGCGGTGACGAAGACCATGTCCGAGCCCTGCAGGGCGTGGCGGATCTCCTCAAGCGACTCCTCGGCCGCCCGCGCGCCGGTGTCCGGGTCGCCGCCGGAGCCGAGGCCGCGGGTCGTGCGATCGCCGATGGCGATGCGTACCGGAGCCTTGCTGCCCAACAGTGCCTGCTGGTCGGTGTTGATGCACACAAACTCGACCCCGGCGATGTTTTCGCTGATCATCCGGTTGACGGCATTGCTGCCGCCGCCGCCCACGCCCACCACGCGAATCAGCGCCGAACCTTCCGTCGATGGCATCCTCTGCAATTCTCTTCCTCTAAAATCGTTCATAACCGTTCCCCTTCAAGATTGACTACCGATAAAGGACAAACCGCTTCTCTCTTCAGACGTGCTGCTGCCCTGGCCCTAGCCGGGAAGCAACGTCTTGAAGAAACTGCTGAACCGCTTGCTCCATTCCCCGGACGAAGTCATGCGGCCCTGATAACGATGGTGTTCCATCGTTCCCCACCGAAGCAGCCCCACGCTTGTGGCGTATGCCGGGCTGTGGAGAGACTCAACCATGCCGACCAGCCCCCGCGGCGCCGCGACGCGGGCCGAGACATTCAGCACGCGTTCTGCGACGGTGGTGATCCCGCGCAGGAGGGAGCAACCGCCCGTCAGGACGACGCCGGCCGGCAGCAGCCCGTCGTAGCCGGACTGCTGGATGTCCTTCAGGATCAGGTGGAAGATCTCCTCCACCCGTGCCTCGATCACCTGGGCCAGATCATGACGGCTAACCTGGATCTTCTCGCCGCCAAACGGCTCAACCGAGAAGACGAAGTCCGGGTCGATCTCCGACGGCCGGCAGTCGCCGTACTGGATCTTGACCTTCTCCGCCACGTCGTACGGAGCGCGCAGGCCGATGGCGATGTCGTTGGTGATGTGGTATCCGCCGACGGGCAGGACGCGCGTGTGCCAAACCGTTCCGCCCTTAAAGAGCGCCAGGTCGGTCGTGCCGCCGCCGATGTCGACGACCAGCACGCCCATGTCTTTCTCGGACGGCTCCAGCACCGCTTCGGCCGAGGCCAGCGAGTTCAGGACCAGTTCCTCGGCCCGGATGCCAACATTCTCGGTGCATTGTTTCAAGTTCAGCAGGGCCGATGTCGCGGCCGTGATGATGTGGGCCTCGACTTCCAGCCGGTAACCGTGCATGCCAAGCGGCTGGCGGACATCGTCGTTGCCGTCGATCGCGTAATGGCGGGGGATGACATGGACAACCTGCCGGTTCTGCGGGATGGCGATGGCCTGCGCCGTCTCCAGCGCCCGGTCGATGTCGGCCGGCGTGACGCCAGCGTCGTTGCGGCCGATGGCCACCAGCCCGCTGTTGTTCGTCGAGCCGATGTGCTCGCCCGCCAGGCTGACCAGCGCCTGTTGCAGGTGGTAACCCGACGTCTGCTCGGCCTGCTCGACGGCGCTGGCCAGCGCGACCGAGGCTGCCGTGACATCGTTGATCATGCCCTTGCGCATGCCCGCCGACGGCGTGATCCCCAGGCCGATGATCTGGAGCTGCCGCGAGCGCACGGCTCCTACCAGAGCGCAGATCTTGGTTGTTCCGATGTCGATGCCAAAAACGATCTCTTCCATGTCATACCCCTGCCATAATGGGATCGTCGATCACCTGATCCGGTAGAATGGCTTCTCCTGGTTGCTGACGCTGATGTACTCAGGCGTTAGACCCTTTGCCAGCAAGTCGGCAACAATCGTCTCGTAGACGACCAGCTTCTGGTGCATGTCGCGCCCGGTCCCGAAATAGGCCCGCCATCCCCGGCCGTCCTGGTAGCTGAGCCCGCCGGACGGGCGGTAATAGAGCTGGTCGATGTTCGGCCGCAGTTCCCGCAGTTGCAGCGCGCCCTGCATGACCGCCTCCGGCACGAAAGCTGCGTCCGATACCTGCTCCGGCTCGCCGGCCGAGCCCTCATCAGCCGTCGTTTCGTTCGCGGTCCCGGACTCCTCGGAGGAGCCGTCATCAGCGGCCGCCCCGTCATCTTTGTCATCAGCGACGGTGGTCCGCGCCTGTTCTTTTTCCTCGGCCGCCAGTTCTGAGGCGATATCGTCCCGGACGGCCATCGCCTCCATTTCCGAGATGATCTTGAGCAGGCCGACCGTCTCCGTCCGTGCGAGCGTCAATTCGCCGTTCTTGCCGACCCAGAACTGCTGCCCGTCTTCTTCCCAAATGGCCAGCGGCGGGTCTTCACGCACCTGGATGAGCACATCGTTGGGCCAGCGCAGCGTGACGGTGGCGGAGATGATGCCCGGCATTTCCAGGATCCGGTCGGCCGCTTCCTGCGGGTCAGCGGCGAAAACATGGTGGCCGGCGAGCCCGCTCTTCTCGACGATGTCGTTCGCTGAGACAGTCCCGGTGCCTTCAACCGGGATGAAGGTCAGGTAGAACTGGTCGTTGCCGCCGATCAGGTACAACGCATAGGTACAGACAGCCAGCAGGCCCAGGCTGAGCCAGCGCGACGAGAAGACGACCGACTGAATCGTCGATAGCGGTCCGCGAAGTCGTTGCTGGCTGTTGCGGCGCTTGCGTTTCCTGGCGGTTTTGGGCACGGCCATCTCCGGCAACGGCAGAGCCGTCGCGCTCTGGACGCGGCGCATCCTGGGTTGTTTCCGCAGACGCTGTTTAGGTGTCCTGGATGCGCTCATCGTTCCGCCCGTTCCTGGTTTGCCCCGGCTGACGGCACCTCGAAGGAGGTTTCCAACTGCTCCTTCTCGTTGTGCCGTTCCACGGCCAACCCGATCAATCGTTCCAGCAATTCGGGATACGAGATGCCGCTCGCCTCCCACAGTTTCGGATACATCGAGATGCTCGTGAAGCCGGGCATTGTGTTGACTTCGTTCACGTACAGCGCGCCGCTGGCGTCATCCAGCAACAGGTCGACGCGGCTCAATCCCGCGCCGTCAATGGCCCGGAAGGCGCGCAGGGCCAGGGTGCGGATCGCATCGGCCACCGCCGGCGGCAGGTCGGCGGGGATGATCAACTCCGATTCATCTTCGGAACCCGGTGGGGCGACGTACTTGGCGACGTAGTCATAGAAGTCACGCCGCGGCCGGACCTCGCCCACCACGCTGGCGATCGGCTCTTCGTTACCCAACACCGACACTTCCAGTTCGCGCGCCCGGTGGATGCCCTGCTCGATGACCAGCCGCCGGTCATAGCGCGCGGCGTCGGCCATGCCCGCGGCCAGTTCGGCCCGGTCGCGGCACTTGCTGATGCCGACGCTGGAGCCCAGGTTGGCCGGCTTGGTGAAGACCGGGTAGGGCAGGGCGGCCTCGAGCATATCCAGCACGCCTTCGGGATCGGCCAGCCATTCACGGCGGGTGACCAATCGCCAGGGCAGCACAGGCAGATCGTTGGCCATCATGACCTGCTTGAAGATCGCCTTGTCCATGCCGACGGCCGAACCGACGACGCCCGCGCCCACATAGGGCAGGCCGGCCAGTTCCAGTAGCCCCTGGACCGTGCCGTCTTCGCCATACGTGCCGTGCAACACCGGGAAGATGACGTCGAGTTCCGCCACGACCGACAGGCCGGCCGCGGGCCGGGCCGGCGGATGGACAGCCCCGGCCTGATCGAGGGCCAGCAGGCCGGCGGTGGACGGTTCGGGCAGCAGCGTGACGGCGCGACTTTCGCCGCGCCCTTCGGCCAGCACGCTCATCGGGTCGCCCGCCAGCCAGCGGCCGTCCTTCGTGATGCCGATCGCCACGACCTCATACTTCTCCGGGTCGAGCGCTGCCATCACCGAGCGCGCGGAAGCGAGCGAGACTTCATGTTCGCCCGACCGGCCGCCGAAGATGACCCCTATGCGGGTCCTGCGCTGCTGCGTCATCGTCTTATTCCTGGTCGTCCTCAAAGGTCCAATCGCCGACCAGTTCAACCTCCAGTTCCATCTCGATCCCGAATTGTTCGCGGACGCTGTTCCACGCCTCGGCGATCAGCAAGCGGATGTCCTCGGCCGTGGCCTCGCCCTTGTTGATGAAGAAATTGGCATGTTTGTCCGAGATGACCGCGTCACCGACGGCAAAACCCTTCAGGCCGGCCGTCTCGATCAGGTAGCCGGCGTAGAAGTTCTCAGGGTTCTTGAACATCGAGCCGGTGCTCGCGCCGCCGGGCTGGCGCTCCTTGCGGTGGGCGATGAAACCATCGGCCCTCGCCGTCAGCACCTCGACCGACTCCGGGGTGAGCTGCAGTTCGACCGTCAGGATGACGCGGCGGGCGTCGGTCCGGCCGTGTTCGCGCTTCAGCACGCTGTCACGATAGCCGAAGTCCATGTCTTCCAGGTGATAGACCCGGATGCCGCGTCCCGGTTCCCAGAGCGTGGCGGCCAGGAAATTGGCTGCCATGTCAGAGCCGTGGGCGCCGGCGTTGCCGACGACCGCGCCGCCGATGGTGCCGGGCACGCTGACCGCCCATTCCAGTCCCCCCAGCCCGCGCGAGATGCACTGGCGGGCCAGCGCCGACAGGTTGACCCCGGACTCGGCCGTGCAGACGACGTGGGCGCCCGTATTGCGGAAGCTGATCCGCTTGGACTTGTTCAGGATGACCAATCCGCTGATGCCCCCGTCGGCAATCAGGACGTTCGAACCGCCGCCCAGGACGAAGTAGGGGATGCCCTGATTGAAGGCGATCTCGGTCGCGCGCCGCAGTTCGTCGGCCGAATTAACCGTCAGCATGAGCTCGGCCGGCCCGCCGACGCGCGCCGTCGTATGGCGCGCCAGCGCCGGGCTGATCTGCAACTGATCGCCAAATTGCTCGCGCAGCAACTCGATCTTGCCGATTGAGGTGGTCACTTTCATGCGGCTGTTATCCTCTCTCTCCCTGACGGGTTTGTAATCCTTCCATTACCAGACGTCCGACCTCGTTGCCGTCTCCTGCGCTCAGGGTGACGATGACGTCGTCGGGATGGACGCGCTCCAGTACATAGCTTGCCGCCGCCGCTTTCTCTGCGATGTGGACGGCGTTCGGATGGTTCATCAAGGCGACGATGCCGGTTGCGCTGACGCCCGGGTCATCTGTTTCGCGGCTGCGATAGACATCCAGGACGATGACCCGGTCGGCGTCGGCGAAACTGTCCGCAAACTGCCTGCCCAGCAGCCGCGTGCGGCTGAAGGTGTGGGGCTGCCAGACGGCCCACAGGCGACGACCTGGATAGCGCTGGCGGGCGGCAGCCAGCGTTGTGCGGATCTCCGTCGGGTGGTGGGCATAGTCGTCAACAATTGTCACCCCGGACGCTTCTCCGATAACCTGGAAACGGCGCTGGACGCCGCCGAAGGAGGCCAGCGCGCGGCAGATCTGGGGGAACTCCACCTGGAGATCGAGCCCGACGACGACGGCCGCCAGGGCGTTACGGACGTTATGCAGGCCGGGCACGCGCAGGCGAGCCAGGCCAATCGTCTGGCCGCCCTGGCTGACGACGAAGTCGCTGCCGCCGAGCGGGTTGGGCTGGACATCGCTGGCCCGGTAGTGCAGGTGCTCTCCCAGGCGCGCAGTTGCCGGCAGGTCGTTCAGTCCGTACGTCGTCAGCTCCACCCCCGGCCACTCGCCGTTGCTCAGCAGGGCCAGCGCGCCGGCGTCGTCCGTGCAGGCGATCAGGTGGCCGCTGTCGGGCAGCCGCCCGGTGAAGGCCCGGAAGGCATCGAGGTAGGCGCGCGGGGTGGGGAAGATATCCGGGTGGTCGTGCTCGATGTTGGTGATGACCGCCACTTCCGGCCGCAGCCCGAGGAACATGTGGTCGTACTCATCAGCTTCGACGACGAAATAGGGTCCTTCGCCCACGCGGCCGTTTGCCCCGGCGGCGCCCAGGCCCGGAAGCGTGCCGCCCAGGATAGCGGTTGGGTCCAGGTCGGCTTCCATCAGGATGTGGGCGATCATGGCTGTGGTCGTCGTCTTGCCGTGGGTCCCGGCGACGGCGATGCCGATGGAACCTTCCATCAACTCGCCCAGCAGGTCGGCGCGCTTCAGTGTCGGAATACCGGCGGCCCGCGCCGCGACGAGCTCCGGGTTGTCGGCCGGGATGGCCGAGGAATAGACGACCAGTTCTGCCGCGCGGATATGGTCGGCCGCGTGGCCTTGGTAGATCGTCGCGCCTTCGGCCGCCAGGGCCTCCGTCAGCTCGTTGCGTGCCGCGTCCGAACCGCTGACCCCGTAGCCGCGGCCGAGCAGGACGCGGGCAATCGCCGACATGCCGGAACCACCGACACCGACGAGGTGCACGCGCAGGCCGGGCCTGAGCAGCTGGGGGCGGGACGGACGCTCGCGTACCATGATGACCTTAGAGCAGCACGATCAGGACGAACAGGAAGATGACGACCAATAGCAACGGCAGAATGTAAGGCGATTGTGTCAGCACGGGAATCGGCAAATTGTCGATGATCTCGGCCAACTCCGGCGGTGGCCGGGTGATGATCGATGTGGGGAACGGGTAGGGCACGTCCGGCGTGTACCGGACCCAGTTGCTGGCTGACTGGAGCTTGTACTCCAGGAACGACCAGATCGAGCCGACAATCAAGTAGCCGTTCAGGCCGCCGGCCAGAAACCCCAGCAGCTTGTCCTGGAAGCTATCGCGGATACGCAGACGGTCGCCAACGCGGCTGGCCGCCAGGGCAGGACCCTGATAGCTGACGAACGAGATGGCGAGCAGGACGGCTGACAGGATGTAGAATTCCTGGCGCCGGACATCTTCGGGCGGGGTGATGACGCTGTTGTCGAAGCCCAGGAAGGTGAAAGCCGCGCTGCCGAACTGGTTGATGGTGAACAGGGCCAGGATGATGCCGGAGGTCGCGATGATCTCGCGCGTCCAGCCGCGCATCATGCCGACCAGTCCGAACAAGATGACCATGATCCAGAAGAATGTCGTGAGACTGATCATTTCCCCTCCTCAGTACCCTGGAGCGGCAGCGCGGTCGGGTCGCCGCCGATCGCGCGGATGAGCCGGGCCAGGTCGGCCGCAGCGTCAGGTTTATCGAGCGCCGCGGCCGCCGCGGCCATGCGCCCGAGTCGGTCCGGGTCGCCCAGCAGTCCGCGGACCGCCGGGAGCAACTCGGTTGCCAGGGTCTCGTCGGTCAGTTGGATGGCCGCGCCGCGTTCAGTCAGGTAATCGGCGTTGACCTTCTGATAACGCCAGGCGAACGTCAGCGGTACCAGGACCGAAGGCAGTCCGAACGCCGGGCACTCGCCCAGCATGCTGGCCCCGGCGCGAGCCACGACGAGATCGGCCGCGCGGAACGCCGCCCCCATTTGCTCGTGCAGGTACGGGTATGGCCGGTAATACGCCCGCTGCGCGGCCGTCAGCGTTGCG
The DNA here is from genome assembly GCA_964422535.1 of uncultured Ardenticatenaceae bacterium. Taxonomy (GTDB): domain Bacteria; phylum Chloroflexota; class Anaerolineae; order Promineifilales; family Promineifilaceae; genus Promineifilum. The sequence goes on along the minus strand of CAYRBP010000018.1, from coordinate 18,592 downwards.
GCGTTGGCCTCCACTTCCGGCCAGGTCAGCGTGCCGCTGATGTGGATGATCTGGACATCGAGCAGCAGTTCAGCCAGGACTGCCATGAGAGCCCGGTTGATCTTCTGCGCGCCGCGACTGCCGCCGAAGACGAACAGCGTCGGCCGGCCCGGCACCAATTCGAACTGGGCCAGCGCGTCGGCCTTGCTGAGCGCGGCTGCGGCGCGGATATCGGGGCGCACCGGATAGCCGGTGACGACCATCTTCTCCGCCGGGACGAAGGCGGCCGAGCCGTCGGTCGTGCAGGCCACCTTCTCAGCCATCGGCAGGGCGAAGCGGATGGTGGAGCCGGGTTCGACGTCCGGCAGGTAGATGACGATCGGCACGCCGGCGCGGCGAGCTGCCACGGCGACCGGCGCGGCAACATAGCCGCCGGTCATCAGCATCGCCTGCGGGCGGAAGGATCGGATGTGGCTCCCGGCTGACCTCAGGCCCCGGGCCATCCTGGCCGCGTTTCGGGCGCGCGTCGTCAACGGCACCCCGACGATAGGGCCCGCTTCGATCGTTTCCAGCCGGAGGCCGGCGCGCGGTACCAAGGTTTCTTCCATTTCACCCTTTGTGCCGATCCACAGGATGTTGTCGGCCGTCACTCCCTGCGCTTGTAGCGCGCTCGTCGCGGCCAGGGCGGGGTAGATACCGCCGCCCGTCCCTCCGGCACAGACCAGGACTCTCATATCATTCTGCCGGACGCTTCTCCCGCCGGCTCAGCGCCGCGTCGCGCGAGACGTTGAGCAAGACGCCGACCCCAAGCAGGGTCACCACCATCGACGAGCCGCCGTAGCTGATGAAGGGCAGCGGCATGCCGGTGAAGGGGATGACGGCCGTGATGACGGCGATGTTGATCAGCGCCTGGTAGGCGATCCAGGCGGTGACCCCGACGGCCAGCAGAAAGCCGTAATTGTCGCGAGCCAGCAGCGCGACCCGGAAGCCGCGCCAGGTCAACATGGCGAACAGGCCGACGACCATCAGCGACCCCACCAACCCCAGTTCTTCGCCCAGGATGGCGAAAGGGCCGTCGGTGTGGGCCGCCGGCAGCGGGCCGAATTTCTGGTTGCTCTCGCCCAGGCCAACGCCGAACCATCCGCCGCGGGCCAGGGCGATCAGCGATTGCTGCACGTGATAGCTGGCCTCTTCCGGGTTGCGAATGCCGGCGGTGAAGTCGTTGATGCGCTGGGAAGCGTGGGGCAGGGTCACCATCAGGAGGGCGAAGATCGCCCCCGCGACCAGACCGACCAGGATGAACTGCTTCAGGTCTGCGCCGGCGATGAAGAACATCGTGCAGCTGATGAGCGCTACCAGGATGGCGACGCTCAGGTCGGGCTGCAGGACGATCAACGCGCAGATGCCGCCGGTGATGAACGCGAAGGGAAGGAGGCCATAGCTGGCCATCTTGATCCGGTCGCCTTTGGAGTAGATCCAGTGGGCGATGTAGAGGATCATGACCAGCTTTGCCAGTTCCGACGGCTGGTAGGAGCCACCTATCAAACCGCGCGTCGCGCCGAAGATGGCCTGCCCGAAGAAGAGCAAGAAGACGAGCGAGCCGACCGTCAGGATCATCATGGGGATAGACAGGCGAGTGAACCAGTGGTAGTCAAATTGCATGATGACGACGAGGCCGACAAGACCGATCACAAACGCGCCCAGCTGCCGCTTGATGTAGTAGGCGGAGTCATCCTTGGCCAGCATGCCCAGGTCAAACGTCGTGCTGAAAACCGTCAGCAGCCCGATCACGACCAGGGCGGCCACAGCCAGGGCCAGCCAGTAGTCGAACAGGAACTTCCGCTTAGGGTCGAGGACGTTGGTACGCCGTCTGACGACATTGATTGAAGCCATGTGCCACACTCTCCATCAAACTTACAGCGCGTTAACCAGCTCGCGGAACGCCTCGCCCCGCTCGGCGAAGTCGGTGAAGGCGTCGAAGCTGGTGCCGCCGGGTGACAGCAAGACGACGTCACCCGGACTGGCCTGGCGAGACGCCGCTGTCACGGCCTCCGCCAGTGTGTCCACCCGGATCACATTCTGCCGGCCCGCCAGTTTCGCGGACAGGGGGCCGGCCAGTTCTCCGAAGAGGACGATGGTCTTGGCGCGGCCGCCCACGCGGCGCGCCCACTCATCCCAGACCATCTCCTTGTCTCGCCCGCCGGCGAGCAGGATGATGGGCTCATCGAAAGCATCCATCGCCGCCAGCGCGCGCTCGGGCGCGGTCGCGATGGAGTCGTTGACATATTGGGCGCCGTTGACGACGCGCACGATCTCAAGCCGGTGGGGCACGCCGGCGAAGGCACGGATGGCTTCGACCATCGCTCCGTCGTCGACACCCACCGCGTCCGCCAGCGTGACCGCGGCCAGCACGTTCAGGATGTTGTGCGCCCCGCGCAAGCGGATGTCACTGGTGGGGCACAGGTGGCGCAGTCGCCCGGCTGCGTCGCGAACGCAAATCCGTCCGGCCTGGACGTAAGCGCCATCGGGGATCTCCTGGCCGCGGCTGAAGAGCCGCAACCGGCCGTTGACGGCGTCCTGGAACTGCAACGCGCCGGGATCGTCCGCCGACAGGACGGCGATGCCGTCTTCGCCCTGGTGACGCAGGACGTTGCTCTTGGCCCGGGCATAGTCTGTCATCGTCTTGTGACGGTCCAGGTGGTTGGGCGTCAGGTTCAGGATGGCGGCAATTGGCGCGCTGATGTCATCCCAGATCTCAAGCTGGAAGCTGGACAACTCCTGCACGACGAGGTCATCGGCCCCCATCTGGGGCAGGTCGAGCAGCAGCGGCCGGCCGATGTTGCCGCCGATCCAGGTGCGGCGACCGGATTTCTGGCACATCAGGCCGGTCAGTGCGGTCGTCGTTGTCTTGCCGGCCGAACCGGTGATGCCGATGACGGGACATGGGACGCGGCGCATGAACTCAAGCGAGTCGTTGGTGATGGCGATGTTGCGCGCCCTGGCTTCCAGGACGATGGGCGAGTTGGCCGCGACGCCCCCGCTGATCGCGAGCACGTCGGCGTCGTCCAGCATGGACAGCGGATGCTCGCCCAGGACAAGCGTCAGGCGGCCCGCCGGCAGGTCGGCGAGGGACTCAAGGGCGGTCGTCAGCTGCTCGGCCGGGCGCAGGTCAGACAGGACGACCGACGCCCCCGCGGCCGCGGCGAAACGGGCCAGGGCTGTCCCTTGCCGGGCCGCGCCCAGGATGACGAGTCGTTTGCCTGCCAATGCGTCCATGTCTTCTCTCGCACTCATACCAGGGCCAGGGCGATGCCGACCATCGCCGCCAATAGTCCGATCAGCCACCAGCGCTGGACGATCTGCGTCTCGCTCCAGCCGATGAGCTCGAAGTGGTGGTGCAGCGGAGCCATCTTGAACAGGCGTTTCCCGCCCGTCGCCTTGAAATACAGCGTCTGCAGCGTCGACGAAGCCAGCGTGGCCAATGGCACGATGGCGATGATGGGCAGGATGAGCCACTGGTTGGTCATCAGAGCAACCACACCCAGCGCGCCGCCAAGCGCCTGTGAACCGACGTCGCCCATGAACATCTGCGCCGGCTTGGCGTTGTACCAGAGAAAGCCGAACGTCGCGCCGATCACGATGAAGCTGAAGAGCAGCAAAAACTGCTGGTCCTGCCAGAAAGCGATGATGCCGAAGGCGGCGAAGGCCGTGGCGGCGATGATGCCGGCCAGCCCATCTAGGCCGTCGGTATAGTTGACCGCGTTGGCCGTGCCGGCGATGACGATGACGGTCAGCGGCAGGTAAAGCCAGCCGATATTGAGCAGCACCGGCACGGTCGGCACCGCAACCAGGCCCTGGCCGTCATTGACGACCCAGTAGATCAGCCCGCCGGCCAGCAGGGCGATGCCCAGCTGGAACCAGATCTTGACCCGGGCCGGCATGCCTTCACCCGGCCGCAACCTGAAACCCTGGTAGTCGTCGATGCCACCCAGGATCGAGTAGGCGACCAGGACGCCGAGCGGAATGACGACACTTTCGGCGATCTCCAGAGCCTGCAGGAGCTGGACAGCGTTGACGACCAGCGCCACGAGAACCGTCCAGGCGACGATCAGGATGCCGCCCATGGCCGGCGTGCCGGCCTTGGCCTGGTGGGTCTGCGGCCCCTCGATGCGGATGTTCTTGCCCAGGCGCAGGCGGCGCATGAGCTCGATGAGCGGCGCCCCCCAGATGACGGCCAGCATGAACGTAGCTGCGGCGACAGTCAGCGCGAAGCCCATCAGCTATGCCCTCCGAAAGCGGTCACGATGCGGTCCATGCGCATGCCCAGCGAGCCTTTGACGAGGACAATGTCGCCTTCCCGGACCAGTTCCTCCAACAGCGGGATCGCTGCCGGGGTGTCCTCGAGCAGGTGGACGCGCTCGGCGGGCATGCCGACCGCCAGCGCCTCCTCACCGATCATCCTGGCGCGACGGCCGACAACGATCAGGATGTCGGCCACGTCGGCGGCGCGCCGGCCCACCAGACGGTGGCCGGCCACTTCGGCCTCGCCCAGTTCCAGCATGTCGCCCAGGACGGCCACACGCCGGCCATCCAGGTCTGCCAGCAGGTTCAGGGCCGCCAGGGCTGAGTCGGGGCTTGAGTTGTAGCTGTCATCCAGCAGCCGCGAGCCGCGCGGGCCCGGCACGACGACGAGCCGGACCTGCGACGTCATGGCGTCGAGGCCGCTGACGATGTCGTCCCACGACATCCCCTCGACCAGGCCGACCGCCGCGGCGCGCAGCGCGGTGTGGGCGCTGTGGCGGCCCAGAAGTGGCACGCCCACATTGAGCGTCTCGCCCTGATAGGAGAAGGTCAAGCGGATGCCTTCCAGCCCCATCGACACGACGTTGCCGGCCGACAGGTCGGCCGACGGATCCAGGCCGTAGGTGAAGACGCGCGCCCTGGTGTGGGCAGCCATGCTCATCACCCGTTCGTCATCCTTGTTCAGCACCGCCACGCCGTCCGCCGGCAGGGCTTCGACCAGCTCGCGCTTGGCCCGGACAATCGCGTCCATGGAGCCAAGTCGCTCCAAATGGACGGGCGCGATCATCGTCACGACCCCCACTTGCGGCCTGGCCAGGTCGCAGAGCAGGGCGATCTCGCCCTCGGCATACATGCCCATCTCGACCACGGCCGCCTGGTGTTCGGGGGTCAGGTTCAACAGGGTCAACGGCAACCCGATCTCGTTATTCTGGTTGCCGACCGACTTGAGCGTCCGGAAGCAACGCGACAGCACGGCCGACGCCAGTTCTTTGGTGGAGGTCTTGCCGACGCTGCCGGTGATGGCGATGACGCGCGGGCTGAAGCGGCCGCGCCAGGCCTTCGCGACCTGCTGCAACGCGCGCAGCGTGCTATCGACGCGCACGTAGTAGGGCGGCTCCGGCGGCAGCGCGACGCCGCCGGCGCGGACGTCCACGACGGGCCAGCGGGTCTCGCCGGACGGAACGTGCTCGACCAGCGCGGCGACGGCTCCCCGGCGGAAGGCATCGGGCACGAAGTCGTGGCCATCGGCCGCTTCGCCCCTGAAGGCGACGAAGACGCTGCCCGGCACGGCCTGGCGGCTGTCCACGACGACAGACGACACCGCCGGCTCGTTTCCGGCCGGTCGGTAGTCGCTCAATGCTTCGAGGAAGACGCCAAGATTCAACATGGTTGAGTCGATCGTCCCTATTCGCCCGCGCCTCGCGCGGCGACGATGTCGGGTTGCAGCCGGATCTCATCCGGCGGAATGTCGAGCATCACCACGAGTTCCTTCGTCAGCTTCGCGAACGTCGGCGCGGCGGTCATCGAGCCCCACGGCGCGCTCGTCGGGCGGTCCAGCTTGACGAAGACAACGATCTCCGGCGCGTCGGCCGGCAGCCAGCCGATGAAAGAGCCGATCACGTCGGTCGGGTGGTAGATGCCGTTCTCAGCGATCTGGGCCGTCCCAGTCTTGCCCGCCACGGTATAGCCGGGGATCTGGGCCTCCGGCACTTCCTGGTTGACGGCAGTGACGGCCATGGCCGTCAACTGGTTGGCCGCCTCGCGGCCGATGGCCTGGCTGGAGACCCGGGGTTCGTGAACGTGGACGCCTGTCGCATCATGGATCTCCTGGACAACATAGGGTTGCATCAGGTACCCGCCGTTGGCGATCGCGGCCACGGCGGAGATCATCTGCAGCGGAGTGACCGCCAGACTCTGGCCGTATGCGTTGGTCGCCAGGAACGAATCGTTCCAGTAGGCGTCTCCGGGCAGGGGCATCAGGCCCGTCGATTCGGCGAAGATATCGATGCCCGTCGGCTTGCCGAAGCCGAAGCGGCTGTAATAGTCATAGAACTTGTCGGCGCCCATCCAGGTCGCCAGCGTCGCCGCGCCAACATTGAGCGAACGCGCGAGCAGCGTGGTCATGTCGACGATGCCGGGCGCGCTGCGGTCCCAGTTGACCGTCCGGTGCCCGCCGACCCACAACTCGCCCGTGTCGTTATACGTTGTGGTCGGCGTGACCGTGCCGGAATCGAGCGCGGCGGCCATCGTGACCAGCTTCATGACCGAGCCTGGCTCGTACTGCTGGGTGACGATCGGGTTCAGCAGCACCGCGTCGTCTGCCTCATACCACTCGTTGGGTTCATAGCACGGCTCGCTGGCCATGGCCACGATCGCGCCGGTGCGCGGGTCCATGACGATGATCGTCCCGCTGACCGCGCCGTGTTCGACCAGCGCTTCTTTGAGGTGCTTTTCGACCGTGAACTGCACCGACCGATCGATGGTCAGGACCAGGTCGGCCCCTTCGCGAGCGATGACGCTCGGCTGTTCCGCGAGCGGCGAGATGCTGACGTCGGCGCTGGCCGCTTCGCCGGCCAGCTCGCTCTGGTAATAGCCCTCTACGCCGCCGCCGGCGTTGCCGCCCAGGTCAACATAGCCGAGGACGTGGCACATCAGGCTACCCTGGGGATAGAACCGGCGCGGCATCGGATCGAGCTGGACCACTTCGTCCTCGTCGACCGCCCGGATCGCCTCGGCCACTTCCTGGCTAACGCGCGGGCTGAGCAGTTCGAAGGGAGCGCTGCTCTCCATGGCCGTCAACAGCTGCAGGCGAGACTCCTCCAGGATGGGCGCGAGCGCCAGCGACAACTCCTCCGGGTTGGTCACCAGGTTAGGCGAGATGCCTACCTGGTAGTCCTGCTTGTCCACGGCGAGGACCGCGCCGTGGCGGTCGTAGATGACGCCGCGCCCCGGCCGGTCCACCACGGGAACGGTATCGAGCGTCTTCTCGGCCCACTCCTCGCCTTCAATGATCTGAAAGACAACCAGCCTGCCGATCACGATGACCGTGGCGATGACCAGGCCGGCGGCGATCAGGCTGAGACGTCTAACCTGGCTACTGTTCATAGGCCTGCCCCTGGATCAAGTCATTGCTCAGGTTACGCAGAGCAAGGGTGATGGCTTCGAGCATGCTTTGCGGCATCTGCCCTGCAGTCGCATCCGCCTCGCTCGGCTGAGCCGGCGCCAGCGGCTCGGCCGCGGCGACCGGGTAGTTGGGAATGACGACGTACTGAATGTTGTCCGGGCCCGCCGTCACGAAGCCCATCCGCACTGCTTCCGCATTCAGACGTTCCAGCGACTGCGCTTCGGCGATGCGCCGTTCCAGTTCCGCGTTCTCCAACTGGATATCTTCAAGTTCGCTCTGCTGGATCTGGATGGTGCGGCCGATGGTGGCGATCTTGCTCGCCTGGATGAGATAGATCGAGCCGAGGAGGCCGGCAAGCAGGATGATCAGCGCCCAGCCGGTCGCGGCCTGGGCTTCGGTCAGCCATCCCAATCGTTTCGCCAGTTCCCGCGCCTGGCGCGGTCGTGGTCTCTCAGACATATCCATCGTCGACACTTATCCAGTCTCGCCTAATCGGGCCGCTACCCGCAAACGGGCGCTGCGGCTGCGCGGATTCCGCGCGGTTTCTTCATCTCCGGCCTTGACCGCTTTTCTGGTCACCGGCTTCATGGTCGCCTGTGCCTGGCAGGTGCACACCGGTTGCTCCGGCGGGCAGATGCAGTCACGGCTCAGCGCGCGGAAGAACTGCTTCACCAGCCGGTCCTCCAGCGAATGAAAGCTGATGACCGCCAGGCGACCGCCCGGCCTCAGCAACTCCACCGCCGCCGCCAGACCTCGCTCGATCTCACCCAGTTCGTCGTTGACCGCGATACGCAGGGCCTGGAAGACCCTGGTCGCCGGGTGTTTCGCGCCCGCTCGACCGCGCGGCCTGCCAATCTCGTTTTCGATCAGGCTGGCCAGTTCAGTCGTCGTCGTCAGCGGCCTGTGAGAGACAATGAGCCGGGCAATCCGCCGGCTCGCATTCTCCTCGCCGTACCGCCAAAACAGGTCAGCGAGCTCTTCCGCGCTTCGGTTGTTAATTAGATCGGCGGCCGATTCCCCCTGCCGGGGATCGAACCGCATGTCAAGCGGGCCTTCTTGTAGAAACGAGAAGCCCCGTTCGGCGTCGGCCAGCTGTCTGGACGAGAGGCCGAGGTCCAGCAGGACGCCGTCCACACCGGTGAAACCGCGAGCCGGGGCGACGGCGCCCAGGTCGCCAAAGCTGGCGCATACCACGTCTGCCCGCGGGCCGAACTCCGCCAGCCGCCCGGCCGCGAAGGCCGCCGCAGCCGGGTCGCGATCCAGGCCCAGCAGACGGCCGTCAGGTGCGGTAGCCAGGAGCAGCCCGCGAGCATGCCCGGCCGCGCCAACCGTGCCGTCGATGAAGCGCCCGCCGGCCATTGGCCTGAGAAGGGCCATAACCTCATCGTAAAGGACAGGGACGTGACCGGCGGCTGGTTCATCATGTTCCACAAGGGCTCCCGTCTGACCGGGCGCTAGATGCCCAGGTCCTCCCATGCCGTGCCCGGCTCATCTTCCATGGATTCGCGGACGGGTTGCCAGGCATCTGCGTTCCAGATCTCAAAGTGGTTATAATTGCCGGAGATGACGACCTCGTCGGTGATGTTGGCGAATTCGCGCAGGAATGGGGGCAGCAGGATGCGCCCTTGTTTGTCCGGGACGACGTCGGCCGCGCCGGAGAACATCCGCCGGCGGAACTCGCGGGCGTTCGGGTCGGTCAGCGGCAGGTTCTTGATGCGATCGGTGTACTCCTTCCAGCCGTCGAGCGAGAAGGCGATCAGGTTGCGGTCGAAGCCGCGCGTAATGACGACACTCTCCCCCAACAGGGGGCGATACCGGGCGGGGATGGTCAACCGCCCTTTGTCATCAATCGTGTACCGAAATTCACCTAAGAACATGACCGACCGATCCGATAGAACACTCGTTCTAATATATCCCCATTTTCACCATCAAAACCGGCAGGAGACAAATCGCTGTCCCCACTTTCCCCCACTTTTTCCCACAATTGGGGATAGTATACTGCATCCCTCCTCTTATGTGAAGAAGGGACTCGAACTTTTAAGGTCAAAAAGGGGCAGAAAAGGACCCCTTTCGGGTCGCGCGTGAAGGGGGCGTGAATCTTTTTACTTTGGGCGCGGCTCGGCGAGGCGCGAGGGTGGGAACAGGGCGGCCGGGCGCGCCGAAAGGCCCCGGGGTGGGGACTTGACGGGCGGCGAACGGGCCGGCAAGTGGGGAGTTGTGGGGAATCGTGTGAGACGGCTCAGGCGTTCGCCATCGCGGCCAGTAGATCGCCGATGCGGTTGCGGCGATAGAGGTAGTCCAGCAGCTGGCGGACCTTTGCCCGCTTGCTGTTTCCCTCAAGCTGTTCCCAGTCCAGTTCGAGCCGTCCGGCCAGGGACTGGAGCTGCTTCATCGTGTAGTTGCCCAGCAGGTAATAGCGGAGCACCGGCCGCGGCGACTCAGCGCTGAGCTTCTCCAGGCGCGGCAGGCTCTTCGAAGACGGCGGGGTCAGGATGCGCTCCACGGCCAGGGCCAGGTCGCCGGCCTGGCCGTTGCGCTCGGCCGCATCCATCAGGCGGATGATCGTCGGTTCAAGCGTCGGCTCACTGCCGCTGATCTCCATCTCGTTCAAGCCGAGGTCAAAGGTCAGGTCGAGCAGGTCCTCGCGGCCGAAGCGCGAGCGGATTTGCTCGAACAGCATCTGCCGGTCATAGCCGGCCGCGGCGTAGCCATCCACCGGGGCCGGGGCCTGGGTCCGGCTGATCGCGGGTGCGGCCTCAACCGCAACCGCGGCCGCTGCCGGGGCAGCCCCGGCCATCGGTGCGAGTTGCGGCGCGCTCTGGGTGTTCAGCGCCGGCGCGACCGGAAGGTACGGGCGCAGCAACCCCCACAACCAGAACGCACCCCCGGCGAAGAGCATCCCGGCGATGACATAGAAGAAGAAGCCCAGTTGGGCCAGCATCTCCTCGCGGTTGAAGGTGCCGAGGAAGGTGTCGAGCAGGACGGCCGTCGTCACCGTCAGCAGTCCCACCCCCCAGACGATGGTGGGCCGGCGCAGGAACAGGATCAGGAAGACGAGGACGGTGAGCAGTTTCAGGATTGTGAGGACCATCAAACTGCGGATTGTAGCACCCGGCAGGTGTGGAGCAAACGCGGCAGTGGGGAGGGTAGGCAGGCGTGAGACGCCCGGTGGGCGCGCCGGCCGCCGGAGCCCGCGTGCCTGCGCCGACAGGCCCGGTCAATCGCGACGGCGGGGGATGCGCGTGGCGGAGAGTCCCTCATCCTGGACATGCTTCACCGGCAGCCGGCTGCCGGCGGCGCGTGAGTGTGCTATCATTTAGCTGAAACGATTCACCAGTCGGCGCGTATAGATTACGGAACAAACGATGGCCAACAAGAAGGACTCTCACACCAAGAATATCCTTGACTCGGCCGCGACCCAGGCCAAGCAACCGGGCTTTTTCCAGGAGATCTGGGAGCAGATCCGGCTGGTCTTCAGCCTTCTTCGCGACCGCGACGTGCCCCTCTATCTGAAGGTCGTGCCTTTCCTGGGCATTGCCTACATGATCCTGCCGCCGGATATCATCCCGGACTTCATCCCGGTACTGGGCCAGCTGGACGACCTGACCATCCTGCTCATCGGCTCCAAGATGTTCATCGAACTGGCCCCGCAGGACGTCGTCGCCAGGCATATTGCGCGGATGCGCGGCATCCTCTCGCCGGCGGTGGGCGAAGGCCAGACGGCCGACAAGGAGCCGACAATCATCGTCGATCCGGACCCGCAGAAGGGTGAGTAGCCGGTTAGTGGTCAGTGGCCAGTGGTCAGTGGTCAGTGGTCAGTGGTCAATGGTCAGTGGTCAATGGTCAGTGATCAGTGAAGTGAGTTGATGCAGGCGGCTGGGTGTGACCCGGCTGCCTTTGTTTATTCCCGGGCCTGGACACGGCGACAGTCGTTGTCCGGGCCTGTCGTCCACCAGCTGCGGCCGCGATGCGGCGTTCAGCGCCGCCGGAGCAGCCGCGGCAGCGACCGCGCTTCCTGGATGTCGAGGACCACGACCATCGCCCCGTAGGCCAGCACCCCGGCCGCGCCGCCGACCAGGACGAGCAACAGCTTATAGAGGAACGGGCCGTTGGGGTCTATGCCGAGGCGGATCAGTCCCGCGGCCGCCGCGTACGCCGCCATGCCGGTCACGACCGCGGCCAGGAGCGACCGGGCCAGGCTGCCGGCGACGCCATAGCCCGCCAGTCCCCCCACCTGGCGGCGCATGACGAACAGCATGATGACCGTGTGGGTGATGTGTTTCACCGCGTCGGCGACCATCAGGCTGAGCAGGCCCAGCGGCTGCAAGAGCGCCAGCGCCGTGGCCGAGTAGACCAGGATGCTGATGAAGCCGACCAGCGCCGGCCGCCAGGTGTCCTTGCGGGCATAGCTGGCGAAGACGAGCATCTGGTCGGCTGCGGCAAACGGCAAGCCGATCAGGTAGACCCGCAGAACCAGCGCTGTTGTCGCCGTGTCCTCCGCGGTGAATAGCCCGTGCTCGAACAGCAGCCCGACGATCAGCGGCGCCAGCGCCAGCAGCCCGGCCGTCGCCGGCAGGATCAGCGCCAGCACCAGCCGCAGACCTTCGCTCAGCGTGCTTTTGAAAGCCGATAGCTCCCCCAGCGCCTGCTGCGACAGCGTCGGCAGTGTGGCGATCGACAGCGCCGTGACGACCAACCCCAGCGGAAACTGGTAGAGCGTCGTGGCATAGTTCATGTAGTTGAGGCTCTGGTCGCCGGTACGGATGGCCAGGTTGTAGCTGAGCATGATCGCCAGCTGGTTGACGACCAACCCGGCCAGGATGGGGGCGTAGAGCAGGCCGATGCGGCGAATGGCTGGGTGGCGCGGGTCGAGCGACCAGCGAAAGCGGCCGTCGCGCAATGCCGGCAGTTGCAGCACCACCTGCAACATCGATCCCAGCAGCAGGCCCGCGACCAGCGCCCACACCTCGCCCGGCCGCAACAGGGCAACGATGACGATCGTCGCGTTGAAGGCCGCACCGATGAAGGCCGGGATGGTGAAACGCTTGAGGGCATAGAGCGCGCCGGTCAGGATGCTGGCGATGCCCAGGAAGAAGACGGCCGGCGTCGTCCAACGGATGAGCGTGACGCTGATGGCCGACAGGTCGGGGGCCTGGAAGTTGAGCGCGCCGATCAGCCAGGCCACCTGCGGGGCGAACAGCTCCACCAGGGCGATGACCACCAGCAGGACGACCGTGGCCATGCTGAGGACCATGCTGACCACCTGCCACAGTTCGTCGCGCCGCTCCCTGGCCGCGTAGTCGCTGAAAACCGGCACGAGCGACGAGTTGACCATGCCGCCGATGATCAGGTCGAACAGGCTGGTCGGGACGTAGGCGGCCGCCTGGTAGGCGGCCAGGAGCGGGGACGTGCCGAAGAGGTTGGCCTTGACGATCTCGCGGGCCAGGCCGAGGACGCGGCTGGCGACGTTGCCGACGGCCAGCACGGCCGCGGCGCGGACGATGCCGCTGCCTTCCGACAGGACTTCGCCCTGGGCCATCTCGTAGGGTTGCGCGTCAAAGCCGGCGGCCGTTTCGGGCGTCGTCGGGTCGGGGACCTGCTCCATGTGGGGCTAGTCTAACGGACGGGGGGAGGGGGCGCAATGGGCGGGAGGCGGGCGGGTGGGCTACGCTACCCCTCGGTTCGCCTGCCAGAGCCCTCGCCACACCCCGAAGCAACCGAGCTGCGCCGCGCGCCTATCGAGCCGGCCGACGTCCAGCCGCTGGTCCTGAACACGCACAATGCCGGCGATGTCGTCCAGGTGGCGGGTTGAGCCGTTCTCCACGTAGGCTTGTAGCTTGGCCTCGACCAAAGCTGTCGGCGAAATGTAAGCGGCCCGGCGCATCCTGTCGAACGGCAGGTATATCCGCTCGGCGATCATCGCCAGCAGCTCGGGCTCGGTTGGCACGTAGAAGTCGACCTTGATGGCGTAGTGCTCGTGGATGACGTTGAAGAACCCGCCCTCGACGACTTTGCCCTGAACCGACAACGGATCGATGTAAAAGTGCCCTTCGCGCAAGCGGCGGACAAATGGCTCGACCGGCAGGCTGTCACCGCGAAGTAGGATGTCCATGTCCTGGGTGAAGCGCGGCTCGCCGTAAGCGACGGCCGCCACGCCGCCCCAAATAGCGTAGACAGCGCCGACCGCCTCTAGCACATCGATCACACTGCCAAACACCTGAGCCTGGTCATAGCGCCGCTCGCTCATCCCCTGACCCCAAACACCAGCCGCCGCGCTTCCCGCTCGATCTGGTCCTCCGGCCATTCTGGCCGCTCCTCGCGCAGGATGAGCCGCTTCTGGTTCAGGGCGAAATCGGCCGCGGCAAATGCCGTGGACAATTTCTCCTCCACCCCCAGGGCGCGCAGGCGTTTGGTCCAGGCTGTATCGTCGCTCCGGAAGCGGGCTGTATCGGGCGGGCCGCCCAGCGGCGGGTACTGGAGATAGTACCCTTCCAGCTCCGGACGGCGCGAGTAGGCGATCCGAAGGCCGCCCCGGCGCAGAGCACGCACGTCGCGCAACAATGCTTCACCTGGCCGTTTTCCCCAGCAGTCCTTACCGACCTCCTGCGCGATCCGGTACCGGATCGCCTCGCCGGGATGCGGCCGGCCATCAGCCAGCAAGTCAATGAGCGCCCCGCGCCGCGCCGCGACCCGATCCGTGCCCATGTGTCCGGCCATGGCGGCTAGGCGCAGGCGCAAGTGGATGTCCGCGCCATGTCGCGTCGCATCGGCGCGCCAGCGCTGTACCGGATTGGCCGCGCAGGGTGTCTCCATGATCGCATTGTAATCAAACAGGTATTTAAATACAAGTTTGCCCGGTGGGACGCCGGGTCTTTTCAATCGCCGGTCACCGATCGAGCGCCTCTATACCCCGCTCGACGTGGCCGGCCCCGATTACCTCGACGACCTGGGTAACCCCGGCGACTACCCGTTCACCCGCAGCGTACACGCCACGCTCTACCGCGGACGGCCGCAGACAACGCGCATGTTCGCCGGTTTCGGCAGTGCCGAGGAGACCAACGCCCGCTACAGGTACGTGCTCGGCCAGGGCAGCATGGGCCTGTCGGTCGCCTTCGACCTGCCAAAGTTGATTGACGGCCATGCCCAAGACCCGCAACGGCAGGAGATTTCCATTTGGCAAAGGCCCTCCCTGCGCCACTGGCTAAAGCTGAACACCATCATTCGAAACGACTGTGATTACGGTATACTACGGTTGTGAGCTGGGGAGTGGTCGAGATGTTAACTATCGAAATTCACGACCGGAATCTGATCGACAAAGTCACTGAGTTGCTGAAGGAACGCTTTGACGGCGACTTGGAGCGCATGCTGGCCGAGCTTCTGCGCCACTACAGCGACCGCCTCGCCCGATTGGAGTACAGCGGCCGACTCCGCTGGCCCGTCGACGGCCTCGACTACCAACAGCGAGTCCGCGAAGACTGGTAATGGCCCGCGTACCCGATGTCCTGCCTGATACGAACGCCTTCATTTACTTCTTTGAAGGCCGATCGCGCATCGCAGAGTACGTCTTGCTGTCCGACACGATATTCTATGCCATCATCTTTGAAATCGAGCGCTTGTCGGCCGTCCACTTGACAGAAGATGATGTCGCCACTATCAAGGCATTCCTGGTACGATGCCGGCGCATCGAACTGACGCCCGAGGTTGTTGCGCGTACGATCGAACTCCGACGGGCGGAGCGCATGAAGACGCCGGATGCTATTATTGCGGCATCTGCATTGTCAATGGGTGTTGCTCTTGTCACCGCCGACAAGTGATTCACTCATATTCACGACCTGCAAGTCATCACCGATATCGCGGATTAAACGCGAGCGATCAGCGGGTCACTCTGAGATTATTCCGCGTCAAGCGGTGTAACGCGACGACCTCATAGAGCGCTTGCCCCGCGTTGTCCTTGCGGAACTTCATATAGCTGACAGAGAGTGCACTCAATGTACGACAAAGCCAAACTCGCCGAACTCGCCGAAGCTCGCGACCGCTGGGAAGAGACGACGCTGCAGCGCGCCCAGGCCTCCATCCCGGAGCGCGGCCGCAAGTTCATGACCACGTCGAGCGAGCCGATCGAGCGTCTCTATACGCCGCTCGACGTCGCTGATCTCGACTATCTGGCTGACCTGGGCAACCCGGGCGACTACCCGTTCACGCGCGGCGTCCACGCCACGCTCTACCGCGGGCGGCCGTGGACGATGCGCATGTTCGCCGGCTTCGGCAGCGCCGAAGAGACCAACGCCCGCTACAAGTACCTGCTCGGCCAGGGCAACATGGGCCTGTCGGTCGCCTTCGATCTGCCGACGCTGATGGGCTATGACACCGACGCGCCGGAGGCGCTGGGCGAATTCGGTAAGTGCGGCGTGGCCATCAGCAGCCTGCGCGACATGGAGATCCTGTTCGACGGCATCCCGCTCGACCAGGTGACGACGAGCATGACCATCAACAGCCCGGCGGCGATCATCTGGGCCATGTACATCGCCGCGGCCGAGAAGCAGGGCGTACCCATGGCGGCCCTGCGCGGCACGCTGCAGAACGACATCCTGAAGGAGTACCAGGCCCAGAAGGAGTTCATCTTCCCGCCGGAGCCGTCGATGCGCCTCGTCGTCGACACGATCGAGTTCGGCACGCGCGAGATGCCCGGCTGGAACACGATCTCGATCAGCGGCTACCACATCCGCGAGGCGGGCTCGACGGCCGCACAGGAGCTGGCCTTCACCCTCGGCAACGGGCTGGAGTACGTCCGCTGGTGCCTGGCCCGCGGCATGGACATCGACGACTTCGCCCCGCGCCTCAGCTTCTTCTTCAACTGCCACAACGACTTCTTCGAGGAGATCGCCAAGTTCCGCGCCGCGCGCCGCATCTGGGCCCGCGAGATGAAGGAGACCTTCGGCGCGAAGAACCCGCGCTCGTGGCTGTGCCGCTTCCACACCCAGACGGCCGGGGTCAGCCTGACGGCCCAGCAGCCGGAGATCAACGTCGTCCGCGTCGCCATCCAAGCCCTGGCGGCCGTGTTGGGCGGGACGCAAAGCCTGCACACCAACAGCCTCGACGAGGCGCTGGCCCTGCCGAGCGAGGAGGCGGTGACCATCGCCCTGCGCACGCAGCAGATCATCGCCGAGGAGAGCGGGGTGGTGAACACGGTCGACCCGCTGGGTGGCTCGTTCTTCGTCGAGCACGAGACGAACAAGATCGAGGCTCAGGTTTACGACACCTGGCGGCAGGTGGAGGAGATCGGCGGGGTGCTGCCGGCCATCGACGCCGGCTACTACCAGCAGGAGATCAGCACCGCCGCCTACCGCTACCAGCGCGAGATCGACGCGAACGAGCGCAAGATCGTCGGCGTCAACGCCTACACCGATCCCGACGAGCAAATGCGGATCCCGATCCTGAAGATGGACCCGCAGGGCTACGAGCGGCAGGTCGGCCGCCTGGCTCAAATCCGGGCCGAGCGCGACAACGAGCGGGTGGGTGAGGCGCTGGCCGCTCTCCGCACCGCGGCCGAAAGCGCGGCCGGCAGCCGCGCCAACACCATGCCCTACATCCTGGACGCCGTCCGTGCGTACGCCACGCTGGGCGAGATCACCGATGTGTTCCGTGCCGCATTCGGGACGTACGAAGAACCGAACTGGATCTAGCAGCCGAAATCCAGATGTAGCGGTCTCCGGCGCAGATGGCGACGTCGTCGTGAGAGTCCCGTCTCCGCCCGTGACTTTCGAGTTTCGCATCCCCAGTTGTTTACAATTCGTTGACATGCGGTTGGTCTGCTTGTATAGTATGATGGTCTTGGAACCGGTTCCACTTGGGCAGTTTGTGTAGCAAGCTGGGAGAGGCGACTTGGCGGCAGTGACCATCCGGGATGTAGCGCGGCAAGCGGGCGTCGGCATCGGCACCGTATCGCGCGTGCTGAATGACAGCCCTGCGGTCAGCGAGGAGACGCGGCAGAAGGTCTTGCTGACTATCCGCGAGCTTGATTTCACACCCAGCCAGATCGCCCGCCGGCTTTCCCGCGGCAAGACGATGACCGTCGCCGTCATCGCCCCCTTCTTCACCCGTCGTTCCTACATCGAGCGCTTGCAGGGCATCGACCAGGTTCTGAGCAGCAGCGGCTATGACCTGGTGCTGTTCAACGTCGAGACCGTCGGCCGCCGCGACGAGTGCCTGCGCACCGTCCCGCGCCAGGAGCGCTTTGATGGCGTTCTCATCTTGACCTTCGCCCCAAATGATGAAGAGGCCGATCGCCTGGCGATGAACCTCGTCCCGACCGTGCTGGTCGATGCATTCCACCCCCGGCTGGGCAGCGTCTACATCGACAACATCGCCGGGGGGATGCTGGCGGTGAATTACCTGCTGGGCCTCGGCCATCGCCGCATCGCCTATGTCGGCGAGGACCTGAGCGACAACCCGTTCAATTTCCGGTCGATGCGCGATCGGTTCGAGGGCTACAGGCGGGCGCTTGAGGCAGCTGGCATCCCATTCCGGCCCGACTATCACAAGCAGGGGAAGTATGGCTGGCGCGAGGGGCGCCGGCTGGCCGAAGAACTGCTGACGCTGGACGAACGGCCGACGGCGGTCTTCGCCTACAGCGATACGATGGCATTTGGTGTCCTAGAGTCGGCCCAGCGACTGGGCCTCCGCGTGCCCGAAGACCTGTCGGTCATCGGCTTTGACGACGTGGAGTTGGCCCAGTACTTCCGGTTGACGACCATCCGGCAGCCGCTCTATGAATCGGGCGCGCGCGGAGCCGAGCTGTTGCTTGAACAGATGGACAGCGACAGCATCCCCGCGGCGCAGCACGCTACGTTGCCGACGGATCTGGTCATTCGCCAGACGACGGCGCCTCCAGCAGAATGCTAGATACCGGATGACAAGGAGGTGGTGAACAGGGAACCTACGCCCAACATCGGAACCGTTTTGTTTTCTGAACTGAACCTTTCGGAGGATAAGAATAGACATGTCAAAGCTAAACCGATTTAGCTTGCTGAGCTTGTTGCTCGTGCTGGTCCTCGCCATCGCCGCTTGCGGCGGCGCGACCGAGACCGCGACTGAGCCTGAAGTACAGGCAACCGAAGCCCCGGCCGAGGAAGCCCCCGCGGAAGAAGTGGCGCCGACCGAAGCCCCGGCCGAGGAAGCCCCGGCCGA
>CAYRBP010000017.1:32260-64814 GCA_964422535.1 uncultured Ardenticatenaceae bacterium | reverse complement strand
ACCGTCCCATGATTATAGCAGGGTCATCGTTCCGGGGGGAGGCGTCGCGCGTCTGATCGGGGCGACCAACGGGGCCGGATGGCCGGACGAACGTGGGCGCGAGGCGCGTGCCCGGCCGTCCCCGCCTCTGTTGACACTCCCAGGTGCCTATGTTACTATGATCGGCATAATGCGGTGCGTCATAGCTTCTGCGTGACGGCCGTTTGGTACCTGGTAACGAAGCTGAGGAGTGGAACGGTGACCGACGAGATCCCAGCGTCCAACGAACCGCCGGTTGAACCACGCCGGGCGGTCGCGGGTTCGGTCGGGACCGCTTTCCTGGCCTCCGTTGGTGCGGCTGGGATGGTCGCGGCTCGACTTGGCGGCGCTCTCGAATGGCTGTTCAGCGACCGGGCGAGTGGTGATGTTCAGGCCCGCGGGGGCGTTGGTCGCGTTGTCCGGTGGCCGGCAAAGACGGCCATGTCGGCTGCGCGCGCAACCGGCCGGCAGATTGACCGCGGGCTGGATGCGACGCTTGGCGCATTCAACGTTCCGCGCAGGCGGGATGTAGACCGGCTGGACGAGCAGATCGCCGAGTTGTCGCGCAAGCTTGATGAGGTTAAGGGGCACGACGGGCAGTGAGCCGAAGAAGATGACCTGCCCGTGGTCACAGAGCCGGTGGACCGGGCGCCCCTGGTTGCTTTCGCAGTTCAGCCGGCAGGTCGTTCACCGGGCGATGTCAGTGCGTAGTGTTGGCGGCAACCGGAGTGGGGCATATAATCCCAGCGCTGGGTAGCCGGTGAAGGGAGCCGGAACGCAAGACCGTTGCGGAGCGCGCACATGCCAGTTATCAAGAGATATCCGAATCGCAAGCTCTATGACACGGAGGCGAAGCGCTACGTCACTCTGAGCGACATTGCCATGCTCATTCGCAGCGGCCAGGAAGTTGTCGTCGTCGATCACGCGACCGATGAAGACCTGACGGCCGTTACGCTCAGCCAGATCATCTTTGAGCAGGAAAAACAGCAGGGCGGTTTTCTCCCGTTGGGCGTGCTGACCAGCCTCGTCCGCGTCGGAGGAGACAGTCTGAGCACGCTCCGGCGCGGTCTTTCGCTGCCGCTGGATGCGTGGCGTCACGTTGACGACGAGATCGACCGCAGGCTCCAGGACCTGATGAGCAGGGGAGAACTGGCGAAGGAAGAGGGGCTGCGCCTGCGTGCCAAGTTGCTGTCACCCTTTCCTTTTCTATCTGACTCCGTGAGCAAGGCTGACGGCGACCTGGACCAGCTCCTGAACGGAAAGGAGCCGACGCTCGAAGAACTTGAGCGCCTGCACGCACAACTGCTATCGCTAACGTCGCGCCTGGAGCGCCTTATTGAGCAGGCGAGAGTTGATGAGGGCGCCTCATAGGGCCGCCCGGTTAGGTTAGACGCCTGGTCGTTTCGTCACATCCCACGGCACACCACGGACCAGCCGATGATCAGTCTTGATGGCAATGTTGCGCGCAAGTTCTTTTTTCCAACTGATCCGGACACGACGCTTCAGTACTTTAGCGACCTGAACCGTATCATCTACTTCTTGCCCCACATCACGGTCGATGAGGTTTACGATGCCGATCGCATCCGCATCCGGTATCAAACTGTCGAACTGGGCGCCTATACGATCAACATCTACTGTGACCTTGAATGCACTGTCAAGAAGGCGGAGCGGCAGATCATCATCAGTCCGCTCTCCGGCAAGGCGCCCGTCGAATCAGCTTCCTCCCTGAACACGACCACAGGGCACGGCACCTACCAGAGCCAGGCCATCCTGTACGCTGAGAAGGACGGCACGGGCATCGACTACCAGCTCCAGTTTCTGGCCCGATTGCAGCGGCCGCGTGGTTTGCGGATGATGCCCGGACGGATTGTCGATCGGATCGCGGTCAGCATTTCACAGGGCCGGCTGGAAGAGATGGCCGAGGGATTCATGAGCGCTGCGCTCGACGCTTTTCCCGATTGGCTTGCCGAACAGAATGGTCAGGCGGGCCGCTCCAAGAAACGGCGCGATCGCGTGCCGGCGGACTCGTGCTGAGCCACGGACCTGACGAACCCCGCTATGCATATTGAAGGCACCACGACACTGGCCGCGCCGCCCGAGGATATCTGGGCGCTACTGACTGACCCCACGGCGCTGCGCCAGATCATCCCCGGCTGCGAGTCGCTTGAACCAGACGGCGACGCCTGGCGCGTCGGCGTGCGCCAGCGCTTCGGCCAGACCAGCGGCTATTTCACAGGAACCATGCGCCTGGCCGAGACGGCGGCGGAACGGCTGGTTACGTTCGACGTGGATGCGTCGGGATCCCTGGGGACGGTCGGCGGGCAGGCGCGGATCAGCCTGGAGCCGGCCGCGGGTGGAACGGTCTTGCGCTACGGGGGCGATGTTGAGTTCAACGGTGGGCTGACCATCTTTTCGCCGCGCCTGTTGGAGACGACGACGCGCGCCTTTGTCCGGCGCAGCAGCGAGAATCTGGCCTGGCAGGCGGCCGTGCGAACCGGCCACTTGCCGACGGAGAGCGAGGTGGCCTGTGTGCTGCCGCCTTTCGACGCTCCGGAGTCTCCGGCCATTCCTACCTGGCGCCGATTCGCGCCGCTGGTTGCGCTGATGCTGTTCCTCGCGGCCTTCCTGTGGTTCCGCGACCGGCATGACCGCGCCCCTTCGGATAACCCCACTCTCCAGGTGCCCCCGGCGTGAGTGGCCCGCCGTTACCGTTTGCGCTGGGTGACTCGCGGCCGATCGGTATCTTTGATTCCGGCGTTGGCGGGCTGTCGGTCCTGCGCCATATCCGGCAGCAGTTGCCCCGCGAGCACCTGATCTATCTGGCCGACCAGGCCCATATCCCCTATGGGCCGCGGGGCGGTGACGAGATTCGCCGCTTCGCGGCCGAAATCACCCGCTTTCTGCTCGCGCTTGGGTCCAAGTTGATCGTCGTAGCCTGCAACACGGCCAGCGCGGCTGCTCTTGACCTGCTGCGTGTGGCCTTTCCCGAGGTGGGCATCGTCGGCATGGAGCCGGCCATCAAGCCTGCCGCCTCGCTAACAACGACCGGCAAGGTGGGTGTCCTGGCGACGCCGGGCACGTTCACCAGCCCGCGCTATGCTGCGCTTGTCGACCGATTCGCTCAGGGGCTGACGGTCCTGGAAGACCCGTGTCTCGGCCTGGTGGAGCAGGTGGAATCAGGCGCGCTTGACGGACCGCAGACTGAGGCCATCTTGGGCGCGGCCGTCGGGCCGATGCTGGCTGCCGGAGCCGACACGCTCGTGCTGGGCTGCACTCACTATCCGTTCGTCATCCCGCTACTGGAGCGCATCGTCGACGGCCGCGCCGTCATCATCGACCCAGCGCCGGCGGTTGCCAGACGGGCGGCAGATGTGCTACAACAAAATCAACTGCTTGCCCCCGAGTCCCAACGTGGTTCGCTGCGCTGTCTAACGACCGGAGACGCCGGTCAACTGGCTGAGCCGGTTGAGCAACTACTCGGCATTCAGTGTCTGGTGGAGGAGGCCCGGTGGCGGCGCGAACACCTGGGGTTGGCGTCGGGTCCGGCGGCATCACGGGAATGAGACGACGGAACCCCGCTCGCTGGCGAGCCATTGAAGCCCGACTGAGTCGAGAGAGCAACATCTGGCTGTCTACGGTGCGGCAGGACGGCCGCCCGCACCTCGTCCCCCTGTGGTATGTCTGGGTCAACGAACGCCTCTATATCTGCACCGGCAGCGAGACCCAGAAGTTCACCAACATGTTCCACAATCAGAATGTGGCCCTGGCGTTGCCGGATGCGGCGGCGGTGGTCATCATCGAAGGGGAAGCCCACACCGCGCCCAAGAGCAGCATCGATGCGCTGGCCGAGCACTTCTATCATAAATACGAGTGGGACTTTCGCTATGATGACACGGCCGACTGGCGGCTGATCGAGATCACGCCTTTCAAGATCCTGGCCTGGGGCGATGGCTTCGACCAGGGCGAAGGCACGCGAGTCTATTAGCGTGGGCAGGGTTTTCTTACGGGAATCCAATCGTATCCGGCTATAATCTTTCACTGGCAAACTATTCCGGCCCGTCGCGTCCGGCATCGAACCGGGCGGGTTGGGCTGAAGGACAATTCCGATGCGTTTTGATCGATTTACCGAACGAGCCCAGGATGCGGCCGCCCGTGCCTATGAGATCATCCAGCGCTACGGCCACACGCAGGTCGACACCGAGCATGTCTTCCTTGCTCTGCTGGAGCAGCCGGATGGGGCCGTGCCGCAGATCTTGAGCAAACTGAATGTCGATGTCGCCGCGATGCAGGACCGCCTGGATCGCGATTTGCGGGCTACACCCAAAGTTTCCGTCTACGGCGGCGGGGTGGGGCAGATCTTCTACACGCCCCGCATCCGCACCGTGTTGGAGCTGTCGCAGGGCGAGGCGAACCGCCTGAAGGACGAGTTCATCTCGACCGAACACATCTTCCTGGCGATCCTGAGCGAGCGTAACACGCCCTCGGCCCGGGTGTTGCAGGAGTTCGGCATCACCCGCGAACGCGTGCTGGAGACGATCAAGGAGTTGCGCGGCGGCCAGCGCGTTACCAACCGCCAGTCGGAGAGCCGCTATCGCACCCTGGAGAAATACAGCCGCGACCTGACCCAGCTGGCGCGCGACGGCCGGCTTGACCCGGTCATCGGCCGTGACGCCGAGATCCTGCGGGTTGTCCAGGTCCTGAGCCGGCGAACGAAGAACAACCCGGTCCTCATCGGAGAAGCGGGCGTCGGCAAAACGGCCATCGTCGAGGGGTTGGCGCAGAAGATCATTGCCAGCGATGTGCCGGAGAACCTGCTCAACAAGAAAGTCGTCTCGCTCGACCTGGGCGCGATGATCGCCGGCAGCCGGTTCCGCGGCGAATTTGAGGAGCGCCTCAAGGCGGCGATGGAGGAGATCCAGCGCGCCCAGGGGGAGATCATCCTCTTCATCGACGAGCTGCATACCGTGGTCGGCGCGGGCTCGGCCCAGGGCGCGATGGACGCCAGCAATATGCTGAAGCCGGCCCTGGCCCGCGGCGAGTTGCAATGCGTCGGCGCGACAACGCTGGACGAGTACCGCCAGCACATCGAGCGGGACAGCGCGCTGGAGCGCCGCTTCGCGCCGGTGTTCGTCGACGAGCCATCGATCGACGTCACGATCGACATGCTCCGCGGCCTGCGGGACCGCTACGAAACCCACCACCGCGTGACCTTCTCGGACGACGCCCTGGTTGCGGCCGTGAAGCTGTCGTCGCGGTATGTGACCGACCGCCACTTGCCAGACAAGGCCATCGACCTGATGGACGAGGCGGCCGCGAAACTGCGTGTGGCGCTCCATACCCTGCCGCCGGACCTGAAGACGCTGAAGACCGAGATCGATAAGCTGGCGGCCGAAGAGGAAGAAGCCAGCGCGGCCCGCGACTACGAGCGTGCTCAGGTCAGCAAGGCCGACCGCCTCCGTATTGAAGCCGAGTTCAATGCCCTGCGCGAGGCGTGGCAGGGCGAGCAGAAGCTGGACGAGATCGTCGACGAGCATGACGTGGCCGAGGTGGTCGCCGCCTGGACGGGCATCCCGGTCAATCAGATGCTGGAGACGGAAGCCGACAAGCTGCTGCACATGGAGGAGCGCCTGCACGAGCGCATCATCGGCCAGGACCGGGCCATCGACGCCCTGTCCGACGCCATCCGGCGCAGCCGCTCCGGCCTCAGCGACCCGCGACGGCCGATCGGTTCGTTCATCTTCCTGGGAAGCTCCGGCGTCGGCAAGACCGAACTGGCCAAGGGCCTGGCGGAGTTCCTGTTCGACGACGAAGAGGCGCTGGTCCGGGTCGATATGAGCGAGTACCGCGAACAGCACACGGTCAGCCGCCTCTTTGGCGCGCCGCCGGGCTACGTCGGCTATGAGCAGGGCGGCCAGTTGACAGAACAGATCCGCCGCCGGCCGTACTCTGTGGTGCTTTTCGACGAGATCGAGAAGGCCCACCCTGACGTCTGGAACGCGTTGCTGCAGCTGCTCGATGACGGCCGCCTGACCGACGGTCAGGGGCGGGTGGTCAACTTCCGCAACACGGTCATCGTCATGACCAGCAACGTGGGCACGTCCTTCGTCAAGCGCTCGGGCGCGCTTGGCTTTGCCGGCACGCGCGACGCGCAGGAGAAGGAAGACCACAAGCGGATCCAGGAAGCCCTGAAGACGACCTTCCGGCCGGAGTTCATCAACCGGATCGATGAGGTCATCATCTTTGAGCCGCTCTCGGAAGAGAACGTTGTCGAGATCGTCAAGTTGCAGATGAAAGACGTCCAGGAGCGGTTGAGCGAACAGGCCAGCCTGAGCATAGAAGTGACAGAGCCGGCCCAGCGCTGGCTGGCGCAGCAGGGCTACGACAAGGACTTCGGCGCCCGCCCGCTGAAGCGGGCCATTCAGCGCTATGTGGAAAGCCCGCTGTCCGTCCGGCTGCTGCGTGGCGAGTTCAAGTCGGGCGACCGAGTCCGCATCGATGTCGTAGACGACGAGTTGACATTCACCCTGCTGGAGAGCGGGCCGGTGCCGGCTGCCTCTGCGGTGGAAGTCGCTGAGACAGTCTAGCGGCCGCGTCTGAATCAAGTGGAGCGGCGCTCCCGCGGCTGGGCATGGCCCGCCGGGAGCGCCGTTTTCTGTTGTGGGGCGGCGCTGTCAGTCCAGGTCGCGCCAGTTGCCTCGGCGCTCGCGCTTGGCGATGGCACGGCGGCGTTTCTCGGCCAGCCGTTCCTCGACGGCCGAGCGGCCGGGGCGCGTGGCGCGGCGAGGTTTCTCCTCAACCAGCGCGTTCGCCAGCGTCTCGCGCAAGCGCTCCAGGGCGATCTGCCGGTTCTGGAACTGGCTGCGCGATTCCTGAACGCTGAACTGCAGGACGCCCTCGCGGTCGAGACGGTTGGCGAGCCGCGCGAGCAACCGCGCCCGGGTCTCTTCGTCGAGGCTGGGCGAGCCGGCGACGTCAAAGCGCAGCGTCACCCGCGTGGCCGAGCGGTTGACGTGCTGGCCGCCGGGGCCACCGCCGGTCGTGAAGCGGAAGTCCAGCTCCGACAGCGGCAGGCTGAGGCGGTTGTTCACAATGAGTGAGTCGACTTCATCCATCGGGATCTAGTGTATCACGGGCAGGGAAAAGCAGGGTGAGTGAGACCGAAATCGTGACGAGACCATTCGTCCACATCTTCTTCATGGATGGTGTCGGCCTGTCCGGCGGCGATCCGGCGACCAATCCCTTTGCTGCCGCGCGGCTGCCGCGCCTCGACGCGCTTCTGGGCGCCGGCTGGTGGACACTCGGCAGCGGCAGACGGGCGTCGGGCCGGGCGTCGCTGGCGCCGACAGACGCAACCATGGGCATGGACGGGCGGCCGCAGAGTGCTACCGGCCAGGCGACGATCCTGACCGGTCTCAACGTGCCCCGAATGGTCGGCGAGCATTACGGCCCCAAGCCGAACGCCGCCGTGGCCGAGGTCATCCGCAGGGGGTCGCTGTTCGACGAGGTCGTGAAAGCGGGCGGGCGGGCGGCGCTCCTGACGCCTTACCCGAAGGGCTACTTTGAGGCCATCGACAGCGGCAAGCGGCTGCTGTCGGCCGTGCCGCTGGCGGCGACGAGCGCCGGGCTGGCCCTGATGACAGTCGATGACCTGAGGGCGGGTCGCGCCGTCAGTCCCGACTTCACCGGCCAGGGCTGGCGGGACCATCTCGGTTATGCCGACGTGCCCCTGCTGACGCTTGAGGAGGCCGGGCGGCGCATCGCCGGCCTCGCGGCCGGTTACACCTTCAGCTTCTTCGAGCACTGGCCGACCGACCAGACCGGCCACCGGGGAACGATGGAAGAAGCCGTCGCCCATCTGGAAGCGCTGGATGTGGTCCTGGGGGCGCTGGTGGATGCCTGGGACGACACCAACGGGCTGCTGATCGTCACCAGCGATCACGGCAACCTGGAAGAGAAAGCCCACCGCCAGCACACCCGCAATCCGGTGCCGACGGTCCTCGCCGGCCGCGGCCACGCCGCCTATGCTGAGCGAATCGCGACCCTGGTCGACATCGCCGGGGTCGTCCGCGACCATCTGTCATTGCCAACGCCGCCGGATCGACTACAATCCGGGATCAAGGATCAAGATTATGTCGATTAGCTCTGAAGCCTTCCGCGACGTCCTCCGCCACTTTCCGTCCGGCGTCACCATCGTCACCATCCAGTCACCCGGCGCGCCGCCCCACGGCCTGACCGTGTCCTCGTTCGCCTCGGTCACGCCCGACCCGCCACTCATCCTGATCTCGATCGATCACCGGGCAACGGGCCACGAGTTGCTGGAGCGCGAGGGGGCCACTTTTGCGGTCAACATCCTGGCCGCCGATCAACTTGAGCTTTCCAATCGCTTTGCCTGGATCAAGGACGAGGACCGCTTCCAGCAGGGAGAATGGACGACGGCGGCGACCGGCGCGCCTGTCCTGCGCGATGCCCTGGCCTGGATGGACTGCACCGTCCACGAGCGCTTCGAGGCGGGGTCGCACACGATCTACATCGGCGAGATCCAGGCCTGCGGCGTGCCGCGGCCGGACCAGCCGCCGCTCATCTACTGGAACCGCGGCTACCGGCACCTGACGCGCGACTAGGTATCCCCATCTTCCTCAAGGCCGACGGCCATGAGATAGCCGCGCGCGCGCTCCGTCAGCGGGTAGCGGTTGACCAGCTTCCAGAAGCGCGGGCCGTGGTTGCTCTCTTCCAGGTGGGCCAGTTCGTGGACGATGACGTAATCGCGCACAAAGGCCGGCATGGAAGACAGGCGGTGGCTGAGGCGGATGGTGCCGTCATCGGGCGTGCAACTCCCGAAGCGGGTGTTCTGGTTGGTGACGTAGCGGATCGATTGCCAGCGCAGGCGGCCGTCGAAGTATTCCCGGTTTAGCTCCCGAGCCCGCTTCTCCAGCATCTCGTCCGTCTGCGGCAGGCGCGCCTTGCGCTTCCGCATCCTCTCGGTCAGCCGCTCGATGATCCGGGCCAGTTCCTCATCCGTCATGGCCACCGGCGCGCGGATGACGAGGACCCCGCCCTCAAGCCGGGCGCTGATGGTCTTCTTGCGCCGCTCGCTACGGATGATCTCGACCGGCCAGGGGGACTGCTCGTTGTTCTTTGCCATCAACCGGTGGCTCCATGCCGCCGCCTCGCTGCCGATTGTAGCAGTGAGGGTGCGACGCACAAGAAAAGCGGCGGATTGACCGCGGCCGCCCGCCCGCGGGTTGTGCGGCGGGCCTGGCTAGCGGTGTGCAGTGCGGCCCTGGATGGGCGGCTTCGCCTGTTCGTAGGCCTCAGGCGTGTCAAGGTCGACCAGGATGCCCGGATCGTCAACCTCGACGTGGAGGAGGTCCTCGGGATGGCGCGCCAGCAGGACACGCGGCGCGGCATCCGGGGGCAAGGCGAGCAACTCGGCGAAATGGCGGCGGTCGAGCAGCACCGGGTTGCCGCGGCGGCCGCCGTAAGCGGGCGCGACGAGGCCCAGCGGCGAGGCCGCGTAGGCGTCGAGCAGGGCTTCGATCGTCTCCGGCCGGACCAGCGGCTGGTCCCCCAGCACGACGAGAAGCGCCGCGGCCGATGGCAGAGCCCGCACGGCCGCCTGGACAGACGTGAGCATGCCGCTGGCGTGATCCGGGTTGTAGAGCGTCCCCATGCCGGCGGCGCGGGCGACCGCTTCGATCGGCCCGGCCTCGTAGCCGGTGACGACCAGGACTTCGCGCACGGCCGACGCGCGCAGGTTGGCCAGGGTCTGGCCGAGCACGGTCGTCTCGCCCCAGGGCAGGAGCAGCTTGTTGGCCCCCATCCGCGCCGATTGACCGGCGGCCGGCACGACGGCCATCACCCGCCGCCGCACCTCGCGAACCGGCTGTTCCGATCGGACCGCGCCGATGACCACCCGATCGACGCCCGGCGTGTCCAGCAAATGGCGGGCAGTCGCGCGGGCCGGGCCGAGGTCCTGCGCGTCGTCGGCCTTGTTGAGCAGGGGGATGAGCCGCGCGCTGGCGGGCAAACTTTTCGCGCCGCCGTCCGGGTGAGCCAGCAGGCGAGCCAGCCCGCCGGGTGTCAGCCGGTCGTCCGGCGAGAGGTCCCCGGCGTCCAGCAGGGCCCGGATGCGCTCCGGACGGTGGGCGACGGCGTCCAGCGGGCCGTGGAGCGCGTCCAGCCCGGCGACGGGGATGAGCAGGGTTGTCTCGGGTGGCACGACCGGCTCGTGGTCGCCCGGCGCTTTGACCGGCCGCATGCGCGAGCCGTCGGCCTCGACCAGGACGTAGTCGACGTCATCTCGCGCCAGCAGGTCGCCGGGCAGGCCGGCCGCCACGCCGCGCGCCTTTTCGCCGTCGACTTCGCCGACGACGAGGCAGATGCGATGGTCGTTCAGTTGCTCGCCGAGGCGGTCCAGGTCATCGGCGTAGCAGACGGCCGGGGCGAGTTTCATCTGCGCGGCGAAGATGCGCGTGGTCGTTGTGACCACGACCCGCCCGGGCAGGGCGGCCGCCAGGGCGAACATCAGGCTCGTCTTGCCGCCGCCGCCGACGATGGAGACGAGCTGCTTCGGCGCGTCCAGCCCGAGGGCTTCGGGCAGCGTCCAGGCCCGGCTCATTCGGCGGGTGGCAGCCCGTAGTCCGGCGCGTACTCGGCCAGGAAATTGAGGAACTCCCGACGGTACGCTTCATAGTCGGTGAGGATGTCGCGGGCGTGGGGCGAGCCCCAGTCGTTGAGGTAGAGCACCGTCTGCTCGGGGTCGCTGCGCTCGTAGATGACCTCGGCGTGGCTGGGCGGCGTGTACTCGTCCTGTTGCGAGTGGACGAGCATGATCGGCATCTGCGCTTCGGCGATGGCATCCTGGGCGGAGATGGCCTGGACGTCGCCGCCGGTTCGCAACTCGGCCGCCAGCAGCGCGCCGGGCAAGAAGAAGAGCGCGGTGTTGCCGAACTGGACCTTGCCCTGGTGGCGCAGGATCGACTCCAGGTCCTGATAGGCGGAGTCAGCCAGGATGAAGGCGACGTCCGGCAGCAGCGGCGCGGCCTGCAGGGCCGTGGACGCGCCGTACGACACGCCCGCGACCGCCATGTCTGATTCATCCAGCCCCGTGCGATCGGCGAACCAGCCGACCGCGGCCGCGAGATCTTCTTTCTCGTAGTAGCCGAAAGTATGAAGCGCCGGCGTGCTCTCGCCGTGGCCGCGGGCGTCGTAGAGCAACAGGTCGCAACCCCGCTCCCAGAACAACGGGGCGTACTGCAGCGCGCCGTAGCGCGTGCCGGTGAAACCGTGGAGCAGGATGGCTCCGCAATCGCCGTCGCGCTCGTTGTCCAGGAAGAAGCCCGCCAGGGTGACTTCACCCGCGTCGATGCTGACCGCCTCCGGCTCCGGCAGGCCGTAGTCGCTGAAGCTCTTGGCCTGCGCCCGGCCGTCCTCCAGGGACTGTGTCGGGCTGGCGATGGCGATGGACGAGAAGTACCAGCTCCCGGCGGCATAGATGGCGACGAACAGGAGGGCCAGGACGGCAAGAACGAGCCACAGGGTACGACGTTTCATGATGCGTTTGTCAGGGAGGACAGGTAAGTCAGGATGGCCTCCAACACGCCGCCGCCGACGGAGAGCGACTTGTCGGAGATGGTGAAACAGGCCGCCACATCGCCGCGCGCGTCGATGTCGCCGATCTTCAAACCCGCGTTGACCGGCGTGCCAGGAGCGATCAGGCCGCGCACGACGCCATCAAACGGGGCGAGGAGGACCTGGCCCGCGACGCGGCCGAGCGTCTCGCCCGCCCGAACCCGGTCGCCAATCTCGCGTTCCCAGGTCACCGGCCCGTCGGCCGGCGCGCGCAGGACGCGTTCGGCCCCCTTGCCGCCGACCGTCTCCGGGATGCCCGTGTCCGGCTCGGCGCTGCCCTGCCAGATGACGCGGCCGAGGCGGTGACCGCGCTTGGTCTCGATGACGGCGTGGCAGTCGACGCCGGCGGTGAAACCCGGCCCGAGGGCGACGACCAGCGGAGCCTGGTCGATCCGGGTGTCGATGTTGCGTTTGGCGAGGCGGGCGTCGACGAGTAGCGGCGAGTGGTCAGTGGCCAGTGGCGAGTGGCCGGGTGATTTGGAGCGCGGACCGGCGGCCAGCTCCTGAGGCAGTTCCGGAGCCGCCAGCACCGGGATGACCCCGGTGTAGGCCAGCGTCAGCGCCTCGCCCGGCGTCTCGACCCGGACGGCGCGCAGGTCGTCGACGGTGATCTCGCCCTCCAGCACGGCCGACGCCAGGGCCACCCGCCGGCGGACGACGAGCGGCCGCGGGAGTTCCAGGACGATGATCGGGAAGCCGGCCTTGTGCAGACGGAAGGCGACGCCGGTCGCCAGGTCGCCGCCGCCGCGGAGCAGGACGAGATGGTTCGGGAAGAGCATCGGCTAATCTTAGCGGCCCGGCGAGACACCCGCAAGCCGGCTCATGGGCCGGGGGGGCGAAGTTGAACGACGCGCCGGCTATGATACCATTTCTCGTAGCTCGATTGCCGGTCAGGAGATAGCAGATGGACGCATTCACCGCCGCGGTACTCACCAGCATCGCCACCGACCTGGCGAAACAGGTTGTCAATGGCCTGGGCAGGGCCACGCGCGACCGCATCCTCGGCACGCCGGCCGAGCAGGCGCTGGAGCGCTGCATCGAGACCGGCGTCGTCGCCCTGACGACCTACTCCACTGGCGTCGCCTCGAACCAGGAAGACGAGTTGCGCGTGGTCCTGGAGCGTTTCTTCCACAAGCCCGTCGTAGGGGAGCAGATCGCGTCACTCTTGCGCGGCCGTTCCCTCGACCGCGAGCGGCTGGCGGACCTTTTCGCGGAGGCCGATACCGCCGGGCGCTTCCCCGGCCTGCGCTTCGACGACGCGCTCGATGCCTTTGCCGCCGGCTTCCTGGCCGCGGCCGATGGGGAGAAGGAACTGCAGGGGATCATCCAGGTCAGCCTGTTGCGGCAACAATTGCAGGTAGAGGAGCAACAGCTGCTGGCGATGCGCGAGACAGCGGAAGCGGTCCGGAACCGGCGCTACTCGATGGTGCGGGCGGGAACGCTTGTTTTGGGTGACCAGGTCCTGGGACCAAAGATCGAAATCCCTGGCAATTATGCAACGATTCACATAACGGCCAATTACTGGGCTTCAGGCGCTCCTGGGAGCGAGCAGGAGAAGAAGCAACTCGACGATGCCCTGAAGCGCTACCTGAAGTGGGTGAAAGACAAGTACGGCCGCCTGACGCTGCGAGGCCTTGAGAAACGCGAAGGGACGCAGTTGACGCTCGATCTGGATGAGGTCTACATCTCGCTCGAAGCGGTCGTCAACACTGAGGCGGATGATCAGAAGCGCCGCCGCATGCGGAGAACCGGACGCCAGGACGAGCACCTTGAGGCTGAAGGCAATACGAAGCCGGTGGATATGGCGACCCTCCTTGCGCTTGACAAGCGGCTGGTGATCACCGGCGGCCCGGGTTCCGGCAAGTCCACGTATCTACACCTTGTCGCCAGCAGCATCGCCGCGGCCCTGCTTGACGGCGACCCGGCGGAGGTCGAGTCGCATCTGGGTTTGCCGGAGCCGCTGCCGTTGCCTATCGTTGTTTCGCTCGGTGGCTTCAATAGTTTCCGGTCGAAGGGCAACCTTATCGACTATATTAGCCATGCCATCATCCAGCAAAATGCCGTCCCCGGCCTGCCGGCCGACTTCTTCGAGCGCCTCTTGCGCCACGGCCGTAGTTGCCTTGTGCTGCTCGATGGCCTTGACGAAGTGGCCGACGACTCGGATAGGGCCATCGTCCGGCAAAGCGTCCAGGACCTGGCCAGCAACGAAGGCATCGACCGGCTGATCGTCACCAGCCGCACCCGCGCTTACCAGGGGGCGGCCGTCCTGCCCTACCGCCTAGCCGCCGTGCAGCCGATGTCACCGGATCAGGTCGACGCGCTGGCCGGCAAGTGGTGCGATGCCGCCTACCTTGCGGACGAAGCCGTGCGCGAGAAAGATCACCTCCGGCGGGAGATCCGTGACCTGGAAGCACTGCGCGCTTCGCGCGGCCAGCCGCGGTTGGTGGACACGCCTTTGCTCGTGACGATCATCGCCATCGTCCACGACAACCTGCGCAAGCTGCCGGAACAGCGGGCGGCCCTGTATGAGGAGTGTGTCAAGGCGCTGCTAGCCGAGAACTATAGCCCGGCAACCGATGAAAGGCGGGCCCTCGTTGAGCATGGAGGAACGCTGAACGAGAAGCGCAAGCTGCTGGCCTACCTGTCGTACGAGATGATGGCCGCGGGTGAGAGCGCCGGCAAGGTGGTGGAGGAACCGCAACTCAGGCGCTGGCTTCGTCCCGAGATCGCCCGTGACTATGAGCCGAAGGAGGCAGACAAACGGCTTGAGGCGTTCTGCGCCATCATGCGCGAGCGCGGCAGCCTGCTGGACGAGCAAGACGGCCGCTATAGCTTCACCCACCTGACGTTCCAGGAATACCTGGCTGCGACATACCTGGTGGATACTGTGGCCGAACTGGACGACATTGTCAGCCGGCTAACCGAAGAGAGCCGTCTGGCCGATTCGTGGTGGCGCGAGACGGTCCTCCTGACCTCCGGGTACTTCGACCTGCGGAGCACCGAACGGGCGCTGCGGTTTCTCGGAAGGCTGGCTGCGCTGCCTGCGCCAGCTGCCGGAGATGCCGAACTGCCGCTGTCGGCGCTGGAGCTGGCCGGGACAGCCTTTCTCGAGTTGGGCAGCGGCAACGCGGGTGTCAGAAAGGCCATCGCCGATGGACTGGCGATGCTCCTGACCAATCCTGAGCTCACTGCCGGAAACCCGTTACGTGGGTTGGCCGGCGTCGCCCTCGGCCGCCTCGGCGACCCGCGACCGGACGTCAGCTGTGACGTGCCGGCCGTGGTCTCTATCCCGGCCGGGCCGTTCATCATGGGCAGCAAGAAGGGCAAAGGCAAGGACCAGGATGAACTGGCCTACGAAAATGAAGAACCGAGACATGAGTTGGTGCTCGGCGAATACGCTGTCGGCAAGTACCCGGTAACGGTCGCCCAGTACCGGCGATTCGTCGATGTCGGCAAGGGTTACGAGGCCGAGAAGTACTGGACGCCGGAAGGTTGGAAACGGCGAAAGGATGAGGGCTGGACCTCGCCCCGCCTGTGGAATGACCCGGAATTGACCGTTGACAACCACCCGGTCGTCGGCGTGAGCTGGTATGAGGCGGTCGCCTACTGCGCCTGGCTGCGGGCAGAGACCGGCCGTTTCTTCCGCCTGCCGGACGAGGCGATGTGGGAGAAGGCCGCGCGCGGGACCGACGGCCGCCGCTGGCCGTGGGGGAACGAGTGGGACCCGACCCGCCTCAACGCCGAGGGCACTATCGGCCGCACCTCGGCCGTCGGCATCTTCCCGACGGGGAAATCGCCCTTCGACGTCTACGATGCAACGGGAAATGTGCTGGAATGGTGCAGCGGGCCCGGCGTATCCGGAACACCGTATCCGTTCAAGCAACGGCCGTATGAAGCGGACCTGCGACTGCGACTCACGCCGCAGTCTCGAGCTGTGCGCGGCGGCGCGTGGAGCTTCGACGATCAGGGCTCGCGCGCTGCGTTCCGGAGCGACTACTACCCGATCAACGGGTACCTCAGCGTCGGGATCCGGGTGGCCGAACATCTCTCCTTTCCTGAGTCCTGATTGCTGGGTTCTGCATTCTGATCTTTTCTTTCTGCGGCTGGCGTGCATAATTGCTGGTTTAGATAGCGAGTCGCCCGGCCCTTCGCCGAGCCGAAGGCGAGGCGATCCGCGGCACTTTTCAGGCAGGCCGACGTGAAGACTCACAAGAATCTCTACCCGGAGATAACGAGTTTCGCCAATCTCGACGATGCCTGGCGCAAGGCGCGCCGCGGCAAGCGGAGCAAGGCGTCGGTTGCAGCCTTCGAGGAAAACGCCGAGGGTGAGTTGCTCGGCTTGCAGCGCGAGCTTCAAGACCACAGTTACCGGCCCGGTCCCTACCGTAGCTTCATCATCTACGATCCCAAGAAGCGCAAGATCAGCGCTGCGCCCTTTCGTGACAGGGTCGTCCATCATGCGCTCTGCAACGTGATCGAGCCAATCTACGAACCGAGGTTCGTCTATGACAGCTACGCCAATCGCGTGGGCAAGGGGACGCACCGAGCGCTGGATCGCGCCCAGGCCTTTGCCCGGCGCTATCGCTACGTCTTCAAGGCCGACATCGAGACCTTCTTCCCGGCCATCGATCACGCCATCCTGAAGTCCATCCTCTGGCGCCATATCGCCTGTCCTGACACGCGCCGATTGATGGAGACAATCATCGACAGTGGCCAGGGCATACTAGCCGACCAGTACCGGCTGCGGTGGTTTCCAGGAGACGACCTCCTGTCCGCTGTTCGACCGCGCGGTTTGCCCATCGGCAACCAGACCTCGCAGTTCTGGGCCAACGTCTACCTGAACCCGCTTGACCACTTCATCAAGCGCGAACTCAAGTGCCGTGCCTACGTTCGTTACGTGGACGACTTCCTCCTGTTCGCTGATGACAAGCGAACGCTCCATGACTGGCGGCGTGGTATTGAGGACTACCTGGCGGCGTTGCGCCTGACAGTCCACCCGGACAAAAGCGTCGTCTTTCCGGTTGCCAACGGCCTGCCCTTTCTGGGGTTCGAAGTCTTCCCAGACTATCGCCGTCTGTTGAAGAGCAACGTGCGCGCCTTCTTGCGGCGGTTCAGCCGTCAGCGTCGTGGACTGCGCCGGGGAGAACTACGTTTCGAGGACATCAAGCCGTCGCTGGTTGCCTGGAACGCGCACGCCGACCATGGTGACACCCGGCGATTGCGGATGCGGCTCTTTCACCAGCGCCCTATCCCGCCGGTGCCTGTTTAGCGCGCATCACTTCCCAGCTCCTGCTTTCCAGAGGTGAAGCGAATATGGCCGAGTCTCCGATCTTCGTTAAGACTTACGATCTGATCCAGTGGCTTTTGCCACGGACGCTCAAATTCTCTCGCGAGTACCGCTTCGCCCTCGCGGTACCCATGCAAGAAGGTGTGTTCGCCCTGCAACGCTGCCTGATTGAGGCAGCGCGGTCCGACGACAAAGGTGAGGCTGTCCTGCACCTGCGCCAGGCCGATGTTGAACTAGCGATGCTGCGGTACAAGGTCCGTCTCAGCCGCGACCTGAAGGTGATGGATTTCAGCGGTTACGAGCATGCCAGCCGCCTGATCGATGAGGTCGGACGGTTGCTGGGTGGCTGGAAGAAACGGCATGGCGTTGGCGGCGCTGCGGCGTCGTGACGGCGGGCGGGGTCTTCGCGTGGGTGAAGGCAGCCGTCCTGACCCCGGGGTTGGGCAACCGGCTCGGAGCGAGCTGTGCGCGGCGGCGCGTGGAACAACAACGATCAGAACACGCGCGCTGCGTACCGGAACAACAACAACCCGATCAACAGGAACAACAACATCGGGTTCCGGGTGGCCGAACCTCTCTCAACAGGTAACCGGAAATGCCACAGTCTCTACGGGGCTATGGCCGAGGGAAGAGAGATGTACCCTGGGGTCGCCGGTCCTGCTCCTGACCGGCCGGGCTCGCCAGACGGGCCTTCTAACAATGACCGCCTCGCCCTCCGGTAGGTAGTTGACCGAACGTTGGCGAGGCGGCCGATTACTCCGCTGATCTCGCTTTCAATCCCTCCACCACCCGCCACGGCAAGGACAGCGCCGCGGCAAGCGGAGCAAGGCGTCGGTCGCAGCCTTTGAGGAAAACGCCGAGGGTGAGTTGTTGGGCCTCAACCGCTAATGGCGCCGCGAGCCATCCCGAATGCCCGCTGTGCCGCCGACATCGCTTCCCTTGCCTGGGCTTCGGAAGGTAGTCCCATCGGTAAGCTGCCCGGCACTGCGTCTGGATAGCGAGTGGGGATGTAGTATTGGTCTAGAACAGTCGCGCCGGTGACCAGGACGCTGAAGTCGGGAGTCAAGTCAGTGCATTGACTGACCAGGTCCACCAGCCGGTGCGTGCGCGGGTACTGCCCGCGGTGTCCGCAGCAGAAAGGCCTTTAGCGACTTCTCAAACGCCTGATGAGACAGGAAACTTACGTGCGCGAAGAAACCTCCCCGCAGCGCCAATTCGGCCACGGCCAGGTCATCCGCCGCCCGGTCAAGCCATAATCGGGACTGATCCACGGTCATACAGCGGCTGACCCTCTTTCAGAGCCTGTCGGATGAACGGGTTGCCGGCGTCGATCATCGCATCAAGTTCGGCCTGCGTATAGACGAAGTAATCCACACCGACCGGCGCTGCGCACAGCAGGGCAACCTCCTTCAGCCTTTCAAGAAACGGTACGTCAGTATCCTTCACGATGAGCAGATCGATGTCGCTCCACTCGGCGACCTGGCCGGTGGCGACTGATCCGAAGAGGATGATCTTGTCAGGCTGATACTTACTTATCAGCGTTGACAGGACATCGGCCAACGCTGATTCGAGTTGCTGTCTGCGCTTGTCGTGCATGACGATAGTATACCTGATTGGTCAATCGACCATCTCTGACCTTAATCCCTCCACCACCCGCCACGGCAGCAACGGCAGCTCGTCAAACCACACCCCCGTCGCGTCGTGCAGAGCGGCCGTGATGGCCGGGGCCAGCGGCATATACATCATCTCGCCCATGCCCCGCACGCCCCACGGGCCGATCGGGTCGGCGAACTCGAGGATGAGCGAGTCGACACGGGTTGGGATGTCCTTGATGCCGGGGATGAGATACTGGCTGAAATAGGGGTTGCGGATGCGGCCGTCGCGCACCTGCAGGTCTTCCATGACGGCGTAGCCCAGCGCCTGGACGATGCCGCCCTCGATCTGGCCCTCGATGAGCTGGACGTTGACCGCCTTGCCGACGTCGTCGGCGACCAGCACCCGGTCGATGGTGATGTGGCCCGTGTCGATATCGACGGTCAGGTCGACGACCTCGGCCGCGTAGCCGTAGGCGAAGTTGGGCTTTTCGGTCGCGCCGGTCTGTTCGTCATACGGGTAGGTGGCCGGCGGCCGGTAGACCTCGCGGCCGATGGCCGGGCGGTCTTCGTCCGTCCAGGCGGCCAGCGCCGCAGCCGCCGCCTGGCGGATGGCGTTGCCGGCCATGAAGGTCATGCGCGAGGCGGAGTTGGAGCCGGAGCTGCCGCTGGTGGCTGTGTCGGACAGGTCGAGTTCGACGCGCTCAAGCGGCACGCCGACGGCCGCCGCCGCCATCTGGCGGAAGACGGTGTGGGCCCCCTGGCCGGTGTCGGCCCCGGCGTGGCGCAGGACGACGCGCTCGATCTCGCGGCCGCCGTGCAACTCGATCGTTGCCGCGCAGCTCTCCGGCGCGCCGAACGAGAAGCCGACGTTCTTCAGCGCGCAGGCAAAGCCGCGGCCGCGGCGCAGGCGGCGGCTGTCGGCGGGCAGGCTCTGGAATGAGGACGAGCGATGGCCGTCGACCGGCGCCGAAACGCTATCCGCCACCCAGCCCGCCTTGGCGCAGGCTTCGATCACCTCGGCGATGGTGACCCCGGGAACGATCGGCGAATGGGTCGTCAGCAGGCTGCCCTCGCGCAGGCAGTTCTTGAGGCGGAGTTCGACCGGGTCCATATCCAGCGCCTCGGCCAGCTTGTTCATCTGGCTTTCGGCGGCGAAAGCGCCCTGCGGCGCGCCGAAGCCGCGGAATGCGCCGCCCGGCACGTTGTTGGTCGTCACGGCGTAGCTGTCGAGCTGGGCATTGGCGATCTCATAGGGCCCGGTGACGGTGAAGTGGGCGTTGCCGAGGACTTTGGTACTGGTATAGGCGTAGGCGCCGCTGTTGAGGATCACCTCGGCCTCGACGGCTGTGATCCTGCCCTCGCGGGACGCGCCCCATTTGGTGCGGATGACCGCTTCGTGGCGCTTATGATGGCCGACGATGCTCTCCTCGCGTGACCAGATGATCCGCACCGGCCGCAGGATACCCCGCTCGCGCAGGCGCATCGCGGCCAGGCCGAGGACGATCTGCAATGACATGTCTTCGCGGCCGCCGAACGCCCCGCCGACGGCGCGGTAAAGCACCCGCACCTGGTCGGCCGGCAGGCCGAGCGCGTGGGCGATCTGCTTCTGGTCTTCATGGGCCCACTGGCCGCCGAATTCGACCGTGATCCGGCCCTGCTCGTCGATCCTGCCGATTCCGGCCTCGGGCTGCAGAAAGGCGTGCTCCTGGTAGGGCAGGCGGTACGTGCCCTCAACGACGACATCGGCCGCGGCCCAGCCGGCGGCCATGTCGCCCTTGCGGATGCGATAGTGCTTGAGGATGTTGCTGCCGTGCCACGGTTGCAGGACGACCTCGTCTTTCATCGCCTCGTAGACGTCGGTGACGATCGGCCGCTGCTCCCACTCGATCCGGATCAGCGAGGCGGCGTGGGCGGCGGCCGCTTCGCTTTCGGCGATGACCACGGCCACCTGGTCGCCTTCCCACAGGCTGACGTCGGCGTGGGGCTTGCTGCTGCCCAGGCCGACGAGCACCGGCTGGTCGGGCAGGATCAGGCCGTACTCATTGCAGGGCACATCGCTGGCTGTCAGGACAGCGACGACGCCGGGATAGGCTTCGGCCGCGCTCGTGTCCATCGACAGCATGCGCGCGTGAGGCTGGCCGCTGAAGAGGACCTTGCCATGGAGCAGGTTGTCCGGCGTGACGTCGCCGGGATAGAGCGTGTCGCCGGTGACTTTGCCACGGGCGTCCACGCGCTCGTTGTTGTGCGAGCGGAAGATTCGATCTGTCGTCATGTCGTGTCCTATTTCACGATCAGGTCTGGTGCTTCCTGGGTTAGCTTCTCGAGCAGCCACTGTTGCACGAGCGCTTGATAAGGAAGACCCCGTCGCTGAGCGAGTTCCTCGATGGCTTCCATGTGTTCTGTGCGAAGGCGCACATCGAGCGCTTTCGTGCTGAACCGCGTGGGAACAATATCAACCTGGTCCGTCACTTCGTCCAGTTCATCCATAAACGAAGAGATGTCATGTGACTCGACCCAGGCAGCTAGCTCGCCCTCGTCTTTGAATTCCGGCAGTTTGTTCTTCAGACTCATCTTACTTCCTCTTCCGACGAAGCTTGTGAGTTCCCGATTATCGACATGCTGTCTGCAGCGATGTGGTCGATATTCATGTCATCCCACCAGAAGTGCCACTGAACCATCGCCTACCACCTAAATATGCAGTGTTCCGATGATGCTGGGCGGCAGAGCCTTGTCTGATGCGCAATCAGGCCATCTCTTCGGCCGCCAGTTCGACGGCGTCGATGATCTTGTAATACCCGGTGCAGCGGCACAGGTTGCCGGAGAAGGCCTGCTCGATGTGGCTCAGGTCGGGCGATGTGTTCTCCTCAAGTAGCTTCGCCCCGGCCATCAGGAAACCGGGGATGCAATAGCCGCACTGGACCGCGCCGGTCTTGATGAAGGCGTCCTGCAGCGGATGCAGCCGGCCGTTGCTTGCGAGCCCTTCGATGGTGACGATCTCGGCTCCTTGCGCCCGCCCGGCCGGGACGAGGCAGGACATGACCGCCATGCCGTCGAGGAAGACGGTACAGGCCCCGCACTCGCCTTCGGCGCAGCCCTCTTTGGTGCCGGTCAACAGCCCTTCCTCGCGCAGCCAGCGCAATAGCGTCTTGTGGATGCCGGGTGCGGCGACCGCGCGGCCGTTGACGGTGGCGGTGATCGGCGTTTCGGGGCCGAGCGAGGCGGCGTAGCCCGCGCCGGTCGGGAAGCGGCCGTTGGTGTCACCCCAGAGCATGGCCGGTTCCTCGGGCCACTGGTCGCGCTCGCGCCCGTCACGCAATGTCTCCAGCGCGCGGCGGGTCATGACTTCGACCAGCCGCGTGCGATAGGCAGCCGGGCCGCGGATGTCGTCGATCGGCCGGGGCGTCGCCGCCGCCAGCCGGGCCGCTTCGGCGATGACCTCGTCGGTCAGGGTCTTGCCGGCAAGATACGACTCGGCCGCGGGCGTGTCGATGATGGTCGGGGCGACGCTCCCCTGGGCCAGCCGGGCGCGACTCACGCGGTCGCCCTCGAAATCGAGCACCAGGGCGATATGGACGACCGAGATGGCCTGGGCCCGGCGCAGGCCGCTTTTGACATACACGCCGCGCGCCGTCGGCGGCAGCGGGGCGAAGGCGATATCCACCAGCATTTCGTCCGCTTCCATCACGCTTCGGCGAACGCCGGTGTAGAAGTCCGACAGGGGGACGACGCGCCGGCCGCGGGTCGAGGCCAGCGTCACGACCGCGTCCAGGGCGCGGAGGGCCGAGATGGTGTCGTTGGCCGGGCTGGCGGTGATCAGGTTGCCGGCCACGGTGGCCCGGTTGCGCAGCTGCGGCGAGGCCACCTCCCAGCAGGCCTGGGCCAGCGGCAGCGCGTGGCGCACGACCAGGTCCGAGGCGACGACCTGGTTATGGGTGACCAGCGGGCCGAGGTGGATCGTGCCGCCGGCGTCCTGGCTGATCTCTGCCAGGCCGGGCACGCGGGTGATGTCGATCAGGACGCGCAGGTCAGACCGCTGGCCGCGCTCGATTTCAAGCAGCAGGTCGGTGCCTCCGGCGACGAGCCGGGCGGCGCGGCCGTGGCGGGCCAGCAGGGCAAGGACGCTCTCGACGTCCGCGGGGAGTTCGTAGTGTTCGATCGGGTGGGGGGCTTGATGCGTGAACATGGGTTGGTTACGTCGGGGCCGGCGCAAGACGCGCCGGTCAGCTTGCGTGGTGGGTGGCGGCGACCGGCGCATTCATCGCCCGGCCGTCGCCGCCGCGTTGGACCATGATGATCTGGGCCATGATGCTGACCGCGATCTCCGCCGGCGATTCGGCGTTGAGTTCCAGGCCAATGGGCGAGGTCACGCGGGCCAGCGTCTCGGCCGCGACGCCGTCTTCAATCAGCAGCCGCTTCGTCTCTTCCCAGCGCCGGCGACTGCCCATGATACCGATGAACGGCGCCGGTGTGGCCAGCAGGGCGGGCACGATCGTCCGGTCAACCGTGACGTTTCGCGTCACCAGGGCGACGTAGGTGCGCGTGCCTACCGGGTGCTCCGCCAGGACGGCTTCGAAAGGACCCGTTACGTGCAGGTCAGCATCGGGGATGTTCTCGGGTGTGGCGAGTTCCGGGCGGTCGTCATGGACGACCACATGGTAGCCGAGCCACTTGCCCAGCGCGGCCAGGGCGCGGCCGACGTGCCCGGCGCCGATGATGAAGAGCGTATCGGGGGGCAAATAGGCTTCCACGTAAATCTCCACATTGCCGCCACAGACGCCCGGGTCGCCGCGATTCGGATCGACCAGGCTGTATGGGATGAGGCGCGGCGTGCCGTCGGCCATCGCCTCGCGCGCGGCGGCAACCACGAGCGCTTCCATCTCGCCGCCGCCGACCGTGCCGCTGGTGCGGCCGTCTTCATAGACGAGCAGCTTGGCCCCGGCATGCCGGGGCACGGAACCCTGGGCGCGAATGACCGTCGCCAGCGCGACGGACTTTCCCGCCGCCTGGGCGGCGAGCAATTCCTTCAGCAGATGGCGCGTATCGTTGCTCATGGCAGGTCTGTCGCGTCGCTACGGCCGCTCGATGCACCAGCCGGATACCCAGGCCGTCTTGCCGCCCGCGTCGCTGACGCGGAAGAAGTTGTGGGGGAAGGGCGTGGAGTTGGGGATCGGTACGCCGTTCTGCGCCGGCAGCAACTGGCGCTCGTTGATCTCCAGGACAGTGACCGCCGTTCCGTCCAGGAAGTAGCGGTCGTGGAGCGTCACCGCCGGGCCGCCCTCATTGGCCAGCACGGCGCGTTCGGCGCTTTGCAGCTCGCCGCACTGGCTGCGGTCACCACACTCCCGCGAGCAGACCAGCACCCCCGGCTCATTCACTGCGGGCTGTGACGGCTGATTGCGGCCGCAACTGGCCAGCACGACCAGGCCCAGCGCCAGGAGCAGGAGGTGGAGGATGGAGCGCGCCCGACGGTCGAACATGCTTTTAGTGTACCAAATTCCGACCGGGGAGGTTAGCCGCAGGCCCCGGAACGCAAACAGCGCCCGCATGCCCGCCGGAAAGACGGGACGCGGGCGCTGCTGGCCTCTTGCTGATAGAAGGCCGAGCCGATTACTCAGCGGCCCTGATGGTGAAGGTGCTACCCTCCGAGCGGCCGAAGACCTCCGGGAAGAACTGCTCCCGGGCCGTCGCCGGCATCACCTGGAACGTGCCCGGGATGACCGGGTCCAGGTAGTAGCTGTACTGGTAGGTTCCTGCCGGCAGGAACTGGCTCAGGAAGGTGACCTTCTCATCGCCGTACTGGATGTGGTCGAAGTACCACCAGCCCCACCAGCCGAACTCGTTTTGTCCCTGCTCCGGGACGATGCTGCCGCCGGTGCCGGACGGGCTGGTCAGCAGCGACGGGTCGATGGCTTCCATGCCGGCCGGGATCGGGTCTTCCAGCACCACGAACACGCGGTCTTCGGGCAGTACGACCGTCACCTGGGCGCGAACGCGCTCGCCGGCGTCGATCTCGGTCAGCGGCTCGCAGGTTTCGGTCTGCGGGTCGCAGTCGGCCGCGAAGTACTGCCGCGTGACAGTCATGCCCCGGCTGACGGGATCGATCTGATCGACGGCGATCGCGCTGTCCAGGACCATCGTGTAGTACAACTTGCCGTCGCCCTCGCCGCGCTGAAAGTCGAAGTAGTTCGTGCCGTCAACGAGCAGGTTGCCCAGCGGCACCGATACCGCTTCGCTTTCAGTTAGCGTATCAGCGTCGAACGCGCCTTCGGTTTCCGGCCGGGTGTTGACGTTGAGCCGGTAGTCGTAATTGGCCTCCAGCTCGCCGGAGGCGGCCATGTAGTCGCTCAGCGCCTGGATGGACCAGGCTGACTCGTGGGTCGTCGGCCAGTTCTGCGCCTGGCGGGCGACCATCAGCCAGCGCACGGCCGGCGGAAGCAGGTCGCTCTCAGGCGCGATCTGAGACAGGGCATCGACCACCATCGCGGTGCCGCGAATGTCGCTGCTCAGGTTCATGAAGTCCTGCTGCGCGTCTTCCCAGTGCGCGCCGGTGGCGCTCAGGATGGCGCTGTTGCTCAGGTCGCTGACCATCGCCGCCTGGCTGTCGCCCGAGGCTCCGTTCGCCTGGTAGGCAAGGGCCAAAAGCGCCTTCGCATAGGGGTCAAGCAGAGCGCGATGCTCGGCGATCAGGGCGTCGGCGTCGGCGACGACGTCATCGCCCGACTCGGCCAGCACGTACAGGAAGAACGCGTTCCGGTTCGCCTCTTCGGCGTTCGTCACCTGTTCGACCCGCTCCAGCCGCGAGCGCACGAACGTCGCCGCGTTGTCGATGAGCGCCTCATCCACTTCGTAGCCG
The DNA here is from genome assembly GCA_964422535.1 of uncultured Ardenticatenaceae bacterium. Lineage (GTDB taxonomy): Bacteria > Chloroflexota > Anaerolineae > Promineifilales > Promineifilaceae > Promineifilum. The sequence goes on along the minus strand of CAYRBP010000017.1, from coordinate 39,430 downwards.
AGGTCGCGCGCTCGCACCAACGCCAGCAACGAGTAGGCGGTGATCCACTCGTCGCTCTCCTGGTCGAAGCACCAGCCCCAACCGCCGTCCGAGTGGACCAGCGCCTTGAGGCGGCTGGTGTCGGTCGTGATCTGGCCGTTCAGGGCCTCAAGCAGGTCCTCACGCACGCCCAGGTCTTCCACTGCCTTCTGGGTGGCGGTGTTTTGGATGAGCCGGTCGGCGTAGGTCGAGGCGCAGTCGGACAGGTAGCTCTCCGGCTCGACCAGGGCGTCGAAAGAGTCGATGATGGCCGCGGCCAGCGACGGCTGCAGCACGATGTCGACCTCACCCTGTGATGGGTCCACGCCCTGCGGCAGGATGACCGCCTCGACCCGGCGGCCGGGCTCTTCCAGCTCGCCGGCCGTGGCGACAAAGTCGCGGCCGTTGAAGCGGTAGACCGGCATCAGGCCGTCCTGCGTTGTGCCAATCGTCGGCTTGCTCGCGTCCGTGTAGCCGCCGCCTTCAACCCGGAAGGTCAGGTCGGCGAACTGGACGTCCTGCACGACCGTGTCCCAGCTGACGAAGACCCGGCCGTTCGCGGGAACGGTCACGACCTGCTCGGCTTCGCCATTGATCGCCAGGCCAAGCGCCTCCAGGCTGACGGTCGCTTCGATGTCCTGGTCGGTGTTGTTATCGACGTTGGTGCCCAACCGCAGCGCATCGCCGACGGTGAAGAAGCGGGGCGTGACCGGCCGGACCTGAAGCGGCAACTGGACCTGTATCTCAACGAAGTTCTGGCCGACGATGGTGTCCTGGTTGGATGCCTTGGAGGAGAGCCGCCAGGTCGTCAGGTTGTCGGGAAGCGGGATCTCGACCGTCGCGCTGCCGCTGACGGGTAGGGTCGCTTCCCAGTAGGCTGTGTCCTTGAAGTCATCGCGGACGCTCTCATCCTCATCCTCAACGCGGGCCGATTCCGCGGCAGCCACGTCGCCGCCGCCCCCGCCGAAGCCGCCGCCCTGCAGCGGCACCTCAGCCTCCAGGCCTTCGCCGCTGATGAACAGGCCCGAACCGGTCTGGCTCCGCAGCGGTTGCGGCGCGTAGAACGCCTCAACGATATGGGGAGCGTTGTCTTCCTTAAGGAGCAGTACCGCCAGGTCGACCAGCGCCAGCGAGACATCGGCCGTGGCCGGGTTGCCGGCGCCGTCGGTCAGCGTGACGGTGAACGACGCCGTATCGCCCGGCTTGTAGGTGTCCTGGGCTGCCGCCAGGGCTACGTTCAACTCCAGTTGCGACGTATCGACCAGCAACTCGACCACACCCAACCGGATGTCGGCATATTGAGCCTCGGTCGCGCCGGGGTTGGCCGGCTTGACGGCCGTGACCATGACATGGACGTTCGGCGCGTACTCGGCCGTGATCGGGATGTCGAGCGTCTGGCCCGGCGCGACGGTGATCACGCGCTGCTCGATCAGGTTGCCCCGTTCGATGGTCAGCCAGGCCTGGACGGGATCGGCAAACGGCGTTTGGACCAGGATGCGAGCCGTCTCGCCGATCTGGTACTCATCCTTATCGCGGACGAGCAGCATCGTCCGTTCCTTCGGGTCGCTGCGCCAGCCGGAATAGCCGGGGTCGAGCACCCAGAGGCTGAGGCTGCTGAGTTGCTCGCGGCCTGCGGCGTCCTTCACGGTGGCTACGGCCAGGTAGCTGCCGCCGACTTCGGGCGTGAACGAAACGGCGGCCTGGCCGTCCGCGTCGGTTGTTACCGACTCGCGGGCCACTTCCGTATCAACGGCCGTCCAGCTCGTCATGTACATGCCATAGTCGCTGCTGCGCTCGCTCTCCCATTCGCGGAGGTAGAAGACGACCTCAACCGGCAGGTTGCCGACCGCCTCGCCGGCCCAGTCGACAGTCAGCAGTTCGACCGTCGTCTCGACGCCGGCGTCGCTGACATACTCAGGTGTCCGCAGGCCGACGTACACCTCCGCATCGTGGTAGACGACGCTCGTGCTCGTGCTGATCGGGAACTCGCTGTTCGCGCCGAGTGTGGCTTCGACGCGCACGTTGCGGCTGCCGGGATCGATCTCGTCCAGCAAGTCGGCCGGGAGGGTGATGACCAGGTTGCCCTGCTCGTCGGTAACGCCCTCGCCGCCAACGAGGTATTCACCCTGCTGTGGCACGCCGATGCCAAAGAAGGGATCGATCTCGTTCTGGTAGAAACCTGCCGTGTCGCCGAAGGCGTACGGCGGCTGCGTCTCGATCGTCGGCTGGTGTAGGGTCTGATAGATATTCCAGGTAACCGCCACATTTGAGGCCGGCGCGCCGAAGAGGTAGTCGGCCTCGAGGAGGACATCAATCGCCTCGCCGCGGAGCGCCTCGTCCACTTCCGGTGTCAGCGTCGCACTGAACTCCGGCCGGCGGTATTCAGCCACGGTGAACGTGCGGAGGCTCGCCCAGTAGTTCGTATCGGGCAGGGTGATCTGGTAATCGCCCAGCGCCAGGTCCTCCGCCAGCAGGTACTCGCCGTTGAACGAACCGTTCTCGTCGAGCGCCAGCGTGAATTGATCGGGTTCGACCTGCTCGCCTTCGCCGGTAAAGAAGGTCGGGCTGAAGGCGATCGTGATCTCCTCCAGGTCCGGCAACGCATAGCGGCCGAAGTTGGTGGAACGGACGATGCCCTTATAGTAGACCGTGTCGCCCGGACGGTAGATCGGCCGGTCGGTATAGATGTAGACGAAGATCGGATCTTCCGGGCTGCTGTTGTAGTTCACGCCCAGGTTCCACGGGCTGAAACCGCCGGTCCAGAAACTGCTGCTTAAGCCGAACCCCGCCTGGCCTGGCTCGTTGCTGGCAACGATCACGCCTTCCAGATAGGGCTCGCTCGGCTGATAGTCGAAGCTGGCGAAGCCGTTGTCGTCGGTGACGACCGGCTCGCTGGCCGCCCCGCTTCGCGTGTACAGGACGATGTTTCGCCCAGGCGCCGGCTGGCCCGTTTCCAGGTCCGTGGCCCAGACGTGGACCTCGCCGAACATCTCCTTGACGACCAGGTTCGTGTCACCGACGATGAGGATGACGTTCTGGTTCTGCCAGAATTGGGCGTCCTCGGCGTCGATGTCGGGCGACGTGATGCGCAGGCGATAGAGGCCGGCCGGCAGCGTGCCGCCGTCGGCCAGGTCGATCGGCGCGACGCCGGCTTCGTTCTGCGACGCGCTCGGATTGAGGGTGAACGACCGGATCGGTTCACCGACCGGCGGCGTCTGGCTGATCTCGTAGATGTTAAACAGCAAGTCCGTGTCGAGCGGCTGGTCGTACAGGTCCACCGTGAACTCGGAGACATTGCGGTGGATGACTTCCACCGTGGTCGGGAAGGTGGTGCTTACCTGGGCTACCTCGCGCGGCAGATTGAAGGAAGCGATGGCCGGGTAAGGCGGGGTGAGGAAGGTCCAGGTGTACGGTTCGCCGAACGTGTTGCCGTACGGATCGGCCGCGTCGGCCGGGATGGTGATCGTATAGCTCGTGTCCGGTATCAGGGCGAAATCCACGAATACCGAGGACTTGCCCTCCCACTCGTTGTAGAAGTAGCGCGGATTGGCCGGAGCCGGTTCGATCACGATGCGGTCTTCGATCGTCTCCGGGTCCATCGGCGAAACGAAGTTGACGCTGAAGCCGCGCTGCCAGATGTCGGCCACCGTGCCATCTGCTGGTTGAACGGACTCAACCGCCGGGAAAGGGACGGTGGTGAAGGTGGAGGAAGCCTCGCGGTCGATCGGGCTGCCGCTGACGGCGGCCGTTGCGGCCGTCGAAACAGTGACGGTGTGCAGGGTCTCCAGGGCCAGCGTCGCTTCCGGCTGAAGGGCCAGAACGGTGTCGTTCTCGCTCCACTCAAAGGTGACCGGCACCGCGCCGGCGCCCGTCAGGCTGACCGCCGCTTCTGTCGTCGCGCGGTCCATCGGCGCGCTGAACGTGATGGTGATCCCGGCGGTCGGGAGGATGTTGGTCGCTTCGTCATCGGGCGCGATCGACACGACCTCCGGGCTGAGCGTGGTGAAGGACCAGCTCGGCGGGTTCACGATCGTCGCTCCGCCTATCGCTTGCAGCGCCGGGTCGACCGAGACCGAGTAGCTCGTGGCGCCGGCCAGCGCCGGGTCCGGGATGAAGCGGTAGATGCTGGTCGAGACCCACTCGCCGCGGCCGTTAACCGCGGGCTCAATGATCAGTGGCTGCGGCAGGCCGGCCTGGTCGCCCGTGCTGACCAGCGGCACGACGGGCTGGTTGAAGGCCACACTGATGACTGCGTCCAGCGGCACGCCGCGGCTGTTGCCCTCCGGCGAGAACTGCGTCGCCTCCAGCGCACCGACGGTCTGCCAGTCGATCTCGACCGGCTGTTCCAGCGTCAGGCCGCTGATCGCGCTGGCTGTGTCGGCAATACGCAGCGTGTAGCCGGTGTCCGGTTCGTAGGTCGCCGCCGGGCTGACCATCAGCGTGTCGGGGGCCGGCCAGGAGACTTCACTATCGACAGCGGGTTCGATAGAAAGAGCCGATTCGACGGAATCCTGGTCCATAGGCTGATCAAAACGGACCATGACCGGTTCATTGATCGGCGCCTGTGCTCCGGAGCCAACGGATGAATCGATGACCTGTGGCGGCCAGTCAAAGTCGGCCGGGTCCAGCGCGGCGGCCGCGGGTGCGGTTGTCGGTTCTTCGACCGGGGCTTCGGTGGGCGAAAGGTCTTCCGCCGGAGCATCGGTCGGGGCTGCCGCGGTAGCGCTTTCTGCTGTGGCGGCCGGAGTCGGGATCGCCTGATCGTCGCGCCGGCAGGCAACCGCCAGAGCCAGGACAACTGCCAGCAGTAACAGCGAACGGGTGAAGTTGGATGTACGGGTCATATCGAGACTACCCTCCAGAAGTGAGTGCCCGGTCATTGCGGGTCGACAGGCGACCAGCGAATGTCGGGCGCGTTGTGTTCTAAGATGACGTTAATGGGCGGGGCAAAGTTCCGCGAGGGCTCCATGTTGTCTGGAAGCTGCGCCCGGGGCGGATAACAGTGACGTTTCGAAGTCAGAACAGGGACATTATAGCATAGCTTCGTTCGCGCTTTGTCAATGGCTTTACAGCGGCAATGTTGCTATACTATCGACCGGTGACTGAGCAGGCTCTGCCTACGAGCGCCGGGGATGCGGCCGACGAACGCTGGATGCGGCTGGCGCTGGCGCAGGCGGAGGAAGCGGTTCGACTGGGCGAAGTGCCGGTCGGCGCGGTGGCGGTCCTGGACGGGCAGGTCATCGGCAGCGGCTTCAACCGCAAAGAACGCGACCAGGACCCGACGGCCCACGCCGAGATGATTGCCCTCCGGCAGGCGGCCGAGCACCTGGGCAACTGGCGGCTGATCGGGGTCACGCTCTACTGCACGCTCGAGCCCTGTCCGATGTGCGCCGGGGCCATGATCCAGGCCAGGCTTTCTCGCCTGGTGTACGGCGGTCCGGATGTGCGTTTTGGAGCGGATGGGACCGTCGTTGCGGTGCTGAACTTGCCGGCTTTCAATCACCACGTCGAGGTCACCCGTGGCGTGCTGGCCGACGAGGCCGGGGCGCTGTTGCAGCAATTCTTTCGGATGCTGCGTGACAAGCGGATCGAAGACAATTGAGGAGAGGTGCCGGAGCGGTTGATCGGGGCGCTCTCGAAAAGCGTTGTGGCCGTGAGGTCACCGTGGGTTCGAATCCCACCCTCTCCGCCAAAGACAACCTCCTCCTGCTGACCGCGGGAGGAGGTTGTCGTTTCCAGGCGTAAGGGGGCCGCGCCCCGGATCGTCCGGAATGAGGAGGAACCACAATGCCCAACCAACTGCAGCAATTCCGCGACGAGCTTGACGACTTCATGCAGTTCCATCCCCAGTCGCCGCTTGACGAAGACCAGCGCGAGGGGTTCGAGGGCCTGGCCTACTATGACGAGAACGCGGACCTCATCCTGACGATCGCGGCCGAACGCCTGCCGGCGGATGGGCCACTCGTTCAGATGGAGACGAGTACCGGCGACACACAGTCTTACCGCGCCTATGCCCGGCTGCATTTTGCCGTGGATGGCGAGGCGGCGACCCTGACCGTCTACAGCGACCCGGCCGGCCAGACGTTCTTCATGCCGTTCAAGGACGCCACGAACGGGACGGAAACGTACGGCGCCGGCCGCTACCTGGACAATCACCGTCCGGGCCTGCGCCGCCTGGACGATGGCCGGTTTGAGGTGGACTTCAATTTCGCCTACAACCCGTATTGCGCCTACAGCCCGTACTACAGCTGTCCCTTGCCACCGAGAGAAAACTGGCTGAAGGTGCCGATCCGGGCAGGGGAGAAGGACTTCCAGTCTCACTGAGGTTCAGCGCCCCGGTCGGCCGTCTCGCCCTCCTCAACCACAAGGACGAATCACGTATTCGGGTAATCTACGATGCGCCTGCGCAAGGAAAGTCACTGCCTGCTTCGTCCGGGTCATCTGCCAGGTCCTGCGACAAGGCCACCTCGGAGCAGTGGCCGGTCGGCCGCGGCAGTCCCACGTAGGCATCGAGGGGCGCATGAAGCGTTCAGGCCACGATCGCTCCCAATGTTTGTAGGGTAGCAACCTGTGTGGGTGAGAGTCCAACGGCGCCGGTGATGTCCATTCCCTCATATGGGCCTGGCGGCCGAAGGACAAAGCGGCACTCCCCGGTTCGCATGTCCCAGATTCGGAGCGCGCCGTCGTCGCCGCTGCCGGCGACTTGATTGCTCTCGGGATGAACGCTAATCTGACAGGCAGCAATGGACTCACCGGCAAGCGTTCGCTCGAGGCGTCCCGTGTTCACATCCCACTGATGGATAGCGCCGCCGGCACCACCCGAGATAAGAGTCTCGCCGCCGGCCGTGAATGACAGCGAACCTTCGCTGTACAACGATTCGTCGAAGATCCACCGAAGCTGACCCGATTGCACATCCAAAAGGCCAAGCGCCTGATCTGAAAGCTGGAACCCGAGCGCTTGCCCGCTCGGGCTGAACACCAGATTCCAGAAGTCAGCGATGGTTTCGGCCGACTCGGTAACCGCCAGCAGCGTGGCTTTTCCCTGCGCCGCCAACTGCCACAGGCAGAGCACCCCACTCTTGTCCTGCGTGGCGAGATGCGTGCCGTCAGGCGAGAATCGGATCGTCTCAATCGGCGCACGGTGGTGCTGGA
>CAYRBP010000017.1:21889-32160 GCA_964422535.1 uncultured Ardenticatenaceae bacterium | reverse complement strand
CCTTTCCGGATCGGACATCCCATAACCAGATCTTCCGACCATCCCCGCTTGTGGCAAGCGATCTGCTATCCGGGCTGAAAACAAGCCGGCGGACAGAACTCTGGTGACCTTTCAACTGGTGCAATAGCTGTCCGGACTGCGTGTCCCACAGCTGCACCGGGTGGTCAAAATTCGCGCTGGCGAGGTAGTGCCCGTCAGGACTATAGGCAATCTGATTGACGAAACGTGAAGAGCCTTGAAGCGTGTGCAGCAAGTGTCCGGTCCGGCTTTGCCAGAGTCGAATCGTCCGGTCATAGCCACCGCTTGCCAGGAGATTCCCGTCCGGGCTGTAAGCGACCCCGGTGATCCAATTGGATCCCGCAGGAACCACGCGGAGCAACTGAAGACTGTTCCAATCCCAAAAACGAATCGACTTATCCGCGCTACCGCTCGCAAGGATCTCACCCTGCGGATGAAACGCCAGCGCCAGCACCGCGTCCGTATGACCAATTAGTTCCCCCACCATTTCACCTGTCGCCAGGCGCCAGAGATGGATCCGGCTATCCTCGCCAGCCACCGCCAGAATTCTACCATCGGGACTATAGGCAAGCGCCCGGATTTTCTTGGGGCTATGCGCAGGCAACTGCCTAATCAAGCTTCCCTCAACAGGGTCGAACAAGCAAACGGTTCCATCTGCCATGCCGGCCGCCAAAGTCTTTCCGTCCATGTCCGGGGCCAGGCTGAAACAGATGTTTCCGGGAAGGCTGATCCGCTCCACAAGATGGTGGTCGCTTGCGTCCCAGATAGCGATGGTCCCATCGATGCTGCTGCTACACAACCATCTACCATCGATGCTATAGCCCACATCGAGGATTTGCGCCGTGTGGGCGTTGATGGCGCTGGTTTCTTCACCGTTGTCGATGTTCAGAAAGCGAATGGAACAGCCCGGACCACCTGCAGCCAGCGTGCGGCCGTCCGGACTGATGGCGAGTCCCAAATTGATGCCGGCGAGACTGGCGATCGTGTGCAGCGGCCGGTAATCGTTCAACTGCCAGATGCCAACGGAACCATCGGAGGTTCGCGCGATCAGCGCCTGACCATCGGCGGTGAATGTGACGGCGAGCACAACATCAAAGGTGTCTCGAAATACGGAACCGCTTAGATCAGCGCCTCGGAAGCTCGTCGCTTTCAGGTTGACCAGCCTCAGATCAGCTTCCCGAATGGCCATGTTTGAGAAGTCGTAGCCAGCCAGGTCAACATCGAGGGCCAGCAGGAGATGGAGGATGTTGGCGCCCGCGTAGCCAGCTGACCGAGACAGCGTACCGCGTACTGTTGCCAGTAGATTCTGGGCCACCTGAATGGCTCCAGCACGGCCGAAACGGTCGATCATCCAGTTGACCACCGGCCTAAGCAATAGTCGGCGCTGACTGTCTTGCACGAACTCGCGGGCCGTGGCCTTCATCAGCCCATATCGTTGCAGGGTGTCGATCTTCCCAAGCTCGACGTCGCGGCAAACGGCCTCGATGAGACGTTCGGTCGCATATTCCATGACCACGTTTTGGAGCGTGTAGAAGAATGCGAGGGCCTGGCCATCCTGAACGCCCTGAGGCACCTGCTCGAGAAGCGAGCGCAGGTACAGCGACCGCAAGGACTCGATGAATTGCCGCTTCTGCGGGCGGAATGCCAGATCATTTCGCAGGTCTCCGGACGCTACCGGTTCGCGCCGGATGGCTAACCAGATGATGATTTCTTCTTCCAACGGCGTCAGCCGGGCAAACTGCTCGTCGAGAACGCCCCGTATGTCCCCGAAGACAGTCGAATCTTCCATGAGTGGGTCAACATCGCCGCCAAACAAGCTTCTGGCCGTGTCGGCGACGAGCTTTAACGCCAGCGGGTTGCCGGAATAGCGACGGACAATCTCGCCGAGTGCCTCATCTCCGGCGTCCAGACCGCGAGCCCGCAGGAGATCGATGCCGGGTACAGATGCCAAACCCGATAGCAGGAGGTGTCGGACGTGTTGCTGGTCGTGAATGTAGGGGACGAGTTCCCCTGGCAGTTCGCGACTGGTGATGATCAGGCAACTCCTGTGTTCCCCTTCGGCAAATAGCTGCAAGAGCCGCCTGAATGCAAGCATCTCTTGCCGGTAGTTCATGGCATCACTGTCCTTCGACAGGACACTCTCGAAATTATCCAGGACCAGCAGAAGCCGCCGCTCCCGAACGAGTGACCGCAGCATCGTCAGATGCCCCTCGAGCGCTTCTGAGTCATTCATCGCTCGCTGATCCGGGTCTTCGCCCAGTATGTCGCGCAGCAAGCTATTGAGGGAGGGCGCATTGATGAGCGAGCGCCAGATGATGGTTTCAAAGCGATCCGGATGCACCTTCCAATTTGACGTGCCAGACGTCCTTGTCTGAGGCCCGGTCTGCCGGCGAACGAACGTCGACACGAGCGACGTCTTGCCGACGCCTCCCATGCCGGTGACAGCGATGAGCCGGCAACTTTCATCCCCGACCCACCCTTGCAGCTGCTGAAGTTGCGATAGCCTGCCGAAGAACTGCTTCTGTACCGGCATGTCGCCGAGGTCTACACGCGGCCGCATTCGGTCTAACGCCTGGTTCCGGCCGCGCGCACTTCCAAGCGCGTGTGCCGGAGCCTGAAAATAGGAAAGAGGCGAACGCCCGATTGACTCCAGCCAGGCGCGCGACTCGAACTCGCCCGAGCGAATTCGCTCGTAGAGGCTGGTGGTTTCCGCCAGGGGCGTGGCGCCAAGCTCGTCCTCTAGCAGGGCGCAAAACGCTTCGTATTGCGCCAGGGCTTCGCTACGCTGTCCGGCCAGGGTCAGCAATCCCATCCGCAGTTGCTGTCCCGGTTCGCTCAGGTTATCAAGCGCCAGCAACTGGGAGGCGTAGCCCATGCTGGTCTTGATATCGGAATATTGCGCGTGCCAGGCCGCGAGTGCGTGGATCGCTGCCAGTTGTGCCTGACGTAATTGCTCACGTTCGACGGTGAACCACGCCTCGAATAGGACCGAATCGGAGACGAAGAACCCCTCCAGAAAATCACCGCGATAGAGAGCGACGGCACTTTCAAGATCGCCAACGTATCGCTGGCCGCGGCGGTATCGTTCAAGGTACGCGCTGTATGCCTCAACATCCAGGGTGTAGTTGTCCCCTCGCCTGAAGGTGACTGTTTCGCGGGTGATCTCAAGATGATCACCGACGAGTTTGCGCAGGTTGGAGAGAACGTCGCGCAGGTTCTTGGTGGCATTGGTCTCCGGGGCCTCGGGCCAGAGCAATGTGGCAAGGGACTGGCGACTGTGGGTGCCAATCCGCATGGCAAGGTAGAACAGCAGAGCGCGGCTCTTCGCCGTGACGAAGCCGGTCAACTCCCTGTCGCCCAGTTTGACTAACGGCGAACCTAACAGATGAATGTGAAGGGGTTCGCCCATCCTGGCCCATTCGTTCACGATCCTGATTATACAGCGTTCTTCTCGACGATCTCTAGACGATCGGTGCCTATGCTTATCATAGTTTCGGCAAGAAGCTAGTGCCCGTGCGCCTTTATCCGGAGTGCTTTGACGGACAAGATTGGCGTACTCGTGATTGGGGATCATGCGGTCGAGCGAAAGGGGCTAATTTCGCTCCTTAGCGCGTCCAGGTCGATCTCCATCGTCGGGGAGGCAACGAGTGGCGACGAGGCGCTCTTCATGGTGCATGTGACCCGGCCGCACGTGATCCTGATGGAGCAGCGCATTCTGCACCGAGAGGGGCCCGGGGTTATCTGGCGCCTGTGGCGGGAGAGCACCGCATCTGCTATCCTTGTCCTTGGCAGCGGCGAAGAGATGTCGAAGGCCACAGCCGATCTTGACGCCGGCAAGCTGGGCTTCGTGGATAGGAGTGCCCCCCTTGAGGATTGGGTCCGGACGATTCGTCTCGTGACCGGCGACAGTCGGTGGCCCATGGCGCCGGCTTAGACCGCGATGGTGCGGGCCGGGCGCGACGATGAGCCAGAGGTGATGACGCCGAGACGAGAAATGTGGGCTACACCACCGAAGAATACGGTATCGACGACGGTGATACAGAAATAGGAGTTGAACAATGGCAAACAAGAACAAGAACCTGATCGTGGCTTACTTCCCAACTGTTGACGCGGCCGACGATGCCGGCCAGCGGCTCAAGCATTGGGACAAGGGCGAGGATGAGATCAAGCTCGGCGGCATGGGCATCCTGAGCATGCACGACGGCGAGCTAAAGACTCACCTCGTCGGCGCGCGGGCCGCCGGCACTGGTGCCAAATGGGGCGCCATCCTGGGCGCGACCGGCGGCCTGGCGACCGGCATCATGGTCGCGGCCGGCGTCCTGACCGGCGGCATCGGCATCATCCCTGGTGCCATTGCCGGCCTGGCCCTCGGCGCAGCCGGTGGCTCGTTGTTCCACAAGCGCATCGGCATGACGGACGCCGACCGCGCCCGCCTGGAGGACCATCTCCGCAACGGCGGGGCGGCCCTGGCCGTGATGACTGATGCGGTCGAAGTAGAGCCCACCAAGGCGGAGCTTGCTGCCCTGGGCGGTAGGGTTGAGGGCTATCTCCTTCCCGAGGATCTGATGGCCGAAGTCGAGGCGACGCGGCAACGGCTGGCGGACACGAAAGAAATAATCGCCGAACATATGGCCGACAAGCCTCTGGAGGTCCACGAAGCGGCTACGTTGCTGGTTGCCGCGGCCCAAACGTTGGACGCCGCGGCCGCCGCCAAACTCCATGATGCCGGGATTTATGACGCTAACGCCTTCCTGGCCAAGGCTGCCACCGCCCCAGGGCGTAACGAGCTTGCCAAAGCCACCGGCTACGACGCCGGTACTATCCTGACCTGGGCCAAGGAACTAGACCTGGCTCGTGTTCGCGGCCTCAGCCCAACGGCGGCTGCAGCGCTTCTGGCCGCCGGCATTGATTCTGTCCCGGAATTAGGGCAGCGCAACGCCGAACACCTGGCCGCTGCCTTGAACCAGGCGAGTGGGTCTGCCGTTTATTCTGTTGACACCGTCGCCGGATGGATCGCACAGGCCAAGAGCCTGCCGCGCATCATCAATTTCTAAACGAATCACTCGTCGTCGCGATTTCGATCGTGTACTTCGGAAGCGGCGCTGAAGCGCACGCTGCGAACCAAGAGATACTGACAAGGTGAAAGATGGCAAACAAGAACCGTAATCTGATTGTGGCTTACTTCCCGACTGTTGACGCGGCTGACGATGCCGGCCAGCGGCTCAAGCACTGGGACAAGGAAGAGAAAGAGATCAAGCTCGGCGGCATGGGCATCCTGAGCATGCACGATGGCGAGCTAAAGACTCACCTCGTCGGCGCGCGGGCCGCCGGCACCGGTGCCAAATGGGGCGCCATCCTGGGCGCGACCGGCGGCCTGGCGACCGGCATCATGGTCGCGGCCGGCGTCCTGACCGGCGGCATCGGCATCATCCCTGGTGCCATTGCCGGCCTGGCCCTCGGCGCAGCCGGTGGCTCGTTGTTCCACAAGCGCATCGGCATGACGGACGCCGACCGCGCCCGTCTCGAAAACCATCTACGCAGCGGCGGGGCAGCCCTGGCCGTCATGGCCGACGCCCACGAAGTCGAGCCGACCAAGGCCGAGATCGCCGCGCTGGGTGGCGCTGTGGAACACTATCTCATCCCCGATGATGCGATGGACGAAATCGAGGAAACGCGCGCTGCGGCCGAGGATGTCTATGAGGATGTGGAAAAGCACTTCGCCGACCAGCCAATGGAAGTCAAGGAGAAGGCGGCGGTCATGGCCGCGGCCGTCCCAGCCATGGGCGTGGCGACCGTGGCCGCGTTGCACGAAGCGGGTGTCAGCGACGTCGACAAGTTCCAGGCCAAAGCGGCGACAGACGCCGGCCGGGCCGAACTGGCCGCGGCCGCCGGCGTCGACAAGGCCACGGTTCAGAAGTGGGCCAAGGACCTCGAGTTCGCCCGGATCAAGGGCGTCGGACCGAAGTACGCCGCTCTGCTGAAAGCAGCCGGCGTCCACACCATCGACGAACTGGCCGAGGCCAATGCAGTGGAACTGGCCCGCAAGCTGGATGAAGTCAACCAGAAGGAGCATATCGTCAAGGAAGCGCCGCAGGCTGATCACGTCGCATATTGGATCGCCCAGGCCCACGATGTGCCCGTGCCGGCCCACCACGCAGCCATTAAGGTCGAGAAGGAGATGCTCAACGTCGATGCCTATTCGTGGCACGCGATCGAGGGTGACAACCCCCACAAGATCATGATGGATGCCGTCATGTTCAATCGCAAGGAAGGCTATGAGGTCATCCCGATGATCCAGAAGGTCGTCAACACCTTCGGTTACGAGACCGTCGACGACGTCAAGCGGGTCGAGTCCATCATTGCCACGGAGTTGCCGGGCAACGTCCGCAGCCGCAAGAATGTCTATAACTGGCTGATCAACACCATCGAAACCCACTAGCTGGTATAGAGCCTGGCCGTTGGCAATGGGCACGGCGCCAACGGCCAGGGTCCTTCTCGAAAGAAGACTGAGCATTTTGGAGAGGATGAGATGCACACTTACAAGACCCTGAAAATTGCCAGGTCACTGATCGTGGTGGCCCTGGTCGTGTCGGTCCTGGCGCTCGCCGGGCAGACGGCGCGCGCCGAGGATGCCCAGTGGCGCGCGCGCTTCTGGAACAACAAGGACTTCAGCGGCAACCCGGTCGTCGAGCGCCAGGACAGCAGCATCAACTTTGACTGGGGACAGGGCTCCCCGGCCGCCGGTGTCAGCGATGACAACTTCTCGGCCAAGTGGAACCGGCGGGTCAATTTCGCCCCCGGCACCTACCGTTTCAATGCCACGATGGACGACGGCATGCGCGTCTATCTGGACCACAACGTGATCATCGACTCCTGGGCCGACAGCCAGGCGCACACGATGACCAAGGATGTCTATGTCTCCGGCGGCGAGCATGATATCAAGGTCGAGTATTACGAGGCTGGCGGGAATGCCGTGGCCAAGGTCAACTGGGACCTGGTGCATCCGGAAGGAGCGACCGTCGGCACGGGTGGGGGTGACTTCTATCCGAACTGGAAGGGCGAGTACTTCAACAACACCAGCCTGTCCGGCGCGCCTGCGCTGGTGCGCGACGACCGCTACCTGAACCAGAACTGGGGCGAAGGTTCCCCGGCCCCCGGCGTGATTAGCAATGACAATTGGTCGGCGCGCTGGACCAAGGTGATGAGCGGCAATCCCGGTCAATACAACATTGTCCTGACCAGCGACGACGGCGCGCGCCTGTACGTCAACAACGTCCTGCAGATCGACAACTGGGGGGTTCACGCGGCGACGACCAAGACCTCCAGCTTCAACTACACGGGCGGTCCGGTTGTGGTCCGGGTCGAATACTTTGACCAGGCGGGCGATGCCAATATCGATGTCCACCTGGCGTCGTTGAGTGGGGGAGGTGGCAGCCAGCCGTTGATCCCGGCCGAGCAGGTCTCGACTTCGACATCGTCCGGAAGTTGCGGCCCGCTGGCCGGGTCTATCGCCTACGTCACGGCCCAGAGTCTAAACTTCCGCGACGGGCCTTCGACCGCCTTCCCTATCGTCAAAACGCTGCCGCGATGCGCGTCGGTCGAACTGACCGGCTATCGCAACCCGGTCGGCTCGAACGCGGGCGATTGGGTCCAGGCCGTGCTGCTCGATTCCGGGCAGGTCGTCTGGGCCAGCGCCGACTATCTGCAAACGCTGTTGAATGTCGGTCAGATGACCGTATTGAGCGACTAGATAAGGAAGGGTCACGTAAAGCCACGCCGGCCGCTGCCCGACCGCGGCCGGCGCTTTGCCTTACAGTCGAGTCGCCGGCTATCCCCTGGTTATCCGGGGCATGGCCGCAATCGTCGAAACAAGGAGTAGTTGATCATGGCGCCCTCATCGAAAGCGCAGAACGAAGTTGAGAAACCGGCCTATGTGGCCGCGATGGAAAAGGCCTATGGCCCGCCCGGCGACGCGGGTTTCGGCAGCGCCGTGTTCTTTCAGGTCATGACAGACAAAGCGGACCTTGAAGACGCGGCCAAGAAGGTTTACCAGCACTACGTCGGCAAGAAGTGGCAGGAACGGGGCGCGGAGACGTGGATGGGGCCGTGGCGCGAAGCATACCGCCGTCAGGACGGAACCAAACACGCCATCGTCCAGGAACTGAAGGGCATCAAGGACCCTGACGTTTCCCAGTCCATCCCAATGATTTTGGAGGTCGTTGAAGGCGCGGCCGACGCGCGCAAGGCCCTGGTCGCCGCTTACGATCCGCCGGAAGCTGCCGACGTGCGAGTCTACAACATTGGAGACGGCGAAGCGATGTCGGGCTTCGTGCTGGCGGGCCGGCGCGAGAACGGAGAGTCGACCTTTCTCGTGTTTCTCATGGACTGAGTGACGCGGTCGAGGCAAGCGTGATGGATCGATCCGTCCGGGCTGACGACTCAGGGGAGACGAACGATGCAACAACAGAATACCCGGTCTCCGGGTGAGAAGCCGGGCTATGTGACCGAACTGGAGCAGGCCTATGGACCGCCCAGCCAGGAGGGCTTTGGCGCGGCCGTATTCTTCGAGGTGGCAAACGAGAGCGACGACCTGGCGGCGCTGGCCCTCAAGGTCTACCGGTACTTCACCGGGGAGTTGTGGGATCGTTGGGGCGAAGCGGCCTGGATGACGCCCTGGAAAGTGGTCTACGCGCGAAAGAAGGGGACGAACCGCGACGTAGCCAGCGAGGTACGCGGCATCGACGACCCCGATGCGTCCATCTCGATCCCGCTGGTGCTGGAGACAATGGCGGACCCGGAGCGCGCGGTCAAAGTCCTCTCAACCGCCTATGACGCCCCCGATGTGGCCGATTTTCGCGTCTTCACCATCGGCGACGGCGGCGCGATGTCGGGGCTGCTGCTGGCCGGGCGGCGCGAGAACGGCGAGGCCACGTTTCTGACCGTGTTAATGGACTAGCCGAGGTCCGCCGATGGCCCCAGACAGGACCGCTGCCCGACCCCTCGCGCTCGCCAATGCCGTCATCTTCTTTGCGGGGTGGATGGCGATCTTGTGGGCGGGCGCCGACCATCCGCCGCCGCCGCGGTTCCTGGCACTGGTCCCGCTGGTGCTTCTGGCGGCCGGTCTGGTCTACTGGCGTTTGCCGGTCTATTTGAGGTGGATGGAGACCGGAGGGGCCGGGAGGCTTCTCAACGTGGCGAGCGAGGGCATCCTCGCCGGGGCCCTCTTCGCCGCGCTCGGCATCCTGCTCTCCAGGATCCTGGGGGGCGGAGAACCCGGCGTCGAGCCATCGGCCGCGGACATCATCCTCTGGTTCATCGTACTGGCGGCCGTTGGCGCAGGCAACGCGCTGCTCATTTACCTGATCAACCTGCTGCTGAGGAGTCGCGAATGGTGAACCCGTCGTTGGCCGCATCCATTGATTGAACCGGCAGCGCCGGCCGGTGTGAAAGGCCGGCCCAGCCCATCGGACAGGAAAGGACGTAAGCGAGCAAACTGAGTCAGTTCGATGTGTTTTGGAAAGTGACAAGGAGATATTGACATGTCTAGATCAACAGCGAAGCAAAGATTCATGCTCGCAACCGGCCTGCTGGCCGTGTTCGTACTACTGTTAGCGTTTGTGGGCGTTCGCCCGAGTGCCGCCTCGTTGACCGGCAGCATCACCGTCATCAAGGAAGCCACTCCGGAGAGCGAGCAGGAGTTTGGATTCATCACCACTATCGGTGGAGATGGCAACACTTTTACGCTCAAGGACAACGGCACCGACCCCAATTTCAGAACGTTCAGCGATCTGCCGCCCATGGGCTATTTCGTGGGTGAGCAGGTCCCTGCTGGTTGGGCACTCAAACCCATCCAGTGCAGCGGGGGCGCTAACATTCTTGTTAGCGACACCAGCGTCGCCATCAACCTTGCTGCTGGCGAGGACGTGATCTGCACGTTCACCAACGAAAAGCTCATCAACCTGACCATCGTCAAGGAGACGGTGGGTGGTGACGATACGTTTGACTTCAGCACGACCTCCGAAAGCGATGTTCAGGTCGATGACTTTAGCCTGACGACGGTATCAGGAACGGCGCAGAAGGAGTTCACCGGCGTGCCGCTCGCCAACTACGTGTTTAAGGAAGATGCGCCGGCAGGATGGCAGTTTTCCGGCGCCAGTTGCACCGGCGCGACTTACCTTTCAGACACCAACTCGGGAACGTTGGAGATCTTCCCCGGTCCTAACGCCGACGACGTCACCTGCACCTTCCTCAAT
>CAYRBP010000017.1:8890-21789 GCA_964422535.1 uncultured Ardenticatenaceae bacterium | reverse complement strand
GTTGGAGATCTTCCCCGGTCCTAACGCCGACGACGTCACCTGCACCTTCCTCAATACGCGGCCGACGATCAACCTGACCATCGTCAAGGAGACGGTGGGTGGTGACGATACGTTTGACTTCAGCACGACCTCCGAAAGCGATGTTCAGGTCGATGACTTTAGCCTGACGACGGTATCAGGAACGGCGCAGAAGGAGTTCACCGGCGTGCCGCTCGCCAACTACGTGTTTAAGGAAGATGCGCCGGCAGGATGGCAGTTTTCCGGCGCCAGTTGCACCGGCGCGACTTACCTTTCAGACACCAACTCGGGAACGTTGGAGATCTTCCCCGGTCCTAACGCCGACGACGTCACCTGCACCTTCCTCAATGAGAAGATGACATCTCCCGACGGCTATTGCCCGGTCGATCCGAACGTCGGCAACCTGCGGACAGACCTGCTCGGCATCGGTCAGGGCAGCCCGTCCACGGCTTACCAGACGCGAACCCTGAACATTCCCAACTACGCGCAGGTTTCGTCGCTCTATGGCCAGCTGGCCTCGGTGGATGTCGGCATCATGAAGTACGTCCGCTTCCGCTACCCGAACAACACGTACGTCCAGATCGGGGCACCGACCAGCCCGGCGTACCGCAGCAGCGCGGTGAACTGGTGGGGCGCCGAACTGACGCCAAACCGGTATGTTCGGGGCCAGTTCTTCTGGACGGCGTCCGCCAAGAAGAGCCCGCGGGCATTTGTCCTCTGGCCGACCTACCGGACTGACGAGCCCTATGCCAACGTCTTCGCGCGCTTCGACAATAGCAGCACGAACCATGTCTACTGGGATGTGGCGAACGGGTGGACGTCGGCGCAGGTCCAGACGATATCCATCCCTGAGACGCAGATCGATGGGGCGGACATCGTCGTCAAGATCGCCCTGGTCGACAACAACAAGGATGCGCGCCCGGTCGTGCTGACCGTTTCGGCCGGCGGTGTGTCAAAGCAGATCGTCAAATCCGTTCCGAACAAGAAGGACACGCTCAACCTGGAAGAGATCCTGCTGGAGGACGTGCCCGCCGGGACCGATGAGGTGGTCATTGAGTTGCTGTCGCCCGGTCCGAACAACACAACGTTCGGCACCGGCAATCTGGGTGGTGACTCCGTGGCGATGATCGGCGCGGCGGTCAATTACACCTGCGATCAGCCGTAGTCCCGGATGGGCACGGTCGTGCCCGCCGGTAGAACAAAAGGGGACCTGTCAGGCCTTCAATCTGAGGGTCTGACAGGTCCCTTTGCAGGAAAGCTGTTGAGATCGTGTTTCTGCAAGAAGCGCCACCGGCCGATGACCGGGAAGTGCTCATCCATAATGAGATGAGCGTGATAGCGGGCAGCACGGAATGCGGAGACAGAGGTTAGCGCGAATCTGGCACAGGGTGTTCGTGTGGCCCGCTCGATAAAAGTAAACGACATGACGATCCCCGCAATTGCTCTGGTGGCCGCACTGATTGTGGGCACCCTGCTGCTGTTCACCGCCTGTCGAGGCAGCAGGAGTTCCAGCCTGGAACAACGTCTGAAGGCCATCAGCGATGTCCAGGCCGAGGTAGGCGCCATCACCCCGGTGGACTGCCCGCTGCCGCTGGCCGGCGAGGTCGAAGGCGAGACGGTCGACTGCTTTGTCTATACCGTGCCGGTCAATTACGACGACCCGGCCGCGGGGAGGATCAACCTCACGGTTGTTCGGCTGCGCGCCCAGAGCGAGTCGCCCCTGCCCGACCCGATCGTCTACCTGGCCGGCGGGCCGGGCCAGAGCGGCGTGGTCGCCGCTGGCGGCAGTCTGTACGGTGACCTGCGCCGAGAGCGCGACATCCTCTTCCCCGCCCAGCGCGGGACGCTGTTCGCCCAGCGTCTGGGCATTGAAGAGTGCGTGGCCCTGCTGGGCAACGAGGTCGGCCGCAGCGAGCTGGAGGCCTTCGTCGAAAGCGCTGCCGGCAACAACGAGCCTGACAGCGCGCAGCCGTATGATGAGTACCTGGCCAACTACAGCCGGACCGTCGGCCCGGTGAACAGCCGCTGCCACGAGGCGTTCAAGAAGGCCGGCCTCGATCCGGCCCAGTTCACCACGGCCAACAGCGCCCGCGATCTCGTCGGGCTGATGCAGGCGCTTGGCTATTCCAGCTACAACCTGCAGGGCACGTCCTATGGTACGCGCCTGGCGCTGGAGACCATGAGGCGCCACCCGGACGCGCCCATTCGCAGCGTCGTCCTCGATTCGCCCGTTTCGCCGACGGTGGATCGCCTGCGAACGATCGCGGTCGCGCCGCATGACACGGTGATGCAGCTCTTCGCCAACTGCGCCGCCGACTCCGCCTGCGCGGCCGCCTACCCCGACCTGCCCGCGCGGACGGCCGCCTTGCTGGCGAAGCTGGCGGCAACGCCGCTGACGGCCGGCGAGCGGGCCATCGGTCCGGCGGAGCTGCTGGATCAACTGCGCGACCTGGGCGGCACGCGCGGCAACTACCTGCCGCGGATGATCGCTGAACTGGAAGAGGGCGACACGACGACATATTTGGCCCTGGCCAGTGGGGAGATCGGCACCCGATCGCCGGAGGGTTCGGCCACGTCCGATGCGGTAGCCGATCTGTTACAGAAGATTTCGCTTGCCGGTCTGAAGGGCACTAACCCTCTGACGGGCATTCAGGCCGTGGCCGATGTGCTGACCGGCGCGCGCGAAGCCGACCCACGCGCGGGGATGAAGGCCGCCGCCGAACGCGTCCTGGCCGATTCCGAAAGCCTGCCGCAGATCCTGGAGGATATCGGCAACCTGTCCGACGCAGACGTGCTGGTCCTGCGCGATTCCGCACCCGGCGCGAGCGCGACGGTGGACAAGGCGGCTGCCAATCGCATCGTCGAGGCCGGCGCCCGCAATAACGCCCACTTCCTGCTCTCCGGCATCGCCTGTCTGGAGCAACTGGCGTTCTCCGACGCGGGCGCGGCCATCGCCGCGCGCGACGCGCTGCCGATCCCGGCCCTCGGCATGCCGGATTCGCTGCTGGCGACGGAAGTCGGCAACTGCACCGATTATCCGATGGGTGATAGCGATGGCCGGTATCACGAGCCGGTGACAAGCGCTATCCCGACGCTGATCTTACAGGGCGAGTACGACACGCGGACGCCACCGGTCCACGGCCGCAGCCTGGCGGAGCAACTGGCCAACGCCACGCTGGTGTTGGTCCCCCAGGCCGGGCACGAAACCTGGGGGGCGAGCAACTGCGCCGCCCGGATCGGCATTGAGTTCATCCGCGATCCGCAACAGGTGCCGGACCTGTCGTGCCTGGAGACACGGCGGCACCGGTTTTCGTTGCCGGGCGACGCTTTGGAATAGCATTCAGTTGCCCCCTCCGAACGGTTGGTC
This sequence comes from uncultured Ardenticatenaceae bacterium, assembly GCA_964422535.1. Taxonomy (GTDB): domain Bacteria; phylum Chloroflexota; class Anaerolineae; order Promineifilales; family Promineifilaceae; genus Promineifilum. Next base: position 18,404 of record CAYRBP010000017.1, on the reverse strand, counting down.
GCGGGCTATGAAGATAGAGAATCGATAGTTGATTTGGAGTAAAGAGAAGATGTTAAAGCAAGGAAGAACAAGTCTCTGGCTGGCCCTTGTGACCGCAACGGCGCTGATGATTCTGGCTGCTTGCGGTGGCGCCAGTCCGGTGGCCACCGAACCGACAGCCGCACCGGTGGAAACAGCGGTGGCGGCCGAGCCGACCGCGGAACCAGCCCCCACAGAAGAACCACCGACGGCCGAACCGGAGCCGCCGAGCGTGCCCCCGCCGAGCGATGAATTGCTTCACCTGCGGTCGGGCGAGTGGCAGTGGATTGCCTACGCCGGACCGGTGGAGGAGTATGCGATCGAGACGCCGGGCAACTACCGCGTCACGTTCAACGACGACGCCACTTTCACTGCTGTGGCCGACTGCAACAACGTGGCGGGGAACTACGTCGCCAGCGACGGTGGCGAGATCACCATCACCCCCGGCCCGATGACGCTGGCCGCCTGCCCGGAAGGCTCGCGCAGCGACCAGTTCGTCGCCTTCCTGGGCAGCGCGACACGCTACGCCTCGGACGGCGACAACCTGGTCCTTGAGCTGCTGGCCGACGGCGGCACGATGACCTTCGCCCCGGCCGGCACAGATGAATCCACCATGCCGGCCGCCACTGGCGCTGATCTGGCCGCGGTCCTGGGTAACCTGACCTATGGCGGTGTACTGCCCGATTACGAAGCCATCACCCTAACCGACGGATTCGGGGATTACGAGGAAGAAGGCGGGGGAAGCCCGTATGTTAGCCTGGCGGCCAACCTTATTGCCACCGGCGACCTGGACCGAGATGGAAATGAAGATGCGGTGACGTTCCTGGTTGACCATACCACCGGATCGGCCGACTTCGTGCATTTGGTAGTCGTATTGAACGCCCTGAAGGATCCGCAGCCGGTCGTGGCCGAACTGCTGGGCGATCGTACGCCGATAAAATCGCTGACAGTCGAAGACAATCGGATGATCATCGAGATGCTTGAACCAGGTCCGAATGACGTAGCCTGTTGCCCCTCTCAATTGGTGCAGAGGGCCTATGTCCTTCAAGACTACCGCATTTACCCGCTGAGTAGCGAGGTGCTTGGTCCGGTTTCCCTGGAGACACTCGACGGGACAAGCTGGCAGCTGGTTAATCTCAATGGTGAACAGGTAAATGCGCTGCCTGATATCGCAGTGACCCTTGCTTTCGATGAGGACCAGGTGAGCGGGTCCGGTGGATGCAATGACTACAGCGGGCCTGTGGTAGGTGGGGACCTGCCCCAGAGCGTGGCGATTGGCCCGATCACGGCTACCGAAAGGCAATGCGCCGACGAAGTCATGGCTCAGGAGAACACCTACTTGACTCAACTGGCAAACGTAGTCGCCTGGCGCTATGACTTCGGCCGGCTGGCGCTGACCTTTAAGGGAGCCGACGAAGAGCTCGGGGACTTGATCTTCGCGCCGGCAGCTCCGGCGATGGCTGGCACGCCGGCCGGACTACCCGCCGAAATCGTCACTCAGCTAGACACATACCTGCAATCGCAGGTCTACACCGAAGGCGGCATTCCCGCAAACGCGGCGCCCGGTCTGGTCCTGTACGTCAAAACGCCGGACGGGGCCTATCTGAACGCCGCCGGTGTCAGCAGCCTCGAAGACGGCACGCCGATGCAGGGGAGTGATATCCTGGAGATCGGCAGCAACACCAAGTCGATGACCATCGTCCTGCTGATGCAGCTGGTGGAGCAAGGGTTGATATCGCTCGATGATCCGCTCAGCAAATACCTGCCGGAGCAGGCGGCCGCTCTGCCGAATGGTGACCAAATCACGATTCGCCAGATGGCCCAACACACGGCCGGCCTCTGGGATTACGGTGACGAGATCATTGGCGGCGGGGTGACTGATTCAGGTAAGCTGGAAGCTTCCTATACCCCCGCGGAGCTTGTCCAATACGCGGCCGACAATGGCTCGCCCTATTTCGCCCCTGGCACGGAAGGGCAGTGGCATTACAGCAACACCGGCTATGTCTTGCTGGGCATGATCATCGAACAGATCACCGGCCAAACGATCGGTGACCTGCTGCAGACTCGCATCTTCGATCCGCTGGGAATGGAAAGCGCGACCTTCCTGGAAGGCGTGCCCCAGCCCGGCGAGATCACCACCCAGGGCTACTGGTGGACCGAGGATGGCCAGCGCGTCAATACGACGAACTGGAACGCGTCGCAAGGTTGGGCGGCCGGGGCGGCGGCCATGACCGCCGCGGACCTGGCGAGATATGGTCAGGCGCTGGCCGCCGGCGAGCTCTTCCAGAACCCGGAGACGCTCAACGAAATGTTAACCTTTTACCCGGCTGCCAAGTTTTCTGTCGGCGGCCCCTACGGGCTGGGCCTCATCGACTTCGCCGGCGACGGGACCGTGTGGGGACATGGCGGCCAGACGCTGGGCTTCCAATCGCTCTGGTACGTAGACCCGGCGAAGGATATCGTGGTCGTTGGCCTGACCAACTCAGCCAGCTATTCGGCCGACGCATTCCTGAATGTCTATCAGATTCTGACGGGCACCGGTGCGTTACCGGTTGGCCCGATCACGCTGACACCGCTCGGCTCCCTAATACCGACAACCTGGGCATGGAAGCAGTTCGCCAACCCGGCGGAGACGACTGACATCGATCCGGCGGCCGGTCTTAAGCTGGCCATTGGCAAGGACGGGAGCGTGACGGTCAACACCAGTGACTGTGGCTCGGCTTTCGGCAACTACACCGTTGGCGGAGGGGGGCAGATCGACTTCGTGATCGACGCGTCCAGCCTGACCTGCGACGCGGGATCGCCGGCGGCGCAGTTCGTCCAGCATCTCAACGATGCCGCGCGCTGGTCCTTTGCCAACGGTCGGCTGCTGATCGAATTGCCCGTAGACGGCGGCACACTGGTGTTCGAGGAAGCAGCCCTCGAGTAGGTGGCGCCTGGTATGAATACCCTTGTACCGCTCCTGGTTGCCACCCTTGTCTTTGGGTTGGTGACGGCCGTTCTCATCTGGGTCGTGGGCCGGTTCGATCTGGGACTGGAGACCAACGGCTTTGGCAGCGCCCTGGTCGCCGGTCTCGTCGCCGCCTTTGCGGCCGGGGCCGTCACGATCCTGCTCAGCCTGGCCAACATCGGCGACGGCGACGGCTTGATCGGCGGGATCGTCCATCTGGTCGTGACCGCCGCCACTCTGTGGCTGGCCGGGCGGCTGCTGCCGGGATTGAAAGTCAAAGGCGTGGCCGGCGTGCTGGTCGTGGCCGTGGCCATTGGCCTGGTGTACTGGCTGGGTGGCCAGCTGCTGGCCCAGATCATCTAGGACACGAATCGATATGAAACCATTCCGAGCCTATCTTGGAGACTCGCTCCTGGCTGCTCTGATAGGCCTGCTTGCCGATTCTCTTGTGGGTGGGCTCGGATTGGGCTTCTACGCCATAATCCAGGAGACTCCCGGAAGTCGCGACGTTCTGGCTGACATGCAGGTCGGGATGGTCTTTTCACTGATTGCGGCATTGCTCGGCATCCTGCCCGCGTTTCTCTATGTCGCGCCCGTTCACGCCCTGCTTAGCAGGCGAGGGATTTCGAGTTACCCGTCAACCGTGGCTACCAGCGCCGCGCCAGGCGCTATTCTGTCGATTGCGCCATCGCGCTCGGACATCAGCTTTCTTGTGTTGTACTTCGGCATCTGTATGGGGCTTGCCGGTCAGTGGTTTGCGAATCGACGCCGGACTGCCCAGGAACAGACTGATGGATCGAGCATGTAAAGGAGGCCTGTAGCCATGCACCGAGTCGCGGCCGCTAATGCCGGGGCGTTTGCCTTTTCTGGTTTCCGGGGCTGCTTGCCTGCGCCGGCAAGCAGCCGCCGCAAGGCTTTGTCAGGTTGATCCCGATCCTGCTGCTTTGCGCCGCCGCTGTCTACTGGCGCGTGCCGGCCTGCATCGACTGGTCGCAGACGCGGCCGGTCACAGCGTTTGAGTTTCCGTCTGAAGATGCTATACCATACAATGCGGTCGATCCGGCGGCCGACCCTGGCAGAAGAGACCTTGTAATCGAAAAGATGCTCATGCTCATGGGAGAGTAAACAAGGAACACGACCGAAGATCCCTTGTTCGGTGCAGAACAGCCAGAATGGACAAACTACGCGAGTACTTCGAACCTTCCGCGCAACTGCTTCTGGCAGTCATTGCCGTATTCATTGTGCTGGCAGTGCTGGTGTCGCTTCTCGGATGGCGACCGCCGGATGAGTTTACGATTGCCACTGGCCGCAAAGGGGGCGCCTACTACGCCTATGCCGAGGAGTACCAGAAGCGTTTCGCCGAACTCGGGTACAAACTAAATATCCGTGAAACGGCCGGCGGCATCGAGACGATCGAGTTGCTCAACCGCGGAGAAGTTGACGCCGGCTTCGTACAGAACACGGTATCACCCGGGATCGCTTCACCCGAGTTGAGTACGCTGGCTGCCATCTACTACGAGGCGCTCTGGATCTTCTATCGCGATGACCTTAACGTCCAGCCCACAAGTGTGGCCGAGCTTGAAGGACTACGCATCAATGTCGGCGAAAAAGGCAGTGCTACCTACGAAACTACGCAAGACATCTTGAGTCTCAATGGGATCACAGCTGACAACGCGACGCTGAGTTACCTTCCTACGAGCGAGGCGGCCGAGCAACTGAAGAACGGCGAGTTGGATGTGCTCATGACCGTGCTTGGTGCTTCTGCTCCCGATGTATTGGACCTGCTCACAACCCCGGGAATTGCGCTTGTTCCCTTTCGGCGCTCGGCCGCCTACACCAGCCGCTATAAAAACGTGGCTGCTGTGGTCCTGCCGGAAGGCGTCGTTGACCTGGAAGCGAACATACCACCAATGGATACGCCTATGATTGCGGCTCGGGCGACGCTTGTGGCTGGTCCATCTCTGCATCCGGACCTTTCCCGTCTGCTGCTGATCGTTGCCACTGAGGTACACAGTTCGGGCGGGATATTTGAGGCTCCGAACGAGTTTCCTTCATCTACATTTGTTGGTATTCCGATGAACGCGGATGCAGCCCGGTACTTGAAGAACGGTCCAACGATTCTGGAGCGTTACCTCCCGTTGTGGATGGCCTCTCGACTCGAGCGGTTCCTGCTCCTCCTGCTGCCAATCGCCCTGGTCGTCTACCCGATCGTTCGCGGGCTTCCCACTTTAAGGACCTATTTCTACAACTATCGCGTCAAAGGGCGATATCAATATCTCCGACAGATTGACCGGAACTACCAGACATACGACCGCGCCGATCTTGAAAGAGCGTTGGCCGACCTGGAGGCAACGCAGGAACTGCTGGCAAAGGAGATAAAAGTGCCGAAGCTGATGCTGGTGGACGTCTACGACTTGCGCTATCACACCAGCCTCGTTCAGGATCGACTGCAAAACCGCTTGCGCCAACTGGATGATGAAGGGCAGGGGGAAGACCGACCTTGATTAGGAGACGGTTTAAATACCAAATGAAAATCCGTCGACCTCGATAAGGCGACTCCTCCCATCCTCGACTTTGGTGCTGGCGATTGTTCTGGCCGTCGCCCGGTCAGCTGTGATGCAACCGGACCCTGCCGGCGCCTGATCTCTTGACGGAGAAACTTGGCCGAGGCCGCGCAGTTGGGGTCATATTCCGCAACCCTTCGCATCATCCCAGTTCATATTGCCCTTAGCGTCGGCTGCTGCCTTGACCTGGGCCAGGATGCCGTCCAAGATCCCTGCCTTACGCCAGGCGCTGGCCCGGCTGCAAGTCTACGAGCCGTTACCAGCGCTTCCTGCTATTCGCTTCATCGCGTACTTGGCATCGGTGAATTGTCAACCCATCCTGGGGTGCCACCATTCCAGGTAGACGGCATCGATCCCCTGCATGCCGGGCAGCGCGTCTTAGTTGAAATGCTACGGCGCGAGCCTCCGTGGCGGGGTTCGATGTCAGGGTTTCCCTTACAAAACCACTCCCGGTCATCTGACTTTTCCTGATACCTCTCGTCTCGCCACCGATTACACTTCTTTTCAGGTGAGACTGCCTGTCGCAGGCGGTTGCTCGCCAACTGACCCACCTGAGCCAGACCTTTGCCGTTACCAAAAGGAGGTCGTGTATGTCCAAAGTGGACGAACGTCTTAAGGAAGTCCCGGATACGAGCCGGCGCGATTTTCTGCGCGCCCTGTTCGGGGTCACTACCCTCGCTGCCGCGGCCACCGCCGGACCTGTTGCCAAGGCGGTCACCGGCCGGGCTGCGTCCCCTCCACAGAGCATCCCGCTTCAGGTCGTGACTGACGTCAGCGAAGGGGCGGATGTGCTGGAGCGGATGCGCGTGGAACTTCTGCGCGCCCTGCAGAAGCCGGTCGACGAGCGGCGCTGGGTGATGGTCATCGACTTGCGTAAGTGTGTTGGCTGCCATGCCTGCACCATCGCCTGTGTCGCCGAGAACAAACTGCCGCCGGGGGTGGTCTACCGTCCTGTTCTGACCGAAGAGATCGGAACGTATCCAAACGTCACGATGCGACATGTTCCCCGACCGTGCATGCAGTGCGACAACCCGCCGTGCGTGCCGGTCTGTCCTGTTAACGCGACCTACCGGGATGAAAACGGGGTGGTGGTTGTCGACTATGACCAATGCATCGGCTGCCGCTATTGCGTGACGGCCTGTCCCTATGGCGCGCGAACATTCGACTTTGGCGAGACCTATCTTGACGGCACGCCGGAGGCCGACGGTCTGATCGTCGGCCGCGAACAGGCGGATGACTACGAACGCGCTCCGTCCTATGAGTATGGCGTGGCATATCCGCGCGAGGACGAAGGCTCGCCGATCGGAAACGTACGCAAATGCCACTTCTGCCTACATCGCCTGGCCGTGGGAATGCTGCCCGCCTGCACCACGACATGCATCGGGCGCGCCACGTTCTTCGGTGATGCCAACGATCCCGACAGCCTGGTCTCCGACCTCATCGCCAGTCCCAACGTCATGAGACTCAAAGAAGAACTGGGCACGGAGCCTCGCGTCTACTACCTGCAATAACACGGCAGACGCCACGGAGGTCAATCATGGTAAGAAAAGTCTTGTTTGCGCTCAGCATTATCGCCCTGCTGATCGGGGCGTGGGGACTGTATGACCGGCTGGTGTTCGGCCACGTCCACGCGAACTACGGGTCATACGTTGTCTGGGGCCTGTGGGTAGCCATGTACCTGTTCTTCGCCGGGTTGGCGGCGGGCGGCTTCATGATCTCAACCCTGGACTTGCTGTTCGACATACCGGTCTTCAAAGGCACCGGCAAAGTCGCCCTGTGGGGCGCTTTGGTCAGCCTGGCCGCGGGCTTGCTCTCCATCTGGCTCGACCTGGGGCATATGGAGCGCATCTGGAAGGTGTACTTCCAGGGCAATCCCAGTTCCGTGATGTTCCAGATGGTCTGGGGGTACACACTCTTCGGCGGGCTGATGCTGCTGGCCCTCTACCTCGCAATCCGGCGACCTGAAAGCCGCTGGCTGAAGGTTGTGATGGTCATCGGCATATTGGCGTCGCTGTTTGTATCCGGGGCGGTGGGAGCGTTGCTGGGCGTCCAGGCAGCGCGGCCGTTCTGGCATGTCGGTCTCTTCCCGGTTCAGTTCCCGGTGTTCTCCCTGGCCTCGGGCGTGGCCATGCTTCTGACCCTGCTGGCGCTCTTCGCGCCGGAGAGCCCGAATCTGCCCAAGCAGTTGCGCATCCTGGGCCTGTTGAGCGTCGGCCTCGTGCTGGTGAAGCTCTACTTCATGTGGGCTGACTATTCGCAGAGCATCTACGGCAACGTGCCGATGAACATTGACGCGGTCAACGAGGTGCTCTTCGGCCAATACTGGTGGGCCTTCTGGATTCTCCAGATACTGATCGGCTCCCTGATACCGGTGATCGTCCTCGTCCAGCCGAAACTGGCTTCGCAGCGAAAGTGGGCGGGCGCGATGGGCATTCTGTTGCTGGTCGGCTATGCCGTGGCGCGCGCCCTCATCGTCTTCCCGGCGCTTTCCATCCCGGAACTGGATGCCCTGGCGGAGGCCTTCACCGGCCCGCACCTGACGTTTGACTATTTCCCCAGTGCAATGGAATGGGCTGTGACGATCGGCACCGTTGGACTGGCCACGCTGGCCTACCTGCTGGGCAGCCGCTACCTGCCGCTCTATTCGCAATCAACAACGACCGCAACCGCTACGGAGGCGTAACATGACCGAATCTCTTGCCACACCTGAACAGGCAACAAACTGCGGCCTCTCGCGGCGCGATTTTCTCAAGCTATCGGCCGCATTGGGTGGTATCGCTTTCCTCGGGTCGATACCGCATGTTCACGAGTTATTGGCCCAGGGTGAAAGTGAGGCAGAATACCTGCTGGCCGAGCCGGAGAACCAGATCTATTCCGTCTGTCTCCAGTGCAATACGGGCTGTTCGATCAAGGTCAAGCTGCTCGATGGCGTGGCAGCCAAGATTGACGGCAATCCGTACAGCCCCTGGACGATGGCCCCACACATCGACTACACGACGCCGGTCAAAGATACCGGAACGGTCGAGGGAGCGATATGCCCGAAAGGGCAAGCCGGCCTGCAGACCGTCTACGATCCGTACCGCATTGTCAGCGTCGTCAAGCGGAAACCGGGAACGAAGCGTGGCGAAGGGCAATGGGAGACCATCGCCTTCGAACAGGCGATCAAGGAGATCGTCAACGGCGGCGACCTCTTCGGCGAGGGCCATGTGCCGGGTCTGGCCGAGTCCTATGTCCTGACCGATGCCGACCTGGCCAAGGAAATGGCAGCGGCGGTGAAGGGCATTCAGGACGAGAAGGATCCGGACGCCAAGAAGGCGCTCATCGCCGAGTTCAAGACGACGTTTGCCGACCACCTCGACACACTTATCGATCCCGACTTCCCCGACCTGGGGCCGAAGAATAACCAGTTCGTGTTCGCCTGGGGACGGTTGAAGGATGGTCGGAAGGACTTCATCAGCCGCTTCGTGGCGTCTTACGGAACGAACAATGCCCACGGGCACACGACCGTCTGCCAGGGCAGCCTCTATTTCACCGGCAAGGCCATGTCGGAGCAGTACATCGACGGCAAATGGACCGGAGGGTCCAAGTTTTACTGGCAGGGCGACGTGCCCAACAGCGAGTTTGTCATCTTCGTCGGCGCCTCGCCGTTCGAGGGTAACTACGGCCCGCCGTTGCGCACCAAGGGGATCACCGACGGCCTGGTCAATCGCGGCATGAAGATGGTCGTGGTCGATCCGCGGTTAAGCAAGACAGCCGCCAAGGCCTGGAAGTGGCTGCCCAATAAGCCGGGAACGGAAGCGGCGATGGCGATGGCGCTGATCGGCTGGATCATCGACAACGAGCGGTATGATGCTCGTTACCTGTCTGCAGCCAACCAGGCTGCTGCCGATGCCATCGGCGAACCGACCTGGACGCAGGCGACCTGGCTGGTCAAGCTGGACGAGCACGGACAGCCGGGCAAGCTCCTGCGAGCCAGCGAAAT
>CAYRBP010000017.1:0-8790 GCA_964422535.1 uncultured Ardenticatenaceae bacterium | reverse complement strand
GACATCTGCGGGCTGCGGGCCACGGACCTGGCCGAGGTCGCATTCGAGTTCACCAGTCACGGCAAGCAGGCTGTGGCCGACATCCATCGCGGCGTCAGCCAGCACACGAATGGCTTCTACAATGTCCTGGCCTGGTATACGCTGAATGCGCTGATCGGCAATTACGATCACGCGGGCGGCCTCATCAAGGCCAGTACGTACAAGATCGACGGCAGCAAGAAGGGCCAGCCCTTCGCCATCAGCGAGACGAACGGCAAGATGGCCCCGTTCGGCACGAGCATCATTCGCCACGGCGAGAAATACGACAAGAGCACCCTCTTCTTGCGTGACGGCTATCCCGCCAAACGTAACTGGTACTACCTGTCAAGCGACGTCTACCAGGAGATCATCCCGTCCATCGGCGACGCCTACCCGTATCCGGTGAAGGCGCTGATGTTCTATATGGGCTCGCCGGTCTACTCGCTGCCTGCCGGGCACACAAACGCTGCCATTCTGGCCGATCCGCAGAAGCTGCCCCTCTTCATCGCCGTCGATGCCTTCATCGGTGAGACGAGCATGTATGCCGACTACATCTTCCCGGACACCATGTACCTGGAGCGGTGGGAGTTTCAAGGCAGCCACCCCAACAACGCGTATAAGGTTCAACCGGTACGCAACCCGGCCATTGCCCCGATGGTTCCCGAAGTGAAGGTATTTGGCCAGGCGACGCCCATGTCGCTTGAAGCGCTGTTGATGGGTATTGCTGAAGAGATGGGGCTGCCCGGCTTTGGGACGGGTGGCTTCGGAGACCTGGGCGACTTCACGCACCCTGACGACCTCTATCTGAAGATGATGGCCAACCTGGCCTTTGGCGAGAAAGAGGACGGCTCCGATAGTGTGCCGGACGCCGACGATGAAGAGATGCGCATCTTCCTGGCGGCGCGGGGACACCTGCCGGCAAGTGTCTTCGACGAGGCGCGCTGGCAGCGCATCGCCGGCCCCATGTGGCCAAAGGTGGTGTATGTGATGAACCGCGGCGGCCGCTTCGAGGCCCCGGACAAGGCCTACAAGCAAGGGGTTTTCCCGGAAGCAGGCGGCGAGGGTGAGGTCTTTGGCCTCAATCAGACCCAGGTGACCCATCCGTTCGGGACGATGCTCAACATCTACCAGGAGAAGACCTACGACACGAAGAGCCCCATGACCGGCGACCACCTTGTCGGCTACGCCAAGTACCTCCCTGGCCCCTTCGACGTGACGGGGCAGCTGCTGGAGGACGAAAAGGACGGCTATGACCTGCGGATGATCACCTATCGAGAGATCAGCCAGACCAAGAGCCGCACGTCATCTAACTACTGGTTACTGGCCCTTCTGCCCGAGAACTTTGTCTTGATGAACGCCGACGACGCGGCCGCGCGTGGATTGATCGACGATGACCTGGTGCGCATTATCTCGCCGACCAACCCGGAAGGCGTCTGGGACCTGGCCAACGGCACCAAACTGCCAATGGTCGGCAAAGTCAGAACGACACAGGGGATGCGACCCGGAGTGATCGGGTTCAGCCTCGGCTTCGGCCACTGGTCCTACGGCGGCGTCGACCTGAACATCAACGGGACCGTCATCCCGGGGGACAGTCGCCGCATCAAGGGAATCCACGCCAACGCCGCCATGCGCGTCGACCCGTATCTTGGCAACACAACCCTGGTAGACCCGGTGGGCGGCAGCGCTGTGTTCTATGATACCCAGGTCAAGCTGGTCAAGGAGGGCCAGGCGGCTTGAGTCGCGTGAACAGACGCGTCCTGGTGGCCGGGGCGATCCTGCCGGTGATCCTGGTCTTGTATCTGCTGCTGGCCCCACCGCGCTGGTGGCTCAATGCAACCAAGCAAGTTGACCTGACCGATCCGGCGGCCACCGGCCAACAACTGGTCAGCCACTACGACTGCCGGAGATGTCATCGCATCAACGGGGAAGGCGCGCTGAAAGCGCCTTCCCTCGACGATGCAACCGCGCGGCTCGACGACGTCTCGATTCGACTCTGGCTTCGCGATCCGCGGGCCATCAAAGGCAATACGGCCATGCCTAACTTTCGGTTATCGGATAGCGAGATAGAAGCAATCGTTGCCTACCTGAAAACGTTATCTGCAGAAACCAACGGCGCAGGCATGGCGGCCGTTCTGCAAACACATATGCCATGACGATCGATCTGGAAACGATACTGGAGCAATCTTCCGCTCGCCACCGGCATCTCTGCCCGCGCCAGGTGCTGGGCGCGCGCATTGGGCTGGCGGGAGCAGCCGTCCTCGGGCTGGAGACGCACCGCAGCGACAAGCGACTGCTGGCCATCGTCGAGACGGACGGCTGCTTCGCTGACGGCCTCGAGGTCGCCACCGGCTGCACGGTCGGCCATCGCACGCTGCGGGTCGTCGACTTCGGGAAAATTGCCGCGACCTTCGTCGATGTCCGGACGGAGACGGCCGTTCGCATCGCCCCACAGCTGGACATTCGCATCCGGGCGAAGCGCTTCGCGCCGGACGAGGACAAACATTACTACGCCCAACTCGTCGGCTACCAACGTATGCCGGTCGAACAACTGCTGACCATCCGGCCCGTTGCGCTGGCAACGCCGGCGCGCGAACTGGTCAGCCGGGCCGGCGTGCGGGTGAACTGCGAGTCGTGCGGCGAGGAGATCATCAACGAGCGCGAGATCGTGCGCGATGGGCGCGTTCTGTGCCGGGCCTGCGCCGGGTCAGGATACTACACGGCCGAGCAACCGATCTTGTTCCGGAGCCTTCTCGAAGCGATTGAGTGTGCGGCCGGCTGAGCGGGCGGCATTTGGGCGCTGGTCTGCCCCGCGGCCCGCGCTACAATAGGGAATCCTGCCGCTCGGCCGGATGTATAGCCGTCGGGACGCGCGTCCTGGCGCGACACCATTCGAGGTATCAACCATGAGTTCCACACCCCAGGCCCACGACAACTTCATGGACGAATTCCCGGACGTGGCGTCCGCTTACGCGCAGCTGGGCGCGGCCGTCCACGCCGCCGGTCCGTTGGATGACAAGTCGCGCCAGCTGGTGAAGCTGGCCTTGGCCATTGGCGCCCGACACGAGGGCGCGGTGCATGCCCACACCCGGCGCGCGCTGGACGCCGGGTGCTTGGAGGCAGAGATCAAGCACGTCGTGGCCCTGGCGGCGACGACCCTGGGCATGCCCAATGCGGTCGCCGCCCACACCTGGGTCAACGACATCCTGTATCCCGAAGGGTAAGGTGATGCCCCTGACAGGTCGCTGACCGCCATGCGCTGCTGGGCCTTCGTTCTGTTTGCGCTCGTCCTGACCGCCTGTGCCGGAAAGCCGGAACCGGCTGTCATTCGGCTGTCGCAGTTGCAACCACTCGCTGCTCCTCCGGAAACGGCCGTCATGCCCCTGCGTGTGGCCGTCGCCTCGATCGTGTCGCCCAGCGGCACGGTCAGTAGCTATGACCCACTCCTGGCCTACCTCGGCGACCGGCTTGACCGCCCCGTTCAGCTGGTTCAGCGTCGCACCTATGCCGAGATCAACGACCTGATCGCCCAGGGGGAGATAGACCTGGCCTTCGTCTGCACCAGCGCCTATGTCGCCGGCGTGCGCGACTTTGGCATGGAGCTCCTGGCAGCGCCGCAGGTGAGCGGCGAGACGGTCTACCGCTCGCTCTTGCTGGTGCCGGTCGCGTCCGATGCCCGGAGCATGGCCGACCTGCGCGGCCGCGTGTTTGCCTTCACCGATCCGATATCCACCACCGGTCGTAATTATCCGACACATCTGGTCCAGGAACTGGGCGAGACGCCGGAGACTTTCTTCGAGCGCACGTTCTACACATACAGTCACGACGACGCCATCCGGGCGGTCGCCAACGGGGTGGCCGACGGGGCCGCGGTCGATAGCCTGGTCTATGAACATGCCATCGCCCGCGAGCCGGAGCTTGCGGAAAAGGTGCGCGTCATTCACCAGTCGCCCTCGTTCGGCATTCCGCCCGTGGTCGTTGGCCCGCACGTTCGGCCGCAACAACGCGCCAGGTTGTTGGATACGCTTCTGGTCATGGCTGACGATCCGGTTGGACGGGAGGCGCTGGATGCCGCCGGCATTGACCGGTTCGTCATCATCGATGACGCAGTCTATGATTCCGTTCGTGAGCTCGAAGCCAGCATCACGCCTCAGGCATCTCCATGACCGGTCAATCGTGAGACCGAGAAACGGCCCATGACCTATGTCAATGCCCTGGCCCAAAGGATCTGGACGATTGCCGGCGCTGTCAGCGTGCGAGCGAAGATCATGGGCATCGTCCTGGGCCTTGTGCTGCTCATGGGCCTAGTCATCACTGTCCAGGTGCGAAGCGTGGCCGCCGCCGCGTTGCAGGAGCGCCTGCAGAGTCAGGGGGTGTCCATCGCCCACGACGTGTCGGCGCGTTCCAGTGACCTGATCCTCATCAACGACCTGTTCGCCCTGTACCAGCTCCTGGTCAACACCGGCGCCAACAATCCTGATGTCCGCTACGCTTTCATCGTCGATCCGGATGGCGTCGTCCTGGCCCACACCTTCGGCGATGGTTTCCCGCCGGCGCTGCTGGAATCGAACAGCGTTGACGGCGCTGCACACCATCACACCGTCCGCCTCGAAACAGATGAGGGTCCGGTCTGGGATACGGCCGTTCCCATCCTGGAAGGCCGCGCAGGCACGGCGCGAGTCGGTTTGTCTGAAGCGGGCATCCGGTCCACGACCAAATCGCTGACGGCGCAGATGTTGCTGACGACGGTTCTTGTGTCGGCCATCGGGATCGCTGCCGCTGCCTTCCTCACCTGGCTGGTCACACGCCCTATCCTGGAATTGAAAGACGCCGCGCAGGCCGTCGGCCGCGGTGATTTCTCTCGTCGGGTGGAGCCGTGGGCCGGCGATGAGATCGGCGAACTGGCCGAAGCTTTCAACGTCATGACGGCCGACCTGGCCGAGGCCGAGCAGGAGCGCTCGGAGCGCGACCAGTTGCGCACGCAGTTGCTGGAGAAGGTGATCAGCGCCCAGGAGGAGGAACGACGCCGCATCGCCCGCGAACTGCACGACGAGACCGGGCAGTCGCTCACGTCGCTCATGGTGCGGCTGCAGAACATGAACCAGCAGTGCCCGCTGCCGGAACTGAAACCGCAGATCGATGAACTGCGCCAGGTCGTCAGCCAGACGCTCGACGGTGTCCACAACCTGTCGCGCGAGTTGCGGCCGAGCGTCCTGGATGACCTCGGATTGGAGGCGGCGTTGGGTCGCTACGTGCAAGACTACCGGGACGTGCATGATGTCGATGTCGACTTGGTCATCCTGGGCCTGGGTGACTCTCGCCTGTCGCCGGCGATCGAGACAGCACTGTACCGAATTGTGCAGGAGGGCCTGACGAACGTCGCGCGACACGCCGATGCGGCAACCGTCAGCGTCCTGGTCGAGCGGCGAGACGGCCTGGTTAGGGTCATCATTGAGGACGACGGCGTGGGCTTTGACCCGGTTGCGGCCGATTCGACCGGCCGGCTGGGCCTGTTCGGCATGCGCGAAAGGGCCGAACTGCTGAACGGAAGCGTGACCGTTGAATCGGCTCCCGGCCAGGGCACCAGCGTCTTCGTGCAGGTGCCGCTATGACCCCCTGGCGTATCCTGCTGGCCGATGACCATGCCGTCCTGCGGGCTGGACTGACTTCGCTGCTGAACGCACGCGAGGACATGCACGTCGTGGGGGAGGCGGCCAACGGCGCGGAGTTGCTGCCGCTGGCGGAAGCCATGCGGCCGGATGTGGTCTTGCTCGACCTGTCGATGCCCTTGCTGGGCGGGCTGGATGTCTTGCCGCTGCTGCGCCGGCACGTGCCCGAGGTGCGTATCCTAGTCCTGACCATGCACGACGACGGGGAGTATCTGCAACGGGCGCTCAAAGCCGGAGCATCCGGCTATGTGCTGAAGCGCGCGGCCGACGTGGAACTGATCGCAGCTATCCAGGCGGTCATGCGGGGGGAGATCTACGTCCATTCGTCCCTGACTCGTGCATTGCTCGAAGACTCCCTACCCGCCACGGAAGCGACGGGAGATGCTGACCTCTGGGGTGCGCTCAGCGAGCGCGAACAGGAGGTGCTGCGCCTGGTTGCCCTGGGCCATACGAGCCGCGAGATCGCCGAGCAACTCGACCTGAGCGACAAGACGGTTGACACCTACCGGCTGCGAGGGATGGAAAAGCTCAATCTGCGCAGCCGGGCGGCATTGGTCCGATATGCGCTGTCGCGTGGGTTGCTCGAGTGAGGGGCAGCTCTCCCTTTTCCTGGACGGAGCGCAAACCGCTAGAGTGCCTACGCGCTGTCCAGCGTCGCCAGGCCGGCCGCCACCGCGGCCGTGGCCTGTTCGACAGAATGAAGCGCGGCTACGGCCTCGCGATTCGTTTCGAACAGGGCCGGCGCGCCTTCCATGCTTAGTAGCTCGTAGGTCTCCAGCAGCGCGGGCAGGGGATCATTGGCCCGGCTGATGGCCAGGGCCACCCCCCGCGTGTGGAGGGTCTCGATCAACCCTTCCAGCGCATCTGCGCCGGTCGAATCGATATCGGTTATCGCCTCGGCATCCAGGATGAACCATTTGAGCGTGGGATTCTCGGTCAGGATCTGTTCAAGGTCCTGTCCGAGTACGGGTGCATTGGCAAAGAAGAGCGGGCCGCCGAAGCGATAGACGACGCCACCGGGCAGCGTCGACGGTTTGCCGCCGACGGACTGAGGGTGGAAGTCATGTCCGTCCTCGCGCAGGGTCAGCGTCGAGGTCCGCGGCGCGGCGGCGCGCCGGACGACTTCGACCGTCGTCAGAACAAAGGCGATCCCGATGCCCGGCAGCGTACCCAGCCCCAGGACGGCGACGGTGCAGACCAGCGCGATCCAGAACTCCGAACGGCGTTTGCGGTAGAGCTCGCGGAATTCGCCGACCTCGATCAGCGACAGCACGGCGCTGGCGACAATGCCGGCCAGGGCCGCTTTCGGCAACAGGGCCAGCAGATCGGTGAAGAAAAGCAGCACGATCGCGACGACGGCCGCGGCGATGACGCTGGGCCACTGGTTCTGCGCCCCGGCGTCGTCCATCGCCGCCGAGCGCGAGGCGCTGGCGCCGACCGCGAAGCCACCGGTGAACCCGGAGACGACATTCGCCGCGCCATAGGCAAACTCTTCCTGGTCAGGGTTGATCTTGTAATCGTACTGCTCGGCGTATTTGCGTGCCAGCAGCAGGCCTTCCGAAAGCGTCAGGGCAACGATCGCCAGGGCGCCGGGGAGCAGGGCCACCCAATCGCGAGGGCTGATCGCCGGAATAGTCAGGCTCGGCAGGCCGGCCGGCACCGGTCCGAGGACACTAACACCCAACTCATCCAGGTTGAACACGGCCACCAGAACGGTCATGATGACCAGCGCGACCAGCGCGCCCGGAATCCGCGGCGCGTAGCGCTTGAACAGCCGGACGATCGCGAAGGCGCCGACGCCCACGGCGACAGAGTACCAGTTTGACTCCGGTATGGCGGCGATGGTGGCGACCGCTTCCCGGAAGAAGCCCTCTGCCTCGACGGTCACGCCCATTATCTTGCGGATCTGGCTGAAGAGGACCTCGATCCCCAGGCCGGTGACCATGCCGACCAGGACAGCCTTGGAGAGGTAGTTGGCCAGAAAGCCGAGCCGGAACAGCCAGAACATGAAAAAGACCAGGCCGCTGAGGATGGCCAGGGCGTAGGCAAGCTCGACCGAATAGGCCGGATCGCCGGAGACGTTGATGCCTGCGAGGAGCGAAGCCATCAGGGCGGCGATGGCGGCGTCCGGGCTGGCGATGACGTGCCGCGAGGTGGCGAAAACGGCATAGGCGATCATGGGGACGATCGCCGCATAGAGCCCGACGGTGGGCGGCAGGCCGGCCACTTCCGCATAGCCGATGTTGAGCGGGATCATCAAGGCGGCCAGGGTCGCGCCGGCGGTGATGATGCCCGTCCACTGAGCCCCGCTTGGGCGGGGCAGGGCGGCCATGAGAGTGGGGCGGACGAAGCGCGGTGAGACGGTGCGGGTTGGTTGGTCCATGAAGACTTAGCCTGGTTGATGTGGTTGGGATGTTGCCGGGCGTATCGCTTTCACCAGATCGATGGGACCTATGCATTGGCTGAAAGCATGATAAACCTGGGTCGCAGTTGTCGCCTGGCGGGCAGCCCTGCCGGCGCGCGCCGAATGCACGAGGCGGCGCTGCCCCGGGTTCGGCGTGCCGGGAACGTTATGATTACGGCGGTAACAAGTTGCGGCCTGGCTCAAGGTGACCTGCGCCTCGGTAACCTGACTCCGGCCAGATCGTTAGGCCCGGCATCGGAAACCATTGATTCGGGCAATTATAGCCTTCCAGCCGTAGAAGTCGATTGCGGGCTCACCTGGGGACGACAGCGGGAAGCCCGGCTGCGCGCAATGTTCACGAATGGGTCGCCGGCGGACCGGAACGGGTAGGATGCGCTATCGACAAGACGGGTGACCCCGCGCGCAGCGGCTGGCTCTGGGCACTGCGGCGGCCTTCTACGCCGGTTCACCCCGGTCGTTTCGGCACAGACATCTGGGTGCTGTTCGGCAACCGCCTCTTACGCTTATCGACCCTACCATTTGAGCAGGTGGAGCAATGGTAGGGTTTACCCTGCCGACAAGCGGGCCGGGAGCGCCTATGATGGTGTCAGCGTTGGAAATTGATTGACCTGAACGAGTTGACACGAAAGAGGAGAACCCAAGATGACCAAGCACATGATCCGCCACATCCGTTTTGTCCTG
>CAYRBP010000016.1:53081-67807 GCA_964422535.1 uncultured Ardenticatenaceae bacterium | reverse complement strand
TCCCTCTCCGCTACACTGTCCACTAGCACACTTGTTTCAGTGAGGCCATGACCACTCTGCCCGCCCTGCTCGACCACCTCCGCGTCCAGCGCGACTTCATCAGCAACGTCGTCGCCTGGGAGCGCATCCCGCCGCGTCCGGCCCGCTATGCCGACGCGCCCGACCTCGACCCGCGCCTGCTGGCCGCCCTGCGCGGCCGCGGCATCGAGCGCCTCTACAGCCACCAGGCCGCGGCCGTCGACGCAGCCCTGCGCGGCGAGAACGTCGTCGTCGCCACGGCCACCGCTTCGGGCAAGTCGCTCTGCTACACCCTGCCCGTCTTGCAGCGCCTGCTGCAGCGGCCGCAGGGCCGCGCCCTCTACCTCTTCCCGACCAAAGCCCTGGCCCACGACCAGCTGGCCGAGACGTCGGCCCTGCTCAACGCCGCCCGGCTGCCGGTCGAGGTCCATGCCTACGACGGCGACACGCCCCAGAGCCGCCGGGCCGCCATCCGCAAGGCCCCCGGCATCCTGATCACCAACCCCGACATGCTCCACGCCGGGATGCTGCCCTTTCACCCGTCCTGGCGCGAGTTGCTCGGCCGGCTGGAGATCGTCGTCATCGACGAGATCCACGCCTACCGGGGCGTGTTCGGCAGCCACGTTGCCAACGTCATCCGCCGGCTGCGCCGCCTGTGCCGCTTCTATGGCAGCGACCCGCAGTTCATCTGCTGCTCGGCCACCATCGCCAACCCGGCCGACCACGCCGGGCGGCTGGTCGAAGCGCCGTTCACGCTGGTCGACGAAGCGCTCAACGGCGCGCCGCGCGGGGCGAAGGACTTCATCCTCTACAACCCGCCGATCGTCGACGAGGAACTGGGCCTGCGGGCCAGCACGATCCTGGCGGCCAAGGACGCGGCCGTGACCTTCCTGAGCCAGGACGTGCAGACGATCGTCTTCGCCCGCGCCCGCCAGACGGTCGAACTGCTGCTTGGCTACCTGCGCGACGATCTCGACTACCGCGACCGGGCGGGGGTGGCCGTGGCCGGCTACCGCGGCGGCTACCTGCCGCTGGAGCGGCGCGATATCGAGCACGGCCTGCGCGATGGCGCGGTGCGCGGCGTGGTGGCGACCAACGCGCTGGAACTGGGGATCGACATCGGCGAGCTGGACGCGGCCGTGCTGACCGGCTATCCCGGCACGGTCGCCTCGACCTGGCAGCAGGCGGGGCGGGCCGGGCGGCGGGCCGAGCGTTCGGCGGCCATCCTCGTCGCCGGCAACGGGCCGCTCGACCAGTATCTCTGCGCCCACCCGCGCTACCTCTTCGGCCGCTCGCCGGAGCATGCCCTGACCAACCCCGACAACCTGCCCATCCTGGCCCGCCACCTGCTCTGCGCCGCCTTCGAGTTGCCGTTCGAGAAGGGCGAGACCTTCGGCGACTTTGGCCGGGTCGAGGAGATGCTGGAGGCGCTGGTGGCCGAGGGCGACCTGCACCCGACCCGCGACCAGTACCACTACCTCGGCGACGGCGCGCCGGCCGGGCGCATCTCGCTCCGCACCAGCGGCAGCGAGACGGTGGTCATCCAGAACGACGCCGCGGCCGAGCCGAATATGGTCGGCGAACTGGACCTGGAGAGCGCGCCGATGCTCGTCCACGAGGGGGCGATCTACATGCACCAGGCCCAGACCTACCTGGTCGACAGCCTCGACTGGGACGGCCGCATCGCCCACGTCCGGCCGGTCGAGGTCGACTATTACACGAGGGCGCTGGTCGGCAGCACCATTCGCCGGCTGGACGCGGCGGCCGAGCGCGTCGCCCGGCCCTTCGCCTCGCCCGGCGAGTTGCTCATCGCCCATGGGGAGGTGACGGTCATCACCCAGGCCACCGGCTACCGCAAGATCCGCCGCTATACCCAGGAGACGCTCGGCTACGGGCCGATCGAGTTGCCGGAGATGCGCCTGGAGACGACCGGCTACTGGATGGTCTTCGACGAGGCGCTGACCGAGGAGCTGGAACGGCGGGGCATCTTCCTGCGGGCCAACGACTACGGCCCAAACTGGCAGGAGCAGCGGGTGAAGGTGCTGGAGCGCGACGGCTACCGCTGCCGGACGTGCGGCGCGGCCGCCGATGACTTCGCCCTGCACATCCACCACATCCGGCCCTTCCGCGAATACGGCTACATCCCCGGCGTCAACGACGCCTACCTGCGGGCCAACGACGTGGAGAACCTGGTCACGCTCTGTTCCGGCTGTCACCGCCGGGCGGAGGCCGGCCAGCAGACGCGCTCGGCCCTGGCCGGGCTGGCCTACACCCTGCGCAACCTGGCCCCGCTGTTCCTGATGTGCGACCCGACCGACATCGAGGTCACGGCCGAACGAGTCAATCCGGTCACCCGCGCCCCGACGCTGGTGGTTTACGAGCGGGCGGCGGCCGGGGTTGGCTTCAGCGAGCGGCTATATGAATTACACGACGACCTGCTGGCGGCCGCGGCCGAACTGGTCGCCGACTGCCAGTGCCGGGCCGGCTGCCCGGCCTGTGTCGGCCCGCCGGGCGAGATAGGCCCGGACACGAAGCAGGTCACGCGCGAACTGCTGAGGATGCTGGCCCGCGTGCCCGCGGCCGGCTCGGCGGCTGAGGACGACGACGGCCGCCGCTGATTCATGGATGTGCCGGGCGATCCCTGTCTGGCAGACTACGAAGGAGAATCCAGTGACTCAAACGCAACCCGACGGCTACTTCGCCACCCCACCGGCCGGCCGCGGCGATGGGGTGCTCGTGCTCCACGCCTGGTGGGGATTGAACGACACCATTCGGGCCTTCTGCGACCGGCTGGCTGCGGAAGGCTTCGTCGCCTTCGCCCCCGATCTCTACCACGGCCAGGTCGCCGACACCATCGCCGGCGCGGAAGCGCTGGCCGGCGAGCTGGAGAAGGATTTCCAGCAGGCGCGGGCCGACGTGGCGCTGGCGGCGGCGTACCTGCATGAGCGCGCCGGCCGCCCGGCCGGCGGCATCGCCGTGGTCGGCTTCTCGCTCGGCGCATTCTACGCCCTCGACCTCTCCGCGACCCACCCGGAGCACGTCCGGTCCGTGGTCACCTTCTACGGCAGCGGCGGCGAGGACTTCAGCGCCTCCCGGGCGTCCTACCTGCTGCACTACGCCGAGGACGATCCGTATGAGCCCCGGACCAACATCGAGTGGATGGCGGGGGCGCTGCGCGAGGCCGGCCGTCCGGCGACGTTCTACATCTACCCCGGCACCGGGCACTGGTTCTTCGAGCCTGACCGCAGGGAAGCCTACGACGAAGCGGCCGCGGCGCTCGCCTGGGAGCGGACGCTGGCCTTCCTCAAACGCTGACCGGCGGGCCTACTTCCAGTTCACCCGCAGATCGAACCCGCGCACCCGCAGCGCCTCAGCGAACACCGGTCCCGGCACGGCGAGCTCGACCGGCACGCCGCCGCGGGGCGTCTCGCCGCGGGCCTGGGCCTGGCAGATGATCGCCGCGTGCCAGCCGGTCGTCCGCTCCATGGCCGTGAAGCCGGTCGCCGGATCATAGCGGTCGAACAGGTCGACGACGACTTCGCGCTCGCGGCCGTCCTTCAGCCCGCGGCCGAGGATGCGGACGATGACCAGGTCGGGCTCGCCGGGCTTCGCATAGATTTGCGGCCCGAGCAGGGCGTGGAGCACGTGGCGCGGGATCACCTGTTGGCCGTCGACCTCGATCGGCTCCAGCCCGATCAGCCCGGCGTCGCTGAACGCCTTCCACTGGGCGAAGTGGCCCGGCCAGCGGATCGTCTTGTTCTGCAACGTCCGCAGCATTCCCTCGAAGCTCCAGGGCATCGTGCTCGTGCCGCCGGCGGTCGTGAACGCCTCCAGCGTGCCGACGCCCTCGCCGAAGTCGACCAACTCGTACTCGTCCGGCAGGAAGCAGCCCATCTCGATCCGCTGGCCGTCGCGGATGAAGACGGTCGTGCCGAAGTACTCGTTGGTCAGTCCCTCGATGTTGAAGGTCAGGATGTAGTTCCACGGCGGGACGGGGTTGGCCGGGATGCCGCCGTCATACATGATCATGTCCCACGGCTCGTCGAACAGGCTCATCGCATACGCGGTCAGCGAGTTGCCCAGGCCGGGCACCTGGCCGCAATCGGGCGTCAGGGTGATGCCGGCCGCCTTCGCCTCGGCGTCGAAACCGAGTTGCTGCCGCGTCTGCTCGGTGTTGCCGCCGAAGTCGGCCATGCTGGCCCCGGCCCGCAGCGCGGCGCGGGTCAGGCCGAGGTTGAAGAAATAGGGCACGCCGGAGACGAAGGCCGTCACGCCGTGGCGGGCCAACAGGCCGACGACTGCGTCCTCGTCGCGCACGTCCACCCGGGCGGCCGTGGCGACCGGGCGGCCGGCGAGCCGGTTGACGCGCTCGGCCGCGCGCCGGGCCTGGTCGAGGTCGTGGTCGGCGACGAGGATCGACTCGGCCTCGCCGTGGACGGCGATGTCATAGGCGGCGGCCGTCCCCTGGCGGCCGGAACCGAGGATGGCGTAGCGATAGGGCATGGTGAACCTC
Organism: uncultured Ardenticatenaceae bacterium; assembly: GCA_964422535.1. Classification (GTDB taxonomy): domain Bacteria; phylum Chloroflexota; class Anaerolineae; order Promineifilales; family Promineifilaceae; genus Promineifilum. The sequence continues at coordinate 63,276 of CAYRBP010000016.1, read as the reverse complement.
CGGGCTCGATTCGTGCTCGGGTGCCGGCGCTGATGCCGGCACACAAACACACATCGGCGTGACGAGCTTATTCGGGCGGATTATCCGCCAAAACAGGATGTCAGGCATGGGTTCCGGTGCGTGGGGGGAAACACCCGACGGCGGGCGTTCCTCAGTTCTTTCTGAGAGAAAGGGGGTGTTCAGCCGAACGCGTGATACATTTGTTCTAGATGGGAATCGTCACGAGCGCTTCCGGGCGCCTCAACCCATCGCGAATCTGTCTGAGAGGAGGTGCCAGATGGCATACCAGTTTACGAATAGCAAGGGCAAGACCTACATCCTGCATTCCAAGATGGTGGAAATGAAGGGCGGCCGCGTGCAGCCGCTTTACTTCTTCGCCAAGGAAGCGGGCGAGGGCGCGCTCAGCGAAGTGCCGCAGGGCTACCAGGTAGCCGAATCCAAGAACGGCCTGCCCGTCTTGAAGAAACTTGCCTAGCAAAGCGAAAGGGCGGCGTCGGAAACGGCGCCGCCCTTTTTTGATCCCGATTGGCAGTACGGCCCTAATGCGACAGGATAACCCACTCCTGCCCGCGCAACTCCATGTTGAGGCTGGTCAGCTTCGTGCTTGGACCCTGCGTGGCGATGGCGTAGGCGGTTTCGCCGCGGATGTCGACGTCGTGTAGTTCGTAGTCGAACTGCGCCGCGGAGCGGACGATGTTGAGGAAGTTCACCGACAGCGGGTCGATGAAGACGCCGTTGCTCTCCAGCACGCGGGCGACGCTGTCGAGCAGGACGTTGGCCCGCTCGTACTCCCCGGCCCGCGCGGCGACATCGGCCGCGTGGAGCATCAGCTCCAGGGTGATATTGAGCTCCGTCGCCGGGCTGCGGCTCAGGTCGGCCGGGTTGCCTTGCTCGCGCACGGCCGTCGGGTGGGGCAGCCAGGCGTTGAGGAAGTAGGCCGTCGGATCGTAGGCCTGCTGGTAGCGGCGCATGACGTCGTAATAGCGGATGGTCGTCGCCAGGTCGGTGGCTGCCGCCGGATCCGGCGATAGGCCCTGCAGGTAGGCCATCCACTCCGCCTCGATCTGGGCCAGTGGCTTGCCGTAGTAGCGCTGCAGGTTGGCGTCGAGCGCGGCCGCGAGGCTTTCGCCGTCGTCGCTGGTGACGTCACTGTAGAAGGCGCGGAAGGTCGACCAGCCGCCCTGGTCGATCAGGTACTGCACAAATCCGCCCGCTTCCAGATAACCGATCTCGTGCTGGACCGGGTAGAAGTCGTTCACCAGGTCGGCCAGCGGCACATACCGGCCCAGCGACAGCAGCGCGGCCGTGCGCTGGTTCAGGTCTTCGGCCTTGTAGTGGCCGCCGCTGGCCCAGACGGCCAGCCCCTCGGCCAGGAACGAGATGCGCTGCGGAGCGAACTGCTGGTCGATGACATGGACCGCCTCGTGCACCAGCAACTCGCGCAGGCCGCCGCCGGCATAGCGACGGTCCACATAGGACACGACCATGTCGGACCCGGCGAAGCCGCCCTGGCCGAGGACCCGGTCGATGAAGTAGACGTCGAGCTTCTTGTTCGGCCGCTCGCTCAGCCGGTTCGACGCCTCGAGCACCGCCGACTCAATCGCCTCGGTCAGTTGCGGCAGGTCGCGTTCCGCGGCCGTCCCGCTGACGACGTGGATGATGCAGCAGCCTGTCTCCGACTCGATCCACTCGGCCGTCGCCTCGTTGTCGGGGCGGGCGGCCGCGGCCATGACCGTGACCGGGAACTCGACGACGTTGTTGTTCGGGTCTTCGTCGCCGGCCAGGATCGTATCCTGTGGGTCCAGCTCGACGCGGATGACGTGGTCGCCCGGCAGGTTGGCGGTGTCCCAGGCCCACTCAAACACGCCCTCGGCCTGGCCGTTCCAGTTGCGCCGGTTCAGGGCCCCGGTCGACACCGTCTGGCCGTCGACCGAGATGTCGACGCCGACGGTCGTGACTTCGATGCTTTCCGGCACGGCCGGCAGAATCTGGAACGTCACCTTGTCGCCGGCGTAGATCGTCGGCACGGGATAGAGGACGACGCCATCGGTCGTGAGCGCCAGCTCGGCCGCGGCATCGCTCGACCGCGAGGGGGCGGCCGTGGGCGGTTCGTTCGTCGGCGAAGGCTGGAGCGTCGGGGATGGCGCCGGGGCGCTCGTGTCGGTCGGGTCGACCTGCGTCGGCGGGGCGGTCGGCGGAAGGTCGGTGAAGGTGGGGTCCGCGATGGCCGTCGCCGCCGGGGTGAGGGCCGCCATCGTTGGGGCGGCCGTTTGGCTGCGCGCCCCGCACGCGGTTGCGATCAGAGCAAGGAAAAGGAGCGGCCAAAGCCGCCACGCGCGATGCATTCTGCGGATCAACTCAGTTGGCAGGACTACCTAGCCTTCCAACCCTATTCTAAATGACATAAGCCGATGCATTGGTTGTACGCCTCCGCTCTTTCACCCTATATTAAGATAAACGAAGCAATCGCCCGCTTCCCGGCGCGCCGATAGCGGCTGCCCACTTCTTTCTATACGCATCCAAAGATCGTATAATCTCAGCCTGGCGCGTTTTCGTGAGAAAACGCGGGCTCACGAACAAACGGCCGCACAAGACGGGTTCCTGTCCCTCGGTTCACCTAAACCTGACAGTGGAAGGATGCGAGACTGGCTGAGACCCAGCGGTCCCCCGATTCTGCGCGCAACCACAACCGGAGGAGAATGAAGATGGCCTACGACAATATCAAAGTGCCGGCGGGTGAGAAGATCAGCTTCCACGACGGCAAGCTAGACGTCCCCGACAACCCGATCGTCGGCTTCATCGAAGGCGACGGCATCGGCGTCGACATCACCCCGGCCTCGATCCTGGTCTGGGACGCGGCCGTGGCGAAGGCCTATGGCGGGGCGCGCCGGATCGCCTGGATGGAGATCTACGCCGGGGAGAAAGCGGCCGCGCTCTATGACGGCAACTACATGCCCGAAGAGACCTTCGACGCCATGCGCGAATACTGGGTCGGCATCAAAGGCCCGCTGACCACGCCGATCGGCGGCGGCTTCCGCAGCCTGAACGTCACCCTGCGCCAGGTGCTCGACCTGTACGCCTGCGTCCGCCCGGTGCGCTACATCCAGGGCACGCCCAGCCCGATGAAGCACCCGGAGAAGATGAACATCGTCATCTACCGCGAGAACACCGAAGACGTCTACTCCGGCGTCGAGTGGGAGGCCAACACCGACGAGGCCAACGCCATCATCCGCTTCATGAACGAGCAACTGGGCAAGAACGTCCGGCCCGGCTCGGCCATCGGCATCAAGCCGGTCAGCGAGTTCGGCAGCAAGCGGCTTGTCCGCCAGGCCATCGAGTACGCCATCCTCCACAACAGGCCGACGGTCACCCTGGTCCACAAGGGCAATATCATGAAGTTCACCGAAGGAGCCTTCAAGAACTGGGGCTACGAGGTGGCGGCGCAGGAGTTCGGCGACCACACCATCACCGAGGAAGACCTGTGGGCCAAGTACGACGGGAAGGCCCCGGCGGGCAAGGTGGTCATCAACGACCGCATCGCCGACAACATGCTGCAGCAGATGATCACCCGGACCGATGAGTACAGCGTCCTGGCGACGCTGAACCTGAACGGCGACTACATCAGCGACGCGGCCGCGGCCCAGGTCGGCGGGCTGGGCATGGCCCCCGGCGGCAACATCGGCGACGGCATCGCCCTGTTCGAGGCCACTCACGGCACCGCGCCGAAGTACGCCGGCAAGGACATGGTCAACCCCGGCAGCCTCATCCTGAGCGGCGCGATGATGCTGGAGTACATGGGTTGGACCGAAGCGGCCGATCTGGTCGTCGAGGCGATGGGCAAGACTATCCAGCAGAAGGTCGTGACCTATGACCTGCACCGGCAGATCGATGGGGCGACGAAGGTCAGCTGCTCCGGCTTCGCCAAGGCGATCGTCGAGAATATGTAGCGCAAGTTTCCAGGCTTGCGCGTGAGAAACCGAGCTTCTTCTGAGAAGCTCGGTTTCTATCATTTAGGGGGAACAGCCACGTCCCTCGCTACCGAATCTCCCTTCGATTTGTCCAGGCTACTCCAGCAGCCGCCCCGCCACTTCCAGATCGGGCGCGTTCAGCCACGCCTCCAACTCGGCGGGCACGGGGGGGATGTCCTGCGTCCCGACCAGCAGCTCGCCGTCGGAGCCGCGGGTGATGGTGAAGTTCACCCGCATTCTCTCATCCAGCGCCGGGTAATCCGCCCGCTGGTGGGCGCCGCGGCTTTCGCGGCGGGCGATTGCGCCGCGCACTGTCGCCTCCGCGGCGTCCAGGGCCGCGCGCAGGTCAAGCGCCAGCGCCAGGTCCTGATAGCCCTCGGCCGACGGGCGCACATCCACGTCGGACACCGCCTCGCGGATTTCGAGCAGCCGCGATAACCCGGTTTGCAGGCGGTTTGCTGTCCGCATCACGCCGCAGTATTCCCACATCGTGTCACGCACGGCGCGCTGCAGCGGACGCGCCATCTCCTTGCCGGGGCGGATCAGCGCGTCCAGTTCGTCGTTCGCCGCGCGGATCGCCGGGTTGGAGCGATGCTGTGCGGGCAGTTCGCGCGCGTACTGCGCTGCGTATTCACCCGCGCGTCGTCCAAAGACCACCGTCTCCGCCAGCGAATTGCCGCCCAGACGGTTCGCGCCGTGCAGCCCGCTCGTCACCTCGCCGGCCGCGAACAGGCCGGCAACGACGGTCGCCGTCGTCTCAGGATCCACCACCACGCCGCCCATGCTGTAGTGCGCCGTGGGCGCGACTTCCATCGGCTGCTGGCTGATGTCCAGCATCTGGTACTCGAGGAATTGGCGGTACATGCGCGGCAGCTTTTCCAGAATGTAGTCCTTGCTGCGGCGACTGATGTCGAGGAACACGCCGCCGTTGGGACCGCCGCGTCCTTCGATGATCTCGGTGTAATTCGCCAGCGCCACCCGGTCGCGGGTCGAAAGCTCCATCCGAACGGGGTCATACTTCGCCATGAAGCGCTCGCCCAGCGCGTTCAGCAGATAGCCGCCCTCGCCGCGCACCGCTTCGGTCACCAGCGTCCCGGCAATGCTCTCCGGCGCGACCATGCCCGTCGGGTGGAACTGCACCAGTTCCATGTCTGCCAGCGGCGCGCCCGCTGCCAGCGCCAGCGATAGGCCGTCGCCGGTGTTTTCATCCCGCCGTGACGAACTGCGCCGCCACAGGCGCGTGTGCCCGCCCGTCGCCAGCACGACCGCGTCGGCGATGTAGACGGTGCGCGCACCGGTATGTAAATCGAACGCCAGCGCGCCGAAGCACAAGCCGTCGGCCGTTAGCAGGCGCGAGACATACAGATGCTCGTGAATCGGGATGCGCAGCGCCTCGACCCGATCCGCCAGCCCATAGAGGATCGCGCGTCCGGTGTAGTCACCCGCGTAGCAGGTGCGGCGGTATTTGTGCGCCCCGAAGAAGCGTTGGTCGAGCGCCCCATTCTCGCGTCGCGCAAAGGGCACGCCATATGCGACGAGATCGTCGATCGCGCGCGGCGCTTCCTGGGCCAGCAGTTCGACCATGCGCGGGTCTGCCAGCCCGTAGCCATCTTTGTAGGTGTCTACGAAGTGCTGCTGCCAGCTATCTTCGGGATCAACCGTGCCGAGGGCCGCGTTGATGCCGCCCGCTGCCAGCACCGTGTGGGCGTCGCGCTTGAGACTCTTGCCGACGATGACGACATCTGCGCCCGCCTCGTGCGCCGCGATCGCCGCCCGAAGCCCTGCTGCGCCAGAGCCGATAATCAAGACATTCGAAACGTGTGTCCGGTAATTCATTTGCTCGATAACCTTTGGCTGTGCGCCGTTAGAATATAAGTGTTGGTAAAAGCGCCCTTCATGCCGTAACCTGAGTTCGGACATCGAGAGGGGGATGGCGTCCCCTGCCGGCAGGTTCGGTCACATCTCAACCCAACAGGGGACATTCTGTTCTTGAGTCTATGAACCTCTTCGGCGAAATCGATGGTTTCTTGCCAAACTGTCAGGATTCACGCGCCGGAGCATCTTGGGGCGCTAGAAACCGAGTTTCTTCCGAGAAACTCGGTTTCTAGCAACAAATTCTTATCGCCAACCTCAGAGGTCTTGTTATCTGGATTGCTGTTATCATCCAGAGCCGTGGCCCGGCCGTTCGTTACCGCACCTCACCTTCGCCGGCTCCGACTCCGGCGGCGCGGCCGGTCCTGCGGTCGCTAGACCGTCCAGGCAAACGGAGCTATACTGATGATGTGGAGTTCGAATGGCATCCCGACAAGGCGACTGCCAACCTTCGAAAGCACGGCGTTTCTTTCGATGAGGCTGCGACTGTCCTGGCTGATCCGCTTTCGATAACGGTCCCAGATCCCGACCACTCGCAGGATGAAGAGCGGTTTGTAACAGTTGGGCTGTCGTTTGAGCACCGCCTATTGATTGTAGCCCATACTGAGCGAGGAACACACATCCGACTCATCAGTGCCCGCGAACTAACCGCGACCGAACGAATGGCCTATGAACGTGGAAGCTTCTGACGAAAAGAACGATCTGAGTGACGACCTGCGTCCCGAGTATGACATGGCGACGTTGCTGAAGGACGGTGTGCGCGGCAAATACGCTACCGCCTTCAAGCGCGGTACAAACCTGGTCTTGCTGGCTCCCGACGTAGCGCGGGCCTTCCCAACAGAAGAGGCAGTCAACGAGGCACTTCGCCTGGTTATGCGCCTGGCCGAGTTACCGGTTCCCATCACCGACGCGCGTTAGCCCTCCAGCAACCTTCCCCTCGAGAACGCCCATCACCCATTTATCAGTGCGCCCGACGTGCTGTTATCATTTGGGGTGTGTCACAGCTCCTTCCCCTTCTCACCATCGCCGGCTCCGACTCCGGCGGCGCGGCCGGTCCAGAAATTCGCAAATCGTAGATAGATCTTCTTGATATCTTGCACGGTTATATGTATCATTCTGTATAGATTAATATCGATACATATTGCTCTGTAACGATTGAGGAAGCGCGATGACGAATCAGACAACCATTACCGCCTCTGACCTGCAACGATCGTCGGGGAGCGTCCTGAAACGGGTTGCTTTGGGCCGGGAGCACCTGGTGATCGAGCGCGCTGGTTATCCGGTGGCTGTCTTGCTCTCCTACGAGGAGTACCAGGCCCTGATGCGCGAGCGGGCGCTGGCTGCCCATCGTGGAATGGTCGTTGCTCTGGGCCAGGAAGCCGAACGCCAGGGACTGACTGAAGAACAATTGATGGCTGAACTGGAAGAGGTTAAGCGGCAGTTGTTCGAAGAGACGTATGGCCGGCGATCGGAGTAGGCTGCGTGTCTTTGTGGATGCGAACATCCTGGTGGCCGGCACCGTGTGGCCGCGGTGGCCCTATGAAGTCTTGCAGCACGCACTCAAGGCAGACTTCAAGCTGGTTCTCAGTCCTTACGTCCTGACCGAAGCGCGTCGCACGCTTGCTGCCCGGTTCCCGCGCGAAATGGATCGCTTTGAGGAGTTCCTTATCGCATGCGACTACGAAACGGCGGATAACCCCACGGCGGATGCCGTTGCCGCACACGCCAGGTTGGTGCGAGACATCGCTGATGTCCCCGTTGTACTGGCGGCGATTGGAGCGCAGGTTGACTGTCTGGTCAGCGAAGACAAAGACCTGACGGCGCGTGATGGATCCAATGTTGACCTACACCGTCAACTGCCTGTGTATCTAAGCGGCGCTTTCTTGCGCGAGGTGATGGGCTGGTCGTCGGATCAACTGGAAGCAGTGCGCGGCCGACGATGGCAAGACCTCTGAGATTCAATCATGTTGTTATAACGGGGATATGACCCGACCTCCGATAGTCTTGTCCATCGCCGGCTCCGACTCCGGCGGCGCGGCCGGCCTCCAGGCCGACCTCAAGACCTGGACGGCGCTCGGCGTCTATGGCATGAGCGCCGTCACCGTCGTCACGGCCCAGAACAGCGTGCGCGTCGAGCGCGTCGCCTTCCAGCCGCCTGACCTCGTCGCGGCCCAGATCGACGCCGTCCTGTCCGACTACGGCGCGGCGGCCATCAAGACCGGCTTCCTCGGCCGCGTGGAGCTGATCGAGGTCGTGGCCGAGCGGCTGGCGTTCTGGCGCGAGCGACTGGCCCCACGGCCGTTCATCCTGGTCGACCCTGTTCTGGTCAACCACCGCGGCGAGCCGATGTTCCCGCCGGAGGTCACGGCTGCGGTCCGGGAACGGCTCTTCCCGCCGGCCGACCTGGTGACGCCGAACCGGCATGAGGCGGCGTTGCTGGCCGGGCGGCCGCTCCCGGTCCTCGAAGACGGCGAGGAATTGGCGCGATTCCTGGCCTCGCTCGGCGCGGCGCGGGTCTTGCTGAAAGGGCTGGAACGCGGGAAGGAGAAGGTTGACGCGCTGTGGGACGGCGGCGACGTGACGCTTCTGGGCCAGCCGGTCATCGACACCGAGAACCTGCACGGCAGCGGCGACACGCTCTCGGCGGCGATCTGCGTCTTTGCGGCGAAAGGGCTGCCGTTGCTCGACGCGATCAAGCAGGCGCAAGGCTACACGCATGCGGCGATCGGCCGCGGGGCGAGCTGGCGTCTTGGCGCGGGACACGGACCGCTGGGGCATGCTCAGGATTAGCCACAGGTTGGCACCGAAGACTGTGGCTGCGGCCGTGTCGTTTCTATCCGGGGGACTCGTCCTCGACTTACTCTCTTCCAGCGGTTATTCGTTGGCGTCAGCCAACACGCGACGATATAGCGCGTCCGAAAGATAGAACCCGGCTTTCTGCCGCAGCGCGTCTATCTCGGGCTTAACGGAAGTGAGCAGTCCTTGACGCTTGGCTGCCACCAACACACCCAGGGTACCAAGGGGACGAAGCCCAAAGGCGGCGGCTGTTTCACGGCCAAGTCGCTCGTCCATGAGCAGCAAATCGGCCGCGCGTTCCACAGCAAGCGCGATGGCCTCGGCTTCTCCGGCATCCAGGTCTTGTCGCAAGGCCAGGACGAGATGGGTATTCTGAATCTGGTGAGTGGTGATCCACGTTGCAGCGGCCACATCGGTAGTTCCGGGCCGCCCCTCTCCTCGAAGAACCGCTTCCTGCCAGACCGCCTCAGGGATGAGTATCTGATTATGGATGGCGTGGAGAAGGTCGAGCCGGCCGATCCAGGCCAGATTGATCAACGGCGAGGTATCACTGACGACGATCATTCGGCATCAAGCGCAGCCAGCGTGTCGAGATCCCTCTCGTATTCCGCGATGTCATAGTGCGGCGAGATGCCACGGCTGCCAAGTAGCTGTTGAAACGTCTGGGTATCGAGGTTGGCCAACTCGCGCGCCTTTCCGAACGATAGCTTACCTTGTTGAAACAAGACGATTGCTAATTCGCGCCGGACCTCAACTTCCGTCATTCGCGCCGCCCGCAGAACGTCTGTCGGAATCTCGATCATCGTCATAGAGCAACTATACTCTTGCGCCGACTGAGCCGCAAGCGGGCCGTTCAACCGGCCATTTTCTTCATCCATCCCATCCAGGCAAGCCCGCGCCCGGTTCACTTTCTTCGTCCCAACCGTTGACGGCCGCGCCGCACTTTGCTATCCTCTGCTTTCAATACGTTCTGAACGAAGGGTGGGATGGATAGCACACTGATCGCGGTCAACGATAGCACGGTCTCGGGCCTCGGCCGTCTGGCCCGTTTCTTCGGCTTCAGCGACGTCATGGGCCGGCTCTATGGCACGCTCTTGCTCAGCCCGGAGCCCCTTTCTCTCGACGAGCTGGCCGACACGCTGGAGATCAGCAAAGGCTCGGTCAGCATGAACATGCGCGACCTGGAGCGCTGGGGCATGGCCAAGGAGGTCTGGGTCCGCGGCGACCGGCGCAAGTTCTACAAGGCCGAGTCGGACATGGGCCAGGTCATCCGCAACGTCCTCGGCAGCCGGGAACAACGCGAAGTCAACCTGGCGATACAGGTTCTGGGCCAGAGTGTCGAGAAGCTGCAGTCGGCCGAACCGGGACTATCCCCCGAGGAGCAAGCCCTGGCGCGCTATTACCTTGATCGCATCCGCGACCTGCAGGGCTTTTTCCAGTTCGCCCAACTGGCGCTCCACGCCGTCCTGGGCAGCGACTCCCTGGACTTCGACGCGATCACGCGGATTGAGATCGAATAGGAACGATCAGCGGAGTTTGTAGATTTCGCGGCGGTGCCG
>CAYRBP010000016.1:0-52981 GCA_964422535.1 uncultured Ardenticatenaceae bacterium | reverse complement strand
CGGCTCGTCGCGTCATCCCGTCAGTCGAACGACGGGAATCCTTGCCGTTGCTCGCACGACCTTTGCCACGCAAGCCACGATCAGCCCCAGGTAGCCGAAGACGACGGTCCAGATGTGGAAGGCGAAGCGCCATTCGGCCGTTGGGATGAGCCAGTGCCCCAGCAGCACGATGGTCGTGTAGACCAGTCCGTAAGCCAGGATGAAGCGTTTCACCCCTCGCAGCGCCGGGTCGGGGTCGACGAAGATCAGCGGCACGATCACGAAGCTGGCCCAGTAGGCCGCCATGCCGATCTCGCTGGCCGCCGGGTTGCCCCAGGGGGAGTTGCCGATCACAAACCACTCGACCGCCAATCCGACGGTCGCGGCCAGCCCGGTACAGACCAGGTAGGCGGCTGCCCGGTTGTCGATCAGGCGGAAGAGGATGCGGGTGACGATGTAGGCGGCGGTCAGGTACAGCGTGTTGAAGAACATCGAGCCGTACCAGTCGCCCCACGCCCCGCGGATCAAGACCGAATACTGGAACTCGCCGATGGCGGCGGTCACCACGCCGATCAGAACGAACGCCAGCCAGGTCCCGATGGACCTGACGACCGGATGGACGGGAGTAGGAGTTGGAGTGCTCATGCTCCCAATACGCATGGCGAGGCGCAGGGTTCCGCGCGCGGCGCGGACGGATGGCTCAGAACAACCCGGGGTTGGCCGAGACCCACCCGTACAGGCGAGCGATGCCTTCGCGCGGGCCGATCGCCGGCCGCCAGGCGAGCTGCTGCTCCGCCTTGCGGATGTCGGCGATGAAGACGCGCTGGTCGCCGGGCCGCCACGGCCCATACGTGACCGGGATCGGCCGCCCGGCGAGCTCCTCCAGCAGCGGGCCGAACTCGGTCCAGATGGCCAGGGTGTTGTCGGGCCCGCCGCCCAGGTTCAGCACTTCGCCGCTCATCTCGTTGATTCGCTCGATGCCCGCCTCATAGGCCCGGATGAGATCGTCAATGTGGAGCACGTCGCGGACCTGCTTGCCGTTGCCGTAGATGCTGATCGGCCGGCCGAGCACGGCGGCGATGACGAAGTGGGCGACCCAGCCCTGGTCTTCGACGCCGAACTGGCGCTGGCCGTAGATGCATGATTGGCGCAGCACGAGTGTCCGCAGGCCGTAGATGCGGGCGTAGTCGCGGGTGTACTGGTCGCCGCTGCCCTTGGAGCAGCCGTAGGGCGAGTGGAAGTCAAGCGGATAGCTTTCCGGCACGCCGCGCGGGAAATCGGCATAGGCGTACCGGGCCGGGCGGCCGTCGCCCTCGCGCTCGACCACGCCGACCTCCTCCATCCCGCCGTAGACCTTGTTGGTCGACGCGTACAGGAAAGCGGCCGTCGGCGCGTGGGCGCGCACGGCCTCAAGCGCGTTGAAGGTGCCGAGGGCGTTGATCTCGAAGTCCTCGCGCGGGTTGGCGACCGAGGTGGTGACCGCCACTTGCCCGGCCAGGTGCAGCACGACGCCCGGCCCGGCGTCGGCCACGGCCGCGGCCAGCGCCTCGTGGTCGCGGATGTCGCCCTGCACAAAACGCAGCCGCTCCCCGCCGTGGGAATCGAAGAGCCACTCCAGATTCGCCTGCGTCCCCTTGCGCGACAGGTTGTCGAAGATCGTCACCTCGCGTCCCTGGCGCAGGAAGTGGTCGGCGCTGTTGCAGCCGATGAAACCGGCCCCGCCGGTGATGAACACGCGATCTGTCATAGTTAGTCCGTCAGCTCCCACGTTGTCTCCAGTAGTTATACAACACCTACCGGGCTATGCCTCACTCGCCAGCGCCGCCAGGAGCATGTCCGCCTGCGCCTGCAGCCAGGCCGCGTAGTCCGGCTGCCCGGCCAGGGTGACAGTCATCAGGATCGCGTCCTCCCCGGTGTCGTGGTAGTAGCGCCGCCGCTCGCCGACGATTTCGAAGCGGTATTTGGCATACAGCCGCTGGGCTGCGATGTTGCTCCGGCGGACTTCGAGCGTGACCAGGATCGGGTCCAGCGCGATGGCGTCGAGCAGCAGGTTGGCCAGCAGCAACTCGCCCCAGCGCCGGCCGCGATAGGCCGGGTGGACGGCGATCGTGCTGATGTGGATCTCGTCGGCGATGAACCAGTAGCCGCTGAAGCCGGCGACCCGTTCGCCGCCATCGGCCGCGGCGAGCGTCAGCACATGGTAATGGGCCAGCGTATTGCCCGTCAGTTCGTTGATGAAGAGCTGTTCTTTCGCCGGGGTCGGGAACGAGGCCCGGTCGACAACCATGACGGCCGGGATGTCATCGGGCGTCATCGGCCGCAGCCGGAGCGGAGGAGGCGGATTCAACATCGGGGAATGCCCGTTGCGGGGTCGCGCGGCGGCCGGCCGCCGCCCTGACTACGCCGGTTCGCGCAGGTAGAGCGGAGCGAGTTGCCTGGCGTCGACCACGTCGCGGCTCTTCCAGCGCTGGAAGCCGATCTCGGCCAGCACCGCCGCCCGGCGTTCGGCCGCTGCCGGCGAGGCGACCCTGGCCCCCTTGCCGGCGCGCCGCACGAGCCTGGCCGCGTCGGCGGACACTTCGCCGGTGATGACCGTCGGCCGCTCGAGGCTTTCCAGCAGCGCTTCCCAGGTCGTCTGCCGGGGGGCGGCCGCGGCCAGCCAGCCGCGCTTCTCGGTCCAGTGATAGGTCGCGGCCCAGAGGCGCGTCCGGCCCGCTTCGACGACGACGACCAAGTCTTCATCCAGGCGGCCGGTACCGGCGGCGACGATGTCGAGCGTGCCGACGCCGACGAGCGGCAGCTTGTGGCCCAGGGCGATGCCCTTGGCGACCGACAGGCCGACCCGCAGGCCGGTGTATGAGCCCGGGCCGATGGCGACGGCGATGGCCTCCAGGTCGGCCGGGTTGATGCCGGCGCGGGCCCAGAGCTGGGCGATCGCGGGGGCCAGCTCGATCGTCTGCGTCCTGCGGTTTCGCCAGCCCGCTTCGGCGATGACGGACGCGCCGTCATGGATGGCCAGGCCGATCCAGTCTGTTGCGGTGTCAATTGCGAGGATCATAGGTCATCCGACGCCAAAGGCGCTCTTCTTGAAGTCGGTCAGCAGTTCTGTCGCCCGCGGGCCTTCGGCCGAGAAGCGCATCCGTCGCCGCGTCGGCGTGTCGTAGACCATGGCCACCCACAGCCGGTCAGTGGGCAGAAGCCGCTCGATCCGTTCCGGCCATTCGATCAGGATAGCGCCGTCGCTTTCGAAGATGTCCTCAAAGCCAACGGTTGCGATCTGTGGCCCGGTCTCCAGCCGGTAGCAGTCGATGTGGTACAGGATGCAGCCGTCGCGCAGGCGGGGATATTCGTTGACCAGGACGAAGGTTGGGCTGGTGACGCGGGCGCCCGCTCCCCAGCCGCGGCCGACGCCGCGGGCCAGCAGGGTCTTGCCCGCGCCCAGCTCGCCCGAGAGGCAGACGACGTCGCGAGGCTTCAGCAACTCGCCCAGGCGGACGCCCAGCCGTTCGGTCTGGGCGGCGCTACTGCTGGTGAAGTCAAAGGTGCGGTCATCCAGGATTGTCATGTTTGACCTATGTCAAGTGAGGTATTATAGCGGATATGGAGGAGATGGCATAGACCCGAGTTCTCAGCCGCTCACCCTCGCCATGCGAATCCTCGTCCTGTCCGACATCCACGCCAACCTCACCGCCCTGGAGGCTGTCCTGGCCAGCGCCGATGGCCGGTGGGAGGCCGCCTGGTTCCTCGGCGACCTGGTCGGCTATGGCCCGGACCCGGAGGCGTGCGTGGCCCGGCTGCGCGAGATGGACGCCCTGTGCCTGAGCGGCAACCACGACTGGGCCGTCCTGGGCAAGCTCGACATGACCGAGTTCAACCCCGACGCGCGGAAGGTGGTCGACTGGACGAGAGAGTGCCTGAGCGCTGAGGCGCTGGGGTTCCTGGAGGCGCAACCGCCCATGCGCGTCGAAGGGCCGTTCACCCTGGCCCACGCCAGCCCGCGCCACCCGGTCTGGGAATACATCCTTGACCTCGACACGGCGCTCGACAACTTCGCCCACCTCAGCACGCCCTATTGCTTCGTCGGCCACTCGCACCTGCCGCTGGTCTACGCCCTCGATGAGGCGGCCGAGGAGATCAGCGGCTATGTGGCCCCGGCCGGCGAGGTGATCGACCTGGGGCCGCAGCGGCTCATCCTCAACCCGGGCAGCGTCGGCCAGCCGCGCGACGGCGACCCGCGCGCAGCCTATGCCCTGCTGGACACAGAGGCCGCGACCTGGGAATACGTCCGGGTGCCGTATGACATTCCGGCGGTGCAGGAACGCATGCGCGACCTGCGCTTTCCGAACCGGCTCATCCGCCGCCTGGCCGACGGCATGTGAAGCGATGCGCGGAGACCGGCGGCCGCCCTGCGGGATGAGTCCCAGCCTGTCATTCCCGACTCAATCCGTCGCCGGACGCTGGAACCCCCGGACACACTGGAGCGTCTGATAGGCAGAACGCCCTGATGAAGAAGCAAACAGAGCGCAGGTTGAGGAGAAGCATCATGAACCGCCGTGGAGTGCCCGTTATCTTACTATTCGTCTTGGCCCTCGGGCTGGTCGCCTGTGGTGGCCAGTTGAGCCGCCAGGATCAGGCCGTATCCGACGCCGCCGGGATGCCGGAGTATTACGGCGAGGCCGACGGCGGCTTCGCGGCCGTCGCGCCCGCCCCGGGCATGGAGATGGCAGCCGAGGAGGCTGCGTTCGCCGTCAGCGAGACGGCAAACCTGGAGCCTGCCCAGGATCGGCTGATCATCCGTACCGGCGACATGGCCATCGTCGTCACCGACACCGAAGCGGCCATGACCCAGATCGCCGGCATGGCCGAGGGGGCGGGCGGCTGGGTCGTCAGCAGCAACGTCTACCAGGCCAGCGAGACGGCGAAGAGTGGTTACCTGACCGTCCGCATACCGGCCGAAGGGTTCCAGGCTTTCCTCGACGCGGTCAGCGCCCTGGCCGTTGAAGTGACCAGCCTGTCCACTTCCGGGCAGGACGTGACCGAGGAGTACGTCGACCTGGAGTCGCGGCTGGGCAACCTGGAGGCCACAGCCGATCGCGTCCGCGGCTTCCTGGACGAAGCCCGGACGACGGAAGAAGCCCTGGCCGTCAACGCCGAGTTGAGCCGGCTGGAAGGCGAGATCGAGGTCATCCGCGGCCGGATGAAATACCTGAGCGAATCGGCCGCTTTCTCGGCCGTGACGATCAACCTGACGCCCGACGAGCTGTCGCAGCCGATCACCGTAGGCGGGTGGGAGCCGCAGGGCGTCCTCAAGAACGCGGTCGAAGCCCTCATCCGGGCGTTGCAGGCGCTGGCGTCCCTCGGCATCTGGGCCGTCGTCTTCCTGCTGCCCATCGTCCTGCTGATCGCCATCCCGGTGGCGCTGGCCGTGTACCTGTTCCGCCGCCGGCGGGCCGCCCGGCGGGAGACGCCACCGCCGCCGGCAAAGGCGTAGCGTGCTGATGTTCAGGGGCGTCCGAAAGGGCGCCCCTGAACGTTTCTAGCGGGCCGGTTCGCGGGCGCGCCGGCGCCCTCATTCTCCGGCCGTCAGGAAGTCGAGGCCGATCCGGTCCAGCTCGCTGAAATCCGACACGTTGCTGAGGAGGATGATGCCGCGCTGCCTGTCCGGGTCGAACCCCACGAAGGACTGGTAGCCGCCCGTCCCACCGTTGTGCCAGACGGCCGTACTGTCCGGTCCCGGCGTCCGGATCCAGCCGGCGCCCATCTCGCTCCCGTTACCCAGGCTGACGCCGGCCGGCTGCTGCGCCCGGCAATTCGCCCGGGACACCGGGTCACCTTCCCCGCAGGCCGCCATCGAGGCGCGAAGAAACGCCAGCCCGTCGGTCAGGCTGCCCCGGATGCCTCCCGCGCTGCTGAAGGCGTTCATGGTCCAGTGTGTGCCGGGCGAGCCGTCGGCCGCCAGCGGTGGGGCAATGTTGTCGGCGCTCCAGCCGGCGAGTGTTGCCCCGTCCATTCCCAGCGGCTCGAACAGGCGCTGCCGGACCAACTCGGCGTAGGGAAGTCCCGTCACCCGGCTCTCGATGGCTCCGAGCAGGGCATAGCCGAAGTTCGAGTACTCCCAGCTTTCACCGGGCGGGTCGAGCCGCGTCCGACGCGCGCCTTCAAACAGCTTGGCTTCGTCGAATGAGGCGTAGGGGTCGTCGCCCTGGCCGGTGAACATCATCGCGATCAAGTTCATGTTCGCCGGCAGCCGCGGGACGCCGCCGGTGTGGGTCGACAGCTGGCCCAGGGTCACCGCATCCCACTTGGGGTCCCGGTATTCGGGTGGCAAATGCCGGTTGACGCTGTCCTCCAGGTTCAGGAGGCCCTCATCGGCGAGTTGGAGGAGGATGTTTGCCGTGAAGACCTTGGTGATCGAGCCGAACTCGAACAGCGTCTGTTCGTCGAAGGCGGCGTTGCCGGCGAAGCCGGTACTCACCTGGTCGCCATCGATCACGCCCACGGCCACCCCGGCTTGCTCGCCCGGCAGCAGGGTTGCGATGTCCTTGAGGAGCGGCTCCATGATCGCCGCCGGCCCCGACGCGACCCTGATGGCTGCTGGCGGCGCGTCGGATGTGGGCGGAGCGGCCGCCGTGCCGCAGGCGGCCAGGACCGCGGCCAGGGCGCCCGGGACCATGAGGCGGCCGATCCGGCGCAGGGATGACAGTTGTCCGCGCATGCGCTCTTTCATTACACGATGCTCCTGTTCGCTGTTTTGACCATGCGCCGGCCAGGGCGCCGGCGGTTACATGGTCCTCTACGGATTGGGCGAACCAAAGTCGTGCAATCGGAGCCGGGAACGAAGGAGCCGGGGACGGCCTAGGACTTGATCGCTTCCCGGACGGCCGCCATATACGCCTGAAACGCGGCCGACGATTCGGCTTCGATCGACCGCGGCCGGGGTAGGTCGATGTCGAACCGGTCGGTGATCGTGGCCGGGCGGCCGTTCAGCACCAGCACTTCGTCGGCCAGCAGCACCGCTTCGCTGATGCTGTGGGTGACCATCAGCACCGTGACCGGCATCGCCTGCCAGATGCGCAGCAGTTCCTGGGCCATCCGCTCGCGGGTCATCGCGTCGAGCGCGCCGAAGGGTTCGTCCAGCAGCAGGAGCGCGGGGCGGTGGATGAGCGCCCGGGCGATGGCCACGCGCTGCGCCATGCCGCCGGACAACTGGGCCGGATAGGCGCCGCCGTAGCCGGTCAGCCCGACCAGGGCCAGCATCGCTTCGACCTCGGCCGTTGTGTCTCCCGCGCCGGCCAGTTCCAGGGGCAGCCTGACGTTGTCGGCCACCGTCCGCCAGGGCATCAGATTGTCGCGCTGGAAGACGACACCGACCGGCGCGCCGGCCTGGAAAGGCGGCGCGCCTTCCAGCAGGATCTCCCCCTCGGTCGGCCGCAGTAGCCCGCCGATCACCCGCAACAGGGTCGACTTGCCGACGCCCGAGGTGCCGACCAGGGCCGCGAACGCCCCGGCCCGGATGGACAGCGAGACATCTGCCAGCACCTGCTCGCCGTTGTCGGCGAAGGCCAGGCCGACGTCGCGCAGGACGAGAAAATCAGCGCCCATGACCTCAGGGCCGGACGGCTTCGACGAAGTCGTTGGTGTAGGCCGCTTCGAGGTCCTCCAGCGGGCTGCTGAGCAGGCCCATCTCCAGCAGCAGGTCCTGGGTGCGCGCCCAGGCCGCCGGGTCCGTCGCGCCGGGCGCGTCGGCCTCCCACAGTTCGATGGAGGCGTTCAGCACGCCCTTCCGGCTGTCGTCCAGCCCCTCAACGAACTTCTTGCTGATCTCATACGCCGCATCCGGGTCGGCAATGGTGTCTTCCACCCCGCGCAGGAAGGCGCGGACGAAACCGCGGACCAACTCCGGCTCATTGGCGATCGTCTCCTCGTTGGTCAGGACGCCGTTGGCGACGAGGTCGATGTAGTCGGCGACGGCGATCGAGTTGATCGCCTCGCCCTGTTCGACCAGCCGGACGGGTTCGTTGTTGCTGTAGACGACGACTGCCTCGGACTGGTCAGCCAGGAGCGACTCGACCTGGTTGAAGCCGATCTCGGCCGCGTTGATATCGTCGAGCGTCATGCCGTTGGCCGACAACAGCCCGACGAGGCCGATGTAGCTGGCCCCGAAGAAGCCGGGCAGGCCGACGACCCGATCGCGCAGGTCGGCCGGCGTCTCGATCCCGGCGGCCGCCTTGCTGACGACGGCTATCGGGTACTGCTGGAACCACTGCATGACGTAGACGACCGGCAGCCCTTCGGCCCGGGCCAGGAGGACTTGCTCGCCGCCGACGAGGGCGAAGGGCAGCTCGCCCGCGCCGACCAGGGCGATGCCGTCGGTCTCAAAACTGTAGTCGAACTCCACCGCCAGACCTTCTTCGGCGAAGTAGCCCCTGTCAACGGCGACGTAGAGCGGGGCATATTGCGGGTCGGCGATGTAGCCCATCGGCAGGCGGATGGTGCGCAGCTCCTCGGGTTGGTCCTGGGCCGCGCCACAGGCGCTGAGCATGGCGGCGACGGCCGCCAGGAAGACAATAATCAGTCGGCGTTCCAATGGAGTCACCCCTCTATATCTGAGGCGCAGGCGGCTTGCTGGGAAGTGTTCGTCCAT
The DNA here is from genome assembly GCA_964422535.1 of uncultured Ardenticatenaceae bacterium. GTDB lineage: Bacteria > Chloroflexota > Anaerolineae > Promineifilales > Promineifilaceae > Promineifilum. Next base: position 44,358 of record CAYRBP010000016.1, on the reverse strand, counting down.
GCCAGCCAATCCTCATTCGCTATTTTGGTTATTGTAGTCACTCGGGCTGCAATCCGCTACCGCGTCCGTGCTGCGCCAGGCGAATGGTTCCTTTGCGTCCCTGTGTCTTTGCGCTAAAACACATCCATGACCCAAACGGCCGACATCGTCATCTGTGGCGCCGGTATCGCCGGCATCTCCGCCGCCTATCATCTCGCCGCCCGCTCCGGCGTTACCGACGTCCTGATCGTGGACGATCGCTCGCCCCTGACGCTGACCAGCGACAAATCGACCGAGGCCTACCGCAACTGGTGGCCCGGCCCCGGCGACGCGATGGTCCGCTACATGAACCGCAGCATCGACCTGTTGGAGGAACTGGCAGAGGCCAGCGGCAACTACTTCCACCTCAACCGGCGCGGCTACGTCTTCCTGACAGCCGATCCGGCCAAGGCCCGCGTCTATGAGCAATCTGGCGCGGAGAGCGCCGCCCTCGGCGCGGGCGCGTTGCGGGTCCACCGCGGCCGCCCCGACGACCCGCCGTTTCCGGCGCATGTCGCAGAAGGTTACGCCCCCGGCCTCGACGGGGCCGACCTGTTGCTCGACCCGGCGCTCATCCGGCAGCGCTACCCGTTCATCACCCCGGACGCCATCGCCGCCCTCCACCCTCGCCGCTGCGGCTGGCTGAGCGCCCAGCAACTGGGCATGTGGCTGCTGGGCGAGGCCCAGGCGCGCGGCGTCCGCCTGATCAACGGCCGCGTGCGCGCCGTCGACACATCCGGCGGCCGCGTGCGCGCCGTCACGCTGGAGATCGACGGCCGGCCGCAGGTCGTTGAGACGCGCGTCTTCATCAACGCCGCCGGCCCGCTGGTCGGCCGCGTCGGGCAGATGCTCGGCGTCGAACTTCCGGTGTTCAACGAACTGCACGGCAAGGTCGCCATCAATGACCCGCTGAGCATTGTGCCGCGCGACGCGCCGCTGATGGTCTGGAGCGACCCGCTGACGCTGCCCTGGAGCGACGAGGAACGCGAGGAACTGGCCGCGGCCGAGGAGACGCGCTGGCTGACCGAACCTTTCCCGGCCGGCGTCCACTTCCGGCCGGAAGGCGGCGCCGGCGCGCAGACGTTGCTGCTGCTGTGGACCTATGACATCAAGCAGCAAGAGGCCGTCTGGCCGGCACGTTTCGAACCGGAGTATCCCGAGGTCGTCCTGCGCGGGCTGGCGCGGATGATCCCCGGGCTGGAGGCGTACTTCGGCAACATGGGCCGGCCCTATGTCGACGGCGGCTACTACTGCAAGACACAGGAGAACCGGCCCCTCATCGGGCCCCTTCCGGTTGAAGGGGCATACCTCTTCGGCGCGCTCTCCGGCTTCGGGATCATGGCTTCGCAGGCGGGGGCCGACCTGCTGGCCGCCCACGTCACCGGCGGCCGCCTGCCGGATTATGCCCCCGCGTTCAGCCTTAGCCGCTATGACGATCCGGCTTACCGGATGCTGCTGGCGGAGTGGGACCCGACGACGGGGCAGCTGTGAGTCGGTCTTCCTGGGCTAAAAAACCGGTAACCGGTGGTATACTTGAAAAATGTCGCGGGTGAAACGAGGGTGCAATGGGGTTTGAACGGATAACTATCAATCCGAAGCAGATGGGCGGTACCCCCTGCATTCGAAGCATGCGTATCCCGGTAGCAACTGTCGTTGACATGGTTGCTGATGGCATGACGGATACCGAAATCCTGGAGGCCTATCCCGACCTCGAGCCGGACGATATCCGTGAGGCATTGGGCTACGCGGCCGAGGCAGTTCGCGAGCGCACGCTGCCCCTTCTCGCGGCGACATGAAGTTCCTGATCGACAACGCGCTTTCGCCCCGGGTAGCCTATGGAGGGGGCCGCTCGCATCGGTGAGCGCCGCGATTCGTAGGGCCGCGACGAGAATACCGGTAGGAACTCTGCGGTCGCGTAACAATGCTTCATGCCGCAAAATGCCATCGGCCAACTATCTGAGCGCTCGCTCCACGCCGCGCTCAAAGACTATCTGCGGCAGCCCGGCGATCGCCTGGAAGTCCCCCTCGGCCGCTATGTCATCGACATTGTCCGCGACGACCTGTTGATCGAGATCCAGACCCGCCACCTGTACGCGCTGCGGCCGAAGCTGCGCCGGCTGCTCGACGACGGCCGCCGCATCCGTCTCGTCCACCCGCTGCCGGCCGAGCGCTGGATCATCCGCCAGGACGCGTCGGGCCGGCCGCTCGGCCGGCGTAAGTCGCCGAGGCGGGCCACCGTCCACGACATCTTCACCGAGCTGGTCCGCGTGGCCGACCTGGCCGCCCACCCGAACCTGACCCTCGATGTGTTACTGATTCGCGAAGAAGAGGTCTGGGTCGATGACGGCCGCGGCAGCTGGCGGCGGCAGGGCTGGAGCCGGGCCGACCGGCGGCTGATCGGCGTTGTCTCGGCCGCCACGCTGGCGACGCCGGCCGACTACCTGGCCCTTCTGCCGCCCGGCCTGCCGGAAGCGTTCACCAACCGGCAGCTGGCGACCGCGCTGGGCCGCAACGCGGCCGTGGCCGAGAAGATGACCTACACCCTGCGACGCATGGGCCTGCTTGAGACAGCGGGCAAGCAGGGGCGCGCCTACCTGCACCGGTTGGCGGCTCCGGGTTGAATCGGTCCTCGTCCACCGCGTCCGCGTACCATTCTTCTCCCTTCCTGCTACAATACCGCCAATTCTCTCTCCGGAGTGCGCACCATGTCCGACGATCGGCCGATCACCATCCTCTGTCTGGCGAGCGAGTACAAGGGCCTGCCCTTCATAGAGGAGTGCGCGCGCCAGGGCTGCCGGGTCGTGCTCATCACGGCCGAGAAGTTTGCCGACCGCGACTGGCCGTGGAGCAGCATCGCCCAGCACTTCAGCATGCCCGACCTGCACACCCAGCCGAACATCACCCACGCGGTCAGCTACCTGGCCCGCTCGAACGACATCGACCGCATCGTCGCCCTGGACGACTACGACGTGGCCACGGCCGCTTCCCTGCGCGAGCACCTGCGCTTGCCCGGGCTGGGCGAGACGGTGGCGCGCTACTTTCGCGACAAGCTGGCCATGCGCAGCCAGGCCGCGGCCGCCGGCATCCCCGTGCCCGCTTTCACCTCGCTCTTCAACTACGATGCCCTGCGCGACTTCATGGCCCGTGTCCCGCCGCCGTGGGTGCTGAAGCCGCGCTTTGAGGCCGGGGCGATCGGCATCCGCAAGCTCCACGACAGCGAACAGGTCTGGCGGGCGCTGGACGAACTGGGCGACCAGCAGTCGTACTACCTGCTGGAGCAGTTCGTCCCGGGCGAGATCATGCATGTCGATGCCCTGGTCTGGGAGGGCGAGATCGTCTTTGGCGTGGCCAGCCAGTATGGCGCGCCGCCGCTGTCGCTCATGCAGGGCGGCGGCATCTTCAACACCCGCCTGCTGCCGCGCGACTCGGACGCCTCGCGCTCGGCCCTGGCCCTGGCCGGCGACCTGTTCAAGGCCTTCCGCCTGCCGCGGGGCGTGAGCCACACCGAGTTCATCCGGGCCGAAGCGGACGGCACGCTCTACTTCCTGGAGACGGCCGCCCGTGTCGGCGGGGCCCACATCGACCGCATGGTGGAGGCGGCCACGGGCGTCAACCTGTGGCAGGAAGCGGCGCGGATCGAGCTGGCCAGCGTTCGCGGCGAGGCCTATCAGCTTCCGCCCGTGCGACAAGATTACGCCGCGCTGATCATCTGCCTGGCCCGCGAGGAGCACCCGGACCTGTCGGCCTACAACGACCCGGAGGTCGTCTGGCGCGTCCCGCGCGAGCGCCATGCCGGGCTGCTGCTGGCTTCACCCGACCCGGCGCGGATCGAGGCGCTGCTGGCCGAGTACAATGAGCGTTTCGCGGCCGATTTTCTGGCCCACGCCGTCAGCCAGAAAAAAGCACGGACGACACTCTAAATGGATGGTGATTGGGAGCGACGTTTCGCGCAGTTCATCGGCGCGACGGGGGATGCCGCCCACGATTCGGCCCACGTGCGGCGCGTCGTCGCCAACGCCCGCCTGCTGGCGGCGACCGAAGGGGCCGATCTGGATGTGGTGCTGCCGGCTGCCTGGCTCCATGACTGCGTCAGCGTGCCGAAAGACTCGCCGGATCGTTCGAAGGCGTCGCAACTGGCGGCCGGCGCTGCGGCCGATTTCCTGACGGCCGGGGGCTATCCGGCCGGCAATATTCCCGCCATCCGCCATGCCATTGAGGCCCACAGTTTCTCGGCCGGAATCCCGCCCCGGACGCTGGAGGCGCGGGTCGTGCAGGACGCCGACCGCCTCGACGCGTTGGGCGCGATCGGCATCGCCCGGACGTTCGTCGTCGGTGGGGCGCTCGGCCGCGCGCTCTATAATGAGGTCGAGCCTATCCCGCGCACGCGCGTGCCGGACGACGGCCACAACTCAGTCGACCATTTCTTCACCAAGCTGTTCACGCTGGCCGGGACGATGCAAACGGCCGCGGGCCGGCGTGAAGCCGAGCGGCGCACGGCCATGATGCGGGACTTCCTCGCTGAACTCGAACGCGAGATCGCCGGGGATGGCCTGCGCTGACGGAGGATCGGGGGGCGCGCCATGAGCACTGCCAGCACACGCAACGAACTCACCCTTGAGGTTGGCCTGGAGGCCATCCGCCAGGGGAAGTGGGAGCACGCGCTCGCCTGCTTCCGTTCCGCCAAGGAACGCGTGCCGGGTGACGCGCGCGTCTATGGCGGCATGGGCGACGCCTATCGCGGCCTCGGCCAGTTGAAGCGCGCGCGCAGCCACTATGAGAAGGCGGCCAGGCTTGACACGTCCGAACCGCTTTACCTGGTCAAGATCGCCGAACTGCGAGAGGCGGCCGGCGACACGACCGAGTCGGCGCAGGCCCGGCTGCTGGCGGGTGACACATACTGGCACCTGGGGCAAGATGAGGACGCCCTGACCCAGTGGCGTGAGGCCGGCCGGCTGGAGCCGGAAGCGCCGGGGGTCCAGGAACGTCTGGCCCGCTACTACCTGCGGCGCGGCGACAAAGAACAGGCCGTGGGGTACTACCTCGACCTGGCTGCGGCCCTGCAGTCTCAGAACCGTCACATGACGGCGCTCCACATCTGCACGATGGCGCTGGCCATGTCGCCCGACGACCCCAGGGCCCAGCAGGCGACCGATCAGGCCTGGCGCGTGGTCGCCCGTCGCGGGCCGGAAGGGAGCGCGGCGGCGGCCGATGTCCAGTCGGGCGACCTGGTCGCCGCCGCCAACGATCTGGCGCAGTGGCAACTGACCGCCACCTTCCGGGCCGGCACCACAGGGCGCGACGCCCACGACCCGGCCAACCTGGCGCGCAATGTGCCGCTGGGCCAGGCGCTGCTGCACGAGGGGCGCGGCCGGGCGGGTCTGGCGGTGTCCGGCTATGAGCAGGCGATCGCCGCCGGGCTGCGCATCCCGGCCGTCTTTTTCGTCCTCGGCCTGCTCTATCGCCTCCTCGGCCGGCACGAGAACGCGCGCGCTGCCCTGACCCTTGCGGCGCAGGACCCCTTCTACCGGCAGGCCGTGGCGCAGCTGGACCGTTAGGGGCCGCGCTCGCCGGCCAGCCGCCTCACGCCGCTTCGGCGGCCCGGCCAGCGATCCGGTGGCGGCGATGCAGCGGCAGCAGAAGCCTGTCGCTGAGGCATCCGTGATCGCGGCCGTCGCATGGCCGCTGCTGCATGGAGGCAAAGTCACCGCGGTCCGGCCGGCTGCCGAAACAGCCCGGTGGTTCGTGACAACGTTTTGAGATCGCCCCCTGCTGGGCTACAATGGGCTTCACTCCCCTGTTTGGGAGTGATTGGTCGTAGCAATGTCTCTGGCGGGCAGGCAGAATCGTCGCTCTCTGGACAGGAGCTACCCAAGACGCTTGCTGGCAGTCTCGCGCCTACCCGCTGTTCATCCGTCGCCCACCGCGGAGGTGCGTCCATGCTGCAAGCTCCCACAATCGATCTCCAACGCCTGACCCCAATCCTTCAGAAGTACGACGGCCGCGGCCGCGACGCGCTGCTGCCCATGTTGCACGAGTCTCAGGCACTCTACGGCTGGCTGCCGCGCGAAGTGCTGGAAGCGGTCGGCCACACCCTGCGCGTCCCCCTGGCGGATGTCCACGGTGTTGTCGAGTTCTACTCGATGTTCTACAGCGAGCCGACGGCAAAACGGGTCATCCGTGTCTGCTTCGACCCGGCCTGCCACATGGCCGGCAGCCCGGCCGTTCGCAAGGCCATCGAGGATCGCCTCGGGCTGAAGCCGGGTGAAACCAGCGCCGACGGCAGCATCACCTATGAGTGCGTCCCCTGCCTCGGCATGTGCGAGCACGCGCCGAACGCGCTGAACGGCGACAAGCCGGCCGGCGACCTGACGCCCGACGACGTGGACGCGTTCCTGGCCGGGACGTACCCGGAGCCGGAGCCGAAGATCTACGGCGGCCCGCTGATCAAGCTCGGCCGGGCCGGCAAGATCGAGCCGACCGACCTGGGCCAGTTTCTGGCCCGCGGCGGCTATAAGGGCTTGCGGAAGGCGCTGACGCTGGAGCCGGAGGCCGTCATCACCCTGTTGAAGGCCAGCGATGTGCTCGGCCGCGGCGGGGCGATGTTCCCGGTCGGCCTGAAGTGGGAGATGACCCGCGCCGTGCCCGCGCCCGCCTCGCAAAAACACATCATCGCCAATGCTGACGAGAGCGAGCCGGGAACCTTCAAGGACCGCGCCCTGATGGAGCAGGACCCCTTCAGCCTGATCGAGGCCATGACCCTGGCCGCCTACGCCGTTGGGGCGGAGAACGGCTGGATCTTCGTCCGGGGCGAGTACCCGCGCTCCTTCAAGCGGCTCAGCGAAGCCGTCGAGAAGGCGCGCGAGGCCGGCTTCCTGGGCAGCAACATCCTCGGCCATGCCGGGTTCAACTTCGATATTGAGATGCGGCTCGGAGCGGGGGCCTACATCTGTGGCGAGGAGACGGCGCTCTTTGAGGCCATCGAGGGCAAGCGGGGTTTCCCGCGCATCAAGCCGCCTTTCCCGACGACCCACGGCCTCTTCCAGCAGCCGACCGTCATCAACAACGTCGAGACGCTCGTCGCTACGCTGGCCGTCGTGACCCTCGGCGTCGAGCAGTGGCACAAGTTGGGCACGCCCGGCTCTCCCGGCACGAAGTGGTTCTGCCTCAGCGGCCGCGTCCTGCGCCCGGGCGTCTACGAGGTGCCGTTCGGCCTGACCGTTCGCCAGCTGATCCAGATGGCGGGCGGGCCGATCGGCAACGAGATCAAGGCCGTCCTGCTCGGCGGCGCGGCGGGCGTCTTCATCGGCCCGGACCGGCTGGACACACCCCTGACCTACGAGGACGCCAAAGCCAAGAGCTTCCCGCTGGGTTCCGGCGTGATCATGGTCTTCGATGAAACCGTCGACCTGCGCGACGTGCTGTACATGCTCAGCCGTTTCTTCGCGCATGAGAGCTGCGGCAAGTGCTACCCGTGCCAGCTGGGCACCATGCGCCAGATGGAGATCCTGGAGCGCATCGCCCTGGGCGGCGCGCTGCCCGGCGACCGGAAGGCGCTGCTCGACGTTGGCTTCACCATGACCCAGACGTCGCTCTGCGGCCTGGGTCAGACGGCCGCCTCGGCGGTTGTCAGCGCCCTCGACCTCTGGCCGGAACTGGCCGCGCCCGGCGGCGGCAACGGGCGCCTGCCGGCCGCGACCGCGGTCATCGGATCGCACAACTGATCGTTGACGACGAACGAACGACGCGTGGGCCAGGGGCGATACGCGAGAGGCCCGGGGTCCGTGCGGCCCGTCGTTCGCAGTCCTTTGACAGAGGAATGGACCCGGAAGACACACATCTGACCGGCCTGCAGGCGGCCCGCTACATCAGCCTGAACGGCGGCGAGCCGCAGGCGATCGACGGCAGCGTGGTTGAGGAAGGGCTGGCCTGCATCTCGGTCAACGGCGAGGAACTGGCGACGTTCATGTGCACGCCGCGCGACCTGGAGCAGATGGCGCTGGGGTTCCTTTACAACGAGCGGATCATCGAGCGTTTGGACGATGTCCATCACGTGCGGGTCGCCCGGAGCGGCACCTGCGCCGACGTCTGGCTGCGCGACTTGCGCTTCGAGGCGCCGAAGCGGGCCATCATCACCGCCGGCTGTGGCGGCGGGGTGACATTCGACGACCTGTCGGCCGTGCACCCGCCGCTGGCGAGCGGGCTGACGGCGACGCCGGCGCAGCTGGCGGCCCTGATGCGCCGGTTGCACAGCGGGGCGATCCTGTACCAGGAGGCGCGCGGCATCCACACGGCTGTGCTGGCCGAGGGCGAGCGCGTCCTGCTGCAGGTGGAAGACATCGGCCGCCACAACTGCCTCGACCGGCTGGCCGGCGCGGCGCTGATGGCGGGGATTCCGACGAAGGACCGCATCCTGCTGAGCAGCGGCCGGATCAGCAGCGAGATGATCAACAAGGCCCGGCGCATGGAAGTGCCGATCATCTGCTCGCGCACCTCGCCGACCAGCCTGTCCGTGTCGCTGGCCGAGGCGTGGAACATGACGGTCGTCGCCTATTTACGACAGGACCGGATGCGGGTGTATACGCATCCGGAGAGAGTGATGACGGCCGGCAGCGGACGATAGGCCGCAGACGGCTAGGGCCGGCGCTCAGTCTGCGACGGGTGGCCTTTTCCCCGTCGCCGGTGGTTTGCAGTTTGAGTCCGGAGGAGTGACCCATGTCCAACATGGCTATGTCCGATATGGTGACGTGTACGATTGATGGGCAGTCGGTGACCGTGCCGGCCGGGACGAGCATCCTGGATGCGGCCGCGTCGGTCGGGATCGAGATCCCGGTCGTTTGCTACCACCCGCACCTGACCCCCAACGGCCTGTGCCGCGTCTGCTCGGTCGATGCCGGCCGACGGCTGCAGGCGGCCGCCTGCGTCACGCCGGTGTCTGAGGGGATGGTCGTCAACACCCAGACCGACGCCGTCCGGCGCGGCCGGCGGACGATCCTGGAATTGCTGGCGTCGGCCGTCGATCTCGACGAAGCGCCGCACCTGCAAGACCTGTTGCTGGCATACGACGCCGACACCGAGCGCTTTGCAGGCATGGAGCGGCGCGAGCATCCGGTCCACGACGACAACCCGTTCTACATCCGCGACTACAGCAAGTGCATCAACTGCTGGCGCTGCGTGCAGGTCTGCGCCGAGGACGCGCAGTATACCTTCGCGCTGAACTTCGACGGCCGCGGCTTCCACACCGCCATCGGCACGTTCATGGGCGACGGCATGACCGACACGACCTGCGTCTTCTGCGGCCAGTGTGTCGGCGTCTGCCCGACCAACGCCCTGAAGCCGAAGCGCCAGGCGCTGCTGGAGCAGGGCTACGACCCGGACGAGATCTTCAAGCGGACGCGCCGCGGCGGGAAGAAGAAGGCGCTGGTCGGCGAATGACGCTGGACGTGTGTTGTATACTATCCCCATGATCGCGAGGCCGGGCGGCCGCGCGGCGAACGAGGGCATATGATCGCTGAACCTGTCACACAGGGAGTAGAAGTCGAACGGCGACGCCGCAGCTTCACCGTAGCCGAGTTCATGCGGCTGAACGAGGTTGGGCTATTCGGCGAAGATGAGCGGGTGGAATTGATCCGGGGGGAGATCATCGAGATGAGTCCGATCAACGTGCCGCATGCGCTGTGCGTGAACCGGTTGACCATGTTGCTGGCCCCGCCTTTGGTTGGGCGAGCGATCGTCAGCGTGCAGAACCCTATCCAGCTCGATGACCATACACTCCCCCAGCCCGACATTGCCTTGTGGGATCTTGCCCGTTATGAAGAAGACAGGGTCGTGGCAGGGCCTACACAATTGTTCTTGGTGATCGAAGTGGCTGATTTCTCGATTGCCTACGACCGGAGGGCTAAGGGCGTCCTCTATGCGGCCGCGGGCATCGCTGACTACTGGATCGTCAACCTCCAGGCGAACGTTATCGAGGTCTACCGGGAGCCGCGGCCGGCCGGCTACCGGGCCGTTACGCGCTATGAACCCGGCGAAACGCTGTCGCCGTTGGCATTCGCCGACGTGGCGCTGGTGGTGAGCGACGTGCTGGGGACGAACAACCCATAGGCTCGCCGCGACGGGCGGAAGAAGGCGGCGGGTGGAGAGGGGGGAATCGGACGCGGATGACGCGGATGACACGGATGAACGCGGAGCAGCACCGGACCCAACGCCGCGTTTCGCAGATATAATTGATAGAAACCGAAGTGCTTCGGTGATGATCGAGGATGGTTATGACTTCATACGTGGCGGTGATCGAGCGGGATATCGATACGGGCTACTACGTGGGCTATGTACCAAACTTTCCCGGCGCCCACTCGCAAGGCGAGACGCTGGATGAATTGGCGGTGAATCTGCGAGAAGTGATCGAGATGTTGCTGGAAGATGGCGCGCCGTCACTAGAGGCTGAGTTTGTCGGCACCCAGATCATCGCTGTTTCATGAAATGGGCCAGAAGATACCTGTTCTGAAGCCGCGGGAGGTTATCCAGATACTCCTTGTCCTCGGTTTCGTGGAGGTTCGGCGCAGGGGTTCGCACATTCAGTTCCGGCATCCAGATGGGCGTGCGACAACGGTGCCTTTTCATGCAGGGCGTGATATCGCCCCGACGCTGCTCAGGCAAATTGCCAAAGACATCGGTTTAACAATTGAGGAGTTCCTGGCCAACCGGTAACCCATAGGAGAGAGGCAATGATGGTTCCCGACCAGATCGTCCGCACAACCTGCCCCTATTGCGGCGTGGGCTGCCAGATGCACCTGCAGGTCAAGGATGGCTTCATCTATGCCGTTGAAGCGCCGTTCGACGCCGCGCCCAACTATGGCATGTTGTGCGTCAAAGGCCGCTTCGGGACGGACTACGTCAAGCACCCCGGCCGCGTGCGCGCCCCGCTCATCCGCACCAACCGGGCCGACGGCCGCAGCGTGCCGCCGCAGTGGCGCGAGGCGACCTGGGATGAGGCGCTCGACTTTGTGGCCGATGAACTTGTCCGCATCGCCCGGACCTACGGCGGCGACGCCATCGCCAGCTACGCCAGCGCCAAGGCGACCAACGAAGACAATTACGTCTTCCAGAAGATCATGCGCGCCCTGTTGGGCACCAATAACGTCGACCACTGCGCCCGGCTGTGCCACGCCGGTTCCGTCACCGGCCTGCAACTCTCGATCGGCTCCAGCGCTATGTCCAATTCCATCGCCGAGATGGAGAACCTGGAAGCCTTCATCGTCACCGGCTCCAACACGACCGAAACTCACCCGGTCATCTCCAACTTCCTGAAGCGCGCCGTTCGCAAGAACGGGGCCAAGCTCATCGTCATCGACCCGCGCCGGGTGGAGATGACCGACTTCGCGACGATGTGGCTGCGCCAGAAGCCGGGCACGGACGTGGCCGTCTTCCAGGCGATGGCCCACGTCATCGTCAAGGAAGAGCTGTACGATCCCGAGTTCATCGCCGAGCGGACCGAGGGCTTCAACGAGTACCTGGAGTCGCTGGAGAAGTACACCCCGGAGTGGGCCGAGGAAGTGAGCGGCGTGCCCGCCCAGCAGCTCCGCGAAGCGGCCCGCATCTACGCCAACGCCGGCCGCGCCGCCATCTACTGGGGCATGGGCATCAGCCAGAGCACCCACGGCACCGACAACACCCTGTCGCTGGTCAATCTGGCCCTGATGTGCGGCCACGTCGGCAAGCCGGGCACGGGGTTGAACCCGCTGCGCGGCCAGAACAACGTCCAGGGCTGCTCGGACAGCGGCGGCCTGCCCAACGTCTTCACCGCCTACCAGCGCGTCGACAACCCGGCCATCCGCGAGAAGTTCGAACGCACCTGGGGCACGACGCTCAATCCGACGCCCGGCCTGACCGCGACCGAGATGTGCGATGCCTGCCACACCGGCGAGGTGCGCGGCATGTTTGTCCTGGGCGAGAACCCGATGATGAGCGAGCCGAACCAGAACCACACCCGCCAGGCCCTGGAGGCGTTGGAGTTCCTGGTCTGCCAGGACATCTTCATCAACGAGACGGGCGAGATGGCTGATGTCATCCTGCCGGCGACCAGCTTCGCCGAAAAGGACGGGACCTTCACCAACACCGACCGGCGCGTGCAGCGCTGCCGCGCGGCCGTGGCCCCGGTCGGCCATTCGCGCCCGGACTGGGACATCCTCTCCGATCTCGGCCGGCGGATCGAAGCACGCCTCGGCCTCAACCTGACGGCCGGCTTCGCCTATGACGGCCCGGAGGCCATCTGGGAAGAGATGCGCCAGGTGACGCCCGACTTCTGGGGCATCGACTACGCGCGGCTGGAGCGCGAGGGGGGCGTCCACTGGCCGTGCCCCAGCTTCGACCACCCCGGCACGCCCTACCTGTTCGCCGACGAGTTCCCGCGCGGCCGGGGCAAGTTCTGGGAAGTGGGCTACGGCACCGAGTCGGAACTGCCCGACGCCGAGTACCCCTATAACCTGACCACTGGCCGCGTGCTCTACCACTGGAGCGGCAGCACGATGACCGGCCGCTCGCGCATCGAAGAGGTCTATCCGGAGGCGGTCTGCGAGCTTCACCCGGACGACGCGGCCGCGCTGGGCCTGGTCACGGGGGATTGGGTCAGGGTCACATCGCGGCGCGGGGCGATCAACTTACGCGCGCTGGTTACTGCTCGCTCGCCGCGCGGGACGGTCTTCATCCCCTTCCATTTCGCCGAGGCGGCCGCCAACCTGCTGACGCTCGACCGGATCGACGAGCGGGCGAAGATCCCCGACTACAAGAACACGGCGGTCAGGATCGAGAAGACGACGCGGCCGGCGGACCTGGACGAGGGATACGACGAGGACCTGTTTGACCGAGGGGCGATCAAGGACCCGGTGCAGATACACTGACAATCGCCAGGCGCCATGTACCGGCGAAGTGCATAGCGTTTGAATAGGTGTCACGGCAACTGTGCGTACGGGTATGGTATACTGATTCTGATGGAACTTGAGCGTACGACGACGGCCAGAATCGGTGAGCCGGTTTGGGAACTTGCTCATCTCTTTCCATACCAGGGTGACTGGATGGAAGAAGAGTATCTTGCGCTTAATACGAGCCAGCTCATCGAGTATTCGCAGGGCTATCTGGAGGTCTTGCCCATGCCGACGATGGCCCACCAGGACATCCTGCTGTTCCTGTACCAACTCCTGAACGTCTACGTTCGCCAGCATGGTCTGGGGCGCGTTTACGTGGCGCCCTTGCCAGTGCGCCTGGGCCGTCGAGAGTATCGAGAACCAGATATCCTCTTTGTTTCAACTGCGAAAGTTGAAGCGGCCGAGGGCAAGTATCCCAACGGCGCGGATCTCGTCGTGGAGATCGTCAGCGGCAGCCCCGCGGATCGTGATCGCGATCTAGTTCGCAAGCGCCGCGACTATGCCCAGGCCGGCATTCCCGAATACTGGATCGTTGACCCCGATGAGGCGGTGATCTTCGTACTGCGGCTTGAAGGCCGCGAGTACGTCGAACACGGCCGCTTCGGCTCCGGCGATATTGCCTCATCCTATACGCTGCCCGGCTTCACTGTCCCGGTGGATGAGGTTTGGGCGGCCGCGCACCCCTAACCTTGTCTTCTCCGCTCCCTCCGTCTACAGTCCCTCGATTCCGGACACGGCGTGTTTCGCGCGGGTTCTGCTCGGTGACATGATCCAAGGGTGGCTTGAAGCTGAACGCGCTGGGGTTGCTGAGTCTCTTTGTGGCCACGACCTTTCAGGTCACGACCTTCGCAGCCCACGATTTGAACACCGCGTCGCGAAATAAGTGAGATAAACCATGAAAGCCACATTTACCACCACCGTTCTGCAGGAAGAAGGAATGAACGCCACCGGGATACGCGTGCCGGCCGAGGTCATCGCCTCGTTTGGCGCGAAGAAGCGGCCGCCGGTGGTGGTCGGCATCGGCGGCCACACGTATCGCACCACCGTAGCCGCCTACGGTGATGTGTTCATGTTGCCATTGAGCGCGGAGAACCGGGTGGCGGCCGGCGTGAAGGCCGTTGACGAGGTGGAAGTCACCCTCGAACTGGATGAAGCGCCGCGAACCGTCGACGTACCGGCTGACCTGGCCGCGGCGCTCGCGGAGAAACCGGGGGCAACGGCCGCGTTTGACGCGTTGTCCTACTCGGCCCGCAAGGAGCATGTCCGCCAGGTGGAGACGGCGAAGGCCCAGGAAACCCGCGACCGGCGCATCGCCGGCATCGTCGCCAAGTTGGGAATTGGCGTCTTTTGACTCGCCCTCAAAATGGGCAGTCAGGCCCAATGCCGCGTGGTGAAGGTGGTATACTTGAGGCATGACAGACTCGCCGCCCAATGCCGTCGACACCAGAGTGATTCGCGAGACACTCGCGGGCTATAAGCTGGCCAGTTAGACCATAGCCGTCGAGCGGCGCAACAAACTCATGGAAATGGCGCCGGAGGAGTCAACTACCATTTTCCTGGCTCTGCTTGAGAGTGGGCATTTACTTCTCGGCGACCGCACAACGCTGCACGTATTTGACGACACACGGTTGGCGTCCACCCTCCTGGTTCATCAAGTATCTGAAGAGGCGGCTACGTTCGAACGGCTCATATGACTGAGTCTGAGGATGCGGCTAAGGGGTGACTCAGTCGCTGTGCTTGCTCCCATTTCTACTGCCTTCTACAACCGCCCAACCCTGACCGTCGCCCGCGAGCTTCTCGGCGCGCGGCTGGTGCGCGTGCTGCCGAACGGCGCGCGACTCAGCGGCCGCATCGTCGAGACCGAGGCCTACACCGGCCTGGATGACCTGGGTTCGCACGGCCGCCGCCGCATCACCAGGCGCAATGCCCCCATGTACGGCCCGCCCGGCCGCGCCTACATCTATTTCACCTACGGCAACTACTGGATGCTCAACGTCGTCACCGAAGCCGAAGGCAGCCCTGCGGCCGTGCTGCTCCGGGCGATCGAGCCGCTGGAAGGGCTGGACGAGATGGCGGCTCGCCGCCCCGGCCGGGCGATGCCGGAGTGGACCAGCGGCCCGGCGAAGCTTGTGCTGGCCCTCGGCATCGGCGGCGAGATGAACACCACCGATCTGACGACCACTGCCGGCGGCCTGTGGATCGAGCCGGATCTGGTCATACCGGACGGCCAGGTCCGCACCGGCCCGCGCGTCGGGCTGAACACGACGCCGGAGCCGTGGCTGTCGCTGCCCTGGCGTTTCTGGGTGGGAGGGAACCCCTTTGTCTCAAAGGGATCGGGGAAGGCGGAGTAGGCCCGACAAAGGCGGCTGCGCTCAGTCCGGCGAATGGCTCGCCGCACTGTCCGCCGAATGGTGGTGCATCTCGCCCATGGTAGCCAGCGCCGCCGCAAAGTCCATGACCTCGCCGCCAAACCCCTGCCGGTAACGCTCGGCGTCGCGCCAGGAGGCGAAGCAGAGCGTGCTGGGCACGCAGCAGAGGGTGACCTCGGAGCCCACGACGTAGACAGCCTGAAAGACGTTGACCATCTGCCCGAAGAGAAAATCGGGTGCCAGCGCGGATTGTACCCTACCGGTATGGCGGAGCTGTAGCAAGCCACAGTGCGAGCAGCAGGCGTGCCAGCGTGTCCCGTCTTCCAGCGCCACGACCCATGCCGTGCGGCGTGGCGCTCGTTTGCCGCACATGGCGCAGGCCGGGCGGGCGTCGTCCGGTTCGGGCGCCGTCGCCACCAGCACGACGCCGCCGCGCACCTTGCGCGCCAATCCGTTTCTGGCCAGAGCGTCCAGGTCGCGGTGGATGGTCATTCCGGTTACGTGGAATCGTTCTGCCAGCTGGCGGATCGTCAACGACCGCTCCGCGCGCAGCCATTCCATGATGTCGGCCTGTCGCTGTGTCAATACCGATTCGTTCGTCATGGCCTTGTCCCGAATTGCAGAACCCGTTTCATCGCTATCCGTTCCGCCGGTATTTTCCTATTGACGCCCCGAAAGCGCACTATAGAATCTAATGGTCTGTGAAGTTCTGTTGAATATAACATATTATCACACTGCGGAGGAAAGATCATGCGTTTGATGAGAGTGGGAGCCCTGTTGTTGGCGTTGGTGTTGGCGGCGGCCGCTTGTGGCGGCCAGGCGATGAGCGAGCCGGCCGCGCCCGAAGGCGAACTGGCGGTCCAGAATGTGACCGCTAACCTGACGCTGCCGACCACAACCGGGGCGGTCTACATGCAGATCACCAATGGGACGGAGGTTGATGACGCGCTGATCGACGCGACGGTGCCTGGCTGCGGGACGGTCGAGCTGCACGAAATGGTCATGGAAGGCGATGTCATGAAGATGCGCCAGATGGAGGGCAACCGCATCCCGATCCCGGCCGGCGAAACGGTCATGCTGGAGCGCGGCGGCCTGCACGTCATGTGCATCGACAAGACCGGCGAATTCGCCGTGGGCGATAGTGTGCCGGTCACGCTCCAGTTTGAGAACGCGGGGACGATCGAGGTCATGGCCATGGTGATCGAACCCGGCGAGATGCCGGAGGGCATGGAAATGGAGATGGAAGGCGGCATGGGGGACGGTGAGTAGCCCTGCTCCTTCGGTGAATGAGTGAATGGTGATGCCCGGCCTGTCGCTGAGCGGCAGCCGCCGCGGCCAGTGTAGAATCAGCCCACATCAGGAGGTGAAGTCGCCATCACGGCTTCACCTCCTGCCGCACTATCAGGCGAGCGGCCGGCGCGGCCCGGCACAGGCCGGGGATGCCGCTCGCGGAGCGTAGAACGGGTCGTGAACTCATTGCGTCGCCACCTGCTGACCGTCGTGCCGGGCTTTGCCCTGGTTCTCGCGATTTGCCTGCTGGCACTCGCCAGTTGCCGTCAATCCGGCGCGGAAGCGCAGGCAGAGCGGGTCCGTTTCGAGTTGGTCTCACCCGTCTTTCCGCCGACCCTGGGCCGTTCGGCCCTGGTCTTCAGGCTGGTCGATTCGGCCGGGGAGCCGATCACCGACGCCGACCTCTACCTGACGGCCGCGATGGACCACAGGGGGTCGATGGCTTCGATGATCATGACCGCGCGCGCGGATCAGGACGGTCTGTACGCCATCCCGGTTGAGTGGCCGATGTCGGGCGAATGGCTCCTGACGGCCGACGCGACGCTGGCCGACGGCTCGCGCGAGAGCCACGTGTTTGAACTTCAGGTCACCGGCGCCGACGACGCGTGCGATGTGCCGGAGGCGAAGGGTACCGATGAGTAGACTTGCACCTCTCTTGTGCATGGTGGTGCTGGCGGCCGTCCTGGTCGCCGGCTGCACGCCGAGCGCCTCACACGAATTCGCCGGCGCGGCCCTGGACGCCCCGCAGCCGGTCCCAGACTTCACGCTCACCGGCTCTGACGGCAGCCCGGTCAGCCTGTCCGACTTTCGCGGCCAGTACGTCTACCTGTATTTCGGCTACACCTTCTGCCCCGACATATGCCCGACAACGCTGGCCAAGCTGGCCCGGGTCCGAAGCGAGCTGGGGGATGAGGCCGGCCGGATGCAGGTGGTCATGGTCTCGGTGGACCCGGAGCGGGACACGCCTGAGGCGCTCGGCGACTATGTCACCCGCTTTGACCCGACCTTCATCGGCCTGACGGGTTCCAAAGCGGATATTGACGCCGCCGGCGAGGCCTTCGGGCTGTTTTATGAGCGACACGAGGGCAGCGCCGCCACAGGCTACCTGATTGACCATACCGCGCGCGCGTTCCTGATCGGCCCCGACGGCCGCGCGCTGGTCGCCTATCCGCACGATGCCCCTGATGAGGATGTTCTCGCAGACCTGCGCTGGTTGATGGCTCAGGAGTCCTGATTCGGGTTGCCGGCCGCGAACCGCAGCGGGCCGGACAGACTCACGGAGCGGGCCGCTTGGCGAGGGTGAACGGCGTCGCCGAAACCAGCAGCGACGCGTCCGGTTGCAGGCCTTGTTCGGCCAGCGCGCCGGCATACTCCGGGTGGAAGACAAACGCGCCGTCGCGCCAGACTTCGCGGTCCCAGGGGTTCAGCAGTAGTTCATCGCTGATCAGCCCGATGTAGTCGGCCGCGTCGGCCCCCCAGGTGTGGGCGTAGAGGACAGCACAACGGACGTCGGCCGCGCGGAGCGCCAGCACCCTCTCCCTCACCATATCCAGTGTCTCGCCCGTGCTGCTGATCTCATCCACGATCAGGACGCGTTTGCCCGCCACCAACGCCGGCGGCTCGAGCAGCCATTCCGGCCGCTCGCGCACGACCACATCGTTGACCCGCCGGGTTAGCCGCACCGGGTAGATCTCGGCCTGCAGCAGGTGGGAGAGCAGCGTGCCGGGGTAGAAGCCGCCGCGGCCGACGGCCAGGATGGCTTCGGGCCGCCACGGCCCAACGGCCGCGGCCAGGGTCTTGCACAGGCCGTGGAAGTCGTCCCAGGAGATGGGGCGGATACCCTTGCGGGTGGAATAGTCATAGGGGATCTGGTTCATGACGACGATCCTTGTTCAGGTCATGTGATTATAGCCGCTGAAACGCCTGGCGCGCGGCGATCTCCTGCCTTGTGGTAGAATAGGGACAACATGGCAGGTCTCTCAAGAGGATGATATGGAGCGCGTAAGAAAGCGGCCGAAGGCTGGTGAACCGGTGTGGGAGTTGGCCCACCTGTTCCCCTACCAGGGCAGGTGGTCGGAAGCAGAGTATCTGGCGCTGGATACCAATCGACTCATCGAATACTCCAATGGATTCCTGGAGGTTCTTCCGATGCCTACCATGTCACACCAAGATATCCTGGCTTTCCTCTACGAACTGCTGAAGCGCTTTGTGATCGTGAACCGAGTCGGCAAGGTTTACTTTGCTCCGCTGCGTGTCAGGCTTGGCGCAAGGGAGTACCGCGAACCGGATATCGTCTTCCTCTCGAACGAGAGACTGGAGCGTACGAGCGGCCCTTACCCGCATGGTGCTGATTTGGTAATGGAAATTGTGAGTGGGGGACCGGAAGACCGCGAGCGAGACCTGGTGCGTAAGGTGACCGATTATGCATTAGCCGGCATACCGGAATACTGGATAGTCGATCCCGACGAAAAATCTATCACGGTGCTTCAGCTAGAAGGCGAAGCCTATGTCGAACATGGCCGCTTCACGCCGGGTATGACAGCCACTTCGGTCCTGTTGCCCGGCTTCGCCGCGCTGGTCGATGAGGTTCTGGCCGCGGCCGAAGGCTAGGTCGGTCAGGTTTGTGGTGGGTGCGCCTTTACGTCCCGCCGCTCCATGAAGCGGCCGGGCCGAAGCCATGCTGCTCGTACAGCCCGTGGGCGTCGCGCGTGCCAAGCAGCCATAATCGCAGGTTTTGTAGGTCGGGGTGAGCCACAACCCTTTCCACCAGTTGCTTGCCGTAGCCGCGGCAGCGGTGACCGGCATCGACGAAGACATCCGATACCCAGGCGAAGGTGGCCCGGTCGGTGACAACCCGGGCAAAGCCAACCTGGCGGCCGTCGACGAACAACCCGAAGCACAGCGAGTGGTCGATGGCGCGCCGGAGAAGGCCCGGCGGCTTGCCGCGCGCCCAGTATGCCTCCTCAGACAGCGAACGGTGGAGCCAGTGGAGGTCGAGCCGGTCATGGTCGGTTGAGATGTCGATCGTCATGGTCCGCCCAGTCAATCGCACCCCTTCCGGTTCTTCACCCCGGGCCAGACGCCTGCCATTCACCCCGTTCAGGGCTGGGTGATCCGCTCGCCGATCGCCCGGCAGGTCGCGCGGACGTTCTCCGGGAATTGGCCCGCGGCCGCCCCGGGATCGCCACATTAGCCGCAGATGAATAGCTGTGCAAATAATCGGCAAAATATGTAATTTATCAGTACGGGCGCGCGCTGGCACGCCTGAATTCAAGAGGCTCGATCAGATAGTTGGAGGTAATGATGTTTCAGAAGTCGTACAAGCTCGTGTCCCTGTTCCTGGCGTTCGCGTTCCTCGTCGCTGCTGCTTTCCCGGCGTTGACGTCGGCGGCCCCCAAGCAGAACATCGTGGAGATCGCCGCTTCTAACCCGGATTTCTCGACCCTCGTCGCGGCCGTGCAGAAGGCCGGCCTGGTTGATGCCCTGGATGGCCCGAAGCGCTACACCGTCTTCGCCCCGACCAATGCGGCGTTTGACCACCTGGCTGCTGATCTTGGCTATGCCAGCGGCGAGGCCCTGGTCCACGCCCTGACGGCCGAGCAGCTGACCCCCATCCTGCTCTACCATGTCACCAATGGCAACCGGGCCGCGCGCACGCTCTTCCCGCCGCAGAAGGTCCGAATGATCAGCAAGTCCTTCGCCGAGACGACGATCGTCGGCGGTGAGAAGTTCATCGATGGTCAGAAGATCATCGCCCAGAACATTCGCGCCAGCAACGGCTTCATCCACGTCATCGACGGTGTGATGCTGCCCTAACGCTCGCGAACGAGAATTTCTCAGACAAGAAAGAAAAGACCGCCCCAGAGGCGGTCTTTTTGTTTCAGGCCGGCGCGGCCGCGGGTGTGACGGGGAGTTGAACGGTGAACCGGCTGCCGCGGTCCCTGCCCTCGCTCTCCGCCCAGACGGCTCCGCCATGGGCTTCGACGATGGCCTTGACGATGGCCAGCCCCAACCCGGTCCCGCCGGTGTCGCGCTGGCGCGACCGGTCGGCGCGGTAGAATCGGTCAAAGACGGCCGCCAGCTCGGCGGGCTCCAGCCCGGTGCCCGTGTCCCTGACGATGAGACGCACGTCGGCCTCTGACGCGCTGCCGCCGACCGCCACCAGGCCGCCCGCCGGCGTGTGGCGCATGGCGTTGAACAGCAGGTTGAACACGACCTGGCGAATGCGTCCGGCGTCGAGCATGACCGGCGGCAGGGCGGACGTCTCATTGACTAGCGCCAGCCCGCGTTCGGCCGCCAGTGGCTCAAGGGCCTGGATCGTCTCGGCCACCAGAGCGTTCAGGTCGGTCAACTCGCGCTCCAGCGGCATCCGTCTGGCTTCGGCTTGTGCCAGCAGGCGCAGGTCGTCCACCAGGCGGATCAGGTGGCGCGTCTGGCTGTGGAGCCCGGCGATCTCCGCGTCATTCAGTTCGTAGACGTGGTCCAGTGCCGCGCGCAGGTTGCCTTCGAGGATGGTCAGTGGCGTTCGCAGCTCGTGCGACACGTCGGCCATCAGGTTGGTGCGCAACGCTTCGGCCTCGCTCAAATCGACGGCCATGCGGTTGAAGGCGGTCGCCAGTCCGACCATCTCCTGGCTGCCGCGTGGTTGCACCCGAACGGCGAGGTTGCCTTCGCCCAGTTGCTGCGCCGCGCGGGCCATCTCGTCAATCGGCCGGGTGACGACCCGCGCGATGAGCACGCCCGCCCCCAGCCCGACCAGCAGGGAGAACGCCGCGAAGTCGATCAGCCGCCGGGCGATCTCCGCGTCCGTCTCGTTCCCCGGCCCGTCTCCATCCGGAAGAGCCTGCCCGCTTTGCAGTCCCGGCGGCCCGTCCGGGCCGGGAGGCCCGTCGTCCGACGTGATGATCGACAGGAACTGCAGAAAGAAGACTAGGAAAAGCACCCCGCCGATCATCAGGCTGAGCCGGACCCACAGCCGCTTCACCGGCGCGGCCCTCCCTCCAGCCGGTAGCCGACGCCGTAAACGGTCTGGATATAAACGGGGGCCTCGGGGTCGGGTTCGATCTTCCGCCGCAGGTTGCGGATGTGGGTGTCGAGCGCCCGGCCCATGCCCTCATAGGCGTAGCCGAGCGCCTTCTCCAACAGGTCATCGCGGGTCAGGGTGTAGCCCGGGCTCTCCATGAAGGCCTGTAACAGGTTGAACTCCGTCCGCGTCAGGTCAACCGGCTGGTCGTCCACCATGAGCGTGTGCTGGTCGAGGTCGAGCCGCAGGCCGCCGCTGACCAGTACGCGCGAGCCGGCCGCCGGCAACTGGTCAAGCCGCGTCCGGCGGAGCAGGGCATTGACCCGGGCCACCACTTCCCGGGCGTTGAACGGCTTGGTGATGTAGTCGTCCGCTCCCAGCTCCAGCCCGACGATCTTGTCCGTATCCTCGACGCGGGCCGTGAGGATGATGATCGGCAGCGCGGCGAGCGTCTTGTCGGCCCGGACGCGGCGGGTGATCTCCCAGCCGTCCGGCGCGGAGATCATCAGGTCGAGCACCAGCAAGTCGGGCCGCTCGCGCCGCAGGGTGTGCAGGGCCGTTTCGCCGTCCGAGGCGGTCAAGACCTGGTAGCTCGATTGTTCCAGGTAACCGCGTATGACCTTCAGGATGGATCTGTCATCGTCGACCACGAGGATGCGCTGTGTCATATCGCTATCGTACCAGAAGAATCTCAACGCATTGTCAAGAACGGCGCGCGCGGCCGATCTCCACAGGATCGCTGCAGGCGCTCTTGAGATTGTCTTCAGATTGTTGCCCGATACTGGGACCTGGCAAGCGTCATTCGCAGGCCAAGGAGATTCATCAGACCATGTCAACCCTATCTCAAACCCATTCACCCAACCATCTGTCTCGCCTGGCTGTCCTCCTCGTGGCTGTCCTGGCCGCGGGCCTGCTGGCGGCCTGTGGCGCGACGGCCCCAACCGGCGAAGCGACGGTTCCGGCCGCCACGGCTCCAGCCGCCACGGCTCCAGCCGCCACGGCCGCGCCCGAGGTCGCAGCGACCGAAGCGCCGGGCGCCGCGGCCCAGCTCCCCGCCAAGCCCGCGGGAGGCAGGCCGGGCGGCGTCATGCCCGGCGGCGGCGATATGCCGCCCACCACGGCCGTGCCGGCGGTCAAGGACGCCGCCTATGCCACCCTCTCAGAGGCGCAGAAGCTCGATCTTTACCTGCCCGAGGGCGAAGGCCCGTTCCCGGTCGTTGTCAGCATCCACGGCGGTGGCTTCATGATGGGCGACAAGGCCGACGCGATGGGCACTGCCGGTTTCGACCAGCTCCTGGCCGAGGGCTACGCCGTCGCCGCGGTCAACTACCGCCTGAGCGGCGAGGCGACCTTCCCCGCCGCCGTGGAGGACGTCAAGGCGGCCGTGCGCTGGCTGCGGGCCAATGCGGCTACGTACAACCTGAACCCGGACGCGATCGGCGCCTGGGGCGCATCGGCCGGCGGCAACCTGGCCGCCATGCTTGGGACGTCGTGCGGTGCGGCTGAGATCGAAGGGGCCGACCTGGGCAATGCCGACCAGTCAAGCTGCGTCCAGGCGGTGGTCGACTGGTTCGGCCCGACCGACTTCCTGCAGATGGACGCCCAGTTCGAAGGGACCGACTGCCCGCAGACCCACGACGCGGCCGATTCACCCGAGTCGGCCTATCTCGGCGCGCCCATCCAGGACGTGCCGGAGCTGGCGGCCCAGGCGAACCCGATCACCTACGTGACCGCCGGCGCGCCGCCCTTCCTCATCCAGCACGGCACGGCTGACTGTAACGTGCCGCCGCAGCAGAGCCAGTTGCTCTATGATGCGCTGACGGCCGCAGGGGCCGACGCCGGCCTGACGCTGATCGACGGCGCGGGCCACGGCGGCTCGCAGTTCTGGGAGGCGGCCAACTGGCAGATGGTCGTCGACTTCCTGAACGCGAACCTGAAGTAATCGCCTCGACGGACTCGGGAAACGAAAAGGCGCTGCCTGGTTGCGGGCAGCGCCTTTTGTTCTGGATGGGGCCGACCGGCGGGGCGGCCGCTATGAACCGGAAAGCGGGCCGCAGGAGACCCCCTGGACCGCGCCTAACCCTGCATAGCGCGGTTCTGAGGCCCGCTCAGGTGGCCGCCGAACAGCGGCGCGAAGACGCAGAAATCAAAGACCCCGGCCAGCAGCGGGACAAGCCCGACGATGGCGACGATGATGCCGGTGGTGCCGGTCAGGCCGAGCAGGCCCCAGGCGATGAGCGCGATGCCGGCAACGATGCGGACGATGCGACCGGCGGGCGATACCATGAACTTCACGAATGGATTCATCTCGTATACTCCTTTCTGATAGCTGCCAACTGAATATGCTGCCATCATAGTTGAAAGGAGAGGCCGCGTCGGTGACAAAGTCACAGTGCGGCCCGAGTCTCCAGCCCGTGGAGATCCGTGAGTTCGATAGCCCCGCGGGAGCGGCGGACCAACCCGTCGGCCTCCAGTCCCTCCAGCAGCCGGCTGATCACCTCGCGCGAGCTGCCCAGCTCCGCGGCGATCTGCTGGTGGGTCATGCGGATCGGCTCGCCGCCCGAGCGCTGGGCCAGCAGGAAGGCCGCCAGACGGACGTCCATGCGCCGGAAGGCGACCTCGTCGACGGTGGCGATGACGGCCGCCAGGCGCTGGGAGAGCAGGCCGAAGATGAAGTCCTGCCACACGTCATAGCGGCGAACCCACTCGCGGAAGGCGGCCGCCGGGACCATGATGGCCTCGGCGTCCTGTTCGACGGTGGCGATGGCCGGAAAGGTCTGGCGGCTGAGGATGACGTTGGCGGTCAGGATGCACGACTCGCCGTTGCCGAAGCGGTAGAGGGTGATCTCGCGGCCGTTCTCGCCGATCTTGTAGACCCGGACGGTGCCGGACAGGAGCAGGGCGATCGCCTCGGCAACATCTCCTTCAACGAAGACGTCGCGGCCGGCCGGGATGCGCGCCAGATAGGTCGCAGCCATGAACTCGCGGCGCGCCTGGGCGTCGGCCTGACGCAAGAAGGGCAAGGCCTGGCTGATGCGGTCGAACTGTCGGTCGTCGATCATGGTGCTTCCCGGCTTGTTTCTAGCAAGTCCTGGGCCGGCGTCAAGCGATAGCGGGGCACGGCAGCAGCGGCACAGGCGCTCCTGCCCTGTGAGTGGGCAGCACCGCCGCCTGCCCCCAGGTACCTGCCGGAGCCGGCGCAGTCCGTCCATCCGGCACTGTGTCCCGCTTCAAAGGGTGCGCGAACGCGCGAACTATGGCACAATCTGCACCATGCCATCCTGGGAGCGCTCCCAGCGCCCCGAAAGGCCGCAATCATGACAAAACGCACCGCGGTACTGCTGCTCATCTGCCTGGCCCTGCTCGCGGCCTGCACCACGGCCGCCGGCAGCGGCCGCTACCCTGACGAGGGCGAACCGACGCCCCTCCCGACCGCCCCCGCGGCGGCCAAGCCGACCTATACCGTCGGCCGCGGCGACATCTCGACCCGCGTCACCCTGACGGGTCGGGTCTCGCCGGTTGTCGAGGAGAGTCTGTCCTTCCCGCTCGACGGCCAGATTGGCGAAGTCCTGGTTGAGCAGTTCGACACCGTCGCTGAAGGCGACCCGCTGGTCCTGCTGGACACCACCCAGCTTGACCAGGAACTGCTCACGGCTCAATCGGAGCTCGACATCGCCGGGGCCCGGCTGGCGGCGCGCCAGGCGGAAGTCGCTCGCGCCCTGCGCCGGGCCGAGTTGAGACGCGACATGGCCCAGCTTGACCTGGACTACGCCGTGGCCCAGGCCGGCGAGAACCCGAACGCGGCCGAGCAGTACGAGATCGACCGGTTGCGGCTGGCCCTGACGCTGGCCCAGCTCGACGTCGGCGAGTTCGACCAGACCGTTGACCCGGCCCTGCAGGTCGAGGTCGACCAGGCGGCGCTGCGCTTGCAGCAGGTTCAGGCGGCGCTGGACGCGGCGCGCATCGTCGCCCCGTTCGACGGCACCGTGCTGCGGATCAGCAAGGACGCCGGCCGCAGCGTGGCCGCGGGCGAGCCGGTGCTGATCCTGGCCGACATCAGCCGGCTCCAGGCCAGCGCCGGCGCGCGCGACGCTGAGCTCGAACAACTGGCTGAAGACCTGCCGGCGACGATCAGCGACGCCAGCGGCCGTGGCGAGACACTGGCCGGCACAGTCGCCCGCCTGCCCTACCCCTATGGCAGCGGTGGCGCGGAGGAAGCCGAGGAAGGGGATAAGACCGTTCACTTCGCCTTTGATGACCAGGCGGCGGCGCAGGCCGCCTTCGAACTCGGCGACCGGGTGACCATCGTCGCCGTGACCGAGACCCACGAGGATGTCCTCTGGCTGCCTCCGGCGGCCGTGCGCGAATTCGGCGGCCGGCGCTTCGTTGTCGTCGACGATGGCGGCGTCCAGCAGCGGGTTGACGTCGAACTCGGCATCCAGGGCGACGGCCGTCTGGAGATCCTCGGGGGGCTGAGCGAAGGGCAGATCGTCGTAGGGCAATAGGCGCGAGGCGCTCGTGAGCTTTTTCCACCGACTTGCCGCCGTCTTCAGCGTCAGCCTGAAGCGCCTCTGGGCGCAGAAAGGACTGACCGCGGCGACGTTGCTCGGCCTGGTCGCCGGCGTGGCGATGATCATGGCTGTGCCGCTCTACGCCGACGCAGTCAACTTCCGCGTCCTGCAGGAGGAGCTGAGCCGCAGCGGGGACCGTTCCCGCAAGCCACCTTTCGCCTACATGTATGACTACATCGGTTCGTGGGGCGGGCCGATCGGCTGGGCCGACGCCCAGCGCCTCGATGCCTACCTGCGCACGTCGGGCGCGGCGCGGCTCGGCCTGCCGCTGACCGTCTTCACCAGCCACTTCGAGACCGACAACCTGCGGGTCTATCCCGCGGGAACGGGCGACTACGACGAGGACGCCTTGCTCGGCTACGCCACCTTCGCCACGGCCGAGAACCTGGCCGGCCAGATCACCCTGACGGACGGCGCGTTTCCGGCCCCGTCCTCGCCGGACCCGGCCACGCCGGTCGAGGTGCTGGTGTCCGAGAAGCGGGCCGAGGAATTCGGCCTGCAAGTCGGCGATGAACTGCTGGTCTTCAACCCGAACGAGGACGCGGCCGTCCGGCAGACGCCGGTGCGCGTGGCCGGCATCTGGCGGGCGGCCGACCCGCTGGCCGACTACTGGTACTTCCCGCCGGAGATGTTGTCGGAGCGGCTGTTCGTCCCGCTTGAGACCTTCCGCGACCGGATCGTCGGCTCCGCTCCGGATGCGCTCGACCGGGCGACGTGGTACGTGGTCGGCGACGGCAGCGGCGTCACCACCGAGACCGTTGACCAGCTGTCGGCCAACGCTGCGGCGGTCATGCGCCAGGTCGAAAACCTGCTGCCCGAGACGCGCAACCCGATCACCCCGGTGGATGGCTTCCGCGGCTACCGGCGCGCGGTCGAGGAACTGACGGTCCTGCTGGCTGCCTTCAACATCCCGATCATTTCGCTCGTCCTGGCCTTCATCATCCTCATCACCGGGCTGGCCGTCGACCAGCGCCGGAACGAGATCGCCGTCATGCGCAGCCGCGGGGCGACGCCCTGGCAGGTTGTCGGCTTCGCCGTCGTCGAGGGGGTGTTGCTGGGCGTGCTGGCGCTTGCCCTGGGCACGCTGCTGGCCCTGGCCCTGACCCAACTGATGGGCCAGACGCGCAGCTTCATGGACTTCACCGCCGACTATGACCTGCGCGTCGCCCTGACCCGGGCCGGCCTGCGCGCCGGGCTGCTGGCCGTCGGCCTGGCGCTGGTGGCCCAGGTCCTCCCGACCCTTTCGGCCTCGCGCGAGACGATCATCACCTACAAGCAGGAACAGGCCCGCGCCGTCCGCAAGCCGTGGTGGCAGCGGGCCTGGGTCGACCTGATCCTCTTCGGCGTCACGATCTACGGCTTTTATCTGCTGCGCCAGCAGGGCAGCATCCTGGCCGTCGGGGCCGCGGCCGAACCCGGCGACCCCTTTCGCAACCCGCTGCTCTTCGTCCTGCCGTCGCTGGCCATCTTCAGCCTGTCGTTGCTCTTCCTGCGGCTCTTCCCGTGGGTCATGGAGGCCTTCAGCTGGCTGGCCAACCGGACGGACAGCGTCGGCCTTCTGCTCGGCGGCCGCCAGCTCGCCCGCACGCCGCGCACCTACGCCATGCCGCTCATCCTGCTTGTCCTGACCGTCAGCCTGGCGACGTTCTCCGCCTCGCTGGCCCTGACGCTCGACCTCCAGCTGGCCGACGCCGCCCGCTATCGCCATGGGGCCGACATCGTCCTGACCGGCGCGGGGGTCGACTTCACCCCGCCCGGCCCCTTCCAGGCCGGGGACGCCGATACGGCCGCCGGCGGCCTCTACCTGCCGATGGACGAGTACCTGGAGTTCCCGGGGGTCGTCGCCGCCGGGCGCGTCGGCCGCTACGCCGCGTCAGCCCGGGTCGGCGAAACGGAGACGGATGGGACCTACATCGGCGTCGATCGAGCGGCCTTCAGCCAGGTTGGCTTCTGGCGCTATGATTTCGCCCGCAACCGGCTCGGCACGTTGATGAACGCCCTGGCGGCTGCTCCCGATGGGCTGCTCGTCTCGCGTGACTACCTGTCCGAGCGCGGCCTGCGCGTGGGCGACCTGCTGCGGTTGAGCGTCATCGCGCCGGATGGCGTGGTCGAACTCGACGCCCGCGTCGCCGGCGCGCTCGACTACTTCCCGACCTGGTACCCGGCCGAGGCCGGCCCGCTCTTTGTCGGCAACCTCGAGACGCTCTTCGCCCAGTCCGGCGGCGACATGCCCTACGACGTCTGGCTGCGCACCGAAAGCCCGCCGGACGAGGCGACCATCGACGCCACGCTGCTGGAGCGCGGTCTGTTCGACTGGCGCTGGGACGAACCCTACACGGCCATCAACCGCGAACTCGGCCGGCCGGAGCGCCAGGGGCTCTTCGGCCAGCTATCCGTCGGCTTCATCGTCGCCGCGGCGCTGACCGTGCTGGGGTTCTTCATGTACGCCCTCTTCAGCTTCCGCCAACGGCTGATCAACCTGGGCATCCTGCGGGCGATGGGCATGTCGTCGGGCCAGATGGGCGTCGTCGTCGCCTTCGAGCTGGGCGTCCTCATCCTGTCCGGCCTGACGCTGGGGACGGTGCTTGGCGTGTGGATCAGCCGCCTGTTCATCCCCTACCTGCAGATCGGCGACACCACGGCCGAACTCGTCCCGCCTTACCTGGTCGAGATCGCCTGGCCGGCCGTCGTCCAGATCTACGGCCTGTTCGTCTTGCTGTTCCTGGTCGCCGTCCTCGTCCTGACCTGGCTGCTGCGCCGGATGCGGCTGTTCCAGGCCATCAAGCTGGGAGAGACCGCCTGATGAGCGAGCCGATCATCCTGTGCGAGAACCTGGTCAAGATATTCAAGGTCGCCGATCTGGAAGTGGTCGCCCTGCAGGGGCTTGACCTGACCGTCCGGCGCGGCGAGTTGATGGGCATCGTCGGCTCCAGCGGCAGCGGCAAGACGACGCTGATGAACGTCCTGGGCGGGCTGGTGCGGCCGTCGGCCGGCAAAGTCCTGGTCAACGGCCACGACCTGCTCAAGCTGTCCAACGCCGCCCAGAGCAAATACCGGCGCGAGGAAGTCGGTTTCGTCTGGCAACAGGGCGCGCGCAACCTCATCCCGTACCTGAGCGCGCTCGAAAATGTCACCTTGCCGATGGCCCTGGCCGGGACGGAGCGGCGGGCGCGGCCGCGGGCCGAGGAGCTGCTGGACATGGTCGGCCTGTCCCACCGGCGCGACTACCGCCTGCAGCAGATGTCGGGCGGCGAGCAGCAGCGCGTCGCTATCGCCGTGGCCCTGGCCAACCGGCCGTCGATCCTGCTGGCCGATGAGCCGACCGGCGAGCTGGACAGCGCGACCGCCCTGACGATCTACGACGCCTTCCGGACGCTCAACCGGGAACTGGGCGTGACGATCCTGATCGTCAGCCATGACCGGACGATTGTGAGACACGTCGGCCGCGTCATGGCCATCCGCGACGGCAAGGCGGCCAGCGAGACTGTCCGTCGCGCGCCGGTGCCGACCGCGCCCGACGGCCGCGTGATCGTCCACGCGCCCGAAGACGGCCCTGAGCCGGGACCCGCCCACCAGGAGGACCACTACGAGGAGCTGCACGTGCTCGACTCGGCCGGACGCCTGCAGGTGCCGAAGGCCTACCGCCAGTCGCTCGGCATCAAGGACCGGGTGCGGATGGAGATGAGCGAGGACGGAGCGCTGATCATCCGGCCCATCGACGGGGCCGGGGCGCAGACGACAGACGGCGGGCCGCAGACTCCCGCCGGCGAGGCGCCGGGGTCCTCGCCGGATCTTCCGCCGGGAGCGACCGCCATCCCGACGCGAAACAACCCGCTCGGAGCGCTATGGACACGGCTGAAGCGCTGACCCCACCCGCCATCCTGGCCGAGGGCGTCGAGCGGGCCTACCCGGTCGGCGACCGGCTCGTCCATGCCCTGAGCGGGATCGACCTGAGCATCGCGCCGGGCCAGTTCATCGCCCTGAAGGGGCGCAGCGGCAGCGGCAAGACGACGCTGCTCAACTGCCTGGGCGGGCTCGACCGGCCGACCGCGGGCGCGATCGCCATCCACGGCCGCTCGCTGCTGGCCCTGGACGAGGGCCAATTGACCCAGTGGCGGCGGAGCGAGGTGGGCTTCATCTTCCAGTCGCTGGGCCTGCTGCCGACGATGTCGGCCTATGAGAACGTCGAGTTGATGCTGCGCATCGCCAGAATGCCGCGGTCCGAACGCCGGGAACGGGCCATGCGCTGCCTGGAGCTGGTCGGCCTGGCCAAGTGGGCCGACCACCGGCCATATGAGATGTCGGGCGGTCAGCAGCAGCGGGTTGCCATCGCCCGGGCCATCGCCAACCGGCCGCGGCTCATCCTGGCCGACGAGCCGACCGGCGAGCTGGACAGCGAGACGACGCGCGAGGTGCTGGCCCTCTTCCGCGAGATCATCCACGCCGAGGGGATGACCATGCTGATGGCGACCCACGACGACCTGGCCGAGGAGTACGTCGACGAGGTGCTGCGGCTGGAGGACGGGCGGATCTTAACAAGTCCCTCCTAAGCGCGTTTGGGGTAGAGGGAGTCTAGGGGAACTTGCGGTAGATTTCGCGGCGATGCAAAACGCGCTGGAATTCGACCGTTTGGGCTCCTAAGTCGATACGCACTCCAACCCGGTAGTCGCCGACGCGTATCTTGTAGTACGTGTCGTAACCGGTCAACTTCTGTGCCCTACCGGCCAGATAAGGATCGCGCTTGATGTCGTCACCAAAAGCGAGTCTTTCAACGCGTTCCCGGACGGTATCCGGCAGACGCGCCAACTCTTTCAAGAAAGTGCGAGTATATTAAACCCGCCAGTTCACGACTTGGGATCAGACAGGTAGGACTGATATGTCGCCCAGGCCGCATCGCCTTCGAACGTTTCATCGTCCTGGACCTCGGCCAGCAACTCGCCAAGGCGTTCGTCCTCACCCAGGTCTTCGAGTAAGTGACGCAGCGCATCCCAGGTAGGCAAATCAAGCAAGACAGCCGTCTGCTGACCGTCCTTATCTATTACGTATTGCACCGACTCAAGAATCGCGTCTATCCCCATTGTGTACCTCAAGCTCACCAGCTAAATAAAGTATAGCACAGCCACGCTGCGCCATCCGCTGTCTCGCCTGTTACATGCCCTCTAGAACAGGCGCTGGGTGGGCAACCCATCAAGGCTTACGGCGTTGTTCTCCCGCTGGTATTCGGCCAGGCCGTCCGGCCCTTTCGTCGCCGCCCACTTGAAGTGCTGCTCCCGCTCCCCGCGGTAGTCATAGAGCGGCACGCCGAAGCCGCACGAGATCTGCACCCGGTCGATGTCGGCCACGACGATCTGGCGCGTGCTGGGGTAAAGGGTGAAGTGGGCAGCCAGTTCGTCCCACCCGGCGTCGCCCGGGCGGAGCGCACGGCCGCGGCCGTAGAGCCGCAGGATGCTGGGCGGCCCCTCGAAGGCGCAGAACATGAAGGTGATCCGGCCGTTCTCCAGCGTGTGGGCGGCCGTCTCGTTGCCGCTGCCGATCAGGTCCATGTAGCCGACCCGCGCCGGTGAGAGGACGCGGAAACAGTCGACGCCCTTCGGCGACAGGTTGACGTGCCCCTCGGCGCTGAGCGGCGCGCTGGCGACGAAGAAGAGATGCTGCTTCTCGATGAATGCCTGCAGGTCGTCGGTGATGTGGTCGTGGACTTTGGCCATGGATTTCCTCCGCATGTGGTTGACCGGGCTTGCTCGCGGGCATGATCATAGCAGCGGCCCTCGTCCGGGCAATGCAGCCGGCAGGCGGAGACCGTCCGTCGCCTGCATGGCACGTGAGCCTTCAGATAAGCACCGCGTGCGCCTGACTGTGGGAAGCCTGTTTTCGACAATCGCGAATTGTTTGGTTCTAATAGGTCGCGCCCGTTGTTCCAGCACCGGACAGCAGGAGTTGTATGGCCGATTTCCCAACCGGAACCATCACCTTCCTCTTCACCGATATTGAGGGCAGCACGCGCTTGTGGGAAGACCAGCCCGGGCTGATGCCGGCGGCGATGGCCCGCCACGACGCCCTCATCGAAGCCGCGGTCGAAGCGAGTCGCGGCCGCGTTGTCCGGCCGCGCGGAGAAGGCGACAGCCGCTTCGCCGTGTTCGAGTCAGCCGCCGACGCCGTCCGGGCCGCGGCCGACGTCCAGCGCGCGCTGGCGGCGGGCTTCGACGGATTCCCCTTCACGATCCGCGTTCGGGCCGGCCTCCACACCGGCGCGGCCGAGTGGCGCGAGGGCGACTACTACGGCTCGGCCGTCAACCGCTGCGCGCGGATCCGCGGCCTGGCTGCCGGCGGCCAGACGCTCCTTTCCCAGGCGACGGCCGAACTGGCCCGCGACGACCTGCCGCCCGGCGCGGCGCTGGTCGACCTCGGCACCCACCGGTTGAAGGGCCTCAGCCGCCCGGAGACCGTCTACCAGTTGTGGCTGCCCGACCTGCCAAACGATTTCCCGCCGCTGCGTTCCGAAGAAGAGCACCTGACCAATCTGCCGACCCCGCCCGAGCCGATCATCGGCCGGGAGCACGAAGTGGGGGAACTGTCCGCGCTGCTGTCCGGCGACGTCGTGCGGCTGGTGACGCTGACCGGGCCGGGTGGGACGGGCAAGACGCGCCTCAGCCTGGAGATCGGCCGCACCCTGTTACCCCATTACCCGGAGGGGCTTTATTTCGTCGACCTGGCCCCGATCACCGACCCGTCGCTGGTCGCCTCGACCATCGCCCACACCATGGGCATCCGCGAAGGCGGCGGCCGGCCGCCGCTGGACAACCTGAAGGACTACCTGGCCGATAAGCAGGTCTTCCTGATCCTGGACAACCTGGAGCAGGTCACCAGCGCCGCCCCGATCATCGCCGGGCTGCTCGCCGCCGGGCCGAAGATCAAGGTGCTGGCCACCAGCCGCATCCCGCTCCAGATCCGCGGCGAGCGCGAAGTCCCGGTCGATACCTTGCAGGTTCCCCCGGCTGGCCTGACCGATCCGGAGAAACTGCTCGAATACGAGGCAGTGCGTTTCTTTGTCCGCCAGGCCCAGGCTGCCCGGCCCGCTTTTCAGCTGGGGCCGGACAACGCCGAAGCCGTGGCCGGCATCTGCCGTCGCCTCGATGGCCTGCCGCTGGCGATGGAGATCGCTGCCGCACGCATCCGCATGTTGCCGCCGGCCGCGCTCCTGAAGCGGCTCGACCACAGCCTGACGCTCCTCATCGGCGGCGCGGCCGATCTGCCGGAACGCCAGCAGACGGTCCGCGGGGCGATCGACTGGAGCTATACCCTGCTCAAGCCTGAGGAACAGACGTTGTTCGCCCGCCTGGGCGTCTTCGTCGGCGGCTTCACGCTCGAACGCGCCGAGGCGGTCTGCAGCCCTGATGGAGCGCTGGATGTCTTCTCCGGGGTCGAGACGCTGCTGCACAACAGCCTCGTGCGCCGGGTGGACTGGGACCTCGACGAGCCACGCTTTGACATGCTGCTGACCATCCGCGACTACGCCCTGGAAAAGCTGGAGGCGTCGGGCGAATTGGCCGCGATGCGGAGGGCCCACGCCGAGTACTTCTCGACCTGGGCGATGCAGAACTACCCGGTGCTCAACGGCCCGAGGGCGCTTGAGCTCATGGTCCCGACGGAAGCCGACCACGACAACCTTCGCGCCGCCATGGCCTGGGGCCTGGAGCCGGACGGCGATCCGCTCCTGGCCGGCTGGGTGGATATCTACCTCCTCTGGTTCTGGTACCGTCGCGGCTACTTTCAGGAAGGTCGCGAGTGGAGCGAACGGGTCATGCATGCGACGGCGGCGATTGGCGGCATCCCTCACGCGATAGGCATGAATGTGTCGGGGATGATGGCAATCTGGCGCGGCGACCACGATCTGGCCGATAGCCTGATCGGCCGCTCTATCCGGCTGGCCGAGGAGACGAAGTTTGACCTCGGCATCTCCATGAGCCACTTCAGTTATGGGGTCAACCTGATCAATCAGGGTCGCGACCGGGAAGCCTACGGCCATCTGACCCTGGCGGCGGAGCGCATGGACGAAGCGAACATGAATTGGGACAAGGGCAACGCCCTCATCCACCTGGCCAATGCTGCCCTGGGGCTGGGGGATGTGGCGGCCGCCAACGCCTGGCTGCGCGAGGCGATGCCGCTCGTCGAGCGCATGGGCGACCCGTGGCAGATGGCTTTTGGACTGAACAACCTCGGTGAGGTCGCCCGGGTCCAGGGCGACTATGACCGGGCCAGAGACTACTATGAACGGTCTGAGGCCATGTATCGCGAGGCCGACGCGTTGGGCGACCACGCCCGCCTCGTCCACACCCTGGGCTACATGGCCCTCCACGACGGCGACCTCGGGCGGGCGGAAAGCCAGTTTCTCGAAAGCCTGGCCGCCTTTCGGCGGTTGGGCAACCGGCGCGGCATGGCGGAGTGCCTGGCCGGGCTGGCGGCTGTCGGCGCGCAAGCTGGGCGGGCGGAATGGGCCGCAACGCTGTTGTCTGCGGCCGAGGCGCAGATGGCGGCCGCTGGGGCGGCCTGGTGGCCGGCCGACCGGACCGAGATCGAGCGGACACGCCGGCAACTGGCGGAGACGCTCGGAGGCGATGTGTTCGACCGCCTCTGGCAGCGGGGTCAGGCGATGGACCTGGAGGCGGCGCTGGCCTGGGGGGAAACGACGGCCTAGCGCCGGACTTCGGAGCCTGGAAAGCAAACCGTGCGCCGGACCAGGGAGATCCGGCGCACGGTTCATCTAGCGGCTCAGACGCCTAGTTTCCACAGGGTGTGACGTTGCGCCAGTTGGCGACCGTGTCGTTCACCGTCTGCGTGCCGCCGGGTCCATAGACCACGGTCAGAGAACGGTTGTCGAGTTCGTTGCAGGAACCGCCCTTCTCGACGGTGTCCCAGGAGCCCAGCGTGTACTTGTACGCGATCTGGGTGTCCTCTTTGCCCTGCAGGACGACCTGCCAGGTATTCGGCCCCACCTGGGTCAGCGCGACGCCGCCCGGGTTCCATTCCGGCAGCCCACCTTCGAGCAGGTGCAGCGAGCCGGCGATGTAGACCGTGGCATCGCCCGGCGTGGACGGCGGCGTCGTCACGTTGAACGTGATGGTCACGGTCCGCAGTCCGGCCGTCGCCTCGACCTCGTTCGAGTTGCCGGAGCGGTTGAACGACAGATCGACGGCCCGGACGACGTAGAAGTAGGTCACGCCGCTGGAGACCGACGTATCAGAGTACTCGGCCGCCGTCGTCAGGCCGACCACCTCATAAGGCCCGCCCGCGGCCGTGCCGCGCAAGACCTCGTAGCCATAGAGCGACGCGTCCCCGGTGACCGCATCCCACTCCAGATCGATGTTGTTCGGCGTGAAGCCGGTCGCGATCAGGTTGGTGGGCGTGGCCGGCGGGGTCGTGTCGCCGCTGTCGCTGACCGTCAGGGCGCCAGGATTCGACGGCAGGCTGCCGGACGGGACCGGACCGTTCAGGTCGGCGTAGAGCCAGGCCGCGCCGCCGTTGGTGCTGTAGCGGTAGACGTAGTCGAAGTTGCCCGTCGTCTCCGGCAGGAAGCTGGCCTTGAACTCGTCGTTGTTGCCGGCTTCCCCCTGGAATTCGGCATCGACCCAGATCCAGTTCGGGTTGGTGGCCGGGTTGGTTCCGTCCGGGCCATAGCCGGCCTGCGCCGACAGTCCCGGCGTCGCGCCCGGCTGGCTGGTCACCCCATCGATGTAGACCTGGCCGTAGACGGTATCCGTCCGGTTCACGGTGCTGATCGTGTGGTTCAAGGCCGGCGGCCACTGCAGGTTGGCCCAGTTGATGGCATAGGCCGGGGTGGCCACCACCTCATTCGACTGCGGGCCTTCGTTGCCGGACGGGTCGAGGGCGGAGATGACGTAGTAGTACGTCTCGCCATTGGTGACGGTCGTGTCGATGTAGTCGCTGCGGCTGACCGTGGCGATCGGCAGATAGCCGCCGCCGGACAGCGGGCTGCGATAGACGATGAAGCGGCCGTCCTTCGGCAGGTTTGGCCAGTCCAGCGCGACCTGGCCGCTGCCCGCGATGGCGATCAGGTTCTTCGGGGCGGCGGGCTTCTGCAGATCCTGGCCCGATCGCGGCTGGAAGATAGCGGCGCTCAGGCCGGGCAGCTGGACAGTGATCACGCCATTCGCGCCGGTGATCGTCCCCGGCACGGTGCCCAGCGCGTCGTAGAGCCGGACGGCGTCCGGCAGCATGCCCTTGGCGTCGATGACCAGCGTCTGCGGCGTTGCGTTGCGGTTGATCGCCACCAGCGCGGCGCGGTCATTGGTGCGCAGCAGGTAGGCCATCGTCCGGTTGGCGTCGTCGGTCAGCAGGAAGGTCATCTGGCCCTGGGTGAAGGCCGGGTTGGCCTTGCGGATGGACGTCAGCTTCTGGTAATGGGCCAGCAGGGCGGTGTCCTCGCCGCCCCACGGATACGTCCGCCGGTCATCGGGGTCGTCGTCGCCCGTCACGCCGACTTCGTCACC
This sequence comes from uncultured Ardenticatenaceae bacterium, assembly GCA_964422535.1. Taxonomy (GTDB): domain Bacteria; phylum Chloroflexota; class Anaerolineae; order Promineifilales; family Promineifilaceae; genus Promineifilum. The sequence goes on along the minus strand of CAYRBP010000016.1, from coordinate 7,662 downwards.
GTAGTAGATGGTCGGCGCGCCGGGGATGGTCATCTGGACCACCGTCGCCAGTCGCAGCAATTGCTTGCCGGCGGCCAGGTTGGCGGCGTTGAACTCCTTGTCCTCGCGGTTGTTCTGACCGGGGGTCAGCGACCACAGGATGCGCTTGGTGTCATGGCTGTCCATGAGGTTGAGCATCGTGTAGTAGCTGGCGTCCGGGTTGTCTTCACGGACCGACATCAGCTTCAGGGCGAAGAGCGACGGCGGCTGGTCTGACTGGCCGTCATCGACGAAGCCCTTGTTGTCGATCGTGCCGAAGAAGCCCAGGATCGCGTTACGGAAGCGATAGTTCATGGCCGTGTCGGCCTGGTCGCCGCGCACCTTGGGCAGGACTTCGAACTTCTTCCACAACTCGCCGATGATTGGCGCGGTCGGGTTGGTGGCCTTGACGGCCGAGCGGAACTCCGGCCAGAAGTCGGCCGGGAAGGACGTGTCGCCCATGACGTCGAGACGCCAGCCGTCGGCGCCCATGCGGAGCCAGTAACGGCCGACCGCGTTCGAGCCGGCGTAGAACAGGCGCTGCACCTTCTGGTTGGACTTGTTCAACACCGGCAGGCTGTCGAAGCCGAACCAGGCGTCATAGGTCATCGTGTTCGGCCCATTCGGCCCGGCGCACGGCCCGCCCGCCTGCTCCCGGAAGTAGAACCAGTCGCGGTAGGGCGAATCGACGCTCTCGCACGCGCCGACGGTCGTGAAGTGGCCGTAGCGGTCGAAGTAGGCGCTGTCGGACGAGACATGGTTGAAGACGCCATCGAGGATGACCTTGATGCCGCTCTTCTCGGCCAGTTTCAGGAACTGCTCGAACTCCGCGTTGGAGCCGAAGAAGTGGTCGATCTGGTAGTAATCCTGCGTGTCGTAAGCGTGGTTGGAAGCGGCCTCGAAGACGGGGTTGAAGTAGATGGCCGTCACCCCCAGCGACTTCAGGTAGTTCAGCCGCTGCTGGACGCCCATGACGTCGCCGCCGAAGTAGTCGCGGCCGCGCGGGTCTTCCGTGCAGGGCGTAGCCGGGTTGGCGTAGGCGCGGCAGTAGCCCTCGGGCAACTCGTTCCAGGCCTTGGTGATGATCTGGTCGAGGACCGCGTTCGGGAAGCCATAGCGCGGCTCGTTGGTGTTCGGGTCGTTGTTGCTGCGGCCGTTGCGGAAGCGGTCGGGGAAGATCTGGTAGACGACGCCGTTCTGCAGCCACTTGATCGGTTTGAAGGACCGGTCATAGACCGTGATCACCCAGCCGCGGTCAAACGTATTGGTCGCCGCCAGGCCCCAGCCGCCGTCGCGCTGTTCGTCGTCCTCATAGTAGGCCGTTGCCGTCCCATCCTTGACGATGAAGCGGTAGTAAAGGGTTGTCGGTTGGGCCGGCGTATAGCGCGCCTCCCAGAAATCGCAGGTCTCGGCCGGCTGCGCGTCATCATAGCAACTGATACCGGTTGCCGCCGGGGTCATGTCCAGGAAGAACTGGCTCTGGGCCACATCGTCCCAGACCCGGACGCGGACGGAGCTCACGTCGTTGTGATAGGTCCGGAAGCGAAGGATGACTTCCTTGTTGGGGATGACCGCGCCGAACGGCACGCGGTAGAGCGTGTCGTGCGAGTCATGGCCCAGACCGTAGTACTCGATGTTGTTGTCCAGGCCGTGGCCGAGCGGGAAGACCTGGATGCTCATCGCGTCGGTCGCGTCGACAAACGAGAAAACGACGCGCGCGCCGTCGGCCGGGACGCTGAAGGGGATGTTGCCGCCGGGATAGTTCGGGTTGGACCAGTTCTCGCCGGTTGCCCCCTTGCCCTCATAGCTTCCGGGCGGGATGGCTTCTGTCTCAAAGACGTAGGTGCCGTCGTTGTCCGTGTCGGTCATCCAGCCGCGCAGGCATTCGGGCTGCCAGTCGCCCGGGCATCCGACTTCGCTCTGCCAGTTGCCGACGGCGACGATGATCAGGTTCCTGCTGTTCGAGACGAAGTGGCTCTTGTGGTCATAGTAGAATTTCACGTCACCGCCGGGGGCGGGGACGGTCACGGTCAGGTTGACGAAGCCCGGCGGGTAGGCCTCGCTCCAGGCATCGTTAAGGGCGACCTTGTATTCATAGCTGCCTTCCGGGAGGTTGAAGGTGCCCTGCCAGACGTCATCGTCTGCGTCATAGGTCAGGTGAGTGGCGGCGCAGGTGGGATCCCAATCGCCGGCACAACCCAGTTCGGATTGCAGGTTGCCGACAAGCGTGACGCTGGTCGGATTCGCTGTGGGGCCGGCCGCGACCGAGCCGGCCACCAGGACCAGCAACAGCACGGTGGTCAGGATCAGGATGCGCCTTGTTCGTTGAATCATGGTTGGCTACTCCTTGTGCTTGGGGCCGCGACGCCGTGAGGCGCATGTCAGCGGCCGTACGCTAAACAGACGGAAAGAACACGTAGTTGCGCGCTGAAATGGGTGCTTTGATTGAGGATGCCGTTACCTCCTGACGTGCTTCCCTCTTGCCAGGGTCGATCGCAACGGCCGGGCGCGCCGGTTCCCCTCCGGCGGCCGCAGGCTAAAGTGAGTGAACTTGGGTCGTTCAGAGATTGAAAATATGGCGGGGACGGCCAGGCAGCGGTGCCCTCGCCGATACATCAATTTGTAGCACGTTCTGTTGAGGTGTCAACTGATTTTCCGGCCGGCCGCCGGAGGGTCACGCCGCTTACGAATACAGGTCCCGCTTGCTGAACGGCATCATCGCGAAGCGCGACAGCAGCTTGGGCGTCGTCAGCCAGTTGATGTTCGCGCCCGACCTGTCATTCTTCAGCACCTGCTCGACCAGCCACGGCGTGACCGTCTCGACCTTGTCGCCCAGCGTGTTGAACACCCGCTTGGCGTCCTCGAATCCCTGGGGGTCGTCCCGGTATTGCTCGCTCAGGAAGTCGGTGATGACGATGCCGGGACTGAGCGTGCTGACCTTGACCGGCGTGCCCTTGACCTCCCTCATCAGCGAGCGGGAGAGGAAGCGCACGGCCGCCTTCGTGCTGCCGTAAACCGAGATGCCGGGCCGCATCCGGCCGTCGCTGCCGAAGCCCTCCATGTTGTAGAGGTGTCCGGATCCCTGGGCCAGCATGCCGCGGATGGCCACCTGCGAGCCGAAGATCAGCCCCTTGAGGTCGATGTCGACGACCCGGTTGACCGTTTCGACCGGCAGTTCCCAGACCATCTTGTAGGGGTGGCCGACGCCGGCGTTGTTGATCCAGATGTCAACCTGACCGAAGGCGGCCGCGGCTGCGTCCCACAGCGCCTGTACGTCGCCGGCCTGGCTGGCGTCGCCGGCAAGGCCGGTCAGTCGCTCGCGGCCGTGGGTCGCGGCCAGTTTGTTCATCGCCTCGTCGACGCTTTCGGCCGAGCGGCCGTTGACCGCCACCCGGCAGCCACGCTTGAGAAACTCGTCGGCCAGCCCGTAGCCGATGCCCCGGGTGCTGCCTGTGATCACAATGCTCTTCATGTTGCCGCGTCGTCCTGTGCTACGTGGTTAGGAAGGCCGGCCCGCCGCGGTTTTTCCGGACGGGCGGCCGTTCGTGATACCATCTGTGCCACTGGTTTTATCACAAACGACCGGCATGGAGGATCAGGAAAGATGCACGATCTGGCTCAGGTCGCACCCGCGTTTATCGAGATGGCCCACCGCATCGTCTGGGCCGGCGTGGCGACGGTGGACAGCCGCGGCCGGCCGCGCTCGCGCGTGCTGCACCCGATCTGGGAGTGGGACGGCGAGACGCTGACCGGCTGGATCGCCACCGGGCCGACAAAGACGAAGCGGGCCCACCTGGCCGCTCACCCGCATGTCTCAGTCAACTACTGGACGCCGTCGCATGATACCTGCGTGGCCGAATGCGAGGCGGCGTGGGCCTTCGACCTGGACACGCCGCAGCGGGTGTGGGACCTGTTCCTCAACGCGCCGCCGCCGGTCGGCTATGACCCGCGGATCGTCCCGGCCTGGACCAGTCCGGCGGCCGATGCCTTTGCCGCGCTCAGACTGCGGCCGTGGCGGCTGCGCGTCTTCCCCGGCACGGTCCTGATGGGCCAGGGGGGAGAGGTGCTGGTCTGGCAAGCGAGCGCCGGATCATGACCGCTCCAGTTGCGTATACGGCCGTCATCGCCCCGGTGCGGGAAGTGATCCTGAGCGGCACGGCCGAGCCGGGTTACTGGCGCGCGCGCCTGCGGAGCGAAGATCGGGATTCGGCCACCATCCGTCCCGAAGCGGCCGCGCCCGTCTTTCGCTGGCTGGCCGAGTCGGGCTTCACAGGCCGGGAATGGGGGCTGCGCGGGGATGCCATTCACTCAAGGTCGAAGACATACCGGCGGACCTGAACGGCCGGGCGCTAGCGCCACGGATTAACGACTTCAACCCCTGTTCCGGCAAAGTCCTTCTCGTTTCGGGTCACCAGGTGGCACCCATGATAGAGGGCAAGGGCGGCGATCAGGGAGTCGATCGCCGGCAGCTTTCGGCCTTCATTCTCCAGCCGGGCGACGAGCTCGCCCCAGCGGATCATGACCTCCGTGCTCAGTTCGAGCACGCGGCCGTCAAAGTGCAGTAGCATGTCGTCTCGGAACCAGGCATCCAGTTGTTGCCTGCGCGCAGACGCCGGCAAGCGGGCGATACCACGCCTGATCTCGCCGATGGTCAGAACACTGAGATAGAGGTGTTCATCGTCTGCGGCGTTGAGCCAATCCAGAACCGCCGGATTCGGTCGATGCGCGACGAGTTCCGAGATCACACAGGTATCGAGCAAGTACTTCACGCCGGTTCGTCCAGGGTGAATTCGTCGCGAATCGCACTGCTATCCCGGCTCAGGTCCAAATCGACGCCAATCAATGGGGAAGAACGGAAGAAATCCACCAGCCTGGGGCGCGATGCCACAATACGACGATAATCCTCGTAAGACAGGACGACCGCTACCTCAGTTCCATGGCGCGTAATGATCTGTGGGCCCTTATCAAGCGCGTCATCGACGACCTGGCTCAGTTTGTTCTTCGCTTCCTGCAGTTGCCATGTGGTCACGCGACACCTTCCTGAACCGTAAAGTCTGTCTAGACTGTCTAGATTTTAGCCCTGTCCGGGCGTCATGTCAACCCGACTGTGACAACCGATGATAGATTCGGGCGAGTTGGAACGGGGCCTCCCATCCTTCCCCGTGGTCCTCATAGCTCCACCAACCCGAAAGCACGGCATGGGCTTCGGCCCAGGCCAGGATATCGGCCCGGGGCACACCCAGCGCGGCCGACAGCAGTGATACCCGGCGGTCCTGCAACCGGACCAGCTCGCGTTCCGGCAAGCCTTCCGGCGGGTCGTTGAGAAAGGTGGCCACGTCATAGAGCGGCTGCCCGGCGTAGCCCTTCGGGTCGATGGCCAGCCAGCCCTCGCGCTCGCTGCTGAGGACGTTGCCGGGGTTCAGGTCGCCGTGGATGAGCAGGTCGCTGCCCGCGGCCGTCAGCTCCCGCGCCAGCCCCTCGGCCCGCTCGATCCGCTCGGCGGGGAGCGGCCCGGCGCCGCCGTCGAATAGCCGGCGCAGTCTGGCGAAGCCGCGCGCGAACAGCTCGGCCAGCGTCACGAACGAGTGGCCAGGCGCGAGCGGCTGCCAGAGCCGGCCCATGACCAGCGCCAGGCGTTCGACCTGCCCGGCGTCGTCCTCGATTGTCCGGAGCGAATCGCCCGGTTCGGCCCGCTCCAGCAACAGCAGCCCGGCCTCGCGATCGGCTCCCAGCAGGCGGACGGCCCCGCGGCCCTCGAACAGGCGCAGCGCGTCGATCTCGGCAGCCAGTTCCCAATTCGGCACGCCCGCCTTCAAGACCAGCGGTTCGCCGGCCGGGCCAAGCACGGGCGTGACGTAGTTGTAGGACAGGCGCGGGAAGGGGGGCAGGACGGTCAGCGACCAGCGCTCGGCCGCGGCTGAGACGAGCGCCGGCAGGCCGGCCAGCCAGGCCGCGCCCGCCTCGCCGTGGACATCCAGCACGTTCTGCGCGCAGCCGCTCGGGTCGATCGAAAGCACAGCCGGATTCTAACCGGAACCGGACGCCGGGGAACGCCGAACGCGCCGCCGGTCGCGCCGATCGGATGCCGGAGTGGCGTTGATCTGCGCGCCGATCCGCGCTACTCTGCGGGCTATCCTGTTTGCAGCAAGGAGAGACCCATGACCTTCCCATTTTCCGGGGACAACCATGCTTCCAGGGCTGAACTCGAACAGTTCGTCCGCGGCCTGTCGGATGCCGACCTGGCCCTGACCACCCACGACGGCTGGACGATCGCTGCCCTGCTCGGCCACCTGGCCTTCTGGGACCAGCGCATGGTCGCCCTGTTGCGCCGCTGGAAGGCGAACGGCGTCGGCGAAGCGTCGGTAGATGCCGACATGATCAACGACGCGCAGCAGGCTGTCTTCCGCGCCCTGGACCCGCGGGCCGCGGCCGACGTGTGCCTGTCTTCGGCGGCCGAGATCGATGCCGAACTCGACGCGATGAGTCCCGAGCTATACCGGCAGATCCAGGACAGCGGCGTCTACTTCCGCTTCGAGCGTAGCCAGCACCGTCGCGGTCACATCGCCGACATCCGGCGCGCCCTGGGGCGATGAATGACCACGAGCCGGCGCCTGGCGGCCGTGTCTTTCCATTCCTCCATGCCGGCGGCCTTGTTGGCGACCATGCCCACGTGGGGGCCGCCGGCATCCGCATCACCGAAGAGCCGCGCCGCGAATCGTACGGCGCCGTTGTCGTTTTTCTCGATCGATATGGGAACAAGCAGGACCTGATCGAGCGGGCTGGCAGGAGAGCGCCGCGGATTCGCCCAAGTGATGGGTTCCCGGCCGCGTGGAAAACTGGGGCGGCCGCGGGCTAAGGCGCTGCGTCCTAAACGGCCGTGTAGACCTTGACCTCTTTCTCCAGCCGGCCCGCCAGGGCCATCCTGGCGGTTTCGATTTCGAAATGGGCCTGAATGCCCATCCAGAACTCGACCGTCATGCCGAAGTAGCGTGCCAGACGCAATGCCGTGTCGGCGCTGATACCACGCTCGCCACGGATGATCTTGTTGATCCGCATCGCCGGAACGCCGATATCCTGGGCAAGGCAATATTGGGTGAGCCCCATGGGCTTGAGGAACTCCTCCAACAAGATCTCACCGGGGTGAATCGGGGAACGGTCTCTCATCTTGTACCTTCACTCAATGGTAATCGACTATCTCGACTCCGTACACGCCATCCTCGCGCCATTCGAAGCATAACCGCCATTGATCGTTGATGCGTATGCTATGCTGGCCTTGACGAGTGCCTTTCAGCGCCTCCAGTCGATTCTCCGGCGGAACCCTCAAATCGTTCAATGTGCCTGCGTGGTGGATCATGATCAACTTGCGCTCTTGCTCTTGCTGCCCGTTCGCTCACCCTATCGTACAGGCGATTACGCCGCAAGCCTTGCAGGACTTTTCAGTAGTCGGAAAGATTGGTCGACTCGCGCCTCATTAACGGCCTGGCTGACCGTTCAGTAGAGGCAATGCAACCGGGCAAGTGCTGTTTTGGGCAACGGGAGCCTTATCTCCCGGTTGCATCGCCCGCTCTTCATTCTTTGCAACAGGGCGAAGAGGGCAATGCAACGGCAGGAAAAGCCTGTCGCTGAAGCATCGGTGAACGCGGC
>CAYRBP010000015.1:46315-75726 GCA_964422535.1 uncultured Ardenticatenaceae bacterium | reverse complement strand
AGGCTAACCTGAGTGGCACGAACCTCGAGGATGCGCGATTGAACGGGGCGAACCTGAACGGCGCGTTCCTCTTCGGGGCCCGTCTATCGCTGAAGGCGCTGTCGATGGCCAAGTCGCTGGTCGATGCGACCATGCCCGACGGGACGAAGTACGAGGACTGGGTCCGCCGCCAGGCGGGCGAAGATGTGCCGGCGCCGGCCACGCCGCCAACACCACCCGGCGCGGGGGCGAACCTCACTGAATCACCGCTGGACTACCGGCCGCAGACCGCCTAGCCCGTCGATAGTCTCCACTGAGAAAGCCAAAGGCCCTGTCAGAGACAGGGCCTTTGTTTGCACCGTAGCGCTTACCAGTTCTCACGAGGAGGTAGCGCTACGGTGCAGGTGAGACAATTACTACTCATCAGCACCACCTCCTTATATATAGGATGGCAGTTTGAGGTGGCGCCACGCGGGAACCACATGGGAATCATTATGGCATGTTGAACGGGGAGTGTCAACCGATTCACCTGCCGCTCAGGAACGGCCCGCCAGTTCACCCAGGGCGGTGAAGAGGTCGTCCATCTCCTCGACCGTGTTGTAGTGGACGAATCCGATCCGCACCAGCCCGCCACGCTCCAGCAGGCCCAGACGCTCCATGACGGCGATGGCGTAATAGTGGCCGTCCCAGACGTAGAACCCCTGCTCGCCCAGGTACTCAGCCACGGCCGCCGGTGTGTGACCTTCCAGACTGACGGCGAACGTTGGCGTGCGCTGGTCAAGGCGCTCCACATCGGTGATGCCGTAGACGCGCAGACCGGGCACCGCTGTCGCACGGCGCAAGAAACGCTCGCTCAGGCTCATCTCGTAAGCCTTAATAGCCTCCATACCTCGAACCAGCCGGTCGCGGCGCGTGCCGTCCTCGCCGCCGAGCGAAGCGAGGTAATCGACGGCCGCCGCCACCCCGGCCAGGCTCTCGTAGCTCGGCGTGCCGGTCTCCCACTTGCCCGGCGGCCTGCCGGAGGCGGGCCGGACCTTGTAGGCGGGCAGGCTGTCAAGCAGGTCATACCTGCCGTAGAGGCAGCCAGTGTGGGGACCAAAGAATTTGTAGACCGAGCAGGCCAGGAAGTCGCAGTCGAGCGCCTGGACATCGATCGGCCCGTGCGGGGCATAGTGGACCGCGTCCACGTAGACCAGTGCGCCGGCAGCATGGGCTAGTTTGACGACCTGGGCGACATCGGAAATCGACCCGACAGCGTTGGACGCGTAGTTGACGGCCACGAGCCGCGTTCGTTCATTCAGCAGGGCCGGCAGCGCTTCCAGCGCCAGGGTGCAATCGGCCGGGTGAAAGTCGAGCCAGCGGACGGTCACGCCGCGGTCTTCGGCCGCGCGCAGCCAGGGCGAGATGTTGGCGTCGTGGTCGATGCGGGTCACGACGATCTCGTCCCCCGGCCCCCAGGTCTGGGCCAGCGCCCGGCTGAGGCTGAAGGTCAGGCTGGTCATGTTCTGGCCGAAGGCGATCTCCTCCGGCCGACGGGCGTTGAGGAAGTCGGCCATCGCCTGGTGGGCCGCCGCGGCCGTCGCGTCGCTGGCCCGGCTGCTCTTGAACGGCCCGCCGCTGTTGCTGATGCCGCGACGCAGGTAGCCGCTCATGGCGTCGATGACGCGCTCCGGCACCTGCGTGCCGCCGGGACCGTCCAGATAGGCGGCTGGTCGGCCGCCGGCTGTTTCGCTCAAGGCCGGGAACTGCGCGCGCAAAGCGTAAGGGTCGAGTGTTGGATGGGTCACGGTGCTCCTCTCCAGGTGAAGTCAGTCGATTATAGCCCATCCCGGGCCGGCGTATGAACGGCAGGTGAAATCCGGCGCGCGCCTGTTGCTCGTGTCGCCGGCGTGTGGTCAACTCCCCCGACCGTCCGGCGCGCAATCCTGGCCCGCTGGGTTGACGAGGGAAGGCAGGGAAGTCCGATGTCGCAACTGAACCGAACCGCACCCCGCCTGCGGGCGCTCGGCCTCGGCCTGCTGCTGGCGGTCGTCTCCGTGTCCGCCGCGCGCAGCCGGGCAGATGAGCCTCCGACCTACACGGCATATCTGCCGATGGTCATCGCCGACATGGGCGGGCCGCCGCTGGACATGGTCCCCTTCATGACCGGCGACGGCCGCCTGTACGAAGTCCGCCACAGCAGCGGCTCGCAGGCCCGCCACCAGACCCAGTTCGACGGGCCGCGCTTCTACCACACCAAGGGCAACGAGATCAAGGCGGAGTGGGAGGAGTTGTGGGCGGACGAGACGGTCATCTACCGCGGCACCGACACCAGCCCCGGCGACGGCCGGTATTACACCCTGTACGAGGACAACGTGGCCGGCTCGGCCTGGGCGCCGCGCTTTTGGAATGCCGGCGACCTCTACGAGCGCAACCCGTACGTCGTCTTCTACGAGAAGTCCGACTGCGATGTGGTCGCCAGCGGCTTCCAGCGCAGCTGGCTGCGCTTCGAGGCTTTCTATCCCGACTACACCTTCGGCAGCGGCATCACACTCCAAAACGTGATCGAACTGGCCTGGCTGCTGTCGCCGGAAGGCGTGCCCGTCGAAAGCTACTATTATGCCGAAGGCTACGGACTGGTGGGCTGGGGCAGCAACGACCGTGGCTTCAGCTATGTGAACGAGGTCCACGCGCCGGGCCAGCGGCCGGACAATAAGCGCGAGGTCATCCCGTGCATGGGCGGCACGAACCGGCTGCGGCCGACAATGGTGCTGAACTATGGGCCGCTGCCGGAAGGGTTCCGGGCGAAGTAGGAGAGGCGCCACAAGCTCCGAAGTCGCCGGCAGACGCGCTTGACGCACCCATTGCCCTCGGTTACAATCTTATAACGCACTGCGTTATTGGCCCGTTCGCGCCTTGCGGCGGGTAACGGTCGTCCCCTGAACCGAGGAGAATAAGCATGAGCGCGAACGGACATAACTCTTCAGTACACTTCACCTTGAGCGAAGAGCACAAGATGATCCAGAAGCTGGCCCGCGACTTTGCGCGCAACGAGATCGCGCCGGTCGCCGAGCACTATGACCGGACCCACGAATACCCCTGGCCGGTCATTCGCAAGGCGCAGGAGCTGGGCCTGACGACGATGCCCGTCCCCGAGAAGTACGGCGGGTTGGGGCTGAGCATGTTCGAGGAGTGCCTGGTCAACGAGGAACTGGCCTGGGGCTGCTCCGGCATCAGCACGGCCATCGGCGTCAACAGCCTGGGCATGTTGCCGATCCTGATCGCCGGCTCTGAGGAGCAGAAAACGGAGTATGGCGGCCGGATGGCCGACGGCGGCCTGTGCGCCTACTGCGTGACCGAGCCGGAAGCCGGTTCTGACGTGGCCGGGATCAAGACGACGGCCGTGCGCGAGAACGGCCACTACATCCTGAACGGCAGCAAGACGTTCATCACCGGCGCGACGAACGCCAACTTCTACTCCGTGCTGGCCTACACCAACCCCGATGTGCGCGAAGATCACCGCCACCGCTACACGGGCATGAGCTTCTTCGTCGTCGACCGCGAGTGGGAAGGGATCAGCGTCGGCAAGCCGTTCCACAAGCTGGGCCAGCACGCCTCAGACACGGCCGAGGTCGTCTTTGACAACGTCCGCGTCCCCGCCGACCACTTGCTTGGCGAGGAAGGCCACGGCTTCGCCACGACGATGAAGGTCTTCGACAAGAGCCGCCCCAGCGTGGCTGCCGGCGCGGTTGGCGTCGCCCAGCGCGCCCTGGACGAGGCCATCCGCTATGCCAAGGAACGGAAGACGATGGGCCACGCCATCTGGCAGCACCAGGCCATCGGCCACATGATCGCTGACATGGCGATCCAGGTTGAAGCGGCGCGACTGCTCGTCTGGAAGGCGGCCTGGGCCGAAGACAGCGGCGCGCGCAACACGACGGCCGCCGCCATGGCCAAGGCCTTTGCCGCCGACAGCGCCATGAAGGTGGCCACCGACGCCGTCCAGGTCTTTGGCGGCTACGGCTATATGGCCGAGTACCCGGTCGAGAAGCTGATGCGCGACATCAAGATCTACCAGATCTACGAGGGCACCAGCCAGATCCAGCGCAACATCATCGTCCGCGAGTTGTTCCGCAATCCCAGATAGCCCCGCCAGGTAGTTCCAGGTCTTTCAAGGCTCCCGGTGCGTCCGCCGGGAGCTTTTTTGTTGCCGCCCTGCCAACGTCGAAGTTAACCACGCTCAAATCTGACCCCGACGCGTGGTCAAATCGGGGATGAACCGGGTGGCTTGATCTGCGAGCGTCCTAACCGCCATAATGCGCGCCATGTCATCATGGTTTTCGAGAGGAGTGTTGCTGTGAAACGATTGAACCTGTTCCTCATCCTGGCGGTAATCGCCATGTTGTTAGCGGCCTGTGGGGCGACCGCCTCGAATTCGCCTGACGCCGATGAGGCGGTGGCCACGGCCGCACCTGAGTCTGTCGAGCCCGCAGTTGAGGCTTCTCCTGCGGCCGAAGAGGAGCCAACACCCGCGTTACCGGCGCTCGAGACGACGGCCGAGCCGGGCAGCGCCGGCCGTCTGGTGATCTACAGCGGCCGCAGCGAATCGCTGGTCGGCCCGCTGATCGAGCGGTTTGAGGCCGAGACGGGCATCGACGTCGACGTGCGCTATGGCAGCACGTCCGAGATGGCCGGCGTCTTGCTTGAGGAAGGCGACGCCAGCCCGGCCGATCTCTTCTACGCACAAGACCCGGGAGGCCTCGGGGCGGTCCAGGCTGCGGGCCTGCTGGCGGCGCTGCCGGAAGAGACGTTGGCCAGGACGCCGGCGCGCTTCCGGGCAAGCGACGGGACATGGGCCGGCGTGTCCGGCCGGGCGCGCGTCGCTGTCTACAACACCGAGGCGATACCGGACCCGGCTGCCGAGCTGCCCGCGGACATCTATGACTTCATCGACCCCGCCTGGGACGGCCGCATCGGCTGGGCGCCGACCAACGGCTCTTTCCAGGCCATGGTCACGGCCATGCGGCAGATGTGGGGCGAAGAGAAAACACGCGCCTGGCTCGAGGGCATGCAGGCCAACAACCCGCGCGTGTACGACGGCAACTCGCCCATCGTGGAGGCGGTGGCCAACGGCGAGGTCGAAGTTGGCCTGGTGAACCACTATTACCTCTACCGCTTTCTGGCGGAGCAGGGCGAGTCGTTTGGCGCGCGCAACTACTTCCTGCCCGGCGGCGGCCCCGGCTCCCTGCTCATGGTCTCCGGCGCAGGCGTCCTGGCCGGCGCCGACAACGGGGACAACGCCCGGCGCTTCGTCGACTACCTGCTGTCGCCCGCTGCCCAGGAGTACTTCGTGACCGAAACGGCCGAGTACCCGGTTGTCGATGGGATCGACATCCCCGCGTCGTTGCCGCCGCTGGAGGAACTTGACGCAATTGCCCCGGACATCGCCCTGGCCGATCTGGCTGATTTGCAGGGCACCCAGGACCTGCTGATCGAGCTGGGTATCATCGAGTAGGCCGGCGAGAGGCGGCCCGGATCGGGCGCAGGTTGAACCGCGGTTAACTTGCAACTTGCCCTGCGGAAGTTTGCTGATTAACTCGCTGGCTTGATCCGGGCCCCCTCTTTCGCATATAGTGTCGCAGATTCACTTCGTGCATGCGGAACCAATGAGCATTAGCGACTTCGTCAACCAGCAGGGATGGACCGGGCTGAAGGCAAGAGACGTAGCCCGCGATCCTGGGACCCTGTCGGCAGGCGACCGGTTCCGCGGCCGCTTCTCCGCGCGCTGGCTGCTCGTCCCGTTCGCCCTCTTCGCCGTCGCGCTCGTCCTGGCCGTGCCTGCCTATTTGCTCATCCGGACCGCTGAGGCCGGGGGCGAAACGCTGGAGACGCTCACGGCGGCCCGCACCTGGGCTACCCTGGGCAATACGATCGGGCTGGCCGTGTCGGTGACGCTGGCTTCGGCCGCCATCGCGGTACCGCTGGCCTGGCTGACAAGCTGGACCGACCTGCCCGGCAAGCGCTTCTGGGCCGTCGCCGTCGCGCTGCCCCTGGTCATCCCGAGCTATATCGCTGCCTATCTCTATGCGTCGCTCCTCAGTCCGAAGGGCCCGCTGCAGCAGGCGCTCGCCCCGCTCGGCGTGGAACGAATGCCCGATATCCTCGGCTTTCGCGGCGCCTTCTTCCTGCTCACGCTGATCAGCTACCCCTTTGTCTATCTGACGGTCCGCGCCGCGCTGCAGCGCATGGACCCGTCGTTGCTGGAAGCCGCCCGTAGCCTGGGGCAGTCGCCGCGGCAGGCGTTCTGGCGCGTGACCGTGCCGTACCTGCGGCCGTCGATCGCCGCGGGCTCGCTTCTGGTCGCCCTGTATGTCCTGCGGGACTTCGGTGCGGTCAGTGTCTTTCAATTCGGCACGTTCACCCGGGTCATCTACAACCGCTATCAGTCGTTTCGGCTGGACGAGGCTGCGGCCATGGCGCTACTGCTCGTGGGCCTGACCGGCTTCATCCTCTGGCTCGACCATCGCAGTCGCGGGCGCGGCGGCTACGCCCGGCTTTCGGCCGGTTGTGCCCGGTCCCACCCGGTCGCCCGCCTCGGCGCGTGGAAATGGCCGGCGCTGGCGGCCGTGGCGTTGCTCGTCTTTCTGGCGCTGGTCGTCCCGGCCGGCGGCCTCGCCTACTGGCTGTGGCGCGGGTTGAACCAGGATTGGCTGGTCCGTGACTTGAGCGGTGTCCACACCAACGTCGAGTCGTTCGCGTCGCTGCTGCGGCCGGCCTGGAACTCGGTCATGGCCTCGCTGCTGGCCGCGGGTCTGACCGTCCTGCTGGCCCTGCCGGTGACGGTGCTGGCCGTCCGCAAGCCGGGGCCGTTCAGCCTGGCGCTGGAGCGCCTGACCTACGTCAGCGCCGCGCTGCCCGGCATCGTCGTCGCCCTGGCCTACGTCTTCATCGGCGTCAGGGTCGCCCAGCCGCTGTACCAAACCCTGCCCATGTTGCTTGCCGGCTACATCGTCCTCTTTCTTCCGCAGGCGATTGGCTCGGAGCGCTCGTCGCTGATGCAGGTCTCGCGCAGCGTTGAAGAAGCGGGGCGCAGCCTCGGCCAGCGGCCGTCGCAGGTTTTTCGCCGCGTGACGCTGCCGTTGTTGCGGCCCGGCCTCATAGCCGCCGGGGCGATGATCTTCCTGACCTGCATGAAGGAACTGCCGGCGACGCTCATCCTCAGCCCGCTTGGTTTTGAGACACTGGCGGTCGAGGTCTGGTCCAACATCAGCGAGGCCTTCTTCGCCCGCGCGGCCGCGCCGACGCTGCTGCTGATCCTCTTGTCTTCGATCCCTCTCGCGCTCCTGACATTGCGTGATGGCCAGCATCGCTGATCCGCTGATCTCCGGCGCAAATGCCCCGGTGGCCGACGTGCCGGCGCTGCTCTGCCGCGCGGCGGAAAAGTCATTCGGCGAGACGACTGCCGTCCACAACGTCGACCTGACCGTAGCCCCCGGCCATATCCTGGCGCTGCTCGGGCCGAGCGGTTGCGGCAAGACCACGATGCTGCGCCTGATCGCCGGTTTCGAGCGCCTGGACCACGGCCGGATCGCCATCGACGGCCAGACCGTGGCCGGGCCGTCGTTTCACACGCCGCCCGAGCGGCGACGCGTGGGCATGGTCTTCCAGGACTACGCGGTGTTCCCGCACCTGAGCGTCGGCCGCAACGTTGGATTTGCCCTGGGCAATGACCGGGCCGGACGCGAGCAGGTGGCCGAATTGCTGGCGTTCGTCGGACTGGCCGGCTATGCTGACAAGATGCCCCACGAGTTATCCGGCGGCGAGCAGCAGCGCGTTGCCCTGGCCCGGGCGCTCTCGACGCGACCCGCCCTCCTGCTGCTCGACGAGCCATTTTCCAACCTCGACGCGTCGCTTCGGAGTGATGTGCGCGACGAAGTCCGCCGGCTGCTTAAGGCGCGCGGCATCACCGCCGTCTTCGTCACCCACGATCAGGAGGAGGCGCTGGCCATCGGCGATGAGGTCGCCGTCATGCGCGACGGACGTCTGGAGCAGGTCGGCGAACCGGAAGCCATCTTTCATCGGCCGCGGACGCGATTCGTGGCCGAGTTCATGGGGCAGACGGACTTCATCCCGGCCACTGTTGGTCCGGGTGTTCTTCACACGCCGCTCGGCCCGCTCAGCCGGGGCGTGCCCGCGCTGGCCGAAGGGACGGCGGTCGAGGTAGCGGTGCGGGCGGATGACATTGTTCTGCAGCCGGCGGATGACGGCGGTGGGCGCGTCCTCTCCCGCCGCTTTGTCGGCATGGCTATCATCTATGCAGTGGAACTACCCGGCGGGGTCGTCGTCCACAGCTGGCAACCGCATACGCTGCGGCTGGAGAGTGGGACGGCCGTGCGCGCCGCCTTCCGCGGCGACCACGATCTGCCGGTCTTTCATCAGGGAGTCGCTGTCTGAATCATGGAACTGTGGGAAGCTATTCGCGGCCGTCGCACCATCGCCAAGTTCGACAACCGGCCCATCCCGGCTGACCAGCTCAACCGCCTGCTTGAGGCGGGCATTTGGGCGCCCAACCATCACCTGACCGAGCCCTGGACGTTCGTCGTCGTGGGCCCGGTGGCGCAGCGCCAGCTGGCCGAGAAGGCAGGCGCACTGAAAATGGCCAAGCTCCCGCCTGGCGAAGCGCCGGAGCGGCTGGCGCAGATGCGCGAGGACGCCGTGCGCAAGTTCCTGGCCAAGCCGACCCTCGTCGCCGTCGCCGTCCGCCAGGATGGGGACGCGCTGCGCCGCCAGGAAGATTACGCCGCTGCCTGCTGCGCCATCCAGAACATCCAGTTGGCCGCCTGGGCCGAAGGTGTGGGGACGCAGTGGGGGACGGGAGCCGTCACGCGCGAGCGGTCGACGCTGGAGTTGCTGGGCCTCGACCCGGACAACGAGGTCATCGTTGGGTTCGTTTACTTTGGCTACCCGGCCGAGACGCCGGAACGGCCGCGGAAGCGCGGCGCGGCCGAGGTCATCCGGAGCGTCCCCTAACGCCGCCATTGCGTGACATGCGTCACCTGATCCGATGACATGTGTCACTACGCGGCCGGGGCAACGATCAGTATCATGAGGCAGTAATGGCAGAAATGCGGTCCTTCAGTTCTCGACTGGCAACCGTCCTGGCCGGGTTCGCCGGCCGGCGCGGCCGGCGGGCTACCGGGCGCGCGGCCGGCCTTCCGGCTGCCGGCCGGGCCAGCTGGCTGCCGCTGACCGCCTGCCCGAAGGGCCACCGCGCCTGCCTTCGTTGCATGGAGGTGGACCACTGCCTCGTACACCGCCTGACTGAGCTCGGACTGACGCCCGGCGTCGAGTTGCAGGTCGTTCAGGACGGCGGACCGATGCTCGTCTCTGTCAGGGGATCGCGGGTCGCCCTCGGCCGTGAACTTGCAGACAATGTCTGGGTCGAGTTGCATCCCTACGGCGGAGAGGGCGGCGCGGATCGGTAGGATGGAGCGGTCGAGCGCACGCGCTGTCAGGACACGCAGCCTGCGGGTTGCGCTGGCCGGCAATCCCAACGCCGGCAAGAGCACGCTATTCAATGCCCTGACCGGCTCCCGGCAGCACGTCGGCAATTGGCCGGGCAAGACGGTCGAGAAGAAGACCGGCCTGTACGTAGCCGGCGATCTCACGCTTGAGATCACCGACCTGCCCGGGGCATACAGCCTCAGCGCTTTCTCCCTTGAAGAAACCATCACCCGCGATTTCCTGTTGCAGGAGCATCCTGATGCCGTGATCGCGGTGGTCGACGCGACCAATCTTGAGCGGCACCTCTACCTGGTTGCCCAGTTGCTCGAACTGGAGATCCCCCTCGTCATCATCCTCAACATGATGGACGTGGCCGACAAGCGCGGCCTCCACATCGATCAGGCTGCGTTGAGCGCGGCGCTTGGCGCGCCCGTGGTGGCTACCGCCGCGCGCCGCGAAGAAGGGCTGGAAGGGATAGCCGGCGCAGTCGCTGGGGCGATCGACCGGCCCGCACCAGCGGCCCGGCCGCCGCTCGACCCGGCCATCGCCTCCGAAGTCGACTTCCTGGCGGAGGCGATGGGAGCGGCTTCCACCCACCTGCGCGTGCCCGCGCGCTGGGTTGCGCTGCGGCTTCTGGAGGATGACCCGGCTGTGGCGTCGCTCCTGCAGCCTCTGCCGCAGGCGGGGACGTACCTGACGGCGGCCGCGCTCAGCCGCGCGCGAATCGAAGCGCTCCTGGGCGACGAGCCGGACACGCTCATCGCTGAAAGCCGGTACGCCTGGATCCACGAACTCACCGGCCGGATCGTATCGGTCGAGGCCGATGGCCCCTCGGCGTCCGATCGCATTGACCGATTTGCCACCCACCGCGTGCTGGGCCTGCCCATCTTCCTGATGGCGATGTGGGTCGTCTTCAAGCTGACGATCGATCTCTCCGCGCCGTGGGTCGCCTGGCTTGACCAGGTACTGAGCGGCCCGGTGAGCCACTGGGCGACGGCCATCCTTGCCGCGCTTGGCCTGGCCGGCACGTGGGTGGAGTCGCTGGTCGTCGACGGCGTCATCGCCGGGGTCGGGGGCGTGCTGGCGTTCTTGCCGGTCCTGCTGGCGCTCTACTTCTCGCTGGCCGTGCTGGAAGACTCAGGTTACATGGCCCGCGGCGCGTTCGTCATGGACCGGATGATGAACCGGATCGGGCTGCACGGCCGCAGTTTCCTGCCACTCATGGTTGGATTTGGCTGTTCCGTTCCGGCGATCTACGCCACGCGCACCCTCACGAACCAGCGCGACCGTATCCTGACCGGCCTGCTGGTGCCGTTCATGAGTTGCGGCGCCAGGCTGCCGGTCTATGTCCTCTTTGCGACGATCTTCTTCCCGCTCCGCGCGGGTCTGGTCATCCTGGGCCTTTACTTGCTCGGCATCGTCGTCGCCCTGGTCGTCGGCCTGCTGCTGCAGAAGACGTTGCTGCCGGCCAGGACGGCTCAGGGACTGGTCATGGAACTGCCGCCCTATCGCCTGCCACATCCGCGCAGCATCTGGTACCACATGTGGAACCGGACGCGCTCCTTTCTGCAGAACGCCACCAGCCTGATCCTGGCGATGTCGCTGGTCATCTGGTTCCTGATGGCGCTGCCGGCCGGCGGGGAAGGGAGTTTTGGCGATACGCCGGTTGAGACGAGCGCCTTCGGCCGCGTCTCGACGGCGATCAGCCCGGTCTTCGAACCGCTCGGATTTGGCTCGTGGCAGGCCAGCGGGGCGCTGATCAGCGGTCTTGTCGCCAAGGAAGTGGTCGTCAGCACCCTGGCCCAGAGCTACAGCGCCTCGACTGCTGAAGCGGTCGAGACGCTGCCAACATTCCTCGACGACCTGCGCTTGATTGCCACGTCGCTCGTCCAGGCGGCCGGCGACACCGTCCGGTCGATACCGCTGCTGGTTGGGATCGACCTTCGCGGTCAGGAAGAAGATGCCGTTTCGTCGGACCTGACATTCGCGATTCGTTCCGGCTTCGAGGAAAGCAGCGGCGGCCACGGCCCGCTGGCGGCGCTGGCTTTCATGGTCTTTGTCCTGCTCTATACCCCGTGCATGGCGGCCGTCGCCGCGGAGCGCCATGAATTGGGCACACGGTGGATGTGGCTGAGTCTAATCGGCCAGCTGGCGCTGGCCTGGCTGCTGGCGCTGGTTGTCTTTCAGGGCGGCCTGTTGCTGATGACAGGGTGATCGATGTTACGCGACGTGTTGCAGATGATCGAGTCGGCCGATGGGCCGCTCAGCCTGGCTGAGATGAGCCGTGCTCTGGGCGTCGACCCGGCAGCGCTCGAAGGCATGCTGGACTACTGGGCGCGCAAGGGGCGACTGCGAATTGACGAACGCTCCGGCGCCGCCTGCGGTGTGGATTGCGCGACGGCCGCCTGTTCCTGCGGCTCGTGCCGGGGCATGACGGGTTGCCCACTGGTAGCGCGCCTGCCGCGCAGCTTCGTTGTGACGCCGGCCGAACCGAAATGACTTCCCACGCTCCGGCGGAGCGCGCCCCGCGACCCACTGGCCCCTCCTTCAGGCATGTAGCCCTGCCGGCCGAGCACGGCAGCTGGAGCCTGGTCCTGGAGCCAATCCTGCTTGGCTTGCTCGTTGCTCCCACATGGGCGGGGCTGGCGCTGGCTGTCGGTGGGTTCGCCGCGTTCCTGGCCCATCGGCCGCTCAAGCTCGCGCTGGGCGACCGCCGGCGAGGCCGGAGCTACGGGCGGACGCCGATCGCCCGGAAATGGGCCGCCATTTATCTGACCGTGGCCCTGTTGGGCCTGATCGTTGGGACGAGACTGGCCGGACTGCAACCGCTGCTGCCACTCGCGCTGGCCGTGCCGTTCATGCTCCTGTTCGCCTATTTCGATCGGAAACCGGGCCGCAGCTGGCAAGCCGAGCTATCCGCGCCGGTCGGCTTCTCCGCCATAGTTGCCGCCATTGCCCTGGCCGGGGGGCTGGGCTGGCCCGTGGCGCTGGCGCTGTGGGGGGCGATGGTGGGCCGCGCCGTGCCCGCCGTCCTCTTCGTTCGGGCGCGCCTTCGTCTGGACAAGGGCAAACCGGCACGGGCAGCCGGGGCGCTGCTGGCCCACCTGCTGGCGCTGCTGGGCGTGGGCGCGTTGGTCCTGGGCGGGTGGCTGCCCCGGACGGCCGCGCTGGCCATGGTCATCCTCCTGGCGCGGGCGGCCTGGGGCCTGTCTGACTACCGCTGGCGGTCGTCGGTGAAGGGGTTGGGCTTTCTGGAGATGGGCTTCGGCTTCCTGACCGTCTTGCTGATCGCCCTCGGTTACCGGCTCGGCTAGAAGGGCGATGCATGAGCGCCGGGCGTCTCGCCGTCGCCTGACGCGACCGAATGTATTTCGCTGCTCAGCTCTCCATCGCGCGGCGCGCGGCGGCCAGCTGCTCCGCGACTGCGGCAGGAGCCGTCCCGCCAATCGCTGAGCGGGCGGCCAGCGAACCGGCGACGGTCAGCGCGCCCCGCGCATCCGGTCCAAAGGCGGGGCTCAGGCCGGCCAGGTCTCCGGTTGTCAGCGCCGTCAACTGGATGCCTCGCTCCTCCGCCAGCCGGACGGCCTGCCCGACCAGATGATGGGCCTCGCGGAACGGCAGGCCGCGCCTGACCAGGTAGTCGGCCAGATCGGTCGCCAGCAGTCCCGCTTCCAGTTGGGCGGCCATGCGCTCCGGTCGTACTTCCAGACCCGCAATCAGCCCGGCCATGACCGGCAAAGCGATCTCCAGCGTGTCGGCCGCGTCAAAGACGGGTTCCTTGTCTTCCTGCAAATCCTTGTCGTAGGTCGAAGGCAGGCCCTTGAGCGTTGCGAGCAGGCCGGTCAGGTGGCCGATCAGCCGGCCGCTCTTGCCTCGCGTCAGTTCCAGCGTATCCGGGTTCTTCTTCTGCGGCATCAGACTGGAGCCGGTGGAGTAGGCGTCGGGCAGCCTGACGAACCCGAATTCGGCGCTGCTGAACAGGATGAGTTGTTCCGACAGGCGGCTGAGGTGGATGCCCAGAAGCGCGGCAGCGAAGAGGAACTCGGCCGCGAAGTCGCGGTCGGCCACGGCGTCAAGGCTGTTGGGGGAGACGGCGGCAAAACCCAGGCGCTCAGCCAGCGCGGCGCGGTCGATCGGGAAGGCCGTGCCGGCCAGCGCGCCGGAGCCGAGCGGCAGGGTAGACGCCGACTGCCGCGTCGCGCGCAGCCGCTGCCGGTCGCGCGCCAGGGGCCAGAAATGGCTCAGGGCCCAGTGGCCCCAGGTGACCGGCTGGGCGTGCTGCAGGTGGGTGTAGCCCGGCATGGGGAGGGCCAGGTGCGCCTCGGCGCTATCCGCCAGGCTCACCTGGAGCGCCTGCAGGTGGCCTTCCAGCCGGTCGCAGGCGCGCATGACCCACAGCCGGAAGTCGGTTGCGACCTGGTCGTTGCGGCTGCGGCCGGTGTGGAGTTTGCCCCCCACGGGACCGACCAGTTCCGTCAGCCGCCGCTCGACCGCGGTGTGGATATCCTCATCGGCTGGATCAGGCTCGAAGCGCCCTTCGGCGAATTCCTGCCGGACGCGCTCCAACCCATCGACCAGCGATGCCGCCTCGGCCGCTGTCAGGATGCCGGCGTCAGCCAGGCCGGCGGCCCAGGCCACACTGCCGGTGATGTCTTCGTCGGCCAGCCGGCGGTCAAAGCTCAGGCTGGCGTTATAGCGGTGGACGAGTGCGTCCGTCCCTTCGGCGAATCGGCCGCCCCACAGTTTTGTCATATCGTGTATCCGGGGATGCTAGTCGATCGCGCGGCGTCTCGAACGGGCAGACACGAAACGCCGCGGCTCGCGCGTTCACGTGCGGTAATCGGCGTTGATGGTCACGTAGTCGTGGCTCAGGTCACAGGTCCACATCGTCGCCTCGTCCGTACCGGCGCCGAGGTCGAGATGGATCTTGAATTCCGGCCGGGCGAAAATTGCCGCGGCCGCGGCCTCGTCGTAGCCGGTGGGCGTCCCGTCGCGGACGATGGGTAACTCGGCCGGGTCCTCAACGCCGATCGATAGACTCAGCCGGTTCTGATCGAATGCGGCGCCGCTGCGGCCGGCCGCCATGAACAGGCGGCCCCAGTTCGGGTCGCCTCCGGCGAAGGCGGTCTTGACCAGCGGAGACGTGGCGATGGTCGAGGCCACGCGCCGCGCGTCAGCCCGGTCGGCCGCGCCGGTGACGCGGATCTCCACGAACTTCGTCGCGCCCTCGCCGTCGCGGACGATCATGAGCGCCAGCTCGCGGCAGAGCGCGGCCAGGACGCGGCCGAAGGTAACGACGTCCTCCGGCGTCTCCACCCGGACGCCGCTCGCGCCGTTCGCCAGCACGAGCAGCGTGTCGTTGGTGCTGGTGTCGCCGTCGATCGTGATCGCGTTGAAGCTGCTGCCGGCCGCTTCGCGCAGCAGGGCGTCCAGCGCGTCCGGCCCCACGGCCGCATCGGTCGTGACCAGGCTGAGCATAGTCGCCATGTCGGGATGGATCATGCCCGCCCCCTTGGCCATTCCGCCCAGCACCACCCTGCCACCCGGCAGATCGATTTCGACCGCCAGGTGCTTCGGGCGCGTGTCAGTCGTCATGATGCCCTCGGCCGCGGCACGCCCGTTGGCCGGCGAAAGGGCCGGGGCGGCCGCCGCCACGCCGGCTCGCACCCGCTCAACGGGCAGTTGCACGCCGATGACGCCGGTTGACATAACCAGAACCTGGTCCGGGCGACACCCCAGCGCGTCCGCGGCGATAGACTGCATCGCATGGGCGGCGGCCAGCCCCTGCGCCCCCGTTGCCGCGTTGGCGTTGCCCGCGTTGATGAGGACGGCCCGCTGCGCGGTCGGGTTGGCTGCAAGCGTCTGGCGGTCCACCAGCACGGGAGCGGCGGCGACACGGCTCCGGGTGAAGATACCGGCTGCGGTGCAGTCGCGGTCTGAGGCGACCAGGACGAGATCGGGCTTGCCCGACTGTTTGATGCCACAGGCGACGGCCGCGGCGCTGAAGCCCTGAGGCGTGGTCACGCTGCCGCCGATCACGAAGCGGTAGGGAAGGGTGGTGGTCATCGTTGCAGCAAGAAGGAACACCGATCGCCGCGTTGTCACAGGCCGGAAGACGTATCTTGCGGTTCGTCTCGCCTGGCGGGTATTGGCGGTCCGATCGGTGTGCCTGCTTCTCCTTAGTCGCGCTTGAACTTCGAATAGTCGGGCGCGGCGTATCGCGTGCGGCCGCCGTCGCTGACTTCCATCATCGCTTTCACTTTCATCTGCAGGCCAAACAGGGTGATGAAGCCTTCGGCATCGGCCTGGTCATAGACATCTTCCTGGCCGAACGTGGCGAAGTCTTCACGGTAAAGACTGCTTGGGCTGTAGCGACCGGCGACGATGACGTTGCCCTTGTACAGCTTCAGCTTGACCCAGCCGTTGACCGTCACCTGCGTCTGGTCGACGAACGCCTGCAGCGCCTCGCGCAGGGTATGGTACCACATGCCGTAATAGGTCAGTTCGGCATACCGCAGGGCGACCTGCTCCTTGTAGTGGAGCGTCTCGCGGTCGAGACACAACGACTCCAGCTCGCGGTGGGCGGCGTAGAGGATGGTGCCGCCGGGCGTCTCGTAGACGCCGTGGGACTTCATGCCGACGAGGCGGTTCTCTACCAGGTCGATCCGGCCGATCCCGTGCCGCGCGCCCATCTGGTTCAGCGTCTCGATCAGCGTCGCCGGCGGCAACTGGACGCCGTTGACGGCGATCGGTACGCCCTTCTCGAAGGTGATCTCAACCATCTCCGCTTCATCCGGCGCTTCCTCCGGGGAGACGGTCAGCTTGTACATCGACGGCTCCGGCTCCATGGCCGGATCTTCCAGGATGCCGCCCTCGTGTGACAGATGCCACAGGTTAGCGTCGCGGCTGTAGATCGACTTCTCGGTGTGGGGGACAGGCACGTTGTGGGCGCGGGCGTAGGCCAGCGCGTCTTCGCGGGAGCGTATCTCCCACTCGCGCCAGGGGGCGATGACCTTGAGCGTCGGGTTGAGCGCCTTGAAGGTCAACTCGAAACGGACCTGGTCATTGCCCTTGCCGGTGCAGCCGTGGGCGACAGCGTCCGCACCCTCGGCCTCAGCCACGGCCACCTGCCATTTGGCGATCAGCGGGCGCGCGACCGAAGTGCCCAGCAGGTAGCGTCGCTCGTAGATCGCGCCGGCCTGCATCATGGGGAATAGAAAGTCCTTGGCAAATTCGTGGCGCAGGTCCTCAATGATGACCTTGCTGGCGCCGCTGGCCAGGCCCTTCTCGACGAGACCGTCCAGTTCGTGGTCGCCCTGGCCGATGTTGGCGCAGAAGCAGATGACTTCGCAGTCGTAGTTCTCGCGCAACCAGGGCACAATGACCGAGGTATCCAGGCCGCCGGAGTAGGCCAGGACGACTTTGTTGACGGTGGGACGGGACATAGCTCTCTCTCCTTGCAAAGATGGTTGAAGTTGCCGGGGCGGCGCGGCGAGTATGTGCGGTCTGAGCGGCAGGTGACGCGGTGGGATTCGCGGCGCGTGCCGGATGGGAGACAGCGGATCATGCAAGTTTAGCACGACGGCCGTTTCGTCACAATCGGTTATCAGCGGGCAACTCGTGCAGTCGTGCCAGACCTTTTCGGGAAAGCGCTCCTTGCCGGTGACGTGAAAGCCGGCCCGCTCAAAGAAGCCCACGGCCCGGGTCAGCGCGAACAGGGTGACGACATTTCGCCGGCGGGCTTCCAGGATGAGTTCCTTGACGATCGTCCGTCCCCAGCCTTCGCCCTTGACGTCGTCGTGGACGGCCAGCGAGCGGACCTCGGCCAGGACGGGCGAATAAAAGAGCAGGGAAACGCAGGCGACAATGCGCCCGTCTTCCGCGCGGCCGACCAGCCAATCGGGCAGCGTGTCGCGGATGGATGCGGCCGTGCGCGGCAGCAAGTCCCCGCGCCGGACGTGGTCGTTGACAAGTTCCAGGATGCCGGGGATGTCCTCCGGGCGAGCGGGACGGATGTTCATGATCGTCGGCTCGACGGCCTCCACTTAACAGAAAAGCCACCCCCGTTCGGGTGGCTTTTGCACTTTGGCTGAGGGACCTGGATTCGAACCAGGACTGACGGAGTCAGAGTCCGCTGTTCTACCGTTAAACTATCCCTCAAAGACGCGACGTGAAGTATAGCACGCGGCCGGGCCGGCGGCAAATTCTGGCCGCGGTCGGTGGGACGTCTGCAGGCTCGGCCAGGACGCCGGGGCGTGCGGGCCATTCGCTGCCGAACTCACGGCCATGACGAGGGGCGACGACCGGTTCATCTTTCCGCGCGGGCGGCGATCAGGTCAGGGATGTGGTCGGCATAGTGGCCGTGGGCGTTGCCGACGATCCACTCGTAGAACGGCTGGCCCTCTGTCCAGGCAAATCGTCCCGGATCGAAGAGGTCGGCTTCCGGAGCCGACTCCGCAACCGCCAGAAGCGCTTTCCAGGCCGCCGCTTCGTTGATCCGAACCGACTCCAGCGGCATGGACCGGTTCTGGTCGAAGACGCGGGCGTTGAGTTCGTCGACGCCCGCGTCGCCTATCGAGTCCCTCGGCTCGTCGCCACCGGACAGGATGGCATAGAGCGTCGCAATCCGTTGCTCCCAGAAGCCAATGTGGGCCAGGACGTCCTTGGCCGACCAGCCGCCCGGCAGATCCGGTCGTTCCATTTCAGCCGGCGAATAGGCGGAGAGCGCCGCCTCAAGCGCCGCCCGACCTGCCTGCATGTCCGTCAATAGTGTTGGGCGATCCATTGCGTGTCCTCCTGGCGCAAGTGCTGCGTTCAAGTATAGCTGCGTGGCACAAAGGTTGGGAAGCAAGTGGGCATTCGTATGAGAACCTTCGTATCTCGGCGGGCCGGATGGTTGTTATCTATGCTAGAATATCTGGTTGTGGCGTAGACAATTGTCTAGCTGGACACGCAAGGGAAGCGCGCTCGCATGCTCCGAACCCGAGAGCGCCGGACAACATTAGGACCATGATCATTTCGCTGGCATCCAGCCGGACGCGGCCCGTACCGGCCGAACATCGCGCCAATTTCAACCATCTCGTCCTGGACATCGCCTGGTTTGGCGTGTTGAACGGGAGCGCGATCGCCTTTGTGGCGGTCTATGCGGCTCGCCTGGGGGCAAGCGCTCTCCAGATTGGCCTGCTGACTGCATTGCCGGCTATCGTCAACATGGTCTTCGCGTTGCCGGCTGGGCACTGGCTGCAGCCGCGGCCGATCAGCCGGGCGACATTTGCCGCCGCCGCGGCTTACCGGCTGTTCTACCTGCCCTGGGTCTTCCTGCCTTCGCTGCTCGGCGCCCAGGCCCAGATTTGGGCGATCATCCTGATAACGTTGATCATGACGATCCCCGGCACCGCGCTGGCCATCGGTTTCAACTCGCTGTTTGCCGCAGCGGTGCCGCCGGAATGGCGCGCGCAGGTCGTCGGCGTCAGAAATGCCGCCTACGCGCTGGTTTCGATCGTCATCACGCTGATCTGCGGCCGCATCCTGGACCAGTTACCGTTTCCGCTGGGCTACCAGGTCGTCTTCTTCATCGGTTTCATCGGCGCAGCGATGAGCACGCTCCATCTGTGGTTTGTGCGCCCCCTGGATGAGCACCGCAAGCCGGGATCGGGCCGGTTCAGCCTGCGCGACTGGGGCCATCCGGGTGTGGGCATCCTCGAAGGCGTTCGGACGACGGTGGGCCTGCGCTTTCTTGCCAGCGTCGACCTGAAGTCTCTACGCTCCAGTCGTTGGTTGTCCCCCTGCCGCGACAACCGATTCGCCAGGGTGTTGCTGTTCGTGTTCGCGATGCACCTGACCCTGTATCTGGCCGTGCCGATCTTCCCGTTGTTCCTGGTGAACGAGCTGGCGTTCACGGACAACGTCATTGGCCTCGGCAACAGCATCTTCTACATCGCCATGTTTCTGGCGTCCACGCAACTGAACGGGGTCACGCGGCGTTTCGGCAATCAGAAGACGATGGCGCTCGGCATCATGGTCATCAGCCTGTACCCGCTGCTGATCTCGCAGGCCAGTGGCCCGACGCTCTATCTCGTCGCCGCCGTAGCCGGGGGGACCGGCTGGGCGCTGGCCGGGGCGGCCGTCGCCAATTTCGTACTGGAGCAGACGCCCGATGACAAACGCCCCGTCTACCTGGCCTGGAATAACATCGCCCTCCAGGCGGGCATCCTCCTGGGTGCGCTGGTTGCGCCGACACTGGCCGGCTGGTGGGGGCTGGCGGCGGCCCTCGTCTTTGCGAGCGCCAGCCGCTTTCTTACGGGGATCGTCCTCTACAGGGCGCGGATAGAGCGTGCCGCCGTGCAGGAGCAGTCGCTGCCGTAGCGCCCCGCGGCTTGCCCTTCTTCGTCAGTTGCCCCGACCGGTTCAGCGAACGACCAGCGTTGCCCGGTCGATTTCGCCGACAAGTTCGCGTGCCTGGTCATCCAGCAGGAAGCGGGGCAGGTTCTCGGTGCGATGGGCGCCGATGACGACGAGGTCGTAGTTGCCCGCCCGGGCCTCGGCGACGATCTCATCGATCACCAGCCCGTGGCGTACCTTCGCCGTGGTGCTGAGTTGCATCTGCTCCAGATACTCCACGTCCTGTTCCAGCCAGGTCCCCTCGGGCGAATGAGATTTCATCAGGTCTTCGGCGCTGGCGGTCAGGTCGGCGCCCATGACGGTCGGGTAGGCGCTGATCTGCGACATGACGTGCAGGACCGTGATGTCCTTGACATTGCCCAGGATGCCGGGAAGGTGCAATCGAAACTGCTGCAGGAGGGACGGTGACTTCGCGCCGCTGTCGCAGATGAGGATGCGCTCCAGCGGTTGCGGCTGGCCCTTGGCGATCAGGATCGGCAGGGTGGAATGATCCACGACGTAGCGGGTGACCTGCCCTCGGAAGCGGGCAAAGATGCTTCGAGACGGCCGCTGGCCCAGCACGATCAGGTCATAGCGACCGGACTCGCCTTCAGCGACGATCTCTTCCCCTACCGAGCCGACACGCGACTTGGTGCTAACCCGCTCGCACGTTTGCCTCAGGATGTCAGCCGACTTGGCCAGCACAGCGTCGGCGTCCTTCTGGTCTTCGGCATGTTTGATCACGGTCAATACCGTAGCGGAAACAGGCATCACTTTGCCCAACTCAGCGACTTGCCTGACGGCTATTTCGGAGTGCTGGGCTCCGCCCGTTGCAACCAGAATGCGCATAACGCTGCTCTCCTCTACGGCAAAAAGCTTCCGGTATTCTAAGCAATCCGGTGCATCTCTTCAACTCCGGCGTCGTTCATATCAGGAGCAGCAGGATTGGGACGGCAAAGATGCTGAACATGAACAGCGCCAGGTGTCGATTATCACGCGTCACCCAATTGACGAATTTCAACGAATAGCGCTTGTATGGCCGGTAAATGGTCAATAAAAGAGCGAGGGCAACCAGTCCAACACTGACCATCTGGGCCAGCACGACCGTGACAGCGTCCGGATTGTTGAGCAAGACGGCCGCCAGTAGCGTATCGATGAAGGTGGTGATGTTGGCGCCCATGATGTAGGGGATGACGTTCTCGCGCCGGATGAAGCCGCGCTGGCTCAGCGGCACCAGGATGCTGAGCGAGACGCTCACCGACATCGAGACCAGGGTCACACCCGCTCCAAGCAGGAACATGACGAGCGGACGGTAGACCACGCGCGACACCCGTCCGACCTGGCTCTCTTTGATCGACATCTCCGGCAGGCACTTGTCGAACAGGTTGAAGGTATACAGGATGAGGACCATGCCGACGACAAACAACGCCCACGACGGCAGAAAGCTTTGCAGGAACTGCGAGATCGGATCGAACAGGACGTCGGTGATCGTCGTCAGCACCATGCCCTTGCCCAGCTGGAAGCGTTCGAGGATGCCCGAAGTCAGCAACAGCGTGCCGACGACGACGGCTCCCGCCTGGAGAGTCCCGGTGACGGTGAACGACAGCAGGCCCATGCTCAGGCTATTGGCCCGGTCCCGGCCGCGCAGGACGTAGATCATACCGATGAACAGGATGATGAAACTGGCCCCCATGCGGCTTCCGGCGATCATGGTGAAGGTCTGCACCACGGTCAGGATACCGGCATCGAGAAAGGTCAGGGCGGAAGCGGCAACCGGCGACCCGCTCATGACCAGCGAAGCGAACAGCCATCCAAAGCCGAGGCTATTGGCAGCTGTGTCAAGCGAGAAGCGGTTTTCAACAAACGGGGCCAGGCCTCGGGCGCCATCCTTCATCAACGTCAGGGCCAGCAGAAAGAGAAACAGGCTGACGATGAACAGGCCGACCTTGCGCCAGGCGATGCGTTCCCAGAAGGCGGCCGCGCTTTCGGCGAAGCTTCGATGCGGCTGAGTCGCGAGCAATTCGCCGGTCTCGACCGTACCGCTAACCGCTTCGGTTTCCGACGGGTCGTTGGTCATAACACGTAGTCCTTCAACTTCAAGGCGCGCTACATGGGCCGACGGGCGGCCGGTATCGGATTCACTATAACGTGATCACCTTACGAGTCGCCTGACGCATGAAGCCGAGCTTCCGG
Organism: uncultured Ardenticatenaceae bacterium; assembly: GCA_964422535.1. Classification (GTDB taxonomy): domain Bacteria; phylum Chloroflexota; class Anaerolineae; order Promineifilales; family Promineifilaceae; genus Promineifilum. Next base: position 53,691 of record CAYRBP010000015.1, on the reverse strand, counting down.
CAGCCAACGCAGGCCATTATCCTAACATAGTTCAGGGGCAGTTGGAAGCAGCGGGAATGGCTACACAGGGACCTTTCAGTAGTCGGAACGATCGGTCGGCTCACGCCAATCTGGCGGCCCGGTCGACGGTGGAGGAGGGGCAGTGCCACCGGGCACTTGCCCGGCGGAGACGGCCGGCCAACGCGCAGCCGGTCCGGTGTCGGAAGGGGAGGGCAGTGGGCTTCAGGCGGTGCAGGTCTCGAACGGCCGCCCATCTTCGTGGCAAATGAGCTGGATCGCGTTGCGGCCGGACATGGCCACGACGGGCACGCTGCCGCCCGGTTCGACCCACTGTCCGGCCATATAGAAGTTGCCCAGCTTCGGCAGCGTCTTGGGCATGCCCTGGATCATCGAGCGCATCGTATCCTTGGTCAGCAGCCAGCCGGTCGTCGCGCCCAGCCAGTTCCCCGTGTAGCGTTCGTAGCTCATCGGCGTGGCGACATCCTCGAACTCGACGTCGGCGCCGATGCCGGGATAGAGCGCTTCTAGAAACGCGCCGACCTGGTCGCCCGCCTGGAGTTGCTCCAGGTCATAGAGCTTGCGGCCGTAGATACGCTGCCAGTAGCAGTAATCACTGCGCAGCATAACGATGACCGACGACTTGCCGGCCGGGGCCAGACTGGGGTCGAAGCAGTAGTGCTTGACGCCTATACTCGCGTGTTCTTCACCGGCAATGGTCATCGGCTGGGGCAATAGATACTGCGTCCAGTGCGGCTCGCCGGACAGGTCGCGGGCGACGCCAAGCGAGATCTGGACTTGCGAGTGAGTGGGCAGATGGCCGTCGTAGACCCGGCGTAGCCGGTCATCGAGGTACTGGCCGTCGAGCAGGTCGAAGTTGGTCCCGCGGCCGTCGGCGGCTGAGAGGACATAGTCGGCGCGGTGCTCGCTGTCGTCATAGAGCCGCACGCCGACAGCCCGGTCGTTCTCAACCAGGATCTTCTGAACTTGCGCGTTGTACTGAATCTGGCCGCCGAGTGAGCGGTAGCGGGCCTCGATGGCCTGGGCGAAGGCCAGCGAGCCACCGGCCGGGAAACCGGCGTTGCCGGTGTGCATGTAGGCCAGCAGCGACAGGCCGACCATGACCGGGCATTCGGCCCAGGCAAACATGAGCGGAACGGCCCGCCGCAGGAAGGGGTCCTTGAAGCGCAGGGCCAGTTCTGCGGCCGAGACCGTCCCCCACTTCGCCAGCGAGCCGACATAGGGCAGCATCGACGTCCCAAACGTGCGCCAGTCGTCGGCGCTCATCAAAGACCGCGGTTTTGACTGCAGGATCGACATGTCGAACGCGGTGAACGTGCGGATGCCATCGGCAATGGCAGCGATGAGCCTGGCGTCGGCCGGGGATAGCTCCTTCATGTGAGCCTCCAGCCGGTCCGGGTCGGAGTAGACGGTCAGTGCCTGGCCGTCGGGTCCGACGATGCGCATGAGCGACTCGTGGTTGATCATCGGCCGTCCCTGGACCGCCCCCAGTTCTTCCCAGACCCGGTGGTAGGGCTGTCCCGGTCCGGAGCCAAACAGGTAGTGGATGCAGCCGTCAAAGGTGTAGCCGCGTCGTTCCCAGGCCGTGCACAGGCCGCCGGGCAGGTCATGGAGCTCAAAGATCTGCGAACGGTAACCGTTCATCTGGGCGTAGCAACCGGCTGCCAGACCGGCCACACCGCCTCCGATGATGATGATCGACTTTGCCATCGGCTGGAACCCTTGCGGCTTACATCGGTGTGGTCGTGCTCGGGGGAGCGAGCCGCACGCGCCCCCAGCCTGCAAGATAGCAGACCGGGAGGGAAGCGTCATCTATCAAAAGGTACGTTCAGCCGGAAGCGGGCCGCGTTTCTACATAGGGCCGGATCGTCGTCGCCGCGTCCTCCGGGCGCCTGCTGAAGTCCACCGGCGTTGTCATGGTTATCATGGGAGCGAACGGACGCCCCTGTGGGAGGTTGAGAAGGCTCGCTTGCCGGTCAACAGCGACGGTAAGGCACGACCCATGGCCCAGCAGGTATCGCCGCAGGAGCGGTTGGATGCGCATTCGTAATTCAGCCGTTCCGGGCCGTTCGATCAATTCAACCCTCACCAACCCGCGTCCGAGGAGTTCGGCCACAGCGCCGGCCGTGATACCTTCTGCCGCGGCCGACTCCAGATCGAACGGGTCGCCCAGCGCGGCGAGTTGTTCGAGTGTTATCCGCTCGTCCTGAGTCAGGAGCGAGCAGGTGCGGTCCAGCGCCTGGGTCATGGTTCCGAGTAATGGCGAGAGGTTCTGATCGGGCGCTGCAGCCAGCGACAACGGGTCGACGATCAGGCGCTCCAGGAGCTGGTTGCAGGACACAAGCGCGCACCAACCAGCGGCCAGTTCTATCGCCAGCGGCCACCCGTCGAGCAGCTGGCACAAACGTGCGGCCGACGCGGTCTCCTGCGCCGCAAGCTGACGCCCCGCTGATCGCTCTACTGCGCTTTCCAGCAGCAGGCAGGCATCCGACGGGCTTCCGCTGCCGAACGCCTTCGATGGGAGGGGGGCCAGCGGGAGGATGCGCTCGCCGGGGAGACACAAGGGCCGGTCAGAGGTGACAATGCATTTCACGTCCGGCGCCTTGTCGAGCAGCATTCGGATGGTCTGCACGCTGCCGCCAACGACCTCGAAGTCGTCCAGAATCAGTAACATCTCCCGGTCGCGCAGAAAGTGGAGGACGACGGGGGCCGAGGTCTCGCTCTGCGAGGTGATACCAAGCGCCCGGCCAATCGCGTCCAGGTCGACCGGCCGCGGCTCGTCCGGCCTCGGTCGGACAGCATGCACGCCATCGAGGAACTGCCGCTGCCGCGACTCGGCTGCCTGCCTGCCGGCCTCGTAGGCCAGCCGGCTCTTGCCCACGCCGTGTATGCCGGTGATGGTGACTAGCCGGCAGGAAGGGTCGGCCAGGTACGCAGCCAGGGTTCGCAGCTCATCTTTACGGCCGATGAAACGGGACAGCAACGGCAAATCGGCCGCGGAAAACACGGGCGCGGCACGGCGCACCCTCTCGAAGAGCAGCCTGGTTTCCTGCGAGGGTTCGATCCCAAGTTCCTCGGCCAATGACTTGCAGCATAGCCTGTACTGCCGTACGGCCATCGAAGTCTGCCCGGATCGCGCCAGGAAGAGCATGAGTTGGCGGTGGACATCTTCGCGCCACGGCTGAAGGCCAAGGAGCTGCCAGCCATAGCTGAGTGCCATCTCGGTGTCACCGTTCCGCTCCGACAGGGCTACCAGCATTTCCAGGACGGAACTGCACCGCATGGCCCACAACTCGCGTTCGACCAGCAACCAGTGGTCGAATTCGGGACAATCATCGACCGCCAGACCCTCCAGAACCTGCCCGCGACAGAGGGCGGCGGCGGTTTGGAGACTGCTGATGTCTCCGTGCTCGACCAGGGCCTGGAACAGGTGCAGGTCGACGGTCGCTTCAGTGCGCGTGTTGAACTGGACCGTGTGATAGTCGCTTTCGAGAACGCGAGGCAGTTTTTGGGCCAGATCGTGTAGCGAGCGCCGCAGATGGGCGCGCGCCTCGGTGAGGGAAGAGTCTGGCCAGAGAAGAACAGCCAGATGATCGCGAGACAGCGGCCGTCGTTCCATGATCACATAGGCCAGGAGAGCCAGCGTCTTCTGCGAGCGGAAGCTGGCTACTCGCTTGCCGTCAATGTCAACGACCAGTGGGCCAAAGAGATGGATCACGCTGCCTGTCCCGTCCATTGTCTGTCCCCTTTCTTTGACCGCACCCATCCGCTTGTGGTGCGATTATCCGATGTGGCGACCAGGGCTGGTTGTTGGGATGCCGCCTGTCACATTCAGATGAACGTAGGCAGGACTCAGGTTTCCGATCCGGCGTTGCGGGCGAAGTAGGCTGTTCTTTCAGTCAGACCGGGCGACGTCGCGGCCTGAATCGAATCACTGAACCGGCAAATCATCTGAGAACGCAGGCAAGATGGAAGCAATAAACATCAGTTTGAGGACGTTCTCAGGACGTACTCAGTGTACACTACAACGAGCTTAGTCACAATGGGCCGGGACCTGACTAGGCAACTTAGTATAGGCCCAACGTTCACCCCTTCTGGAGGTCGGGACAATGAATGGTCGATCAAGATCGGTTGTAGTTCTCCTCACGCTGCTGGCGCTGCTCGTTTTTGCCCTGGGCGCCCAGGCCCAGGACAGCCCGGCAGCCAATGATGCCTCCGGGCAGACTGTCAGCAAGACAATGAGTGAGGCTCAGCAGCAGCGGGCGCTGGCCATGTGGACGCGCGAAGCGATAGCCGCTGCGCCGGCGATGGAAATGCCGGTGGATACCGGCTCCCCCAACCTTGACCTGGCTGCACAGGCCGAGGCGCTTGCTCCACTCGGCCCGGCTGGCAGTGCTGCTGCCGGGCTTGCCGCTCCGAACGCCGACCGAATCGCGCGAGCTGCCTATCCCAAAGACTGGGCCAATCGCGCTGATTCCGCTATGGGGCTCGGTGAGCTTCCTGCGCTGGAAGATGGGACGTCCGGCGTATACACCCACTATGATGTCAATGGTCCGGCCTCGGCCCTGTCCGCGCTGTGGAAGATCTACCCGCACAAGTGGATGGGCAAGCTGACGTTCAACACGCCGTCCGGGTCCTCGTCCTGTTCGGCCACCTCTATCAGCGGCAATAACATCGTCACGGCCGCGCACTGCGCCTATGACTCAACCAACAACCGCTGGTACAGCAACTGGGTCTTCACGCCGGCCTACCGCAACGGAAGCGCGCCATACGGCACGTTTGCAGCATCGGTGTGCACCATCCTGACTGCCTACGTCAATCTGACGGGCAGCTACAGCATCGCCACCTGGGCGCGTCACGACGTTGCCGTCTGTACGATGGGCAAGAACTCGGCCAACCAGACGCTGAATGGCGCTGTTGGCTACGCCGGCCGGCTGTGGAACTCCAGCAACACCAAGTTGGTTTTCAATAGTGGCTATCCGGCCCGCAGTTACACGGATGCGCTCCTGACGAGCGCGGCCCAGTACCTCCGCGCCTGCACCGCCGAGACCTTCCTGTACACAACTGAGACACTTGGCTCAGGCTGCTACTACGGCCGTGGCATCAGCGGTGGCTCGTGGCTGGTGGGCTACAAGCCGTTCGTGGTTAACGGTCAGGTGAACAGCGTCAACTCAGGCCTGTTCATCGGCCAGCAGAACCTCTACGGCGCTCGTTTCAATAGCAACAACATTGTGGTGCTGTGCACGGCCCGCGGTTGCTAGTCTCGCTGTTCGCCTGAAGTCTCCGTCAGTCCGAAGAGGGTCTGGCCGCAAGGCCGGGCCCTCTTCTTGCGGTATCCGGGAACAGACTGGAACTTCTCAGCATCGCTTCTCGTCAAAAGGGTAGAAGTGACGTCCTGATGGTAAGAGCGTGACAAGGAGAAGCGAAATGTTCAAACGATGGTCCTTTGCAGGTGTCGTGCTGGCGGTGGCGCTCGCGCTAAGCGCCTGTTCCGGTGGGGGGCTGAGCCTCGAGCCGGCCGCCGGGCCCGACACGGCCGGGCAACCGGCGACCGATGGCGCACTCGCGCCCGTTGAATCCGGCGGGGAGACGGCCGCCCAGACCGGCACGGAGAGCACGACCGTGCAGCCAACAACCGAGACGACGATTGTCGATGTGACGCCGATGACCGACGCCGAACTGGCCGCGCAGCCACCCGGCGAGACCGCCCCCGGTGGCGCTGCCGGCGACGTGGTGGACGAAACCGACCCCGGCGAGACGCAGCCGTCACCGCCGGTCGGATGGATGACGTACACCGACCCGACCTATGGCTACACGGTCGCCTATCCGAGCGACTTCGTCGTCGCCCCGCAGGACACGGCCCCGCTGGCCCAGTTCAGCCCGGCGCCCGAGTCCTCGGTCTTCTTTATGAACCCGACGATGGCCGCGGGCGATCTGGCTGGGATCGAGCCGCCTGACCTGGAAGTACGGGTCTATCCGGCCGGCTCGGCCGCTTCGCTCGAGGACTGGCTGGTCGAGAGCCAGTTTGTCCCGGCGGATGCAAGCCCGGTCGGCGAACCGTTCCAGACCGGAAACGCCGCCGGCCTGAAGGTCTGCGCCTCGACGATGATCGCCCCGGGTTGCTCGTTCTACTTTCTGCATAACGGCCGTGTCTATCAGCTGACGCCGGCCACTCTCGAAGGCGAGGCGATGGTGCCGTCTTTCGCCTTCACCGGGTAACGACTCAGCAGCCTCAAGACCTATGCGGCGGCGGCCAGGTACACCTGACCGCCGCCTTTGTTTCCCCGCCGCGCGGCAGGCCTGCCCTCAGTGCCGCGCCTGCCGGCTCTCCCCGCCAGACAGTGGGCGCGTCAATCTCTCACGGCCGATGATTGCGGGCCTGGCGCCGGCTGCATCAGGCGTTCGCGGAGACGCTCGATCGAGGAACGCTGTTTCAAATAGGTTGCGAAACGTGTTGTCGTGCCTGCGTAATGGCCTTGCCCGGCTAGCCGGCCCCACTCGATCCGCCGCCGGCCGCCCCCGCGCCTCCTGCGGCCGAGCCGCCGCTGGCCGACCCGCCGGACGTAGCGCTGTTGGCCATGAAGACAACAAAGACCCCCATATGCGAGCCTGCATCAGCCGTCTCGAAGGCCTGGAAGTACGAAGGCACTTCGCGGTAACCGAGCCTGTCGAATTGTTGTGCCCAGGCCTCGCCCTGTCCGTACGCCGTGGCATAGGGTAGCAGAGCCTCGAAAGAAGCAGGGTCCTGCACTGGGGTCTTGCCCGATGCCGCATCCTTGATGTAGCGGTAGAAGGGCTCCCACTCGGCCGCCAGCGCCAGACCGTACTCGCTCAGCGGCGAGATGGTCGACGACGCGATCATCCAGACGATGCTGACCAGGAAGGCGGCGGCTGCCAGCAGCAACGCCCACGGCCCAATCTGCGACATCAGCACCACAGCCAGAACCAAAAGCCCCAGCGCGACAGCCAGGATCAGGACCCCACCGGCAAGGACATTACGGCGGGCGGTATCGCGATCGCGGTCGACGAGCCCGGCATCGCTAAGGTCGCGACGGACCGCGCTCTTGAATGCGTCCCAGCGAAAGGATGTCACCACATTGCCCAACTTGGACAGCCGGATCGATTGTTGCGGGCTGCCGTGCTTGTCGGTGAAGAGCAGCTTGACCATCTCCCGTTCATGCGGGTGAAGGTCCGCCGCCTGGCTCACCTGGACGATCTCAAAGTCGCGTGACTGGTACCACTTCTCTGCCGGTATTTCCGTGATGGTCAGAACGCCACGCTCTGCCAGGTCAAAGAGCGTGCCCAGCGCATGGGGCCAGCTCGGGCTGCTGGTCTGAGCCTGCAGAGCGCCCGCCAGC
>CAYRBP010000015.1:0-46215 GCA_964422535.1 uncultured Ardenticatenaceae bacterium | reverse complement strand
CCGACCAGGACGGCCGAGTCGGGGTAGCTGATGCTGAATCGGCCCTCGGCGATGGAATAGTCATAGTCATCCGGTAGCGGCTGCCAGCGCAAGATATCGGTCGATTCACCTTGACGGGTGACGCCCAGCATGAGATAGGACACGTCGAACCTGCGGACAGTGTCGGACGTGGGTGACAGGTTCCATTCGATGCGCACCGGGTTGCCGTCGCTGAGTTCGACCTGGCCCGGCCCGGTGCCGGGGGGCCACGGCTGCCCGTCTACGCCGGCGACAATATTGACGATACCGTCCGTATAGTCGGTTGGGATCTCGCGAAAGACGTAGCTGAAAGGCCCGCCCTGGAAGCGGAAAGTGACCGATTCCTGCACCGCCAGGGAGCCGTCTGTGCCTGCGACGGCGTTGCTCTCGAAACGGTCGGCGCTATAGGCCTTGTCCTGGGCGGCCCCAAATGACAGGAGCAGCCCGAGCGCAAGCAGGACTCGCAAGAAATGGCGAAACATTGGTTCGATTCTCCCTCGCATGGCTGATGCCGGTTCGCGGAAGCGCAAGCCAGCATGACCTCTCCGTAGATCAATACGGCAAATGCGTCGCGCGGTTGCGGGAATGGCGCGTTCAGGGGACGTTACGGGACGACTCGTCCGGGATGTCGATGGTTTCGTTGAAGCCCCAGCCGTTGGGCTGGCCAATGTGGAGCTGGCGGGGGATGACTTTGACGAGCGCGCAGCCGGCGGCGCGAGCGTCGTGGGAAAGGGCCAGGGTGGTCGGTGCGTCTTGTGCCGCGAGGATGCAGCCGTCGCCTCTCAACTGCCACCCCGGCGTCGTGACGACGGCACGGCCGCCAAACTCGAGGTTATACAGGTGTTCTGATGTGACCGGAACCAGCACATACAGATCGATCCCATCGGACTCACAGGGCAGGACCTGAGCCTGAATCCCGGCCGGGCCCGACGTCGACAGTGTCGCAACGTGAACCGGAGCCAGCAGATCGACAACACGCCGGCGGAGATGGTCCAGCATCGTTTGACCCCCCGAAAACTCACCAGGGTAGAAGCATCGGCAGCGATGTTTGCCGTAAGGATAGGTCTCAGGCGGTTCGCTTGTCCACTACCAAAAGTTAGGGATTGCTGTCATGGCAGAAGAATGCCCAGTTCGCGGGCGCGGGCGACCGCAGACGTCCGGTTATGGACGTCCAGCTTGCTGAAAATGTGGTTGACGTGACCCTTGACGGTGCCGACGCTGAGATAAAGCTGTTCGGCGATGTCCTGATTCGAAGCGCCCTTCGCGATCAGGTCCAGGATATCGAGCTCGCGCGGGGTTAGCGGCTCAACGTAGCTGGTTTCGCCCGGTCTTGCCGTGGAAACGTCGCCCGACCCTTCGGCCGCAGCGGCATGGAGTAACTGCCCGACGTATCGCGGGGACGACTGGCGGACAGCGGGCTGGCTGAGCAACTCCACCAGCCGCGGACCTGCGTCAAGAAAGACGCGCACGTGGCCTTCCCGTTCACCGCGGGCAATCGCCTGCAGGAGGACGTCCTCGGCCGGTTTCAACTTGCCTTGTCCCGCCAGTGCCAGCGCCAGATAGGGCAGGATAGCCATCGCGCTGCCATGACGCCCATCGGCTTCGGCTGCGGCGACCAGCGGCTCAAGGATGCGCTCGGCCGTCGCGAACTCTCTGCGGTGTATGGCGATCTGACCGCGGACCCACTCCTCGGTCTCGCGCAGGGCGGGCGGGTGTTCATCGGCCGCGGTCTGCAACCGGCTTTCCCACAGCTCAACTACCGACCACTCCCCGCTGCGAACTGCCAGCAACGTCAGGTAGGCCTCGATCGGCCGGTCCAGCGCCGGCAGGCGATACTGGCGGACGACGTCCAGCGACGCCAGAAGGTGCCGGCGCGCCGCACGGCTGTCCCCCAGAGCGGACGCGACGCGCGCCAGGGCCAGCCTGGCCTGAATCATCACGCGTGGCTGGCCGCCCGGCCAGATGCGCTCCAGGCCGCCGTTCAGCAGCGACTCTGCCATCAGCAATTCGTTTCGCTCGCAGGCCAGCAGCCCCAGCCCAATGTCGGCGTAAGCGGCCAGGCGCATGGCCTTGCCGCCAGGTGTCGTCTCCATCTGCTGGAGCTGGTCGAAAACCGCCGCGGCCCGGTGAAGATAGCCGCCGGCAATGAGCGCTTCCGACCAGTGCCAGAGCGAAGCGAAGGCCAGATACTCGTTCCCATGGGCCACGGTCAGATCCGCCGCCTGGCTGAAAGACCGCGCCGCCTCGTCGACCTTGCCCCTGGTCATGTAGGCCAGACCGACATTGATCATCGGAATGGCGCGCCAGGTCACGGAATCCGGCGCGAGCAGTTCAAACGCTTGCGCAGTCAACCGGAGGGTGGCTTCCGGTTCATCCTTATGAGCCATCATGGCCCCGCCAATTGCGGCCCACATCCCCAGGAGGTGGCGCCCCTCCGGCGTGGTCGTGTCGTTCAGGAGGGGCCGGCTCTCGCGCCAGTGGGTGGTGGCTTCATCCCAACGGTCGTTGAGGAACAAGGCCCAGGTATAGTACAGGCGCAACGGGAAGCGCCTGGCGACGGTCTCCTTCGGCAATGCATCAAGCCAGCCCTGGAGCGTCGGCAGGCCGCCGTGGCTCCACGTCTTCTCCGCAACGTCCTCAATCAGCTCGACTGCCCTGTCGAACTCACCCGAGGACAGGGCATGGTTAATGGCTCGCTCGACATGGCCGTTACGAACGCACCAGCCACTCGCCCGACGGTGAAGCTCCGCCAGGAGTGATGGGTCGTTCTCGCGCAGCTGGAGTTCGAGCGCCTCAGAAAAAAGCGGGTGAAAGTGATACCAGCGGCCGTCGCGGTCGAGCGGCGTGATGAAAAGACCCTCGTGGGCGGCCCTGGCCAACAGGGCCTGGCTGTCCGGGCGGCCCGTTACCGCTTCACACAGGGGGGCCGCCAGCCGCTGGAGCACCGACGTGTGCAACAGGAACTCGCGCATGTCCGGCGGCTGGTGATGAAGGACTTCCTCCATCAGATAGTTCAACACGAAGCGATGCGTCCCAGAGAAGGTGCGAACGAAGTCGGCGCGCTCCGCCGGCGGGCGGTGGGCCAGCGAACGGGCCAGAAGGTGAACGCCGGCAGGCCAGCCCTCGGTCCGTTGCTGCAGCGCGTCGATGTGGTCCGCTGACAGATCAAGCTCCATCATCCGGTTGAGGTAGGTCTCGATCTCGTCACGGGTGAATCGCAGATCGGCCGCGCGTATTTCGACCAGGCCATCCTGTACCTGCAGTCGGGCGAGAGCCAGGGGCGGGTCGGCGCGGCTGGTGATCACCAGCCGCAGATTCTGCGGCGCGCGCTGCAGGAGGTAGTTGATGCTCTGGTGGATGGCCGGTTCGTGGATGATGTGGTAGTCATCCAGGGTGAGGATGATCGGCTGTGGCAGGGTGTCGAGTTCGTTGAGCAGTGAGGTGACGACGGCGTCCCACGGCGGCAGCGTGCCCGGGGCGAGACGGGCCATCCAGTTCCCGAAGTTCGGGCGTGCCCGGCGGATGGCGTCAAAGACGTAGCGCCAGAAGCGGTTCGTGTCGTTGTCGGCCGCGTCGAGGCCGAGCCAGGCGACGGTCGAGGGATCGCGCCCGCTAAGCCACTCGATGGCCAGCGTTGTCTTGCCGAATCCGGCCGGCGCTGCGATCAGGATCAGGCGCGCGTCCGGGCGGTTGTCCAGAGCGGAGGTCAACCGCCGGCGGGAGATCAGGAATGACCGGTGTGGCGGAAGCGCCAGTTTGGTTCGCAGAAGCGCCGGCCAGCCAAACGACACTGCCCCGGCGGGCAGGCCGTCGCTCGCGACGGCGCTCTCCGGCTCTCGTGCCATCATTCGTGCAGCCTGCTATTGCTCCAGTCTATGAGTTGCGCCAGCGCGCAGGCAGTGGGCAACCACCGAGTCCCTTCGACTCTTCGTAGTATGGGTCAGAAGGCCGCGATGTCCTAGTGACAGATGTCAGGCAAGTCAGCGACAACTGTCATGTCCGCTCGAGAGCGAGATGGGACCGCTGCCGGCCCCATCCCATCGTCATGCAGTGGTTGGTCTAGCCGCGGGCGTCCAGGACCGCGCGCGCGGCGTTGTAGCCGGGCGCGCCGGTCACCCCTCCGCCCGGATGCGTTCCGGCGCCGCAGAGGTACAGGCCCCTGATCGGCGTTTCATAGCGGCTCCAACCGGGAACCGGGCGCAGGACGAGCATCTGGTCGAGGCTCATCTGGCCGTGATAGATACTTCCTTCGGTCAGGCTGTACTCGCGTTCCCACTCAGCCGGGCTGATGACCTGGCAGTGAAGGATTTGCTTCCTCAGTCCGGGCGCGAACCGCTCCAGGACGTCGATGACCGCCTCGCCCAGCGGCGCCTGCGCCTGTTCCCACGAGCCGTCCCGGAGGTGGTAGGGCGCGTACTGAACGGTGGCGGCCAGGATGTGTTTGCCGGCCGGGGCCAGCGACGAATCATTGAGTGTTGGGATGACGGCGTCGATGGCCGGTTCGGCCGACACGCGGCCGTACTTGGCCGCATCTGAGGCCTTCTCCAGGTAGTCGAGCGTTGGACTGATCCGGATGTGGCCGCCCAGGCGAGCAGGATCGTCCGCGCCGGCAAAATGGGGCAGGCCGTCGAGCGCCAGGTTGACTTTGGCCGTCACGCCGCGATAGATGATATTGCGTACCTGCCGCATCATCTCCGGCTCGAGGTACTGAGGGCCGACCAGGCCGAACAGCGTCCGGCGCGGGTCGGCATTCGAGACGATGACCGATGCCCGGATCACTTCGCCGCCGGCCAGCCGCACGCCGGCAACCTGCGGCGCCAGGTCGCCCTCGACGAGGATCGACTCGACGGCCGCACCGGTGCGGATGGTCGCGCCTTTCTCACGGGCAGCGGCGGCCAGCGCCTCGGACAGCTTGCCGATGCCGCCCATGACGAACCGGCTGGCGAGGAAGCCCTGCAGGTTCTGGTACAGCATCATCAAGTTGGTGCCGGCCGCGCGCGGCCCGAGGGCGGTGCCGATGACGCCGGCGGCCCCGAGTGCGGCTTTCAGCGCGTCGCTCTCAAACCACTCGTCCAGGAAGGTCTGGGCCGACATGGGCAGGACGCGCATGAACTCCATCATCTCGTCGTTGCCAAGCCGCTTCAACTTCAGGCCGAGGCTGCCCCAGGTGGTCAGGTCGCTCATGTTGCGTTCGCCGAGGTCGGGCGGGGCGAGCAGGATCATCTCCCGCAGGATGCCCACCATCCGGTTCACCTGACGGACGAAGGCCGGATACTGCCCGGCGTCGCGCGCGCTGAAGCCGGCGATCTCGGATACCGTCCGCGCCTCATCGCGCCAGAGTGTCAGGCTGCGGCCGTCGGGTTGGGGCGCGAAGACCGACGCCGCGCTCTCGCGGAACTGGAGTCCGTGGCGAGCCAGGTCGAGGCGCTTGACGATGGCGTCGCTGAAGAGGGCGGCGTCACTCGCGCCGGTATCGACCCGGAATCCGGGAAAGATCTCTTCCGTGGCCGCCGCGCCGCCGAGGACGGGGCGCTTCTCAAGGACGACGACGCGCCGGCCTGCCTGTGCCAGCATCGCCGCGGCGACGAGCCCATTGTGGCCGCCGCCGATGATCAGGGTGTCATATTGGTCTGCCATGGCTGTCCTCTTATATCGCCTTGATGTCCTTGAGCGCTTCGAGCGCGCCGAAGCGGCCGGGCGCGCCCATGATGCCGCCGCCGGGATGGGTGCCGGAGCCGCACTGGTAGTAGCCCTTGATCGGCGTCCTGTACTTGGCGTATCCGGCCGTTGGCCGCAGGAAGAACAACTGCGACAGGCTCAACTCGCCGTGGAAAATGTTACCCTGCGACAGCCCGGCGATGCGCTCGATGTCCACGGGGGTGATCACCTGGCGGTGCAGGATGATGTCCTTCAGGTTGGGCATGTAGCGGCTGAGCGTATCGACGACCGCGTCACCGAATGCCTCGCGCTTGGCGTCGGTCCATTCTCCATCCGCCAGCTGGTAGGGAGCGTACTGCACAAAGCACGACATGACATGCTTGCCGGGTGGAGCCATATCGGGATCGATCATCGACGGGATGATGCAGTCGATGTAGGGATGTTGGGAGAAGTTGCCGTACTTGGCGTCGTCGAAGGCCCGTTCGATATAGTCGAGGTTGGGGCTGATCGAGATCGCCCCGGCCAGATGGCGTCCCGGGCCGGGCATGCAGCTCAGATCGGGTAGCGCGTCGAGGGCCAGGTTGACCTTGCCTGAAGAGCCGTAGATGTTGAAGCGGCGGATGCCGGTGACCAGGTCGTCGGGCAGCGTGTCCGGGTCGACCAGGCGCAGGAAAGTCAGCTTCGGGTCGAGGCTCGACATCACCACATCCGCCTGAAGCTCGTCCCCGTTCTCCAGGACAACGCCGGTGGCGCGGTTGTCCTTGACCAGCACCTGGCTGACGCCCGCGTTGCAGCGAACTTCAGCGCCCTGAGCCTGGGCGGCGCGCTTGAGCACTTCAGCCAGGCCGCCGGTTCCGCCCTTGTGAAAGCCCCAGGCGCGGTAGGCCCCGTCGATCTCGCCCATGTAGTGGTGGAGCAGGACGTAGGCCGAACCGGGCGAGCGCGGACCGAGGTAGGTGCCGATGATGCCGCTGGCGGAGAGGGTGGCCTTGAGCGGTTCGGACTCGAACCACTGCTCGACGAAATCGGCCGCGCTCATCGTCATCAACTTGGCCAGGATGTAGAGCTTTTCCTCACCCAGACCCAGGAAGTGTCGCGCCATGTCCAGCAGGCCTCGCAGGTCCTTTGGGTTCAACGCCGTTGGGTCGGGTGGGGTGATGCCCAGGATGTACTTGACCGCTTTGGCCATGAAGTACATGTTGCGGCTGTATTCATCGTATGCGTCGGCGTCGCGCGGGCTGAACCGCGCGATGTCGCGCAGGGTCCGGTAGTGGTCACCGTCCCGGTAGAGGCAATCGCTGCCGTCCTCGGTCGGCGTCAGCGTGCTCTCCAGCGGCAGGATGGTCATGCCGTGGGCGGGCAGGTTGAGGTCGCGGATGATCTCCGGCCTGAAGAGGCTGACGACGTACGAGAAGACGGTGAACTTGAACCCTGGGAATATCTCCTCGGTCACTGTCGCGCCGCCGACGAGGTGGCGCTTCTCGAGCACGAGCGTCTTCTTGCCCGCTCGCGCCATGTAGGCGCCGGCAACCAGGCCGTTGTGCCCACCGCCGATCACGATCGCGTCATACTTGCCGTTTGATGTCATGATAATGCTCCTGGAGCCTCACGCCTTCTTGCGCGGAGGATCGAAGAAAGGGGTGGGGACGATCGTCGCCGGGCAGAGCTTGCGCTTGAATTCGACGGTCACCTCGACATCGACCCGGTCGCCGATCCGGGCATAGGGCGCGTAGAGCGTGCCGATGCCGATGTAGTCCTTCAGCACCGGGGCAAACGTGTGGCTTGTGACCTGGCCAATGTGGCGGTCGCCGTTTGTGCCCCGTTCATAGACCGGCACGGCCGCGCGCGAGGCCCGCCCCGCCACTTTGGGCGGCAGGTCTTCTTCGGCGAAGAGGCGCTCCAGAGCGACCCAGTCGTAGCGCACGCCGACAAAGCCCCAGGTCGAGCCCGTCTGCTTCTCGGCCGCCAGCGCCCGGCGGCCGACGAAATCGGCCTTATCCAGCCTGACGGCCCAGCCGAGACCGATCTCGTACGGCGATGACTTCTGGGCCTCGGTGGCGGCGTGGTTGGCCGAGATGTAGTCGACCCCCAACATGACGAGGCCGGCTTCGATTCGCGCGATGTCGAGGGCGATGATGCCGGCCGGCAGGATGCCGTGGGCTGTGCCGCGCTCAATGAGGCGGTCCCACAGCCGTTCGGCATGCTCCGGTCTTACCCACAGCTCGTAGCCGAGGTCCCCGGTATAGCCGGTGCGGCTGACCGTGACGGGCGCGTCGCCCATCTTGCCGTGTGCCAGGTGGAAGTACTTCAACTTGTCGAAGTCGATGCCGGTGATGACCGACTCCAGGATGGCCCGGCTCCGCGGTCCCTGCAGCGCGAGCGCGGCCAGGTCGTCGGTGACGTTGGTCACCCGGGCGTCGAGACCGTAGCCGACGTCCTGGAACCACCGGTGGCTGGGGTCGGCCGAGGTGATGCGGAAGTGGTTGGTGTCCAGGCGAGACACCGTGCCATCGTCGATCACCTTGCCGTGCGAGTCGCACCAGGGGGTGTAGAGCACCTGGCCGACCTTGCACCGGGTCACGTCGCGGGTGATGACGCGGTCGACGAGGCGGGCCGCATCAGGCCCGGAGACCTCATACTTGAAAAGCGGTGAAACGTCGATCAGGCCCGCGCTGTTGCGGATGGCGTAGTACTCGCGTTCGTGGGACGGTTCATATACCCCGGCCGACAGGAAGCCGGACCAGTTGCGCCATTCGTAACTCTCGCACGCGGCCGACGTTCGAGTGTGAAACGGTGTCGGTAGCGGCATGTGTCCTCCTCTCCTTCGCAGTGTCCCGCCTGGGGGCGAGTTCGACGCGGACCGTCAGGGACGAGACGGGTGACCACGGACCGGAACCACAGGGCGTTCCGCGTCCGTTTCGAATCCGTCTCATCTGTTCGAGTCAGCGTTCGCCTCAAGCCCGGCAGGGCGATAACCCAGTTGATGTGAAATGCGGCCAGCGGCGGCGCGGACAAGGCGGCCGATCTCCGGCACGCGCTCGCCCGTCATTCGCGTCAGCGTCCCGCCCAGGCTGATGGCCGCGACCGGCCGGCCGTCCCGGTCGAGGACAGGCGCGCCGACGGCCACGAAACCAAGTTCCAGTTCCTCTTCCGCGACGGCGTAACCCGCGGCGCGGACCTCATCCAGACAGGCAGCCAGTCGGCCCGGAGATGTGATGGTCTTTTCGGTCAGGGGCTCAAGGCGCTTCCCCATCAGGGCCGAACGCTCGCCCGGCGGCAGATAGGCGAGGATCGCCTTTCCGGTCGATGTGGCGTAGATCGGCCAGCGGGAACCTACCGGCTGGCCGATGCTGGTCACGTAGTCGCCGGGGATTTCCTCGATGATGACCACCTCCTGGCCGGAGACGATCTCCAGCGAGGCTGTCTCGCCCGTCGCGGCGACGATCGCCTCAAGTTCCGGCCGGCTGATCGCCCTGACCGAGTTGGCCCGAAGGGCGCGGCCGCCGAGGGCGATCAACCCCGAACCGAGGCGGTAGGTGTCGGTTGCGGGGTCGCGCGCAACATACTCGGCGCTCTCCAGGGCCGTCAGGAGCCGGTAGGTCGTCGTCCGGTTCAATCCGGTCGCCTCGGCCAGGTCGCTGACGTTCCAGACCGGCCGTTCGTCGGTGAACGCCTCAAGCATGGTCAGCGCTCTCACGACTGACTGCGTGCCGGCCATCGGTTCGTTCCGGGTGTTCATCGCGCGAAGCGCCGCGCGCGGCGGCGCGAGTCTCCTTCGGCCGGCCCGTTCTCGCTGCCCTGAGCATGCGTCTGAACCGCGGGCAGGGGGGCTTCGACCGTCATGCCGCTGCGAATGAGCCGTTGCATCTCGGCCACGACGGCCGGGTCGGTTTCGATCGGCTGGTAGGCGCTCAGGCGACGCTCCACCTCGTCGGCCGCGCGCCGGCCGAGGTCCCTGCTGCCCGCCTTGGCCCAGTTCTCCCGGTTATCCCGGTCGGTGACCGGAGACGGCATGTGCAGTTGGTCCGGCCAGTGGGTCATGGTATGGGCGGCCGTGATCAGGTGCTGCTCGGCCATCACCTCGCGCACCAGGTCCATCGTCGGCAGATCGTCGAGCGGCTGCGTCTCGCGGACGAAGTGCAGCGCCTGGCCGCACAGGTCATCGTCGTAAACCAGCTTCGGCAGGCTGAAGGTCAGGACGTAGTCAAGCATGCCCGGCCCGGAGACAGAGTTGACGCCGGCCAGCGCCGCCAGCAAGGCGCTGCCGAATGTCTCGGCGCCCGCCTGGGCATCCAGGAATTTGCTGTCGCTCAGGGCCATATAAGACTGGGTCGGCAAGCCGAGGTACTTGGCGACGTCGACGTAGGCGATGTCGAGCTTCAGCGCCTCGATGCCCAGCATGGGCGACGTCGCGGCGCGCATGTGGAACGCGGCCGGCGCGCCGCCGAAGAGCACTGGCGCGCCGGGCTTGATGACCTGTGCCATCGTCAGCCCGGCCAGGACGTCGACCGTGTGGAAGACGGTCGCGCCGACCACCGTGACCGGGGCGATCAGCCCCATCAGCGTCACCGGGACGATCTCGACTGGGATGCCCCACTCGACGCAGTCGAGCAGGTTCTGACACGAGTCCTCGCTATAGCGGAACATGCCTGTGGCGGTGATGGTGAAGATCGACATCGGCCTGGCGACGAGATCGGCCCGGTCCCGGCGAAACAGCTGCATCATTTCGGCCATGCGGCCGACGCCGTGTTCGGTGAACGCCCCGGAGACGACAGGCTTGCGCGACTGGGTCAGGAAAAGATAGAGCCGCCAGGCGTCGGACACCTGCGCTTCGATGTCGTCGTTGGTGGAAAAAGCGGTCGCCAGATAGGCGATGTTCTGCAAGCCGTCACCGAGGCGGACGTATTCGACGAAATCGGCCGTGTTGGCCAGTCGTGTCTCGCCGGTCCGGTGGTCCAGGATCTTCAGGCCGCTGGAGGCGGGCACAAAGTGCACACGGTCGCCTCCCAGTTCGGCGTGAGCGCGGCCGTCGCGGTCAAAGAGGGTGAAGCTGCGTGGCGCGCTGGCGATGGCGCGGTCGACGACGTCCGGCGGAAAGAGCACGCGCGTGTTGGTCGCGTCACTGGGCAGGCCCGCGTCCAGCAGCCGCCGGCGCATGCGAGGCCCGCGTATCTCCATGCCGACCTCGGCCAGGATGTGCTTGGCCTCGGCCAGGATGCGCTCGATCAGGTCATCTTCCAGGACTCGGATGGATGGCCGCATGGCAGTCGCCTCAACGTAGGAGATGTTCACAATGTGAACGCAGTGTTCACAAGAGGGAGTATAACATGGTTCGGTGAACGGACACAAGTGATCTACAGACCGTCCGCCAGCCGACGGAAGCCCTCTCCCAGCGTTTCCTGAGCCTGGCCGACGATGACGAAGGCTGCTGCATCTTCCTCGTGGATGATGGCCTTGAGCTGGGCTATTTCAGCCCGGCCGACGACGGTCAGCAGGACGGTCTTCTCCTGGCCGGTATAGACGCCGCGTCCGTCCCACTCCGTCACGCCTCGCTGGAGGTCGTGGAGGATGCGCTGCGCCACTGCCTCCGGCTTGCGGGTGATGATGGTGACCACCCTGGAGACCTTGCTGCCGTTGATGACCACGTCCATGACCGCGCCACCGATATAGAGGGCGACGACCGAATAGAGGGCGCGTTCCCAGCCGAAGGCCAGGCCGGCCAGGAGGACGATCAGCCCATCCGTCAGCAGGTAGCCCTGTGACAGCGGCATGGAGAAGCGCCGCTCCAGGATGCGGGCCAGGATGTCGGTGCCGCCGGTGGTCGCCTGGGCGCGGAAGACGAGGCCGGCGCCGATGCCCGCCACGACGCCGCCGTAAAGCGCATCGAGCAGCAGGTCGTCCGTCAGGATGGCGTTTGGCCAGAGCCAGGCCAGGCCGTCGAGGATGGCCGAGAAGGCGAAGGAGGCAAATACCGTCCGGGCCAGGAAGCGACGGCCTCCGAGCATCTTCCAACCCAGGACGAACAGGGGGATGTTGCCGATGAAGATGAGCGTTCCGATCGGCCAGCCGGTGAGGCTGTTGATGAGCTGTGCCGCGCCGCTCAGGCCACCGGCCACCAGCTGGGCCGGGATTAAGAAGAGGTGGAGGCTGAAGGCCAGGACGGCCGCGCCAACCAGGATGAGCGCGTAGTCGCGCAGGATGTGCCAGTGGGGCCAGTGGGCAAAGCGGTCGCCGACAGATCGGGATGCGGGTGCGGCGGTCATCATCGTGCTCCTGAGTCTCGTTCACAGTGTGAACAGCCTGTTCATACTCGATTGCGGATTATAGCACGGGCTGCTATAGTTCTGGCGATTCGGCCCACCCGCCGCACCGCTCACGGAGGCCCGCATGATCCGCACCGCGTTCCCCCACCCAATCCGCGAGGTCGAGAATCTCTGGATCCCGATGCCCGACGGCGTTCGCCTGGCCGCTCGCCTGTGGTTGCCGGAGGACGCGGAATCGCGGCCGGTGCCGGCGCTGTTCGAGCTGATCCCGTACCGCAAGGGCGACGGCACGACCATCCGCGACGCCATGCGCCAGCCCTACTACGCCGGACACGGGTATGCCGTCGTTCGGGTCGATATCCGCGGCAGTGGCGACTCGGACGGCCTCCTGACCGACGAGTACACGGTGCAGGAGCACGATGACGCTGTGGCCTGCATCGCCTGGATCGCGGAGCAGCCGTGGTGTGACGGCAACGTGGGCATGATGGGCATCTCATGGGGCGGGTTCAACAGCCTCCAGGTGGCGGCGCGGCGGCCGCCGGCCCTGAAGGCCATCCTGGTCATCGGCTTCACCGACGACCGCTACGCCGACGACGTCCACTACATGGGCGGCTGCGTGCTGACTTCCCAGATGTTGTCCTGGGCTTCGGTCATGTTCGCCTACAACGCCGCCCCGCCGGACCCGCGCTGGGTGGGCGAGCGATGGCGCGAGATGTGGTTCGAGCGGATGGAGAACAACACGCCCTGGGTTGAGACATGGCTCAGCCACCAGCGCCGTGACGCGTACTGGCAGCATGGCTCCGCCTGCGAGGACTACGGCGCCATCCGGGTGCCTGTCTATGCTGTTGGCGGCTGGGCTGACAGCTATAACAATTCTGTCCCCCGCCTGCTGGCGGGGCTGTCGGTACCGCGCAAGGGGCTGATCGGCCCGTGGGTCCACACCTTTCCCGAACGCGGAAACGACCCCGGCCCCGCCATCGGCTTTCTCCAGGACAGCCTCCGCTGGTGGGACCACTGGCTGAAGGGCATCGACACCGGGATCATGGATGAGCCGATGATCCGGACGTGGGTCCAGGACAGCGTTTCGCCGGCCCGGCGCTATGACCTCCGCCCTGGCCGCTGGGTGGCGGACCCGTCGTGGCCCTCTCCCCATGTCGGCGAAGAGACGCTGTACCTGAACCATGACGGCGCTGTTGGGGCGCTGGGGGCGAAGGCGTCCGGCACGCGGGAGATCGTCGCCCGCGCGCGGTTGACCCAGGGCTTCGACCTCGGCCAATGGGGGGCCTACGGCTACCCCGGCGAGCAAGCCGGCGACCAGCGTGGTCTGGATGGCGAGCACCTGTCGTTCACCGGCCTCCCCGAGCCGGAGCCGATCGACATCCTGGGCTTCCCTGAAGTTGACCTGACGTTGAGCGCTGACCGGCCGCTGGCCCTGGTCGGCGTCCGCCTGTGCGATGTTGCCCCGGACGGCGCGTCGCTCCTGGTCAGCTATGGCCTTCTCAACCTGACCCACCGCGACAGCCACGCCTCTCCGCAGCCGCTGGAACCCGGGAAGGCGTACGGTGTCACGGTGCAACTCAACGCCGTCGGCCATCGCCTCGCGGCCGGCCATCGCTGGCGTGTGTCGGTCTCTCCGGCCTACGTCCGCCACGCCTGGCCATCGCCGGAGATCGCCGCGCTGACGATCTCCTGCGGCCGCGGGAGCCGGCTGCGCCTGCCCGTGCGGACGGCGCATGAGGGGGACGCGCGACTGCCGGACTTCCCACCGGCGGAGACCTCCGCCCCGCCGGCGGTTGAACACCTGCGCACGGCCGCCAGCCGCGTGGCGATACACTATGACCTCTCCGCCGACGCGGCAGAATTGCACCTCGATTACGATGAGGGCCGCCTGCGCTATGTTGACACCGGCATGGAAGTCGACGATGTGGTCCACGAAGTCTTCCGCGTCGTCGAGGGCGATCCGCTGTCGATGAGCGTCCACATCAGGCGGCTGCTTGGCTTCAGCCGCGGCGAGTGGGGCGTGCGGATCGAGACGGACAGCCGGATGACGGCCGATGCCGCCCATTTCCATGTCAGCAATCACCTGAACGCCTTTGAAGGCGAGACGCGCGTGTTCACCAAGTCCTGGACAAAGGCGATCCCGCGCGACCTTGTATGAAGCGCCGGTCTTTGCCGGCCGGCGATTCGGCAGGACATCTACCATGACTCGACTCCGTGATCTTGGCATCGCCATCGGCGAGTTCCCCACCGGCCCAAACAACGCCATCACCGACGTGGCCGGGACGCTCGTCGGGCACTCAACGATCATCCGCGACGAGCCGCGCGTGGCCCGGACGGGCGTGACCGTCATCATGCCCCGCGGCGGCGATATCTGGCGCAACCCGGCCTTCGCCGGCTATCACTCCTTCAACGGCTGTGGCGAGATGACCGGCCTGTTGTGGCTCGAGGAGTCGGGCCAGCTCTCGCACCCGATCGCCCTGACCAGCACGCACCATGTCGGAACGGTCCATGAGGCGCTGATCGCCTATGCCCAGGAGCACGGCCACACCGATTTCGGCTCGCTGCCGGTCGTTGGCGAGACGTGGGATGGCTGGCTCAACGACATGGACGGTTTTCACCTGAAGCCCGAGCACCTCCATGAGGCGATGAGCAACTTGTCCGGCGGCGCGGTTGCCGAGGGAAACGTCGGCGGCGGCACGGGGATGATCTGCCATGAGTTCAAGGGCGGCATCGGCACCTCGTCACGCATCGTCGCGCTGAAGACGGGCTCGTATACGGTCGGGGCGCTGGTGCAGGCCAACCACGGCGCGCGCGAGGACTTCCGGGTCGATGGTGTGCCCGTCGGCCGGCTGATCGACGCGAGCCATACGCCAACCCCGTGGCCGGAAGCGGCGGAGGCAAGCTCGATCCTGATCATCGTCGGGACCGACGCGCCGTTGCTCCCCTTCCAGTGCCGGCGGCTGGCCAGGCGGGCCACGATCGGCTTCGCCCGCGCCGGTGGGGTCGGCCATAACGGCAGCGGCGATATCTTCCTGGCCTTCGCGACGGGCAACGACCTGCGGGAGGGGGAGGATGCGCTATCGCTTCAGATGATCCCGAATCACCACCTGAACCCGCTCTTCACCGCCACGGCCGAAGCGGTTGAGGAAGCGATCATCAACGCCGTCGTCGCGGCCGAGACGATGACCGGCTGGCTCGGCCGCGTCGCCTACCGCCTGCCGCACGAGTCATTGCAGCGCATCATGACCGACTACGGTCCTGACGACGGCCCCCGGCGTTACAAGCGCGGGCCGTACCATCAGTAGGAGACGCCATGACTCAGCACTACGACACCATCGTCATCGGCCTGGGCGGATTGGGAAGCGCAGCGACGTACTGGCTGGCCCGGCGCGGCAGTCGTGTTCTCGGGCTGGAGCAGTTCGAGACAGGCCACGTCCGCGGGGAATCACAGGACCACTCGCGGATCATCCGCCTCTCGTACCACACGCCGGGCTATGTCGAGCTGGCGAAGGCCGCCTACCGGGCATGGGCCGAGGCCGAGGCCGACAGCGGCGAGCAACTGGTCTACAAGACCGGCGGGCTGGACCTGTTCCCTCCCGCGGGCGCGATCTCGAAAGGAGATTATGTCAATAGCATGAAGGCGGGCGGTGTCCCCTTTGAAGAGCTGGCTGCGGCCGAGGTCATGTCCCGCTGGCCGCAGTTCCGTCTGGAGGACAGCATCGTTGCCCTCTACCAGTCCGAGTCGGGCATCGCCGCGGCGGCCAAAGCCAACGGGACGCACCGACGCATGGCCCTGCATCATGGCGCGACGTTGCGCGACAACGCGCCGGTCACGGCGATCCGGCCGGCCGGTGACGCGCTGGAGGTGGTTGCCGGGGGCGAGCGTTACGCCTGCGACCGGCTGGTCGTCGCCGCCGGCCCGTGGTCGAACAACATCCTGGCCCACTTCGGCCGCAGGCTTCACCTGACCGTCACCCAGGAGCAGGTGACCTACTTCGACACGCCTCACCTGGCCGACTTCATGCCCGACCGCTTTCCGATCTGGATCTGGATGGACGAGCCGTGCTTCTATGGCTTCCCGGCTTTCGGCGAGCCGGGGCCGAAGGCAGCCCAGGACGTCGGCGGCCGCCCGGTGACGGCCGATACGCGTAGTTTCGAGCCGGACCCCGAGAACGCGGCTCGGGTGTTGGACTTCATGCGCCGGGTGCTGCCGGACGCGGTGGCCGGCCAGCCGCTTCTGACGAAGACCTGCCTCTATACCATGCCACCTGACCGGGACTTCGTGCTCTGCACGCTGCCGGAGCAACCCAACGTGTCGATCGCCATCGGCGCGGGCCACGCCTTCAAGTTCGCCAGCCTGATCGGCCGTATCCTGAGCGACCTGGCCCTTGACGGCTTTACGCCCCACAACATCTCGCCCTTCGATATCGACCGGCCGATCTTGCTTGAGGAGAACCCTGTCACGAGTTTCATGGTCTAGGCAGGGACCGATGCGCCGGTGCAGCGACGCGTTTGGCGCCGCCTGAGCGCTCGCGCATCCCGGCGCGAGCTAGCGCTTGCCCGTCCCCCACAGCCCGTAGCCGGCGTTGCGCCGTTCCTCGCGGCGGCGGTGCTGTTCGTGGATTTCCTCGACGTGTATGGCCTTCTCCTCGATGGCGGCCTCCAGCCAGAGCTTGCCGTGTTCGGCCGTGGCCAGGCTGCCCGCGCCATAGGCTCCGGTGGCGGTGTCGTCGTCCCACGGCGGGTTGGCGACCAGATCGCCCCCCTCAATCCAGTCCATATAGTAGTTGGGCGTCGCCACGAAATCGGTCTCATCGACGACCCGGTCCATGTGCGTCAGGTCGGGCCGCAGGTGGAGGATGTAGGCTGTCTCCAGTTCGCCGGCGTGGCCCATGCCGCCGCGGCCGCTGACCCGGGTCGCTTGCAGGATCGGCCCGGCGTGGTGGCCGGAGGTATGCAGCCAGGCGGTCGCGCAGAAGATGCGCCGGTTGCGTTCGCCGGCATATTTGACGACGTTGACCAGGAACGAGCTATTGCCGCCGTGGCCGCTGATCAGGTAGAAGCGGTCGAAGCCGCGCGTGACAAGCGTCTCGACCACGGCCAGCCAGAAATCCTCAAAGGCCCGGCCGCCGACGTTCATCGTCCCGGCGAATGACGGCCGGTGGGTGCTGGCCCCGTAGGGATAGACCGGCAGGCAGACCGCCTTGCCGGGCACCTTCGCCGCCGTGCCCTCACCGATCGCACCGATGATGAGCGTGTCCGTCGAAAGCGGCAGGTGGAAGCCATGCTGCTCGGTATGGCCGATGGGGATGATGACGCACTTGTCGCGGTCGGCATCGGCCGGCAGGGCGGGGGCGGGGCGGTAGTGCCCGGCATGGGGCTGGTAGATCGCGCGCTCGCCCAGGCCAAGTTCCAGTCCCTGCGGCTGCAGGGCGTAGACCCGGGTGAAGCCGTCGTCGCGCAGGCTGTCGAGCAGGTTCGTCACCAGCCGGCTGACGATCGGCTCGCTCACCGGGAGGCCGCTGCCGCGCCAGCCGAAGGGCAGGGCGGGCAGCAGTCCGGCGGCCGGAGGGTCGCCCAGCGCTTCCGCCAGGCGGCCGAGGTCATAGCCTTGTCCCACGGGGATGACGAGCGGCGTGTCGCGTCGCAGGGCGGCCACGTCGGGCCAGGTCAGGTCTTCGTAGGCAAAGAAGTGTGTCATCGGTGCGGCCTCATTCGTATAGACGTGCATCGGCCAGCGCCGGCTCGCGACGGGCGATGTAGTCGTCGATGGCTTCGGCGACAGCAGGGTCGAGTGGCGGGGCCTCGACCTGGCGCAGTATCTCCTTCCACAGCCGGTTGGCGCGCTCGGCCGTTTCGACACCGCCGGCGGCCGACCAGGCCTCAAAGCCCTGCCGGTCGGCAAGCGATGTGGCATAGAAGGCGTCCCTGAAGCGCTCCTGGGTATGGATCGTGCCGAAGTGATGGCCGCCCGGCCCGACCTCGGCGATGGCTTCCAGGGCAAGCGCGGCCGGGTCGACCGGGAAGCCCTCCAGGAAGTGGCGGAACATGGCCAGGTTCTCCAGGTCAATGACGAACTTCTCATAAGAAACGGTCAGCCCGCCGTCAACCCAGCCGGCGGCATGCATGACCAGGTTCGTGTGGGCCAATACGGCGGGCCACAGGGTCCAGAGCGACTCATAGGCGGCCTGCGCGTCCGCTGCTTTGGCGTTGGTCAGGCTGCCGCTGCCGCGGTAGGGCAGGCCGTAGCGCCGGGCAAGCTGCCCGCCGACGAGCAAGGCCCAGGCGCCCTCCGGCGTGCCGAAGCTGGGGCTGCCGCCGCGCATGTCGATGTTGGTGGTGAAGCCGCCGTAGACGACCGGCGCGCCCGGCCGGACGAGCTGGGTCAGGGCCACGCCGGCCAGCACCTCGGCGTTCTGCTGGGCCAGCGCAGCCGCCATCGTCACCGGGCTCATCGCCCCGGCCAGAATGAACGGGGTGATGAACGTGGCCTGTCCGGCGCGCGCATAGGTGATCAGCCCGCCGAGCATCCGATCGTCGAAGCGCAGCGGGCTGTTGACGTTGATCGCGTCCCCGGTGACCGGGTCGCCGTCGAGCGAGCCAAAGACAATTCGAGCCAGGGCCAGGAAGTCCTCGGTGATGATCCGGCCGTGGGCGCTGTCCATGACGACCTTGTCGGTCAGGGTGAAGGCCGAGCGGACGCGGTGCAGGTGGCGGACGTTGACCGGGATGTCTTGTGGCGCGACCTGTTCCCACGAAGCGAAATGCAGGGCGTGGCTGGCCTGGGAGAGCCTCATCAGGTCCTCCAGGTCGCGCAGGGTGCCGGGGCGGCGGCCGCGGTCGAGGTCGGTTGCATAGGCCATGCCGCCGCAGGGACCGAAGCAGATGGCGTCACCCCCGACGGTCACGCTGTGGGCATCGTTGCGCGCGCGCAGGCGGAAGGTCGCCGGGGCGCTGGCGATGGCTTCGAGGACGAGACCGCGGTCGGGCCAGACATGGCGCGCGCCGCGGTCGACCTTCGCCCCGGCCCGCTCCCAGATATCCAGCGCTTCGTCATCCAGGAAGTCCATGCCAATATCTTCCAGGATGCGGAGCGACGCCTGGTGAATAGCTTCCAGGCCATCGGGGTCGAGAAAGGCAAAAGGCGGCCGCGGGTTGCGAAGTTCGCGGAAGGGCAGGTCAAGCAGGGGGAGCGTGCGGTCACGGCGCGTGCGGTGTCGGGACATGGCCGGGATTATAGGTGGGTCGGGAGGATTCACCACGGATTTGCTACAATTGCTGCTATGTTCAAGATCGGCGATTTCTCCCGGCTGGCGCAGGTCTCCACCCGCATGCTGCGTCACTACGACCAGCTCGGCTTGCTCAAACCCAGCCAGACCGATGAGTGGACGGGCTACCGCTACTACACGATCGACCAGTTGCCGCGTCTGCACCGGCTGATCGCGCTGAAGGAGCTGGGCTTCTCGCTGGAGCAGGTGGCGTCGCTGCTCGAGAAGGACGAACTACCGGCCGAGCAACTGCGCGGCATGTTGCGCCTGCGCCAGGCAGAACTGGAGCGAGCGATCCGCGAGGATCAGTTCCGCCTGGCCGAGGTCGAATCTCGGTTGCGCCAGATAGAACAGGCCGGCCGGCCCTCTCCCTATGAGATCGTCGTCAAGTCGATCGAACCGCAATCCGTTGCCTCCATCTGCCAGACCGTCCCGCATGTGGCCGAGATGGACTACTACTGCAGGACGATGTACGCGCTGCTTTACGATGAGTTACGCCGGTTGCGCGTCCGGCCTGCCGGTCCCGAGATCACCATCTATCATGCCGAGGAGTACAAAGAGACGGATCTCGAGATCGAAACGGCGCTGGTCGTGGACGAACTGCGTTCGCCCCTGAGCCCGGGCGAGCCGGAAGTCGGGTTTCGAACTGTGCCGGGAGCGGACCTGGCCGCGGCGTTGATCTACGAAGGCCCGTTCGCCGAGATCCTGCCGGCTATCCTCGAGCTGTTGCGCTGGATTGGCACCCACAACCACACACCGGCCGGACCGCTGCGCGAGCTGCACCTGTCCGGCCCCGCCCATGTCGACGACCGGCCGGTTGACTCAGCCGTGGTTGAGTTGCAGGTGCCGATCGCCCCCATCCATCGGAATTGATCCCCCGGCGCTCTCCGGGCCGCCGATTGCCACTTGACTTTGACATCGTGTCAAGGTCTACACTCCGTTCATCGATCAAGAACAAGAACGGAGTGTGAGACATGACAGCGTTGAGTTCATACAGGAATGTCGTATTTGGGACCGGCCCGCTGGGGCTGAGCGTGATGGATGAACTGGTGGCCCGCGGCCGTCAGGTGACGGTGGTCAATCGCAGTGGGCGGGCGCCGGAGGTATTGCCGCAGGGCGTCAACATTGTGGCCGCCGACGCGACCCAGCCCGACCAGGTGGCGGCCGTCTGCGCTGAGGCGGACGTGGTCTTCCACTGCGCCCAGCCCCATTACCACGAATGGGTCGAGAAGTTTCCACCCATCACGCGCGGCATTGTTGAAGGCGTCGCCCGGACCGGGGCGCGGCTGGTCATGGGCGACAACCTCTACATGTACGGTCCGACCGGCGGCCGCCCGCTAACCGAGGAGCTTCCGTACACGGCCGCGACCCGGAAGGGAGCCTGCCGGGCCGAGATGGCCCAGTATGTCCTGGATGCTGCCCGCGCGGGGAAGGTGAAGGCCACCATCGGCCGCGCCTCAGATTTCTATGGCCCGCGCGTCCTCGGGTCGGCCGTCGGTGATATCGTCTTCCAGGCCGCGCTCGAAGGAAAGGCCATCAATGTCATGGGCGACCCCGACCTGCCCCACACCTACACCTACATTCGCGACTTTGCCCGCGGCCTGGTGACGCTGAGCGAGGACGAGCGAGCCTTCGGTCGGGCCTGGCACGTGCCGAGCGCGGAGACCATCAGCACCCGGCAGTTCGTCGACATGGTGGGGGCGGCGGCCGGAAAGCCAGTGAAGCTTCGCCCGGCCGGGAAAACCACCCTGCGGCTGGTCGGCCTGTTCCAGCCGGACGTACGCGAGTTCTTGGAGATGTACTACGAGTTTGACGAACCGTTCATCGTGGACGACAGCCAGTTCCGCTCGGCATTCGGCAACGGCGTTACGCCGCATGAAGAGGCCATCCGGGAGACGGTTGCCTGGTATCGTGCCAGAGGATGAACGGATCGCGGACCCTCGCGGATCGGATGGCACGGACTGGCGCGGCGGCGTGATGGGGGCTTCCCATCCGTCTCCGTCCGTCCCGTCAATGACAGTCCGTGCCAGGGCCGGTCACCCGCGCAGGTACCAGTCGAAAAACCGAATCGCCCGGCGCTGCCAGTCCAGTTCGGTCTCGTGGCGCAGGAAGCCGTGGGGCTCGCCGGCATAGGTCTTGTACTCGTAGACTTTGTCGTGGCGTTTCAGCGCCTCGGCCCACTCCTCAGAGGCCTGCGGTGGGACGACGTCGTCTTCCAGGCCGTGGATGAGCAGGACCGGCGCCCGAACGGCCTCGATCTCCCAGATGGGTGAGGCAGCCAGGTAAGCCGGCCAGTTCGAGCGCGGGTGGCCCATCATCATCTCGGTGTAGAGCCGGGTCGTGCGCTCGCACTGGGCCCACGAGGTGTAGAGATGGGCATCGCCGTACTTGCTGACGCCACAGGCAAAGAGGTAGTCGGGGTCGCGGGCCAGGCAGCAGGCGACCATGTAGCCGCCGTAGCTGGAGCCGAGGATGCCGATCCGCGCCGGGTCGACCCCGTCCAGGGTACGCAGGAAGCGCGCGCCGTGGAGCACGTCCTGCGTGTCGCCCACGCCCCAGTCGTTGTAATTGGCGTGTTCGAAGTCGCGCCCGTAACCGGTGCTGCCGCGGAAATTGGGGGTGAGGAACGTATACCCCTTTGCCAGGAGGTACTGCGCCAGGCCGTCCCACTGGACCATGTACTGGTCGGCCGGGCCGCCATGCGGCCGGACGATGGCCGCGCCGTTGGGATTCACCGGCCGCCAGAGCAGCGCCGGTATCTCCAGCCCGTCGGCGCTTCGGTAGCTGACATGCTCCGGCGTCACCAGTTGCAGGGCGGCCAGGGCCGGCGGTTTGGAGAAGGTCAGTGGCGTCATACGGCCGCCGTCGACTTCGACGCGGAAGATGTCGGGCGGGGCGGTAGCGTCCTCGTACTCGACGGTCAGGCTGCGGCCGTCAGGCGACCAACAGACGTCGGCGTAATGACCCAGCCCGCGCTTCAGATCGACGCCGGCGCCGGTCGCCGTGTCCACCAGCAGCAGGTCAACCGACTCTTCCCGATGGAGGGTGACCGCCAGCGTCTGTCCGTCAGGCGACAGGGCGAATTCGCCCACGTCCTGACCGAAGCGAGTCAGCGGCCGGGCATCAGAACCGTCCGCACCGACGGCCCAGACTTCGGTGGTGCCTGTCCGGTGCGAGAGGAACAGGACGCGGCCGCCGTCCGGGGTCCAGGCCGGCGACCAGGCCTTTTCCTTCGGCGCGCCGGCCAGCGTGGCCGTTTGCCCCGACTCCAGGTCAAGCAGCCGCAGGTCCCAGCGGTTGAGGTCATCGAACGGCCGGTGAATGTAGGCGATCGAGCGGCCGTCGGGGGAGGGGGCAGCGTGGAGGTTGTCACCGCCATTGCCGCCGGCGACGAGGCGCGGCCATGACCCGTCCCGGTCAGTCAGGAGGAGGACATAGGCTTCGTCGCGCTCGGCCGAAACGATCAGGCCGTGGCTGTCGGGCATCCAGACCGGCGACCAGCCACTGTCGGTGAAGCCGGTCAAACGGCGGGGAAGCCCGCGGCCGTCGGATGGGGCGACGTGGACATGGCCGTTCGACCCGAAGGCGAGCCATCGCCCGTCGGGCGACCACTGCGGGGCGCTGTCCCACCAGTAGATCGTGCGCTTTCGGTCAGTCGTAATGCGCCTCGGCCAACCGCCGTTGACGGGTTGGACGAAGATGTCGGAGCGGCCGTCGCGCTCCCAGACGAAGGCGACCTCGGTTCCATCCGGCGACAGGCTGTGATGGTGGATCAGGTTGACGGAGTTGACCAGTTCCAGGCTCCAACCGTCCGGTGGCTTCAGGTCGGGCCGGTCAACCGACGGCCAACCGTTGCGTTCGTATTTTTCGGTGACAGCGACGCGATTGCTCATGCGGAGAATAGTACGCGGATGGCGCGGATGTGCACGAATTTCCGCGCGCGGCAAATGGCTGCGCGATGGGACGGGCGGCAAAGTCGGAGGTAACGTGAGCGATCGGTCAGGTCACGGACCGACGCTCAGCGATCGGGTTCCCGACTTCGGCTCGACCTCATGACAGGCCACCCAGTGCCCGGGGTTGATCTCGCGCCATTCCGGCACAAATTCGGAGCAGTGCGGCTGGGCGATCGGGCAGCGGGTGTGAAAACGGCAGCCGGAAGGCGGGTTGATCGGGCTGGGCACGTCTCCTTGCAGGACAATGCGCTTGCGGCGGCGGGCGGCCTTCGGGTCGGGAACCGGCACGGCCGACAGCAGCGCCTGCGTGTACGGGTGCAGCGGGTCCTCGTAGAGCTCGTTCCTGTCCGCCATCTCGACAATGACGCCGAGGTACATGACGGCCACCCGGTCGCAGATATGGCGGACCATACTCAGGTCATGGGCGATGAACAGATAGGTCAGCCCAAGCCGGTCCTGCAGGTCTTCCAGGAGGTTGACAACCTGGGCCTGGATCGAGACGTCGAGGGCAGAGATGGGCTCGTCGCAAACCAGGAAGATCGGGTCAGAGGCGAGCGCCCGGGCGATGCCGATGCGCTGGCGCTGGCCGCCGGAAAACTCGTGCGGGAATCGGTTGATGAAGCGGGTGTCCAGTCCGACCAGGGCCATCAGCTCCTTGACCCGCTCGGTCACGGCCGCTTCGTCTTCGCGCAAATGGTGCACGCGCAGGGGTTCGCCGATGATGCCGTTGACCGTCCAGCGCGGGTTGAGCGAGGCGAACGGGTCCTGAAAGATCATCTGTGCCTTTCGGCGGATGACCCGCCAGTCCTCGTCATCGGCCGCCTGGACATGGAGGCCGTCGATGATCGTCGTGCCGGCCGTCGACGGATAGAGCCCCAGCAACGTCCGCCCGGCGGTCGACTTGCCGCAGCCGCTCTCGCCGACGAGGCCCAGCGTCTCGCCGGGCATGATATCGAACGAAATGCCGTCTACCGCCTTGACCTGACCGACCACGCGCTCGAAGATGAGCCCCTTGCGGATGGGGAAGTATTTCTTGAGGTCGATGACCCTGACGAGAGGGTCGGGGTGGCCGTTCGCGCTCATGTCGCCGTTTCGGTTCGAGGCAGGCGGGTGTCGACGTCGACCCAGCAGGCGATCCGGTGCGAAGCGGACACCGGCTCCAATTGCGGCCGCTCGACGCGGCAGCGGTCGATGACGTATTCGCAGCGCGGGGCGAAGGGACAACCGCGCGGCTCCAGCAGCAGGCTGGGCGGCGCGCCGGGGATGGACTTCAATCGCTGGTCGCGCCGGCGGTCGGAGCGGGGGAGCGCTTCCATCAGGGCGAGGGTGTACGGATGGCGGGGGGCCTCGAAGAGGGAGTCCACGTCCGCCTCCTCGACGATCGTCCCGGCATACATGACGATCACCCGCTCGGCCATGCCGGCCACGACCCCCAGGTCATGGGTGATCCAGATCAGGGCCATGCCGAGGTGTTCGCGCATGCGCATGACCAGGTCGACGATCTGGGCCTGGATGGTGACGTCGAGCGCGGTTGTCGGCTCGTCGGCGATGAGCAGGCTGGGATTGCAGGCCAGCATCATGGCGATCATCACTCGCTGGCGCATCCCGCCGGAGAACTGGTGCGGGTAGTCGTTCAAGCGCCGGCGGGCATCCGGGATGCCGACCAGGTTGAGCAGCTCTACCGCACGGTTCTCCGCATTTTCAGGGGTCATGCTGTAGTGGCGGCGCAACGCCTCTGTCATCTGGCGCTTGACGCTCAGGACCGGATTGAGCGAAGTCATCGGGTCCTGGAAGACCATGCCGATCTCGCTGCCGCGCAGTTCGGCCAGCTGGTCGTCGTCCATCGCCAGCAGGTCGCGGCCCATGAACATGGCCGTGCCCCCGGCGATCTTGCCCGGTGGGATGGGGATGAGGCCGAGGATGGCCATCATGCTGACCGACTTGCCGCAACCGCTTTCTCCGACGACGGCCAGCGCTTCGCCCTCGTGGACGCGATAGGAGATGCCGTTGACCGCGTGGACGACGCCTTCCGGCGTGTGAAACTCGACCTTCAAGCCATCGACGTCGAGCAATTCGGGACGCCCATCCCGGTCCCGGCGGGTTGCGGCCGTGGGCGACGATGCGGATGTCATCAGGCGTTCCGGCTCCGGGGGTCCAGGGCGTCGCGCAGGCCGTCGCCGACAAAGTTGATGCTCAGAACCGTCAGCAGGATGAGCAGGCCAGGGAAGATCCACAGCCAGGGGGCGGACTCGATGTAATTATAGGAGCCGTCGAGCATGTTGCCCCAGGTGGCGGTCGGCGGCTGAACGCCCATGCCCAGGAAGCTGATGTAGGCCTCAGCCAGGATGGCCGCGGCCACCGCCAGTGTGGCCGCCACGACGATCGGAGCCATGCTGTTGGGCAGGATGTGCTTGAAGATGATCTGGCTGGTCGGGGTGCCGATCGAGCGGGCGGCCAGGATGAAATCGTTCTCCTTGAGCGACAGAAACTGCGAGCGGACAATGCGGGCGACGTACATCCAGCTGGTCAGGCCGATGATCAGGACGATGAAGCCGACACTGCCACCGCCGATGCGGGCCATGACGATCAGGAGGAACAGCGAAGGGATGATCAGCATCGCCTCGGTGAAGCGCATCAGCAGGCTGTCCGTCTTGCCCCCGGTGAAACCGGCAACCGCGCCGATGACAACCCCGATGGTGATCTCCAGCACGGCCGCGGTCAGGCCGATCATCAAGGAGATGCGGCCGCCCTGGATGGAGCGGGCCAGCACGTCGCGGCCGACGGTGTCGGTGCCAAAGGGATGCTCCAGCGAGGGCGGCGACAGGCGTTGGGTGGTATCGGTGTAATTGGCGTCTTCGGCCGTGTAGATCAAACCGCCGGCAAAGGAATAAACGAACAGCAGGATGAGCGTGATCGCGCCGAACATCGCCATGCGGTGGCGGCGGAAGCGCCGCCAGGCCATCTGGCCGAAGGTCAGCGGCGGGGCCAGTTCATCGGCGCCGGCCAGAGCGACGGTGGGCGGGGCGTCAATGCTGGCCATGGTGGGTGCCTCGCCATGATGCCGGGGAGTGAGGGCAGGGGGAAACGGGGAAGCGATCAGCCTCTTCCCACGGGCTCCTGCTCCGCCGGTCCCCGTTACTCTCAGTCATAGCGAATCCGCGGGTCGAGCACCGCATAGGTCAGGTCGGTGATGATCTGGAAGACGATGACCGTCACCGACAGGATGATCAGGATGCCCATGATGACCGGGGTGTCGAAGCGCTGCATGTGGTCGAGAAACAGCCGGCCCATGCCCGGCCAGGCGAAGATGCGCTCCGTAACCAGCGCCCCACCCAGCAGCAGGGCCAGGTCGAGGCCGATCAGGGTCACGATCGGCAACGAGGCGTTCTTCAAGGCGTGGACGAGGAGGATGTACCGGCCCCGCAGCCCCTTGGCCCGGGCCGTGCGGATGTAGTCCTGGTTGAGGACTTCCAGCATCGTGCTGCGGATGTAGCGGCTGTAAGCGGCGATGCTGACGAAGGCGATCGTCATGACCGGCAGGATCATGTGCAGGGCCACCTGGCCGGGCGTCTTGCCGACCTGAGGGTCAAACATGCCCACAGCCGGAAGCGAGGGGAGCCCCCAGCGTTTGAAGTTGACCGAGAAGATGTAGATGGAGATCAGGGCGAAGAAGAAGATCGGCGTCGAGAAGCCAATGAACGAGATGGCGGTGATGATGTGGTCGGCGAGCGAATACTGGCGCAGGGCGGAGAAGATGCCGATGGCCAGGGCAAAGATGATGATGACGATCTCGGCCACACCCATCAGGAGCAGGGTGTTAGGCACGCGATCCCAGATCACTTCCAGCGCCGACTGGCCGCGTTTCATGAGCGACATGCCGAAGTCACCGCGAAGGATGCCCTTGCGCGTTCCCGGCGTGTCGCCTTCGCCGTCGCCGTCCATGTCGATCATCCTCCAATCGTTGCCGACCAGCCAGTAGAGGTACTGCATGTACATCGGCTGGTCGAGGCCGAGCTGGCGTGTCAGACGCTCGCGGTCGGCCGGACGGGTCGCCCGCCGGCCGCCGAGTGTGGCCACCGGATCGCCCATGAACTGCATCAGGATGAACAGGACGATGCTGACGAACAGCAGCAGCGGGATAGCCTGCAGGAGACGGCGAACGATGTATCGACTCATGGGTGATGAAACAGACCTCCGAGATCAGGAACGACCTCGGAGGTCTGACGAAACCAAGTCTTACTCGCTGAACGACCAGTTGGCGATGTCGTAGAACGGCGTCGGGCCTGACAGCTTGACGTCGCCCAGGCGGCTGCTGATGGCCCACACGTCCGGATCATCCCAGATACCGAACCAATAGACGTTGTCGTGCATCAGTTTGCTGATCTGGTGGAACGTGGCGATCCGCTCTTCGACGTTGGTCTGGGTGGCCTGAAGCTGGAAAAGGCGGTCGAGTTCCTCGTCGCAGATGCGCTGGAAGTTCCCGCCGTCCGGCGCTTCGTCGGTTGGGATCTCGCTGCACAGCCAGTAGTAGTGGTCGGGATCCGGGAAGGACGGGCCGTCGGACCACTCGGAGATATCGAACTCACCCAGATACGGCGGGCCGCTCTCGGCAAAGCTGGCGAACAGGATGTTGGGGTCAACGGCCTGCAGTTCAAGCTGAATGCCGACCTCGGCCAGCTGTTGCTGGGCGACCGCCTGGGCGTCCTGGCGGATCTCGCGAGTCGAGGTGCCGTGGACCAGGACGAGTTCGACGCCGTCCTTATCGCGGACGCCGTCGCCGTTCGTGTCCACCCAGCCGGCCTCATCCAGGAGGGCCATGGCCGCCTCGGGGTCGTAAGCCCACGGGACGATATCGGGGCTTTCGTAGGGCGTGTTGGCCCAGATGGACTCGACCGGTTTGGTCAGGCCGAGGAGCAGGTCCTGGTTCAGCTGCTCGCGATCGATCGACATCGCGATCGCCTGGCGGACGCGGACATCCTGCATCGCCGGGTGGCCGGGGATCAGGTCGTCGCCGATGAACGGGAACCAGCCTTCATAGTAGCCGGACGGGACGGTCAGGACATTGATGCCTGCCTCCTGCAATGCCGGGACGTCGGAATAGGCGATGAACGTGCCCACATCGCCTTCGCCGTTCTTCAGAGCAGCGACCTGGGAGGCGTCATCCGGCACGAAGCGGAAGAAGATCTCATCGATGGACGGTTCGGCTCCCCACCAGTTCTCGTTCTTGACGAAGCGGGCGTAGCTGCCCGATTCCCACTCCTCAAAGCGATAGGGGCCGGCGCTGACCGTCGGGGCCAGGTTCCACTCGGCCGTATCGAGCGTGCCGTCGGCCTCGAATACCGGGCCGAGGATGTGGGCAGGCAGGATGCCGTGCCAGAACGTGGCCAGCCAGGGAGCGAACGGTTCGGCGAAGGTCACGACGACTGTCTGCGGGTCGGTTGCCTCTATGTTTTCGACCTGGTCGTATGGGTAAGTCGAATTCACAGTGTTGGCCGGGTTGACGTTCATCTCGTAGGTGAAGACGAAGTCATCGGCCGTGATCGGTGTGCCGTCCGACCAGACGATGTCGTCGCGCAGCTTAAAGGTGATGGTCCGGCCGTCCTCTGAGATGCCGCCATTCTCGGCGGTGGGCATCTCGGTCAGGAGCACCGGGACGGGCTCCAGGTTTTCGTCGAAGTTCCAGGCCCACGTGTTCCACAACGAATAGGTGACCGTCGTAAACCACATGCCTGTGTAAAGCGGGCTGAGGGTGTCGAACTCCTGGGTCCAGATGAAGGTGGCGATCTGACGATCGCCTTCCTCCTCGGCGGCCGGCGCTTCCTCTTCGGCGGCCGGCGCTTCCTCAGCGGGAGCCTCGCCGGCCGGAGCGGCCTCAGTGGCGACCGGCTCTTCGCCTGCCGGTTCCTCGGTCGTTGTCTGGCCGCCGGCGGTGCAAGCAAACAGGAACAGCCCAATACTCAGCAGCAGGGCCAGCAATGCCGGCCAGTATACCTTCCTCATCTCTCCTCTCCTCCAAATAGACTCAACAGAACATCAGAACCGAAAGCCAACCAGTGTTGTCAGGTTCTTTCGCCAATGGCCAGTGATATCACCTCCCGAAGACCGGCAGGCCGTCCGTTGTGGAAACTGGATACGTTCAATTGTGTGCGGATGGCTGGGAAGATGGCATGGTGGCGCGAACAAGACCCGAACGCTGGCCGGAGCCATTGAATTGCTCCGCCGTCCGAGGCCGGCTGGGAATATTCAGGTCGGAGCCTGTTTGATTCCGGCATCTTGTCGTTCTTAAGCCCGCGCTATCGCCAACGCCAACACTATAGCATAGGGGACGACAAGAACCAAATTGTGCCAACGGGAGTCTTGGATGTCAAAGCAGTGAAATCGACCAAGCGCGGACCCCAGGGCAGTGCCTCAAGGGCGGAAGGCCCATCCCGGCTTGCCCGCTGCGGCGGGTCCGTCGCGGCCGATCACTCGGTCAGGCCCGGCAGGGCGATGTCGAAA
Source organism: uncultured Ardenticatenaceae bacterium (assembly GCA_964422535.1). GTDB lineage: Bacteria > Chloroflexota > Anaerolineae > Promineifilales > Promineifilaceae > Promineifilum. Next base: position 16,557 of record CAYRBP010000015.1, on the reverse strand, counting down.
ACGGCCTTCGCGTAGTCCAGGAGCCGCGCTTCGGGATCGGGGTCATCTCGGAGGATGGCGTAGGGCAGTATCGAGCCCTGCCATCCCTCGGTGTGCCATCGAGCGCCGGGAGGGAGGTCGCGGCCGAGCAACCTCTCCGGCTCGAACGGCCAGGGATTCGAGTAGAAGTACGAACCGCCGTCGTCATCGCCGGGATAAAAGCCGAGGTTGAGTTGAGCGGGCAGCATCGACGTCTGCCCGTCCTCCTCGTAGGCGACTCGTCGCGTGCCGAACCACTCCACGGACAGGTCAAAGCCGTGGGACCAGAACTGGACGGGGCCGACATCGTCGCTCAACCGCGCGGCATGGCGGGTGAAGGCCCGCGTCGCGCTAATGATCGCCGTCCAGACTCGCGCGGCCGCGTCCAGGTCGACCATACCCGGCTCATCGCTTTCAAATGGTTCGCGGCGAACCTCGCCTCGCAGTCCCCACTCGGCCGCGGCCGCGATCAGGGCGTCGCCCATCTCTGTCCCGCTCAGGCCGGCATCGAGCGCCCAGGAGCGGCGCCGGCCGTCGCTGGCGACCAGGACGATTTGCCCGCCGGGGAAATCCATCCGGGCGGCCATCAGCCCGCCTTCAGGCAGGAGCATGTGGTCGGTGACAAGCCCGTCCGGCCCGACGCGCAGGCTGATGTGACGCCAGTGGGGCCGGGCCACGGCATGGGAACGGGCGAGGGCGGCCGTCGCCCGCGCGTAACGCTGAAGCGTGGCCCGTGTCGGGCCAAAGCCGTCGAGGCTGGGGAAAGGCTGCATGGGAGATCCTCCTCGGCGGCCGCAGCCGCGCTTTCAGGGACGGGACGTGTACTGGTCGAGCACCTGCAGCGCCAGTTGGACGCGTTCGTCGACGGTCTGTGCTTCGCGCGGCAGGCGCTGCAACGCGGACTGGGCCTCGATGATGCTGAAGCCGAGCCCGGTCAGGATGTCGATCACGTCGGCGTCGACATCACTGACCGGCAGCACGGCCGATGTGCCGGCCGTCACCTCCAGTTTGTCGCGCAATTGGAACATGATCCGCTCGGCCGTCTTCTTGCCGATGCCGGGCACGCGCTGGAGGACGGCCGTGTCCTCGCGCAGGATAGCACTCTTCAGCAACTCGGGGCTGAGGGTGCTCAGCATTGAAAGGGCCACTTTGGGTCCGACGCCGTTGACGCCGAGCAGGACCAGGAACAACTGCAAGTCATCTTCCGTTTCGAAGCCGTAGAGGCTCAGCTCGTCTTCACGGACGATGAGGTGGGTGTGGAGCATGATCGCGCGACCGATCCCGCCGGCATTCTCCAGTACGGTGCGCGGGACGTTCACCCGCAGGCCGACGCCGCCGACGGCGACGACGATGCTACCGGACTCGATTCGAAGGACGGTGCCGCTGAGATTCGCAATCATGGTCAGTTCACCTGGCCGGTAGTTGGCCGGCGCTCGCTGTCAGTGGTCTGAATTCACTCTTCGTAGGCCGCGCGAAAGAGCGCATGTCGCGCGTGGGTCATTGCCACGGCCAGGGCGTCGGCCGCGTCGTCGGGCCGGGGCGTCTCCTCCAGATGCAGCAGCTGGCGGACCATCAGTTGCACCTGGGCCTTGTCGGCGTTGCCGAAGCCGGTGACCGATTCCTTGACCGTTGGCGGCGAGTATTCGCCGACAGGCAGCCCGGCGTCTGCCAGGGCCAGGAGCAACACCCCGCGCGCCTGGCCCACGGCGATGGCGGTGGTGATGTTGCGGCCGAAGTAGAGCTGTTCGACGCCGGCGCTTTCCGGTTGGTGGTCGGACAGCAGCCGGCTCAGTTGGCGATAGATGGACTGCAGGCGAGCGGGGGCCGGGTCGCCGGCCGCGGTCGTGATGACGCCGTAGGCGACGAGGTGGTAGTCGTCGCCTACGGCGTCAATGATGCCATATCCGGTTGTCGCCGTGCCGGGGTCCAGGCCAAGAACGCGCATGGGAAGGGCTCGGCGGGACGAAGCCGCGCTTTAAGCCGCTTCCATAGCGGCGAGGAGCGCATCAGACATCTCGAGCGAGGAATAGACGTTCTGCACGTCGTCCAGTTCTTCGATCTTCTCAACCAGGTTCATCACCTGCATCGATTCGGACTGGCCCAGTTCCATCGGGCTGTTGGGGTCGTAGATGAGGGACGATTCCTCGGCCGTGATGCCCGCGTCTTCCAGGGCGGTACGGACGGCGTTGAACGACTCGACGCCGACATATATCTCGGCCAGGCCGTCGCTGAACTGCACGTCGTCGGCCCCGGCCTCCGCGGCGATCATGAACAACTCATCCGGGTCCACCGGCTCGGTCACGCTGATGTATCCTTTGCGGGTGAACTGCCACGAGACCGCGCCGGCTTCAGCCATCGAACCGCCGTATTTGGAGACAGCATGACGCACATCGGCCACGGCCCGGTTGCGGTTGTCGGTCACGACATGGACGAGGATGCCGACGCCGTGAGGTCCGTAGGCCTCATAGACGGCTTCGACCAGCTCGCCGCCTTCCAGTTCCCCGGTGCCTCGCTTGATGGCCCGGTCGATGTTGTCCTTCGGCATGTTGGCGGCGCGGGCCTTGTTGACCGCAAGGCGCAGCGAGGTATTCGAATTGACGTCACCGCCACCTTCGCGGGCGGCGATGGTGATTTCCTTGGCGATGCGGGTGAATTCCTTACCGCGCTTGGCATCGCTGGCCGCCTTCTTGTGTTTGATGGTGGACCACTTTGAATGTCCTGACATGTTCTCTCTCCAGTACCCTAGAAGTATTGAAGTCGCGCGGATGCGTCGTCGCACCGTTGCGTAGGGTCGAACGCGGCCGCTACACAGGGCCACAGACTGATAGGCTTGTAAGTCTCCAATTATAGCATGAAACGCTAGAGCGTGAAACGCGGCCATCAGCAGCGACAGGCAGCCGACACGCAGCGCCTGCAGGTCCGGCTCGCGCCCGCCCGGCCTCACCCTGGAAACATGACCTCCAGCATCTCCGGCGCATACTGCTCGGCCATGTCGCTGCTGATGCTGTAGGTCCGGCAGATCTCCTGGTAGAGATAGGCGCTCCGGCGCCAGCGCCGGGCCTGTGTTCCCGGGTCGACCTCCACCAGCCCGAAGCGTTGCGTCCAACCACGTTCCCACTCGTAGTTATCGACCAGCGACCAGTGGTAATACCCCATGATCGGGTAACAGAAGCTGATCGCATGCCAGACCTGGCGCAGGTGGTCGAGGATGAAGCCGGGGCGGATGCGGTCGGCCGCGTCGGGCACCCCGTTTTCGGTGATGTAGACCGGCTTCCCGTAGCGATTGGTGACGTGGGCCATCAATTCATACAGTCCATGCGGGTACACTTCGCCGTAATTCCCGTCGCTGAGGACCGCACCCGGTTCCCATTCGCGCTCGACGATGCCCTTCTTCGGCGGGAAGCGGACGTAGAACCGGGTGTAGTAGTTGAGGCCGATGAAGTCGAACGTGCCGGCGGCTTCCTTGACCCGGCGCGTGCCGAGAGGCGTCCACAGGCGGCCGCTCTGCATGGCGTCATTCCAGGCGTCGTTGTATAGATGAGAGAGCTTTCCGGCGAACCAGCGATCGAGGACGTTGTTGCGCGGCCGGGTGGTGATGATATTCATGGCCGAGGCGGCGCTGACTGGAGCGTCCGGATAGCCGGCCTTGATGGTATGGTAAGCGGCGGCATGGCAGCGGAGCAGGTTGACGAGTGCCTCCATCGCCGCGCTGTAGCCGCGCTCGGACGGTGGCGGGAAGGCGTTGTCCAGGTAGCGCAGGAAGACGTAATTCAGCGGCTCGTTGATGGTGATCCACTTCGGGATCAGATCGCCGAGTTCGTCCACGACCTTGCTGACGTAGCGCCTGAAGTAGTCCACGACGACGTCCGAGTTGAAGTCGCCTTTTTCGACCAGCCACAGCGGGTTACTGAAGTGCCATAGCGTGACCATCGGTTCCAGGCCGCGGGCGTGGCAGGCCTGGAGGATGGCGCGGTACCGGTCGATGGCCTCCCTGTCGAAGACGCTGGGCTCCGGTTCGATGCGGCTCCATTCCAGCGACAACCGGTGGGCATTGGTGCCCATCTCGGCGGCGATGTCGAGGTCGGATTCGGCATCGGCCCACCAATCGCACGAGGGACCGCAGCCGAGGAGCGGGTCGTCGGCCACGCCACGGCTGAGTTCGAAGGCGTGCCAGTCGCTGTTGGGGTTGAGGCCCTCGACCTGGTAGGCTGAGGTCGATGTGCCCCACAGGAAGTCGGATGGGAAGTGCAGCGTTGCCTGAGCCATTGGGTCGGTTCCTCCGCGGTCGCGCCCGCCGTTCTCCAAACCTACGGCGAGCCCGCGCGGAGCCGATTATAACCCGACTTCGGATTGTGCGATGATCAGCGGGCGGCTATACTCGCGGCGACAATCGGTATTCCGGCGTTCATCAGGAGCGGCTGCCCGCTGCCGTGACCGGCGGGACGAATTGCCTGCACCCAGGTCGAAAGGAGTCGTTCTCGCCTGTGCCGTCCCGGTGTCCGAGCGCGGTTGGCGTTGCGGCCCGGCCGTTCGGGACTGCGAACGATGGGTGGCGTATCATCCGTCGTCCCGGCCCTGGGAACGAACGCTGCAGATGGTGGACCTGAACGGCTGCGAGCAGCCGGCGGCCGCACAGCGCGCCGCCTGCCATCCACTTGCTGACGAATCGCGACTGACCACACGCTACCCGTGACCACCTTCGTCCCTCCCGGTTCTCCAACCATGTCCAACACCTTCGGCCGCGCCTATCTCGACTCCTTCGCCGGGACGCTGGGCCCGAACGGGCTGCGCGCGCTGCTAAACCTGGCCGGGCTGGGAACGCTGATCGACGCACCGCCACCGCCGACGGCCGATCGCGGATTCGACCCGACCGTCGTCGCCAACCTGGTCATCGCCCTGGAGACCATCTACGGCATCCGGCAGGCGGGCGGGCTGGCGCAGCGAACGGGGCGTGCCCTTGCCGGGCGCGTGCTGAAGCTGTACGGCGTCGGGCGCGGCATCGATCGCCTGACCCTGCGCATCGCCCCGCTGCCGGGCCGGCTGCGTATCGGCCTGGCGGCCCTCGCCCGTGTCCTGAGCGCTGAGAGCGACCAGGTTGCCTGGGTTGTCGACGGGCCCGATGCCTTGGATTTCCATGTCCAGAATTGCCCGGTCTGCCTGGGACGTGAGACCCGCCGGCCGGTCTGCCAGTTGACCGTTGGCCTGCTGCAGGAAGCGCTGGTCGACTTCAGCCGCGGAGCCGAGTATCGCGTCATCCAGACCGAGTGCCGGGCGATGGGCGCCGGCGGCTGTGTCTTCCACATCCGCAAAGAGCCGCTCGCATGAGGCAACGCCTGCGCGCTTACCGGCTGGACGCGCTCATCCTGGCCGCCTTGTTCATCCTGCCGCTCTTGCTCACCTGGCAGGTCACGCTCGGCCCGAAGACGATGGTCCCGGCCGACAATCTTTTCCAGTGGGCGCCGTGGGCGTCCGCGGCCGAGGCGTTGGGCGCGACTCGGCCGCAGAACCCGCTCATAGGCGACTTGCTCATCCAGAACCTCGCCTGGAAGCAGTTCACGCGGGACAGCCTGGCCGGCGGCGAGATACCGCTCTGGAACCCGTACCTGTTTGCCGGGGCGCCCTTCCTGGCCAACGGCCAGCACTCGGCCCTCTATCCGTTCAGCGCGCTGTTTCTTGTCCTGCCCCTGGAGAAAGCCTACGGTTGGTTCACGGTCAGCCAGTTATGGCTGGCCGGCGTGGCGATGTACGCCTTCGCCCGCGTGCTCCGCATGCGGCGGAGTGGGGCGGCCATGGCTGGGCTGGTCTACCAGGGCGGCGGCTTCATCGTCACCAGCGCGGCCGTCTTCCCGATGATCGTCGCTGCCGTGGTCTGGCTGCCGCTGGTGCTATCGGCGATCGAGAAGATCATCGCCGGGCCTGCGCGCTCGCGCCTGCTGTGGCTCGCGCTGGGGGTGGTCGCCCTCGGCCTGCAGGCGCTGGCCGGACACGCCGAATTCACCTACTACACCCTGCTGGTCGCCGGGCTGTTTGCCGCCTGGCGGCTGGCGGCGGTCGCATGGGAGCGGCGGCGGGTGGGAACGTTCGGCTGGGCGGCCGATCTGCTCCGGCCGTCGCTCTGGCTGCTGTCGATGGTCGCGCTGGGTCTGGCGCTGGCGGCGGTGCAACTCGTGCCGCTGTTTGAAGTTGGGCAGGTCAACTTCCGCGTCGGCTCGGCCGCCTATGAAGAAGTGCTCGGCTGGGCTTACACCTGGCGCGAGGCACTGACCCTGCTGTTGCCCCACTTCTACGGCAGTTCGGCTCACCACGCCTTCCTCGACGTCTTCAGCGGCGCAACCGTGCCGCTGGAGCTCAACGCTGCCGGCGTGCTCAACCCGCACGGACCGCATTCGTCCTCATGGGGACTGAAGAACAGCGTCGAGGGGGCCACCTACCTGGGGATCGTGCCGCTCTTGATGGCGGCCGTGGCCGGGCTGGCGCTGCTGGACTGGCGCCGGCTCGCGAGCGCGCGCCGTTCGCACGCCCTGTTCTTTCTCTTGCTGGCGATCCTGTCGGTGGCATTCATCTTCGGCACGCCGCTGTACGCGCTTCTCTACTACGGCCTGCCGTTCATCGACCAGTTGCACACGCCCTTCCGCTGGGTCTGGCCGCTGGCGCTGGCGGTGGCCGGGCTGGCCGGCTTCGGCGTCGATGAGCTGAAGCGCTTCGGCCGAACCGGCTCGAGCGAAATCGACGGGGCAGGGAGCCGGAGGACGGGACTCGCCTGCCGGGTTGTTGGGTGGGCCGCGGCCGGCGGAGGGGTGGTGGTGCTGGCGGGCCTGCTGGCATCGCGGGTCGCGTACGGGACGGCGCGGCCGCTGGTAGAGCGGTTATTCTTTGGCCTGGCGCAGGCGGTCGATGCTTTTCCCGACGCCGACGCCTTCTACAGCTACCAGTTCCCGGGGCTGGCTGTGCTGGGGCTGATGCTGCTGGCCGGCGGCGTCCTGATCCTCTGGCCGCGAAAGGGGCGCGGCTGGACGGTCGTCCTGCTCCTTGTCACCGGCCTCGACCTGTTCCTGGCCGGGCGCGGGTTCAGCGCGGCCGTGGACCCCGCACTCCTGGCCTACCGGCCGGAAGCTATCGCCTGGCTGCAAGCGCAGGAGGGCGGCTGGCGATTGACGACCTTCGATCCGGGCGGGACGAAGGTGCTGAACGCCAACACGCCTTGGCTCAACCGGCTGCACGACGTCCGCGGCTACGACTCGATCATCCCCAGGCAGTACACCGACTACATGGCGGCCATCGAGCCGCAGAACGGGCTGAGCTTCAACCGGGTCCAGCCCATCGGCGCGCTTGAGTCGCTCAACTCGCCCTTGCTGGACGTGCTGGGCGTCAAGTACATCGCCAGCGTCGAGCCGCTCGAACTGCCCAAGTTGCGGCTGGCCTGGGAAGGTGAGGGGCTGCGCATCTATGAGAACCTGGCCGTCGCACCGCGAGCCTATGCGCTGCCGAGGACGGCGACGGTTGTCACGGGCGACCCGCTTGCGACGTTGCAGGCGAACGACCCCCGCCGATTTGTCGTCGTGACGCCCGGCGCGAGTGCCGGCTGGAACGGTGGCGATGCGGTCGGCGCCGAACTGGTCCCGGCAAGCATCGACGCCGCCTCTAACAACGAGGTGATTGCCACAGTCAGCGTCGCTGAACCGTCGTGGCTGGTGCTGAACGATAGCTACTTCCCCGGCTGGCGGGCCTATGTCCGCCCGGCCGGCGCCGGCGAGGAACTGGAACGGGAGACCGATATTCACCTGGTGAACGGCAACTTCCGCGGCGTCGTGCTCGAGCCCGGCGAATGGACGGTGCGGTACCGCTACAGCCCTCGCAGCTTCCAACTGGGCGGGTTGGTGTCGTTCATGGCCGGGATCATCCTGCTATTCTCGCTGGTCGTCTGGGGCTGGGGCCGGTTCAGCGAGCGGGGCGTGACGGCCGCTACCGGCGGTGACGCAACGGGGGGAACGGCCGCCGTGACGCGGAGCCTGGCCAAGAACAGCGCCGCTCCGATGGCCCTTAACCTTTTCAACAAGGCGATCGACTTCGTCTTCGCCGCCTTCTACCTGCGCGTCCTCGGCCCGGCCGACGCCGGCAGCTATGCGATCGCCATCGCGGCCGCGGGCATCTTTGAGATCGTCGCCAACTTCGGCCTCAACATCCTGCTCATCCGCGAAGTATCCCAGGACCGGGCGCGGGCCGGTCACTTCCTGCTCAACTCGAGCGTCCTGCGGGTCATCACGGCCGCCATCGCCACCCTGCCGGTGGCGCTCTATGTCTGGTCCACCGCCAACAGCGCCAATCCGCTGTCCACGGCCGAGATCGCCGCCATCGCCCTGATCATGGTCGGCATGGTCTTCTCCGGCCTGACCCTCGGCGTCAGCGGTCTCTTCTACGTCTACGAGCAAGCGGAAGTGCCGGCGGCGATGGCCACGGTGACGACCATCCTGAAGGTCGCCTTCGGCGTGGCGGTCTTGCTGCTCGGCTTCAGCTTCGTCGGGCTGGCGGCCGTGTCGATCCTGGTCAACATCATAACGCTGACCATTCTGACGGTCATGGCCTTTCGTCGCTTCGACCTGGGCGGCCCCTGGACGCTTGATTTCGGCGAGCAGCGAAGCATGTTGCGTCTCGGTTTCCCGCTGATGCTCATCCATCTGCTGCAGACCATCTTCATCTCGATCGACGTGCTGTTGCTGCGGCAGCTCGACCCCGGCGGCGAGACGGTTGTCGGCTGGTACAACAGCGCCTACAAGTGGTTCAACGCCTTGCAGATCATTCCGTCCTTCTTCACCCTGGCCCTGTTCCCGGTCATCTCGCGGGCGATCAAGGAAGACGCCCCGGCCGCGCGCCGCATGTACCACCTGTCGCTCAAGGTCATGCTGCTGCTGGCCCTGCCGACGGCGGCGCTGATCACCTTCGCCGCGCCGCTGATGATCGGCCTGCTGGGCGGCCGCGAGTTCCTGCCGCAGGGCGCCATCGCCTTGCAGATCATCATCTGGTCGGTCCCGTTTGGCTGGATGAACAGCGTCACCAACTACGTCCTGATCGCCTATGGCCTGGAGCGCAAGCAGCCGATCGCCTTCGTCCTGGCCGTGGGCTTCAACATCATCGCCAACTGGTTGCTGATCCCCCGCTTCAGCTACGTCGCGTCCAGCGTCATCACCGTCCTGTCGGAGGTCGTCCTGCTGGTCGTCTTCAACTACTTCCTCAGTCGACGCGAAGCGAACCCGCCTTGGTTGCACTTTATCGCCCGGCCGCTGGCCCTGACGGCGTTCATGCTGGCGGTGATGTGGCCACTCAGCCGGATCGGCGGGTTGGTGGGGGTGGCGCTGGCGCTGGTTGCCGGCGTGGCCGTCTACGTCGCCGGCCTGGGGCTGCTAGGTATCCTGGGCCAGGATGAGCGGCGGGCCCTGGCGGCGGTGCTGCCGGGGGCGCTTGTCCGCCGGTTGGGGTGGGCCGCGACGTGAGTACCCGGCAGGGCGCACCATCGCTTCCTGCCCCGCGGCGGCCGCACCGGCTGGCGGCCCTGGTGGTCGTCTTGCTTGTCGCGGCCGCGTTTCGTTTCGTTGGCCTCAGCAACGTCACGCCGCCCGGTCTGGAACATGACGAAGTCGCCCACTGGCTGATCAACCGCGACATCCTGGCCGGGAACCATGCCATCTACTTCACCGACGCCTACGGCCATGAGGCGCTGTTTCACTATGTCCAGGCCGGCTTCGGCGCGCTCGCCGGCGAAAACGCGCTGGCCCTGCGCCTGCCGGCCGCCTACTCCGGACTGCTCGTGGTCGCGCTCGGCTTTGCCCTCGGCCGAAGGTTGTTCGGCTGGCCTTCAGGGTTCTGGTCGGCCGCGTTCCTGGCTGTCAACCTGTGGCCCGTCTTCTACAGCCGCCTCGCGCTGCGGGCGATCGCGCTGCCGGCCTTGTCCGGATTGGCCGCTGTCCTGTGGTGGGCGGCCGGCAGCAGGCGGGAGGACGGCCGTGGTCTGTCGTCCGTCTCCCTCTTCGGGCTTGCCGGCGCGGCCGCCGGCCTCTCGCTCCATACCTATATGGCGGCGCGGGCCGTGCCGATCTTCTTCGGGCTGTTCACGCTCTACCTGGCGGTGTTTCACCGCAGCCAGTTCCGCAGGGTCTGGCGAAGAATCGCGCTCTTCTGGCTGGTCTATGTCGTGATCGCCGCGCCGCTAGTCTACTTTCTCGCGACGAATCCGGGCGCCGAGGCGCGTATCGGCGAAGTGGACGCGCCATTGCGGGCATTGCTGGCCGGCGACCCGCGCCCGGTGCTGGAGAACGGACTGCGTATCCTGGGCATGTTTGGCGTGCGAGGCGACCCGCTGTGGCGGCAGAACGTCGCCTTCCTGCCGACGTTTGACCCCTTACTCGGATTGCTGTTCTATGGCGGCCTGGCGCTCGCGCTCTGGCGCTGGCGAGAACCTCGCCACGCCTTCATCCTGTTGTGGCTGGCGACGAGCGCGATCCCAAGCCTCGTCACCGTTGATGCGCCGAGCAGCATTCGTATCATCAACGCCTTGCCGGTGGTGATGCTCTTCCCGCTACTGTTTATCCACAAGATGGTCGAGTTATCCACAGCATCTGATAACTTATCCACAAGAACGGTCACTTTGTCCGTCGCTGTTCTACTGGGCGGGCTGTTCATCTTCCATGGGTGGCGCACGGCCGGTATGCTTTGGCGCGTTTGGCCGGCCAACGATGAAGTCCGCTTCGTCTGGCAGGCGGCGCTGACCGACGCGGCCGCCTATCTCGACGCTTCTTCGGATGACAGCCCGGTGGCGGTTGGCGGTTGGACGCCTGAGACGATGGACCCGCCGACGATGGAGCTAACGCTGCGCCGCGAGGACCTGAGCCTGCGCTACTTCAATCCGGCCGAGAGCCTCGTCTTGCCGCGCGGCGAGGCGGGCAGCGAAGCGGCGCGGGCCGTCCGTCCGGCGATCCTGCCGTTTTCGCCCTTGCTGGCGGCGGCCGTCGCGCCGTTTGAGACCCTGGACGGCAGTTTCGCCCGCTATGCCGTGCCGGCCGGGGCCGAGTTCGAACCGGGTTACGCGGCCGGCGCGGTCTTTGACGACCACTTGCGGCTGCTCGGCTATGATGCCGAGGGCTGCGCCGCCGGACAGGCGTGCACCCTTCTGACCTACTGGGAAGTCCTGACGCCGGCCGATGGCCCGCGCCGGCTCTTCCTGCACCGGGTGGACGCGGCCGGGGCGCTCGTTGCCCAGGATGATCGCCTCGGCGCGCCGGCCGAGCACTGGCGGCCGGGCGATCTGATCTTGCAGGAGCTTGCTGTGCCGCCGGGCGCAGGCGAGTTGCGCCTGGGCGTCTATGATCCCGCCACGGGCCGCCGCCTTCTGACGGCCGATGGCCGGGACTTCATCGTGATCGACGAAAGGTGATGCGCCGGGCCGGCCGGCTTAGCAGACCGAAGTAGACATAAAGCGTCGCGGGCTGCCTGTTCTCCGGGCACGGTTGTCGCGTTCGCCGGCGCGCGTCGTCAGAGACAAAAAAAGGCGACCGGCCGCCCGGTCGCCTGGTATCATCTGCATTCGGGGTCCGGCTAGGCGATCTCGTGGATGGTGAAGTTGATCGACCCTGCCGGGGTCATGGCGCTCACCGTCTGGCCCTTTTTCGCCCCAAGCAGGGCGCGGCCGATTGGCGATTCGTTGGAGATGCGCCCGCTCAGCGGGTCGGCTTCGTGCGCGCCGACGATGGTGTAGGTCTCCGGCTCGTCGATGCCTTCTTCGGAAACGGTCACCTTGCTGCCCATTCTCACCGTGTTTGACGGGCCGGCGCCGTCGATGACCCTGGCGCGCCGCAGCGTGTCTTCCAGCTGGCGAATGCGCGCCTCCAGCAACCCCTGCTCTTCCTTGGCGTCGTGGTAGTCGGCGTTCTCTTTCAGGTCACCCTGGCGAATGGCGGTCTCAAGTTTGATCGAGATCTCTTCGCGGCGGACGGTCTTGAGCGTCTGGAGCTCGTCCTCGATCTGCTTCAGTCCTTCCGGTGTCAGGTAAACGATTTCTCCGTCAATCATGTCCACTGCACTCCACTGCTTTAGGCCGGCGACCGGAAGCGTGACGCTCCGCCCGGCACGCTGCTGTGGGCGGGCGGCCAAACCCAGCAGAGCGGCGCGATATCAAGGCGATCGCGGCCGCGGTCGGCGGGCAGGCGGTCTTCTGGTCGGTTCCGGCGGTTGTCTGCGGCGACCCAGCGTCGCCGGGGCGTCCGTCTGAGACAGACGAAACGCCACTGCGTCAGACCCGCGTTTGGCGGGGCGTCCGCCAAAGGGCAGACGAAAGTAGTATAGCCCGAATAGGGTGGGGTGTCTAGCCGCGGGCGGGCGACCGGGGCGGCCGTTGAGCCGGGCCTAATACCCCAGTCAGGCTTCTGAGCCGGCCATCAGCAGGCCGACGCGTTCGCGCGTGGCTTCCTCGATCGGCAGCGTCTTGACGATACGGCCGTCGAACATGACCGCCAGCCGGTCGGCGAGGCTCAGGACTTCGTCAAGTTCGGCCGAGACGACCAGGACGGCGACCCCGTTATCGCGCTGGGTGACGATCTGCTTGTGGATGAACTCGATCGAGCCGACGTCGATGCCCCGTGTCGGCTGGTTGGCGATCAGCAGTTTGACCGGGTGCGAGAACTCGCGGGCAACGATGACCTTTTGCTTGTTGCCGCCGGACAGGCTCCCGGCATGGGTGAAGATCGACGGCGTTCGGACGTCGAACTCCTCCACCAGTTCGGTGGCGTTCAGGGCGATCTTGTCATTGTCCATGACCGGGCCCTTCGAGAAGGGCGACTGGTAATAGCGATTCAGGACCATGTTGTCGGCGATGCTGTAGCCTTTCACGAGACCATGTTTCTCGCGGTCTTCGGGGATGTGGGCTACTTCCAGTTCAGTGACCTCGCGCGGCGTGAGGTTGGTTGCCCCCTGTCCGGCGATGGTCACCGAGCCACTCAGCGCCGGGCGCAGGCCGGTCAGGGCTTCGACGAGTTCGCGCTGGCCGTTGCCCTGTACGCCGGCGATCCCCAGGATCTCCCCGGCGCGGACCTCAAGCGACACACCCTTGACCACTTCGTGGTGACGATCGTCCATCACGTGCAGGTCCTCAACTTTCAGGACGATCGGACCCGGATGCGAGTCTTCTTTGTCCACCTGCAGGATGACCTTGCGGCCGACCATCATCTCGGCCAGGCTGGCTTCAGTGGACTCGGCCGGCATGGCGATGCCGACGTTCCGGCCGCCGCGGAAGACGGCGATGCGATCGGCGATGGCCAGCACCTCCTTCAGCTTGTGGGTGATGAAAATGATGGAAACGCCGCGGCCGGTCAACTCGCGCATGATCTGGAACAACTCGTTGGCTTCCTGCGGTGTCAGCACGGCCGTTGGCTCATCCAGGATGAGGATGTCGGCGTTTCGATAGAGGGCCTTGATGATCTCGACGCGCTGCTGGATGCCGACCGGCAAGTCCTCGACGATCGCCTTTGGGTCAACTGACAGACCGTACTGCTCCGAAAGGTCGCGAACGCGCTGTTCTGACTCGCGCCGGTCAATGTGACCGACGTATTTGGTGACCTCCAAACCGAGGATGACGTTTTCCGCGACCGACATGACCGGCACCAATTGGAAGTGCTGGTGGACCATGCCGATGCCGCGGGCGATCGCATCGCCCGGGTTGGTCAAGCGGACCGGCTCGCCCTTGATGTAAATCTCGCCTTCATCCGGATGGTACAGCCCGTAGAGGATGTTCATCAACGTGCTCTTGCCGGCGCCGTTCTCTCCCAGGAGCGCCAGGATCTCGCCCCGATGCAGTTCAAGGTCGATGTGGTCGTTGGCCAGCACACCGGGAAATCGCTTGGTGATGCCCTTCGCTTCGAGGACAAGAGGAGCCTTGGAAAAGTCCATGGTGGTTCGCTCGTGGGTTCTGGGTGACAGAGATGGATGACGCTAGCCTTCGGTCTCGTAGGGTTGCCCGACGGCCGCAGGTGGGCGCGAACGGCCGACGAACCCGGCCAGCACCAGGATCGTTGCGACATAGGGCAGGCTGCCAACGAACTGAGGGGGCAAGCCGATGCCGCTGAACTGCAACTGCGTGTTGAGCGCATACAGGAAGCCGAACAGCAGCGCGCCGGCCCAGGAGCCGAGCGGTGTCCACTTGCCGAAGATCATGATCGCCAAGGCCAGAAAGCCACGGCCGTTGGTCATCAATCGCTCGAATGAGCCGACACCCTCAAGGGTCAGGAATGCCCCGGCCAGGCCCGCAAAGGCTCCGGCCAGTATCACGTTGATGTAACGGGTGCGAAAGACGTTGATGCCGACCGTGTCGGCCGCCCGCGGGTGCTCGCCTACGGCCCGGGTGCGCAGGCCCCAGCGCGTGTAGAAGAGGACGTAGTGGACCACAAAGACCAGGATTATTGCCATATAGGTGATCGGAGGGTTGTCGAACAGGACCGGGCCGATGAGCGGGATATCGGCCAGCGGGCCGAGCGGTATGGGCTGGAACTTGCCCTTGGTCGTCAGGCCGGCGACGTAGAAGTAGCCGGTCAGACCAACCGCCAGGATGTTGATGACCGTCCCGCCGATGATCTGGTCCATCTTCAGTGTGACGGCCATAAAGGCCAGGAACAGCCCCATGACGGCTCCGGTCAGTGCGCCAATCAGCGTCGCGACCCACAGATTGCCGATGTAGACGTTCGCCAGGAAGGCGACGAAAGCGGCCATCAGCATTTGACCCTCGATGCCGATGTTGACCACACCGGAGCGCTCGCCGATCAGGCCGCACAACGCACCCAGGATCAGCGGCGTGGACTGGCGGATGGTCGAGGCCAGCACGGCCGTGGTGACCCGATCATTGGTTATGTAGGCGTAGACGATGGAGCCGGCGACGATAGCCAGGATGAGCAGATACCACTTGTTCTGCATGACCCAGCTGGTCGACGTGGAACGGGTGGGGGCAGTGATTTCCATTTTACCTTTCCTCCTACCTACTGGCTGCCCCAACCGCGGGACAGCGTAACGGCATCGTCGTCGACATCTTTCTGGCGGATGAGTTTCTTCACGATCACGTCAGCGGCGACAAAGAACAGGATGAAGGCTGTGATGACGTCGGTAATCTCCTTGGCGACGCCGGCGTCAAACTGCATCTGGCTGGCGCCGGCGCGCATCGCCCCGAGCAGTATCGCGGCGGGGATGACGCCGAAGGGATTCGTTTTACCAAGCAGGGCTGTGGTGATGCCATCGAAGCCAAGCCCAACGTTGAAACCCGGCTGGAAGCGGCCGACGATGCCAAGCGTCTCCACGGCGCCGCCGAGACCGGCAAGAAAACCGCTGATCGCCATCGTCAGGATGATGATGCGGGCGACGCGGATGCCCGCGTAGTGAGCGGCGCTGGAATTCAGGCCGACTGTGCGGATCTCGAAGCCGAGTGTTGTCCGGTATAGCACCCACCAGACGACGACCGCGGCGATGAGGGCGAAAATGAAGCCTGAGGGGATGTTGCCGAGGATCGGCAGCTCCGCCGACGGCAGGATTTTCGGCGTGCGGGCGACAATGTTCGTCGGTGAGGGGTCCTTCCAGGGGCCGTCGGCCAGGTAGTCTGTGATGTTGATGGCGATGTAGTTCAGCATGATGGTCACGATGACCTCATGCGCACCCGTATAGACTTTGAGCGCGCCGGGGATCGCGCCGTAGAGTGCGCCGGCCAGGCCCCCGATCAGCAACGCCAGAGGCGCGTGGATGATCGCCGGCAGTCCTTCGATGCTGTATCCGACCCAGGCGGCCACGATGGCGCCGATCAGCAACTGCCCTTGCACGCCGATATTGAACAGCCCGGCCTTGAAGGCAAAAGCCACCGCCAGACCGCTGAAGATGAGCGGGGTCGCTTTCTCCAACGTGCGCTGGATTGCGACCGGCGAGCCAAACGCGCCTTCAATGAGGGCCGTGTATGCTTCGATCGGGTCTGCGCCGGAGGCCAGGAGCAGGATGGCCCCGATGAGCGCGGCCAGCAGGACGGCTACCAGTGGGACGCTGATCCCTCTCCATATCCGTCGCAACAAGTTCGCCGTCTGGTTGCCTCTATCTTCCGTTGCTACCGCTGTTGCCATAGTCGCCTCGGGCGGATATCGCCAATTCCTGGGATTGGTGGACAAGCGTTCCTGGGACGATCTCGCCGCGTCTGTGCGTGTCGTCCCATGGCTGGGAATTATCCACGCTTATTCGAAATAGGAAAATGCGACGTGCCCACCGGTGGACACGTCGCATCTTAGACTGGTCTACTCGACCGGTGACCGGCCGAGTCGATTCGCTTTCTCCCTCAGGGATCGGGTCTGCTGTCGGGCCTAACCGCCGGGGTTGTAGCCGGTGGAGATGGAACCGTCGAGCAGGCCGGCGTTGGTCGTCTCAAGGAGGTCCTTGACCTCCTGGGGCACGGCACCGTCGTGGTCGTGGAACGGGGCCAGGCCGACCGGGCCGAAGTAGTTGCCGCCGGGGAAAGCGCCGTTCACCGAGTTCGCC
>CAYRBP010000014.1:59072-76155 GCA_964422535.1 uncultured Ardenticatenaceae bacterium | reverse complement strand
CACCAACAACGGATACACAGGGCACGAGCGATGGTCACATCGCCCACGACAACACTGGGCCTGACCTGGGGCTCATTTACGAGCAACCGCAGGTTGCCAACGCCCGCACCTACCTGCCGGAGCCGGAGCGGCCGCGCGCCGTCCCCCGCTCACCCATGCCCCAACACCCGATGCGGCCGGTACGCCTCCTCCAGCAGCCGCATCTCCTCCTCGGATAGGCTGACCTCCACGGCCGCGACCGCCTCTTCCAACTGGTACAGTTTGCTGGCCCCGATGATCGGCGCGGCCACGCCCGGCCGGCCCAGCAGCCAGGCCAGCGCCACCTGGGCCGGTTTGACCCCGCGCGCCTCGGCCACCGCCACCACCCGGTCGACGACGTCATCGTCCGAAGGGTGGTCGTACATCTCGTGGGCGAAGGTGTCGGTCTGGGCGCGGGTCGTTGACTCGCCTCCCTTGACCGGTCGCGGCCGGGTCAGCACGCCGCGGGCCAGCGGGCTCCACGGGATCAGCCCGACGCCCATGTCGAGGCACTGGGGGATCATCTCCCGCTCTTCCTCGCGGTAGACAAGGTTGTAGTGGTTCTGCATGCTGACGAAGCGCGTCCAACCGTTGGCCGCCGCCGCGTGCTGCATCTTGGCGAACTGCCAGGCGTACATGCTCGACGCGCCGATGTAGAGCGCCTTGCCCGCCTTGACCACGTCGTGGAGCGCCTCCATCGTCTCCTCGACCGGCACGGTCGGGTCGAAGCGGTGGATCTGGTACAGGTCGACGTACTCCATCCCCAGGCGGCGCAGCGAGCCGTCGATGCCTTCCATGATGTGCTTGCGCGACAGGCCGCCGGAGTTGGGATCGTCGCTGAATTTGAAGAAGACCTTGGTGGCGACGACCACCTCCTCCCGCCGGGCGAAATCGTGGATGGCCCGGCCGGTGATCTCCTCGCTGACGCCGCGCGAGTACATGTCGGCCGTGTCGAAGAAGTTGATGCCGAGCTCGAGGGCGCGCTTGACGAACGGCCGGGCCGCCTCTTCGTCGAGCACCCACGGCCGCCAGGCTGTCGTGCCGTAGGTCATCATGCCGAGGCAGATGCGCGAGACTTTCAGGCCGCTGCGGCCGAGGTTGACGTATTCCATATGAGACCTCCTGTCGTAGATGACGAGGTGATGATACTCGATTGTGGGAGATAGAAGAATCGAACGCGGATGACGCAGATTGACACGGATGACGCAGATCAGAATACGCGATCAGATCAGCGTCATCTGCATTGGAATCAGCGTTCATCAGCGTGCCATGTCGAGGCAATGGGGACGGGCACGCAGATGACACGGATCGTGACGCGGATGACGCAGATCAGAACAGCTGATCAGATCAGCGTCATCTGCGTTGGAATCTGCGTCCATCTGCGTGCTATGCCGAGGCAACAGAGACGGCTACGCGGATGACGCAGATCAGAATACGCGATCAGATCGGCGTCATCTGCGTTGGAATCTGCGTTCATCAGCGTCCCTCTGGGGTATAATCCGCGGGCTTATGGAAACGACGGCAAAGAAATCAAATTGGCAGGCCTGGGTCGGCATGCTCGTGGGGTTGGCCTGCCTGGCGGCCGTCTTTCTTCTCTATGCGAAGCCGGCCGAGATCCTGGAGAGCCTCCGCCACGTCCACCCGCTCTACCTGCTCCTCGGTATCCTCGGCGTCGTCGCCTTCCTGATCATCCGCGCCGTCCGCTGGCGCTTCCTCCTCGGCCAAACCATCCCCTACGCCAGCGTCTTCCACATCCAGAACATCGGCTATATGCTGACCCAGCTCCTGCCCTTTCGCCTCGGCGACGTCGCCCGGGCGGTCTTGATCGGCAACGTCCCGCCGGTGACCATCGCCCAGGGCATCTCAACCATGGTCGTCGAGCGCCTGCTGGACATGCTTTTCATCGTCGTCCTGCTGCCCTTCACCCTGTCGGGCGTCGAGCGCCTGCCGGACTGGATGCAGTCGTTCGCCCTGGCCTCCGGCTTCCTGGCCCTGGCCGGCATCGTCGTCCTGATCATCGCCGCCAACCTGCGCGAGCGCGCCCTGCGGATCGCCGAGGCGGTGTTGCGGCGGCTTTCGTTCCTCGACACCGAACGCTGGTTGCGCCGGATCGACGACCTGCTGCGCGGCCTGACCAGCCTGACCAACCTGCGCGACGGGGCGATCCTGATCGTCCTGAGCATCCTGGTCTGGCTGCCGATCCTTTTCGCCTACTACTACACGATGAAAGCCGTGAACCTGGAACCGAGCTGGGTCATGACCGGCTTCGTCGTCTGCGCTGCCGCGTTCAGCGTGGCCGTGCCCTCGACGCCGGGCCAGATCGGCCCCTACCACTTCGCCGTCATCACCGCCCTGCAACTCTACGGCCAGCCCGCGGCCGAGTCGGCCAGCTTCGCTTTTCTCTATCACATCCTGAACACGGTCCTGTTGGTCATTTTTGGTATCATTGGCATCCTGAGCACCGGCGTCACCTTCCGGCACGTCCTCGAATCCGCCCAATCCTTTGTGTCCCGGCAGCGCGCGAGCACGCCGTCCTGAGGCGGTCGTGACGGGGGAACGCGCCCTCATTCGGTCAGGACCGCGCGGCCGCGTGACCGCCCTCGTGACCGTGTATAACTCTGCCAGTCAGCTCAGGCTGTAAGTTGCTATGAAGGTTCTGGAAGTCCTCACCTATTACCGGCCATGGGTCAGCGGCCTGACCATCTACGTCGAGCGTCTCAGCCGGGCGCTGGCCGAGCAGGGCCACGACGTCACCGTCCTGACCTCGCAGTATGATCGGGAGCTGCCCCGCTATGACGTCATGGACGGCGTCAAGATCGTCCGCATCCCGGTGGCCCTGCGCGTGAGCAAGGGCGTGCTCATGCCCGATTTCGGGCCGATGGCCTGGCGGCTGGCCCGCGAGGCCGACGTACTCCACCTCCACCTGCCCCAGTTCGACGCGCCCGGCCTGGCCACGCGCGGCCGCTTGCTCGGCAAGCCGGTCGTCCTGACCTACCACTGCGACCTGCAACTGCCGGTCGGGGCCTTCAACCGGGCAGTCGACCGCGTCGTGCAGCTCCAGAACCAGGCCGCGGGGCGGCTGGCCGACGCTGTCGTCACCTACACCCGCGACTACGCCACCCACTCGCCCTTCCTGTCGCGGTTCGTGGACGACAAACTGGTCATCATCCCGCCGCCGATCGCCCTCGACCCGGCGAGCGACGCGGCCGTGGCCGCATTTCGCCGCAAGCATGGTCTGGACGGCCACCAGGTCATCGGCATCAGCGCCCGGCTGGCGGCCGAGAAGGGCGTCGAAGTCCTGCTCAATGCCCTGCCGCGCGTCCTCGAGGCTTTCCCGGACGCCGTCGTCGTCCACGCCGGCCCGTACAAGAACATCCTCGGGGAAGAAGCCTATGCCGCGCGGCTGGCCCCGCTGTTCGAGCAGTATGCCGACCATTACAAACTGCTCGGCACGCTCCATGGCGAAGAACTGACCGCCTTTTACCGCAACCTGGACCTGCTGTGCATTTGCAGCCTGAATAGCACCGAGAGTTTTGGCCTGGTGCAGATCGAGGCAATGCGCAACGGCGTGCCGGTGGCGGCCTGCGACCTGCCCGGCGTGCGCCAGCCGGTGACGATGACCGGCATGGGCGAGGTGACGGCCGTCGGCGATGCCGGCGCGCTGGCCGAGGCGATTATCCGTATCCTCCGGGATCGGGAGCGATACGTACTCCCGGCCGAGCCCATCGCGGCCAGTTTCGCCCCCTCGCAGACCGCGGCCGAATACGCCCTGCTCTTTGAGGCCCTGCTGCGCGGCGAGCGCCCCGGCGGCCCCACGCCCGAGCCGCGCGCCTACGACGAACTGCGCGCGCTCAGCGAGAGGATACGATGACGACGACGCAATCCCCGGCCCCGGCCGACGACCTGCTCTGGCGCCAGCTCAAGACCATCCCGGCCTTTCGGGCCGTTTTGCGCGCCGTCGAGTCGCGTTTTTACCAGCACATCGAGCTGCCGGAGCCGGTCCTGGATGTTGGCTGTGGCGACGGCCACTTCGCCGAGATGACCTTTCCCGGACGCCTGCCCTACGCCGCCACGGCCGGCATCGACCCGTGGTGGGGGCCGCTCCAGAAGGCAACCCGAACAAAACGGTACGGGACGACCATCCAGGCCCTGGGCGATCGGCTGCCCTTCGCCGACGCCGCTTTCGCCAGCGCCTTCAGCAACTCGGTCCTCGAGCACATCCCTGACCTGCAACCGGTGTTGGAAGAGGTCAGCCGTGTCTTGCGCCCGGGCGGCCGCTTCGTCATCACCACGCCGAGCCACCTCTTCACCGAGTATCTCGGCGGCGGCGAATTCTTCGACAGGCTCCGCCTCGGTGGCTTGGCGACGCGTTACCGGGCGGCGTTCAACGCCATCTCGCGCCATGCCCACACCGATTCACCCGAAACCTGGGCCGAGCGGCTGGCGACCGCCGGCTTCGAGATCGAGCGCTGGCAGTATTACTTCTCCCGTGAGGCGCTGCACGCGCTGGAGATCGGCCATGCCCAGGGCCTGCCCTCGGCCGTGCTCCACGCGTTGACCGGTCGCTGGATCGTCGCGCCCTGGGAGAGCAGCCTGCGGCCGACCGAGCGCTGGCTGCGGCCGTTCTATGACGAGGGCGCGCCGGCCGAGGGCGCCTACCTGCTGTTCATCGTCCGCAAGGTCAGAAACGGGCCCGTGCCGATCCGGCTACCCGCCCCGCAACCCCTGCCCCCCGGCCCCTGACCGTGGCTCCGGGGCCGGGCAGTTGAGCCGAGGTTGTCAAGCGGCGGCGCTGCGCTTATGATTGTTAGTGACGTGCTGCACCTATGACTTCGCCGACGCCCACCCCCCCGATCCCTGAATCCCCTCTCTGGAGCCGGGCGACGAAGATCATTGTCGTCATCATTGGCCTGCTCCTGATCGCGTTCCTGCTGGTCCGCTTCCGGCAGCTTGTCGGCATCCTGGTCGTCGCGGCTATCCTGGCTTATCTCATCAGCCCGCTGGTCGGCTATCTTGAACGACGGTCGCACATCCGGCGCTCGGCGATCATCCTCCTGGTCTACCTGATCCTGGCGGCCCTGGTTGTCGGGCTGCTGTTCGGCGCGGGCCTCGCCTCCTATCAGCAGATAGCCGGCTTCATCAACAACATCCCGGCGCTGATTGAGCAAGCCGTCGCCCTGGTGAGCGAGTTTGCCGCGCGAACCGAGCCGATCATCATCGGCCCAATCGTCATCGACCCGATTACGTTGCCCTGGGACCAGATACAGACCGAAGTCCTGGGGCTTTTGCAGCCCGCGTTTAGCCAGAGCGCGTCGATCGTCACGCAGCTGGCGACATCAACGGTGCGGACAGTCGCCAACGTTATCCTGCTGTTCGTCGTCTCGATCTACCTGGCGGTCGACCAACCCAATTTCGGCAACTACATGTTGCGGTTCACCGAACCGATGGGCTACCGGCGCGACGCCGAGTTCCTGCTGGCCGATCTGAGGGCAAGCTGGGCCGCTTATCTTCGCGGCCAGGTCATCCTGGGACTGGTCATCTTCGTCGTCGTCTGGATCGGCCTGACCCTTCTCGGCGTCCAGAACGCCGTCGTGCTGGCCATGATCGCCGGCTTGCTCGAGTTCATCCCGAACGTCGGCCCCATTGTCTCGACGGCGATCGCCATGTTGGTGGCGTTCTTCCAGCCTTCGAACTATCTTGGCCTGCCGTCGTGGGCCTTTGTGCTGGCCATCCTGGGTTTCATGATCCTGGTGCAGCAGGTCGAGAATCACCTGCTCGTACCGCGCATTGTCGGTGGGGCGCTGAACCTGAAACCTGTCCTGGTCATCGTCGGCGTCTTCGTCGGCGCGTCACTGGCCGGCGTCCTGGGCGCCATCCTGGCCGCGCCCATCCTGGCCTCGCTCAAGATCCTCGGCCAATATGCCTGGCATAAGCTATTTGACCAGCCCCCCTTCCCCGAAACGGAGACGCCGCCCGAACCGGCTGTGGAAGCCTCCCCGCCAGCAGCGGCCGCCTAAGCCCCGGCCGCGCTCAATTCGTAGACCTGTTCAGGCGTTTCACGGCCCTTGATAGAGACGGGCGACAGCGGCCGGGCGTTCACCCATGACCCGACGCGTTCGGCGACGACCCCGCTGGCCAGGATCTGGTCAAAGGCAGCGATCTCCTGCAGTCGCTTGGCCAGATTGACCACATCGCCGATCGCTGAATAGTCCTTGCGCGTGCTGCCGCCCACATTGCCGACAACCGCCTCCCCGGTGTGTATGCCGATCCCGAAGTGCAGCCGCCTGTCAATCGGCAGCGTCGCCTGCCGGCGGCTCATGCGTCCGCGTATCTCAAGCGCGGCTGCGACGGCCCGGTCAACATGGTCGTCCAGGGGATTCAGCGGTGTGTTGAACAGCGCCATGACGGCGTCACCGACGAACTTGTCGATCAGCCCCTGCTGGTCGCTGATCGCGCCGACGGCGACCGAAAAGAAGCCGTTTGCCAGCTGGATCAACTCCTCCGGATCGAGAGTCTGCCCATAGGTACTGAAGTTGCGGATGTCGGCGAACAGGACGGTCAACAACCGGCGCTGCGGCCGTTGCGCGGCGTCGAGGTCGCGCACCCGGTCAACCAGGGCCGGCGGCAGGTAGCGCCGCAGGCTCTCAACCCGCTTCTTTTCCGATACGTCATCAATGACCACGGCTACGCCGCCGGTCACCTCGTCACGCGCGTCCCGCAGCGGCGATAGCGTCAACTGAAGCGTCGTCGCGGGCCGGCCCGCGGTTGCCATGTCGAGTTCCGCCGTCTGGACGCGGCCGTCGGCCTGGACCTCCCGGACAAGCGCGGTGATGGGCAACCGGAGCGACTCGAGGGCAGCGCCGTAGGGTTGCATCAGGACGCCCTCGGCGCGCGCGTTGAGCATCCGCTCGGCCGCCCGGTTGAACAGCGCCACCCGCTCGCCCGGATCGACCGTGATGACGCCACTGCCGATCGAGGCGAAGACGTTGTCCATCAGCGCCTTCACTTCCGCAACCTCATGAAAGAGCCGGGCGTTTTCGATGGCGACGGCCGCCTGGTTGGCGAACGAGGCCAGCATGTCGCGGTCAGCATCGCCAAACAGGCCGCTCGCGATGCGGTTGTCGGCGTAGATCACACCGGTGATCGTCCCCTTGGTGATGAGCGGCACGCACAGGATGGAACG
The DNA here is from genome assembly GCA_964422535.1 of uncultured Ardenticatenaceae bacterium. Taxonomy (GTDB): domain Bacteria; phylum Chloroflexota; class Anaerolineae; order Promineifilales; family Promineifilaceae; genus Promineifilum. Next base: position 68,954 of record CAYRBP010000014.1, on the reverse strand, counting down.
CAGCTTATAGCTGACGATGCTATGCATCCCGGCAAAGCGGTCGTCCTCCTGGGCATTGAGCGTCACAACCGGTTCGCCCGTCGTCGCAACGTGGCGGACGACGCTGCGGCTGATCTCGGCCGATGCCTCGCTGTCCAGCGTCTCCTGGTCCAGATTCCGGGCGACGCTGACCTGCAGCTCGCCCTGGTCATCGAAGCGCAAGAGCATCGCCCGTTCCGCCCTGGTCAGTCGGATGATGGCGTCCATGACGGTTTCAAGGACGTCGTCCAGGTCGAGCGAAGAATTGACGGCCGCGCTGACGTCGCGCAGGGCGCGCAGCCGGCGCAGTTCCTTCTGTTGGGCATCCTGATCCCGCTCGAGATCGACCGCGCTTTCACGAAGGGAGAGCAGGAGCCGCAGCAGGTCACTGCTGCCGGTCAGGGCAGCGGCCTTGGCCTGACCTTCGCGCGTCGCCAGCAGCGTCCTTTGTTGCTGGGTGACAGCGGCCTGAAGCTGTTCAACTTGCCGGATCAAGTCGCCCGCGGTGACCTGCGGCGTTGCCTCGGATTCGTTCACAAATAGCGTCCTTGACAGCGTCTATGAGCGTTCGTTCGTGGCAGAGTATACGCAAACGACCGGCTTTCCGGCTACCTGCAGGGGCAAGTGGGGCGCGAGCGCACGGCCTGGCCGGCGCGCCTCGCAGACGCGCTCCCTCTGGGACGGCTGTCTCAACGCGCGCGGGCAGGCGCTATTGTGCCCGGCGGCCCCGGTTCAACCAGCGCGTCAGGCTCTCCTTTATCAGCAGCGGCCGTAGCGCGCGCCATTCCAGTGCGGGGTCAAAACCGTCTTCGACTGCCTGCGCGGGGCTGTACTGCTTGCGGACATACTGGCCGGTCAGATTGCGGATCGGCTGCCGGCCTTCCGGTACCGCCGCCACCAGTTGCTCGGCCTGCTCATAGGGAGTCTGGGTCGGCTTCCAGAAGATGCCCAGCCGTCGCGACCAGCTACCCAGCCGGGTGAAACTGCGGTCGACATCCCCTTCGACCTGGCGGTTGTAGCGACCGGCCAGCACGATCGCCGCGCCGGCCACAAGCAACGTCCCCAGCGCCAGGGCCACTTCCCAGGGGCTCAGGTCGCCAAGCAAGCCATCGTCCTGCGGCACCGGAGGGACGCCCAGGCTGCTTGCTCGTTCGAAGTCACTCAGGTCTTCTTCGGGCAACAGGTCGTCGCGGCCCTGGAGGGCAGCAGCGGCCGCGGCCGCGCCGAAGGCATCACCGCCGCCGCTCGACTCCGGACGCTCGAAGACAGGAATCGACGCAGTCGGCTCGAACTGGATCCAGCCGTAGTTGGGAAAGTACACCTCTACCCAGGTGTGCAGGTTGGCGGCCCGGACGCGGTAGCTCTGGCTCGGCTCGTCATACTCGCCCAGGGCATAGCCGCTGACCACGCGCGCCGGCACACCTTGCGACCGCAACATGACCGCCATCGCCGAGGCATAGTAGTTGCAGTAGCCTTCTTTCAGGTCGAACAGGGTGTAGTGAACAGGGTCCACACCGTCCGGGGCGGCAGCGATCTGATCGTTGTACGTGATGTTGGCCCGCAGGTAGTCGCGGACGGCCAGCGATTTGTCGAACGGGTTGTCGTAGTTCGCTGTCACCTGGGCGGCAAGCTCGATCGTCTGGGGCGTGATCGTCTCCGGCAGCTGAAGGTAACGCTCAGTCACATAGCCCGGATAGTTCAGCCCCGCCGTACGCAGGTCAGTCGCGTCGGCCAGGGAGACGCGCGAAAGCACCTCATACCGGTCGCCCTGGCGCAGCACGAAGCGCGACCGGAGCGACTTGACCAGAAGCGCGCCGCTCTCGTCTACGTCCGCATCCACCAGCATCTGCTGGTTCGTGCCGATGACCTCCGGCGCGGCATAGAGGTAGCTGGAGTTCGGCAGGTAGTTCGTCACCGTCTGGGTGATCACCTCGCGGGCGAGCGTCTGCGGGACGTTGAGCAGGCCGTCATCGGGGTAATGGACAAGGGGTTCTGCGGCCGCGTCCGACACCGTCCAGCGCCCATCCTCATACCGGTCATAGGAGATCGCCTGCCAGTAGATGCCATAGGGCAGTTCCTGCGGCACGGTCACGTCCATGACCAGCGTGTTGCTGACCGACCGCGGCCCGCCGAGGACAAGCGTGTCCTGGTAAGGGTCACTGGTGCTTGTCCCATAGGAACGTAGCGAACTGAACAGGCGCGTCCAGGTGTCCTGGAAGCTGCGCCACGGGCCGGACGCTGTGGAGAGCGTCTCGCCCACGGCCGCGCTGGCCTCCAGCGTCGGCAGGCTCCAGGCAAGCACAAGCGCAAGCAGCGAGACCACTAATCCGGATCGCAGGAAGTCCCAGCGGATGCCCTTGTCATAGCGCACCGCATCGCGTCGCCAGTCTTCTTCCTGCGTCGAGAGATGCGTGACGGCCACGTAGACCATCGCCACAAGCGTGTAAAGTGCCATGTATAGCAACAGCGGCCGCGGCCCGTTGTAGTAGTAGACGACGCTCAGCAGCACAACGCCGGTTGGGATGACCACCCGCCAGACATGGGGCTTGCGGAAAGTGTACCAGGCCGATAGATAGCCCAGGATCCAGAAAACGGCGGCGGTCTGAATGACGAAGATGATGCCATCGCGGCTGATGCCGCCGGTCACAGCCTTCTGCAACCACTCAAACTGACGCGCTGCCAGGTCAATCACCCGCTCACGCCAGGGGATATCATACGGCAGGGTCGTGCCGACGAAGTAGAAGACGAAGAAAAGACCATATGCGAGGGCGAATAGGCGGGCCGTCCGGTCAGAAAACTCGCTCTTCGCCAGCAGCCAGCCAAGGAAGAGGGCAACCGAGGCGATGATCGGCAAGACATGGAGGCCGTCGATCAGATCAGCCTGCAGCACTGCGATGCTGGCGATCAGGAGCATGGCCCAGACCAGCAAGAGCGTGGGCCAGCCTTCCCGCAATCGTTCGCCTGTCTGCGTCATGATGACCTCTCCAGTCGCGCCATATCCAGCGGGCGTTCGGCCGGCCGGCGGATGGGCACGGCCGCTGTGCCACCGAACTGTCACTTAATTATAGCGCAGCGGGGCCTCCGGTCGCGCGACGGTGCCGATACTCAGACTTGATTCATGCGCCCGGCCGGCCGCGCGGCCTTCTCGCGCTCGGTAGTCTGTTTCCGCCAGACAAAGATGACGTAGCCAACGCCAAGTCCCAGTGAAAAGACGAACCACTGAATGGCGTAGTCAAGGTGCGGGCCCTCCGAAAGGTCGACCTCGCGCGGCGTCCGGAAGGGCGCGGCCGTATCACCCCCTTCCGGCGGCGCATCCTTGATGTAGAACGGCAGCAAGGGATAGGGGAGTTCTCGCTGAAGCGAAGCGATGTCGACCCGATAGATCTCCTTGCCGGGCACGGGTGTTGCGCCTGCCCCGCGACGGAGTGTCTCGGTCAGGGCGACGTAGCCTCGCAACGCTCCGGCCGGCTCCGGAGCGAACGCCGACAGATCGCCTCCCTCCAGCGCATCGTCAGGGATCCAGCCCCGGTCGACCAGTACCGCCAGCGGCCCGGCCGGGCCGTCCAGCAGAAGCGGCGTCAACAGGTTCACGCCGGGCTGCCCTTCATAGCTCTGGAGTTTGACGATGAACTCGTGCTCGAGATCGTACTCGCCGCGGACGACCACATCCCGGTTGCGCAGCGCCTCGAGAGCGGCCACGTCGCTCAGCGACGCAAAGCTTGAGGCCCGGTCATTGAGGTCGATGGGCGGGCTGTCAAGCGCAGCGACGAGGGCCGCGTTGGCAGCCCGCCGCTGCTCCAGGCGGTCCAGTTGCCAGAAGCCGAGGCGAGCCAGCACGCCCATCAGGAGCAAGACCCCGAGCGTGACGAGCAGCCAGCGCCGGCTGAACAGGGCGCGCGCGAGCGAACCCGCGTCGCTCAAGGCCTTCCTCCGGTGTGCGACAGACCGGGCGCGGCAGCCGCACTTTCGATATCCCATGCGGGGTTCGACTCAATCGGCTTGTCGTGCTCCTGGGTCAGCACGCCGGCGATGAGCACCAGAGCCGCCATGAGGTACATCATGCTGCCCGGAACCCACATCAGCACGCCGGACAACCGCTGGTCGTCCAGTACGGAAATGCCCCACAGCCGCGGCGCGTCGTTGTAGTAGGTGTATATGACTTCGTTGCTGAAGGCCAGGAACATGCCCAGTCCCATGTTCGGCGGTACGGCTGCCACAATGAAGGCTATCCGGCCGAACTTGCCAAGCGGCTTGTTGATCCGGGGCCCGGCACCAATGGCGTACCACCAGAAGATCATCCCGGCGATAAAGAAACTAAGGTGCTCAATGTCGTGGATGAACTCGCTCCGCAACGCCAGGTTGTACATGTCAGGGTCGTGCCAGGCATAGATGCTGATGACCAGGAACAGCCAGATAGCGCCGGGGTTTGCCGCCTTGCGAAGCATACGGCCGGTCGCGCTCTGGCTGCTGACCACATCGCCGATGACATGGCCCACCGGTAAGCGAAGTCGGTCCGGAAGCCCCCACAACAGGAAGGGCATCGGGTTCGGCAGGAGCAGCAGCCACGGGATGATGGTGATCAAGAGCATGTGCTGGAGCATGTGGACGAAAAACAACTGCTGGACCAGCACATCAATCGGCGACAGGAGAGCGATAACGATCACGCCTATCCCGGCCACATAGCAGACGGGCCGCCACCACGCGCCGAGCGTGGAGTCTCGCCCGCTCGCGGACGAACGGCGGCGCAGGCGCGCCCACCCGCGGATGAACAGCAGGGACAGCACCGCCAGTGGGATGATGACTTCAAGCCGCAGGTCCCAGGAGGACAGGGCGGCTTTCATCAGGGGGTCCATGAACTGGATTGTAGCAAACTGAAAGCGGGCGAAGCACAAGGCTCACATGGCCCTTTGCTTCGCCCGCGAAGTTGAGACCGCTCAGGCGGCAACGGTACCGATCAGGTACAGCGCCGGATAGAAGAAGACCCAGATGACGTCAATGTAGTGCCAGTAGATGGCCGTTCCCTCAACGCCCCAGTGACGTTCGGTGGTGAACAGGCCGCGGCGGCCGTTCCACCAAATGACAAGGAGCAGGAAGATGCCGCTCACGACGTGCAGGGCATGCATGCCGGTCATGGCATAGAAGACGCCGCCGTAAACGCCGTCTTGCGTCTTCAGGTGGCCGAACCATTCGATGCCGAGGAAGTTCGCTTCCAGACCGAAAACATTCCACTCCAGCACGACGACCCCGATGAAGAACAGGAACCCGAGCAGGGCGCCGATCAGGATGCTTCGCTGGAACCGGCCCCAGTCGCCGAAGCGCGCGGCCGTCTCGCCACGATAGACGAAAAAGCTGCTCAGCAACAAGACGGTGGTGGTGATCAGTCCCACTTCCTGGCTCAGTTCCGGCCGGGTGTTCCCCCACAGAACAAAGCGGGCGGCCAGCAGCGCGCCAAACAAGAAGAGCTCCGAGACGCAGAACAGCCACAGGCCAAGCCGGTTGGCCTTGACCTGCTGCTCGTACGGGATCTCGTGACCGTGTTCAGCCTCGTGTTCGTGGGCGTGGGCAGTGACTGCGCTCATCAGTGACTCTCCTCACGCCACAGTCGCGTGATGTGCATAAAGTTCTGGACGATGATCGCCGCCTTGACGAGGGCAATCAGCAACAACAAGATCGCCGAGCCCAGATAGATGGCGACCACAAACTCCACGATCGTCAGGGCAGCCAGGATCAATAAGGTGATGTATCCGAGGCGGTAAGCCGCCGCACGGTTGTCTTGCATGATGTTCCTCTCCCTCTGCTAGTCGCCCGATGGAGCCGGGGCCGTGCGGGTGTAGGTCGCGCCGGCCAAACCATAGTCGTACGGCTCGCCGACGACTTCGAAGGGGATGTCGTAGTTGAACTCCGGCGCGGGCGACGGGATCTGCCACTCCGGCGAGCGGGAGCCCCACGGGTTCCGGGCCGCTGCCGGCTCCGTCCGCGCGCTGGCCACCAGGTTGTAGATCATGATCAGCACCGACCAGCCAATGACCAGTGCCGCCAGCGTGACCAGCATCTGCGTCGTACTGATGCCGAGGGCCGGGTCATAGTCAGCGATGCGGCGGCGCATGCCCAGCAGGCCAACGCTCATCTGGCCAATGCTCATGACCCAGAAGGCCGGCACCATCAGCCAGAAGTGAAGCTTGCCCAACGACTCCTTGTACATATGGCCGGTGACTTTCGGATACCAGTAGTACAGCGCGGCAAAGAACGGGAAGATGAAGCCGCCGAACATCGTGGCATGGAAGTGGCCGACCACCCAGTAGCTGTCGTGGAGGTGCAGGTCGGTCGGAATGGTGCCCAGGATCGGACCCGTCACGCCGCCGATGAGGAACACCGAGATCGCCCCCAGAACAAAGAGGAACGGCGTCGGCGGGTTCTTCGGCATCTTGCCGTCCCACAGAGTGGCGACCCAGCTGAAGAACTTGACACCCGTCGGAATGGCCACCAGCATCGTCGAGAACATGAACGGCACACGCAGCGCGTCGGCCATGCCGGACGTGAACATGTGGTGGGCCCAGACGAGGAAGCCGACGAGGCCGATGGCAATGCTGGACAGGGCAACCCACCGGTACCCGAAGAGCGGCTTGCGGACGAACACCGGCAGCAATTCGCTGATGACACCCAGTCCGGGCAGCACGAAGACGTAGACCACCGGGTGCGAATAGAACCAGAACAGGTGCTGGTACAGGATCGGGTTACCGCCGCCGGCCGGGTCGAAGAACGTCAGGCCAAGCACGCGCTCGGCCACGGTCATCGTCAGCGCCACGCCAACGGTCTGCGTCGAGGTGAACTGGATGATGGAAGCGGAGATCGCCCCCCAGACGAAGATGGGCATGCGGAAGAGTGACATGCCCGGGGCGCGCATCGTCGCCACCGTGACCAGCAGGTTGATCGAACTGGCGATGGACGACAGGCCGTTGAGATAGAAGCCAAGCAGGAAGAACAGGACACCCACCGGGGCCACCAGCGACAGCGTCGGGTAACCGACCCAGCCGGTGTCCCATCCGCCAACGGCCATGCCGGTCAGGATGAGAATGGCCGACGGGACGGATACCCAGTAGCTGAAGGCGTTCAGCCGGGGGAAGGCCATGTCGGCCGCGCCGATCATCAGCGGCACCAGGTAGTTGACCATCGCGCCGACGCCGGCCAGGATGCTGGCGATCATGATGATGCCGTGGCCGCTGAAGAGCGTGTTGTACTGGTCATTCTCCAGCCACTGCATGCCGGGCTGGGCCAGTTCAATGCGGAACATGATGGCAAACAGGCCGCCAAACAGCAGGATCACGAGGCTGGAGATTCCGTATTGAATGCCGATGACTTTATGGTTGTAGTCAACATTCAGATAGCGCGACCATTCCGGCTTGCCCTCCGGCGCGCCATGACGCAGGGCCGGGCGCTGGCCGAAGATCCAGCGGATCCAGTCCGTCAATACACCGGCGAACAACAAAAAGCCGATAACGCTGAAGATCGCGCCCAGGGCCAGACCCGCTTCGTAGTTGAAGGGTGTCGGCTCGCCGCGCAGGGCGCGCCAGCCGGTGACGACCGCGATGCCGACCAACATGCCGACGATCTGGCCGAGGATGCCCCGCACAAGGGCTGAAGTGAGTAGAATTCGTAGCGTCTTCATACTGCTCCCTTTCGTCTGCTGCCCAGCTTACTCGCTCAGGGTCTTGATGTAGGCGATCAGGTCCTCGATGATGTCGATCTCAACACCTTCGGACGCAGCGATCTCATCCTGGCGGGCTGCGAATTGCTCGCCATAGTTCTGCGGCATGATGTTGGGGTTGTAGCCCTCGACGATCTGCGCGTTCGGGTTGAGGATCGAGTTCCTGATGTAGGCCTCGTCGGCGGTCACCACCGAACCGTCCGTCATCGCTTCTTGACGGCCGTATAACCCCTGCCATGTCGGGCCAACCCCCGCGCTGCCGTCCGCCGAGTGGCAGGCGATGCAGCCAAAACCCTCGGCGCTGGCCCAGTATGCGCCTCGCTCCTCCGGCGTCAGCGAGCCGAACAGCGGCTGGGCAAGCTCTTCATCAACCCAGGCCTGGAAGCCGGCTTCGTCCAGCACGCGAACCGTCGCCACCATCTGGGTGTGGTTCATTCCGCAGATCTCGGCGCAACGCAGGGTATATTCGCCCGTCTCCGTTGGTGTGATCCGGACATAGGTCTTCTTGCCCGGCACGAGGTCCTGTTTGACGCGGAACTCCGGCACCCAGAACGAATGCAGGACATCCACCGCTTCCATTTCCATCACGATCGTCCGGCCCACCGGCAGGACGAGCTCGGCCGAATCGATGCCGTCCTGTTCCGGGTACTCGAACGTCCAGACCCACTGCTTGCCGGTGGCCCGAACCGTCATCTCGCCCGGTTTGGGGCTGATGATGTCGTTCAGAGTGATAGCGCCCCAGATACCGAAACCCAGGACGACGAACGTCGGGACGATCGTCCAGCCGATCTCAAGGGCGGTATTGCCGTGCGTGTGCGGCCCATCCGTGTCATCGCCGTCCTTGCGCCGGAAAACGAAGACCGAATAGAGCATGAACACCATGATCAGCGAAAACAGAAAGGCGATCATCCAGAAGTGAGCATTGAACATGAGGTCGATGGGGACCGCCTCGGCGCTGGCCGCCACCGGAAGCGCGAAAATGTAGCGAAACAAGAACCGCAAAGCGACGGTGCTCACGACCGTCAGAAGCAAAACCATCACAAAATGTCGCATGCGTCCCATACTACTTTTCCTGCAGTGTGCTCCAACCACAAACAAGGAAGCCCTAGACTCACATAGGGCTTATCGATCAACCTTCGATGTGCCGCGGACCGCGGTAATCGCGTCCGGGGGGTTGCTCGCGCCGGGTGAGCGGCGTGGGCAGCATGAGCGACGGTTCTCTGAGACGAGGCTCCCCGCCGACCGAGCCCGGATTGTATCGTCAGCTGTTCAGCCAGGCAATAAGGCCAAGACCGAGGCCCACGACGAGCAGCCCGGTCAGGACAACCGCGATGAAGTCCCACGGGATCGGGCCGCTCTCAACCGCTGATACTTCCGTCAAGGGTGTCTGACGCCTGCGGAACCAGAGAAACATCGCGATCAAGGCGATGCCGATCGAGACCAGGACAAGCAGGCCAACGATGTTGATGATCTGGTGGCCGCGGATGATGCTCCCTTGCGGGAAGACGCTGCTGGCAATCAGCCAGGTGCCGAAAGCGACCAGCATGAGGACGCTCAGGGTCGTCGTCACCTTCGCCCAGCGCTCCCAGGTCGTGTTCGGGATCGTATGCGTCGGCCGCTCGGCGCGCTTCGCCTTCACACGTGTGTCCACGCTGCGCTGCAGCGCCGCTGATTCAGCCTGATAGCTGGGGGTCGACGTTGTCCTGTTGATGATGCGGGAACTGAGCCAGCTGATAATCGCGAACACAATTCCGGTCGTGACCACCGCGCCGATGACCAGGAAGGCGATCAGCCCCATGATGGCGCCGCTCGAAGTGACGATTTCGCTGCGGCCGCCGATGGGTACCGGCAGAGGAATGACAACGCTGTTATCGGCGCTGGGGACCGATGTCCCGCCCCCGGCGATGATGCCGCTGATCGTCGGCCACATGACCGTCAACAGCGCGCTGCCGATGATGATCGCCAGGACAATGCCCCAGGTGAGTAGTGATTGCCTGTTTCTCAAGAGACCGTCTCCTCACACAACGTTGGTGGGCCTTCCGGCCCACACTCGAGAATTTTATCACAATGTTTTCGTTGCACAAAGACAACAAGGCATGCGTTCACTCAGAAAAACGGCCGAACAGACGGCGCAGGCGCGACGATACCTCGCCTCCATG
>CAYRBP010000014.1:0-58972 GCA_964422535.1 uncultured Ardenticatenaceae bacterium | reverse complement strand
CGGTTCGTGTTCCGGTTCGTGCTCCCGTGTCAAGTCGTCGCGCAACGTCAGGAGCGTGCGGTGATAGAGCGACTTGATGGCCCCTTCGCTTCGCCCCATGATCGCCCCGATCTCGGCGTTGGATAGGTGCTCGACGAATTTCATCGTCAGCAGTTCCTGCCGGTCAGCGGGCAGGCGCCGGAGCGCAACCAGCAAGGCGTCCCGGTCCTCGGTCAGGATGGCCACCACCTCCGGTCCGTCCTCATTGACCTGCCAGTAGCTCAGGTCTTCGAGCGAGATGACGCGCCGGCGGCTGCGGTCGCGGTGCCAGTTGGCGACCAGGTTATGGGCGATGCGGTAGAGCCAGGCCGAGAAGGGCAGGCCGCGGTCGTCGTAAGTGCCCATGTGCTGCCAGGCTCGCATGAAGGCTCTCGCGGTCAGGTCCTCGGCGTCCGGTTCGCTTCCCGTGCGATAGTAAATGTAGTTGTAGATCTTGTGGTGATAGCGCTCGTATAGCTGGGCAAAGGCGTCGTGATCGACTTTCGCCCGCTGGATCAATTCCGCTTCGTCGCTTGGGCCGGGTTCAGTCAATCGCGTGGTCATCTCGTCTCAGGCGCTCGCGTCCCTGCGGCGGCCGCCTGGCCTTCCAACTCGTCGTGATCCGGACGGTCGCGCAGTATAGCAAATGCGGCCGCCGATGACGAACCTGATCGACTTCAACCTGTGAGGGTGGCCAAGGCTGACTTGACCCGGCCGGCCCGCTTGGCTATCCTCCAGTTGTGATAAGCAGGATTAAGCCACGTTCGCGGCCGCCTTTCGGGCGGCTGTTTTGTGTGTCGTTGGCGACGCTCGTCGCTGCCGCAGCCGTGGCGCTGGTCGCGTGCGGCGGGAGCACGGCCGAACCGGCCGTCCCTGAACCGGCCGCCGATAGCGCCCTGGCCGCCGTCATCCCGGAACCGACGCCGCCCCTGCCTTCGCCAGTGGTCGAAACCGCCGCCGCCCCAGCTTCAGACCTGCCGCTGCCGGTTGCGGTGCCGGCATCGCCCGATGCGCCAGCATCGCCCGATGCGCCGGCATCGCCCACGCCCGCCCCAACGGTATTCATTGAGCAGCCGCCGACGCCGCCGGTCACCCCAGCGGCCGAGGCAACTGCGCCCGTCGTAGAGGCCCCAACCGCGCTGCCGCCCACGGCCGAACCGCTACCCACGCCGCCCGGCGTTTACAGCTGGACGCTCAAGGTGCCCATCCTGATGTACCACTATGTCAGCGTGCCGCCGGAAGGATCAGACGTCTACCGGGTTGATCTATCGGTCACTCCCGAGCAATTCCGCGAGCAAATGGCTTACCTGCGCGACAATGGCTACACCACGGTAGACTTCTACGATCTGTCGCTGGCCATCACAAACCAGCGCCCTCTGCCTGACCGGCCCGTCGTGCTCTCATTTGACGACGGCTACCTTGACAATTACGAAGAGGCCTTTCCTATATTGAAAGAATATGGTCACAAAGGCGTCTTCTTTGTCGTGTCGGAGTTCATCGACAAGGGGCGCGCCGAATACCTGACCTGGGACATGGTCAAGGAGATGGCGGCCGCCGGGATGCGGGTCGAGTCACACTCGCGCACCCACCCCGACCTGACGACGAAGGATCGCGACGGTCTCATCTGGGAGATTCGAGGCTCACAGGAGACGATTGCCGCCCACATCGGCTACACGCCGCGCTACTTCGCCTACCCCGGCGGCGACTACGACGCCGCGACGATCGACATGCTGCGCGAGCTCGATTTCTGGGGCGCGGTGACAACGGCCAACGGCACGTGGCACGGCTTCAACGACCGTTACGAGTGGCGACGCGTCCGGGTTCGAAACGCCACAACGCTTGAGGAGTTTTCACGGCTCGTCGATCTGGAAGGCACGCTGGCAGGCAAGCCGCCCGAAGGTTAGGCGAGCAGAGTTATTATCATATCTATGCTAAAAACCTTAGTAACGCATAAATTCGCCCCTGAACCGTTGGTAATGGCGGCTTTTATTCCTAGAATGAAGGCAGTAGCATTTGGGCGAGCGGCAACAGCTCAAGCGCTATCCGAGGTTCCTTTTTCCTCCTCCTCTCCTTTGTAAGCGAAACGAGGGATTTACCGCCCGGTAACTCCCTCGTTTCGTTTGTGGCCACACCCAACCCGCTGCATTGCGCCGCGGTTCCGAATTAGCTAAAGTACCCTTGAACACAGGTTGGGAGCTAACATGGACCAGATCATCATCAAGGACCTTCTCATTCGCGGCATCATCGGCATCAATCCGGACGAACGGGTTAAGAAGCAGGACATCCTGATCAATATGGTGCTCGACGTCGATATTCGCCCCGCGGCCGAAACCGACGACATCGAAAAGGCGGTCAATTACAAGGCCATCACCAAGCGCATCATCGACCACGTTGAGAACGCGTCCGATTTCCTGGTGGAGAAGCTGGTCACCGACATTGCCCGCCTGATCCTGGCCGAGTATCCCGATGTCCATCGGGCGCGCGTCCGCCTGGAAAAGCCCGGCGCGCTGCGCTATGCGAAGTCGGTCGGCATCGAGATCGAACGGACGCGGGCCGACTTTGCCCTCTAGCTCGCGTGCCCCCGTGAACCGCGTCGTCATCCTGCTCGGCTCCAACATCGACAAAGAGACGAACTTGCCCGAGGCCGTCCGGCTGTTGCTCGCCGGTGGCGGCGTCGCTGCTGTCTCCTCCGTCTATGAGTCCATCCCGGTCGGCTTGCGCGAGCAGGCGAATTACTTTAACGCCGCCGTCTGTCTCATGACCACTCAGGGCGCGGCCGAGTTGAAGTTGGGCCTCCTGAGTGACATCGAACGACGGCTCAAACGCGTCCGCCTGGCCGACAAGAACGCGCCGCGAACGATTGACTGCGACATCGTCCTGTTCAACGCCGAGTGCTTCGACTATCCGGGGCCGGATGGCAAGATGCGCCGCGTCCCCGACCCCGATCTGCTCCGTTTCGCCCACGCCGCCATGCCAGTAGCGGAACTGGACAGCGCGCTCCCGCACCCGGAGACGGGAGAGCCACTGGGCTTCATCGCCCGGCGCCTCTATGAAGCGGCGCTGTATGACGGCCGCCCGGTCATCTGGCGGCGGCCGGACATCCAGTTGCCACGGCCGGGCTAGCGGCGCTCACTCGTCAACCCACAGGGGTATCTCGACCGCATCGGCCGCGGGCTTGGCGGCCGCATCCAGCACCGGAACCGGCGTCAAATCAGGGTAGCGATACATGCCCACGCGCATCCGGAGCGGCGGCTGAAGACCGTCGGGCCACGGCATCCAGGTGCGGCTGACGACCCTGTCACCGGCGCGCCACTGGCTGGCCGGGAACAGCGGCCCATCGGCCTGGGAGAGGCGTGCGCCGGTCGCATCGATCAGGTGGTTGAAGAGGTGATAGTCGGCTACCTCGGGATGATCGGCCGTCTGCCAGTGGACCTGCCACTCCGCTTCACCAGCCCGAACACGCGGCCGATCGCTTCCCAGAAGGCGGGTGAAGTTCGCCAGCAGCGGCTGCTCCGCGATCGGCGCCTCCGGTTCCGGCGCGGCAGCTTCAGGCAGGCGCAGCACCCGATAGAACCCTTCCCCCCGCCGCAGGTGCACGTCGAGCGTCTCGCCGGCAGCCGCTTTGTAGAGGTCGGCCGTGCCCCGGTCCGGCGCGTTCAGGCTTTCGTCGAGGATGACGGCTGCGGCCGCTGCCGGAAAGAGCGCCGTAGAGCCGAGGTCGACAAATCGGTGTGGCGTCCCGGCCAGGAGCGCCGCGAATTCCGCCGGGAATTCGTCCGTCTCGGGCCGCTCTCCCCAACCGGCGATGAGGACTTCGGCCGCCTTGCCACTTTCGACCAGTTGCCGGGCAGCATCGGCCGCCTCCAGCTTGAAGGACAGCGGCGTCCCGAAACCGCCCGGCGTGGCCCGCCCGCCGGCGAAAATCAGCAGCGCGGCCAGCGCATAGAGCTGCAACCCGGCGGCGAGGCCAACTCCGGCCACCGTCGCCACCTGCCACGACCGGCCCATTCGCCCCAGGAGCGCCTGCAGGAATGCCCCGGCGATCAGGTAAGCGGCCGGGAAAGCGGCGATCAGGTAATGGGGATAGACCGGCGTCCACTCCCAGACGAAGAACAGGATCGGGCAGGCCAGCCAAACGAGCCAGATGAAGCCGACCTGACCGGGAGCCTCCCGCCGGTGGCGCCAGGCGTAGCCGGCCATCCAACCGACGGCGACCACGATGATCGCCGCCCAGACCCAGTGAACGACGGCGATACCCGGCACAGTCGCCAGATAGTCGCGGAAGGCCTCAGGCCCGGCCAGGCTGTGCAGGTCGCTTCCAGTGTGGATCATCAGCGTGTAGCGCAGGGATCGGAGTGAAAGGCCGCTCCGGCCCGTCCCGCCCGCCGGCAGCGTCAGCGGCCCGGCCCGGCTCCCCAGATACCAGAGGAACGGCAGAGCCAGCGCCACAGCACCGAGCACGCCCAGCCCCAGCCAGCGCCAATCGACGCGCCGCCGGAAGACGACCAGGTAGATAACCGTCGCCGGGAGAAGCGCGGCCGCGGCCAGGTGAAGCTGAATGGCGACGGCCAGGCAGACCAGGTGAAGCGCCAGCGCCGGTCGCTTTCCGCCGACAAAGGCCAGCGCTGCCGCGGCCCCCCAACCCATCACGAACAGCGGCAGCAGGTTCTGGGCCCATATCTTGCGCGAATAGAGGATCGCCCACGGGCTGACGGCGAAGAGCATCGCGGCCAGCAACGCCGCGGGCACGCCCCACCAGCGACGGGCATGGCGATAGCAGAAGAAGACGGCCAGGGTGCTCAGCAGGCCCGTGAAGATCGTCGGGGCATACGGGTGACGCCACAGAGCCAGCGACAGGCTGTAGAGCCAGACACTCATCGGGAAATTGGGGAACCCGACGGAGCTGCTGATGCCGCGCAGAGCGAATTCGCCCTGGGCCATGTGGTGCGCCAGCGAGTACAGGCGCGCTTCGTCAGCCTTGAACTCTGTCAGGCCCGGCCAGCCCATCCGGGTGACGGCCGCCACCAGCAGGATGAGCGCCAGCGCGACCGCTTCCCATCGAGAGACGGCGCGCGACGGAGAGCCGGTCATAGGTCAAGCGTCACGCTGACCGGGCAGTGGTCTGATCCGGTGACGTCGGCGTGGATATCGGCCGTGACGAGTTTCGGCAGCAAATCGGGCGAGAGGAAGAAGTAGTCCAGCCGCCAGCCCACGTTGTTGGACCGCGAGCCGGTGAAGACCGCCCACCAGGTATAGGCGCCCGCGCGGTCCGGATACAGCGCCCGATAGCTGTCGATGTAGCCGTGGGCGATCAGCTCGTCGATCCAGGCCCGTTCTTCCGGCAGAAAGCCGGTCGTATTCTGATTCTGCTTCGGCCGGGCCAGGTCGATTTCCCGGTGAGAGGTATTGACGTCGCCGCAAAAAATGACGGGGCGCCCCGCTTCGCGCAGCCTGTCAATGAAATCGAGGAATGACGCTTTGTAGGCCATTTTGAAAGGCACGCGACTGTGGTCGCGGCTGCCATTTGGGAAGTAGGCGGTGATGAAGACGAACTCACCGAAGTCGGCGACGATCGTTCGCCCCTCGCGGTCATACGCGCTGATGCCGAGACCGGTCGCGACGGACAACGGCTCGCGCCGGGTATACAGCGCCACGCCGCTATAACCGGGTCTCTCGGCCGAGGCCCAGAAGGTCCGGTAGCCGGGCGGCTCGCGTAACCCGTCTTCGAGTTGCTCGGGGCGGCACTTGGTCTCCTGCAGGCCAAGAATGTCGGGCTGAGCCAGGGCCAGCCAGTCGAGGAAACCCTTGCGGCCGGCGGCGCGCAGACCGTTGACGTTCCAGCTGGCCATCGTGAGCATGGAGCGAATTGTAGCAAGAACGGGCCGGGGGGCCGAACCGGGCAGCGGCCGCCGGGGCACGCGGGCGTTGAACGCGCCGGCCCGAGTCGTTACAATCGCTGGCATGAACGGCGCGCGCGACGGGCATCCGACCGACCTGTATACACTGAGCCGCGACGATCTCGCCGCGTTGCTCGCCGGCTGGGGCTATAGCGCCTACCATGCCGAGCGCGTCTGGGCCTATCTCTACCGCGAAGTCGTCGAATCGGTTGAGGCGATGACCGACCTCCGGCCTGACCTGCGGGAACGACTTGAGGCCGAGACGACGGTCGGCGTGCTACCCACGCGGGCAACCATCGATAGCAGTGACGGGTTCACCCGCAAGTTCCTGCTCGCCCTGCCGGACGGCAACGCGGTCGAGACGGTCCAGATGGCCTTCCGCGGCCGCGCGACCGCCTGCATCAGCACCCAGGTCGGCTGCGCCATGGGCTGCGTCTTCTGCGCCACGGGCCAGATGGGCTTCACCCGCCACCTCTCACCAGGTGAAATCGTCGCCCAGGCCTTGCATGTTGAACGGCTGCTGCGCGCCCGCGGCGAACGGCTGCGGAATATCGTCCTGATGGGTATGGGCGAGCCGCTCCACAACTACGACGCGACCATGACGGCCGTGACGACGCTGATGGACCATCGCGGGCTGGCCCTCGCCCCACGCTTCATCACCCTCAGCACCGTCGGCGTCGTGCCGGGCATCCGGCGACTGGCCGAGGAACGGCGGCCGGTGCGGCTGGCCGTCAGCCTCCACGGCGCGACCGATGAGGAGCGGCAGGCGCTGGTGCCGCCGGCCCGGCGCTGGCCGCTGGATGAGCTGATGGCCGCCTGCCGCGACTACAGCGCGGCCCTCGGCCGGCGCATCTTCTTCGAATGGACGTTGATTGACGGCCGCAATGACGGGCCGGAGCAGGCCCACGCCCTCGGCCGCCTCCTGCAGGGCATGGACGCCCACGTCAATCTCATCCCCCTGAACCCGACGGGCGGCTATGACGGCGGGCCGGCGCCCGGCGCGGCCGCGCGCGAATTCCAGGCTATCCTGTCCACCTACCGCCTGCCCAGCACCGTCCGCCAGCGCCGCGGTATCGACATAGCCGCCGGCTGCGGGCAGCTTGCCATCGCCAGGTAGTCAGCCCCTGCGCCCGCCCGGCGCGTGTCGTCACCACGGAAAGGCAGGGCCTGGCCCTTCCGGCGCTGCAGAGAAGGACGCTCACGCGTTGTCCCGGTCGGCCGACCAGTCACGGTCGGGAGTGGCATAGATCAGCGGCATGCTGACCAGCGTCACGACGAATTTGACCGCAAGGTTAAACAGGAAGATCTGCCAGACGACTGCCCACGGCACGGTCAACGGGTGGTCCGCCAGCCCCGGCAGGGGGGCGAAGGCAAGGACCGTGAACACGGCCGTGTCGATCGGCATGCTGATGCTGTTGCTGACCAGGACGCGGGCCCACTGGAAGCGGGTGGTGATCTTCGTCACAAACCAGTGGTAGATCTCGGTATCGAGTAGCTCGCTGACGATCTCGGCCGTGATCGACGCCAGCACAATGCGCCAGACAGGGCCCAGGATCGTGCTGAACTGCTCCCCGAGCCCCCACGCCGGGTCGCTGGGCACGCTGGCTGCCCAGGCCAGGTAGGCGGCCATGATCAGGTTGATCGCCGCCGCGGCGACGATCACCGTCCGGGCGTTGGACTTGCCCAGCTGCTTGTGGACCATGTCCCGCAAGGTAAAGGTCGCCGGGTAGACGAACGTGCCCATGTCCACCGCCAGCCCCAGGACCACACCGATCTTCAGGCTGGCGATGTCGGCGATCATCTGCGCCGCCACATAGGCGGAAACAATGACAACGGCCGCTCGCGAGAACGCGGCGGCCGCCCGGGCTGTAACAGCCTCACTCCTCACACTATTCACGTGACTCCTTTGTTTTGTTCAGGCGGGTGCTGCGACCGCCGCAGTTTTGGTCTGCCGGGTACTCTGCCACCGGCGCGCCGCGTAGTATAGTCGGCCGGGACTGCGATTGCCACCGGACGCCGGGTTTGGCGGTTCGGTCGGACGCAGGCCGCGCCGGCTACTGGCTTGTGTGGATACAGAGGAGGCGCCCGCTGTTCAGGCGAACGTACGCGCTATCAGCCGTCATCTCGTTGCTGAC
This sequence comes from uncultured Ardenticatenaceae bacterium, assembly GCA_964422535.1. GTDB lineage: Bacteria > Chloroflexota > Anaerolineae > Promineifilales > Promineifilaceae > Promineifilum. The sequence continues at coordinate 50,922 of CAYRBP010000014.1, read as the reverse complement.
GCCGCGGGCAGGGCCGAACTCCAGGTGTTCGTCACGCAGGGGCCAGCGCAGCCCCCCGGTCTCGGCGACATGAACCGGGCCGTCAAGCGGGATGAGCGAGACGACATCGCCCGGCGCGCCGTCGATGGTCGTCTCGTGATCGACCAACCAGGCGGTCTCCCGGCCCTCGATGAGGCGGACGCAACGGCCGTCCAGCGCCGGGTGAGCGAGGAGCAGGATGTTGGCCAGCGTCTGGTCCAGCCGGCCGCCCATAGCGCCCAGGACCAGGATGTCGTGTCCGGGATAGCGATCGATGGCGTAGAGCAGCGCCAGTTCAAGATCGGTCTCGTCCTTGCTGCGCGGGTATTGGAGCGTCTCTGCCCCGGATGCGCGGATCATCGCCTCCGCCTCGACCGACAGCGAGTCCATGTCGCCGATCACCACATCGGGGGGCCAGCCCAGCGCCATCAGGTGGCGCGTGCCGCCATCGGCGGCGATGACGACGGCCGCCGCTTCAAGGTGTGGTGTCACCCAGGTCGGGTCGCTTATCACGCCGTTGGCAAAGATCAGGACGTTCATGTGAAGCCAGGGAAGCGCAGCGCCTGCCCGAACGATGTATGGTAGCCCCGCCGCCGGTCTCGCGCCACATGACCGTGAGAGGATGGTCAGGGCTTGTTGCCAATCCTTCCTGGTCTACTATCATCGGGTGTAGCACTCTCCCGGATTGATGCATGCTCACGACGAACGACACACCTGGCTTTTTCACCGAGGTCGGCCAGAACCTGAGAGACATCCCATCCGATCTTAGGACCGAACTTCATCTGGTCGGAGCCGAGTTTCGCAACTGGCAGCGACGGCGTCGCAAGGCCCGCGTTGACTACATCGTCTGGCCCATTGGCGGTACGCTTCCCGAACGCAACGGCCCACCGCGCGGCTTCATCGAGCGCCGGCTGCCGATCGGCCGGCCAAGCCCGTACACGTTGGAGCAACTGAACGCCCAGGTCGACGCCATCCTCGACGCCGAGAACGTCGGCGGCGTGCTGTTGATCTTCCGCGGCTTTTCGGCCCGCCTGGCCACCCTGCAGAACTTCCGCCGCTCCGTCGAACGGCTGCGGGCCGGCGGCAAGGATGTTGTCGTCTACACACCTTACCTGAGCCTCGGCAATTACTTCGCCGCGACGGCCGCCGACGCGATCATCATCCCGCCTTCGGCCCAGTTTGAAGCGCTTGGCCTGTTCACCGAAGTCGTCTTCCTGAAGGACGCCCTGGCCCGCATCGGCGTTCAGGCCGACGTCATCCAGATTTCCCCCTACAAGACCGCCCTCGACCAACTGGGCCGGTCCGAGATGTCAGATGAACAGCGGCAGCAACTCGACTGGTTGCTGGACGACCAGTTCGAGACCGCCATCCAGGGGATGGCCCAGGGCCGGAACCTGCCGCTCGAGACTATCCGCGAGCTGATCGATCGCGCCCCACACAGCGCCGAGGCGGCGCGGGCGGCCGGGCTGGTCGACGCAGTCGCCTATGACGACGAATTGCTGCCGGTGCTGGCCCGGCGGCTGAAATCGGCCGGGGCCAGGGAAATGAAGGAGCAGACCGCCGGGAACGGCGCGCGCGATCAGCAGGAGCAGGCCGCCCCGCAGGGGCCGGTTCTCAAGTCGTGGCGCGAGGCGCGCAGCGTGATGCTGGAGAAGGTACGGCGGCCGACGCGCAAGTTCATCGGCGTCATCAGTCTTGAAGGGATGATCATGATGGGCCCGAGCCGGACGCCGCCGGTCGACCTGCCCATCCCGTTCCTGGGCGGAGAAGTAGCAGGCGAGCAGACGCTCGTCAGCCTGCTGCGCCAGACGGAGAAGATGCCGAACCTGGCCGCGCTCATCTTTCACGTTGATTCGGGCGGCGGTTCAGCGCTGGCATCGGACCTCATCGGCCGCCAGGTGGAGCAGGTCGCCCGGCGCATCCCGGTTGTGGTCTACATGGGTGACATCGCCGCATCCGGCGGCTACTATGTTGCCGCCCAGGCCCGCCACATCATGAGCCAGACGGCGACGATCACCGGCTCCATCGGGGTCATCACCGCCCGGATCAGCACCAGCGCCCTCTACGAGCACCTGACCGTCAACCGCCAGACGCTCAAGCGGGGCGAGCATGCCGGCCTCTATGCCGAGCAGAAACCGCTGACGGCCGCCGAGCGGGACATCTTCGAGCGGACCATCCACCAGACCTACGACCAGTTCAAACAAGTGGTCTCCGCCGGCCGCAAGCTGCCGCTTGATGGCCTCGATGAGATCTGCCTGGGCCGCGTTTGGACCGGCAGGCAGGCGGCCCAGCACGGGCTTGTCGATAGTCATGGGGACTTCGTCGACGCCGTCCGGCTTGCGGCGGAACTGGCCGGGATCGAGGTGGATCAGTCAACGGAGCGAGTGGCCGTCTCTAACCTGCACCCCAGGGGCGCCGGCTACGTCATCCCGCAAACGCCAAAGGCAGGCGCGTTGGAGCAACTGGCCGAGTTGCTGAGCGGCGAGCAGCTCAAGACTCTGTCCGGGCGGCCGCTGATGCTCTTACCTTTTGAGGTCCGCGGCATCTAGCCGGCCATCGTGGGCAGTATCATCGAGGTCGATGGCGACGATCGTGTACGTTCCTTCGATCTGGCGGGTGACACGATAGGGCAAGCTGCGAACGAGCGCCCACACGCGTGGATTATTGTTCATCGCCACACCCATCAGGCGGTGAACGCCTTCCTGCCTGGCATGGTCAATGAGAAGCTTCAGGAGAATCGAGCCGATTCCCTGTCCCTGCATCTCATCGATGACCGTGATCGCGACCTCTGCTTCGCCGGAGGCGTTCCGCACATAGCGCGCAGCGCCCACAGCCTGGTTCTCCAGCCAGGGACGATCGGTGAAGGCGAGCAGCGCGAAGCCATCGCGGAGCGTCGTGTCGAGGATCTGCTCGGCTTCGTGCCACAGCCGCTCGGGCTCGACTTGCTCGAGCGATTGCTGAAAACGGCTGTAGCGACTATCCTCGCTTAGATTCTCAAAGATCTCAAGGAGGATCGGCGTATCGTCAGCCCTCAGGGGCCGGACGTCAATCGTCAATCCGGTCTTGGTCTTATGGCGTTCAGTATCGGGCACGAGAATCATCGTCTACTCTATAACGCAATGCGTCATACGTACCTTAGCATACGCAGCGACAAAAATCAACAGGCTTGGCGTGAAATGGACAGGATCGAAGGCGAAAAGCAGGCCAGACGAGCGCTGCCGTCCGATCCGTCATGTCGTCTCTGCCGGCGGAGTGCAACCTTTCCCGCTGGTCAACGTAATTGTTGGTAGTGCAGGAGCAGCCTTGCGCGCTGCCCCCACCCGAGTACAGGCAAGGACATCTCGGCCAAAGAGGAAATGACGATGAGTAAGAACGATAACGAATCTCTGCGGGCCTCGTTGGAGGAACTCCCCTTCATCAGCCCCGCCCAGGTGGAGCAGTGGGTTGAGCTGCAGGGCACCATTGACCGGACGAGGGATTACCTCATCCGCGCCGTGCCCCAGGCCCAGTTCAGCATTGAAGAAGCCCAGAAGATCCTGGCCCAGCGCACCTATACGCTGGTCTTTTTTGGCGGCACGGGCGTTGGCAAGAGCACGCTGATCAACGCGCTGCTCGGCCGCAACCTGCTTCCCACCGGCGCGGTAACGGCCGTCACCGGCACGATCGTCTACATCGAGCAGGCGGCCGAAGACGAAGCCGAATCGCTCGTCCTCACCTACTGGAGCAAGGATGAGTTCGCCGCCCGCGTCCGCCGTCTGTGCCAACTGGCCGAGATCGAGAGCTTCGACATCACCAACGCGGGCGAGCGCGAACAGGCCCGCAAGGACATCCAGGCGCTGGTGGAGGATGGCCGCGAGAACGCCAAGACTGAGCGGGACGAGTACTTCGAGATCCTGCTCGATTGCATCGACTCCTACGAGCACAACAAGGAGCTGTACAAGGCCGGGACCCCCCCGCCCGTCAGCCTGCCGCTCGAGGACGAGGAGTCGCTGAAGCACCTGCGCGAGGATGGCTTCAAGGGCACGCAGCAGCGCCAAATCCGCCTGATCAAGTCCGCCACCTTCCGCGTCCAGCCGCGCACCGGCGTGCCGAACCTGTTGATGAACGGGTACTTGCGCATCGTCGACGTGCCCGGCCTGGGTGCCGGCATGAAGCTGCACGAAGCCATCACCCTGGAAGAGATGAAGCGCGAGGACGCGATGATCGTCCTTGTGACCGACGCCGGCCGCCAGCGCGTGGACGAGATGAAGGCGCTGTCGGCCGTCAACTGGATCAAGGAAAACCGGCTGTTCGGTCTGTCCGGCGGCGACCTCGACGAGGCCGCTTCCAAGATCTTCATGGTTGTTAACGGCGCCAACGTCCGCCAGGCCTTCGACCGGTTGAATTCAGGCCTGCCGCAGGCGGAACTTGAGGTCAAGGAAGTCACCCGCTACATCGCCCCGAACTACTGGGAGCGCTACGGCAGCCGCGGCCACAACCGTCCCTACTTCCTGGTTATGGCCCCACCGGCCCTCTATGTCCAGGACCCGGAGCATGCGCCGCACGAGTTCGCCAGCGAGACCGAGCGAATCCTGAAGGTCTTCAAGGACCAGCTGGGCAACGTCAGCGGGACAGACCCGCTCGACCCGGACACGAAGGAAGCACTGCTCCGCCTGAGCGAGGTGCCGCTGCTGCGCGACAGCCTGATCCACTTCATCCAGCACGAGCGCGTCCGCAGCCAATTGCGCGAAGCGGCCACCCGCACCCGCAATGCCCTCCAGGCGCTGCGCTTCTACTATGAAAAGCAGCTGGCAGCGCGCGGCGTCCAGCCGCCCTTCTCGACCAGCTGGGAGCAGTTGCAGGAGCGTCGCTTCGAGAACGTGCTGGCCCGCCAGCAGAAGGAGCTCCCGCGCTCGTTCCATAACGCGCTGCTCGAGCTGAGCAGCCGGACGAACAGCGACGAACGTTTCCGGACGCTGCTGCGGCCGACGCTCAACGGCGTCAAGGGCATGGTCCAGGACGCCGTCCAGCGCGAAGTCGAAATGCTGCTGGAGAACTACGGCACCGAGTACTGGGACGGCCGCGACGTTACTTATGACAACCTGATCTGGGGCACCAGTGGCATCGAGGTCCCGATCAAGCGCATCCTGTTCCAGGTCGAACTGACGATGCAGGACTCCGTCTCGAAGTTCATGCCGGAAGTGGCGGACGTCATCACGGCCGAACTGGAGCGCACGCTGGAAGCCCACGAGTTGCTCGCGCGGCTCGAACGCGCGACCTACGGCCAGGCCTATACCTACACGGTGCCGGGCGAGGTCGATAGCGCCGTCGGACTGGAGCCGGCCTACCGGGCCCTGGTCGGCCGCATCGGCCGCAATTTCCGCTACATCTGCCAGCAAGCGACGATGTACGAGTTGATGAAACCCGACCGTTCGGTCAACGCCAAACTTGAGGTCGGTGAGAAGGAACTGGGACTGCCCACCAACGAGCGCCTGCTCGACGTGGCCCTGCTTGGTCCGGAAGCCGTGGCGCGCGACATCGCCGCCTCGATGCCGCATCTGACGAGCAGCAACAACAGCGCGCCAGTCGAGGCGCCGGCGGCCGTCGAAGAGGAGATCACGATCAACATCCTCGACGAGCCCGTTGGCGGGGCGCAGGCCGTCCAGGCGGACTTCGACATCAGTTTCTTCGGAGAAGAGAAGGCCCAGGTCGCGACCATGTCCCAGGCCGAACTCGAAACCAGCTACGCTGACCTCCTGGACAACGTCGCGGTGAAGGTCAACCGCATCTTCGGGGCCATCATCGACGACCTGTTCAGCGATGACCAGTTGCTGCCGCGCCTGCGCCGTCTGTTCTGGCTTGAGGCCACGAAGGCCGAGCGTGACTTCAACAATCTCCTGGTCAAGCCCATGCTGCGCCAGCACGACCGCAACCTCCACAAGCCGGAACTGCGGAAGGCGATGGAAGTCGACCTGGAGTCTGTATCCGACCTGGAGGAACTCATGCGCGTCTGGGACGGGTTGCACAGCCTGGAAGTGAATCTCGCCATCTAGCGGCCTCTGAGACGGAACGATGACGGGTGACCGGTTCTCCAGTAGCCGGGAGCGGGTCACCCTCCCAAGGAATATGCCATGACCGACCAAGCGCTGAAGCAAATCCAAGCCATCCCGGCCCGGCCGCAGCTTTCGGTCTTTTCAGGTCGCCTGCTCGAGTGGCTGAACGCCGACTTGAACGAAGGCAACGAGCCGTTCACGGAATCACGCGCCCGGGCATTGCTGATCGCGGCCAACTTGCTCGACGAACCGACTCGAGCGAGCTTCAACCAGCTCGTCGAGAGCGAGCCGGCCGCCCGCCTGGCGCTTTATGACCTGCTGCGCGAGACAGGTCTGGCCGAAAAAGAGGACATCAACGGCCTGGCCATTGCCGCGGCCCAGGGTGGCGTGCCGGAGAAGCTGCCTGTCACCTCCTGGCTGGCGCTGGCCATTGCTGCCCATGCCTTCCGCAGCGATTTCCGGCTGGACCAGCTCGATCCGGCATCACCGCCCGATCCCTATAGCCCGGCCGGCCAGGTCCTGAAGCGGGCCGCCTACTTCATCCGGCAGCAGGTGCAGCGCGGGGCAACCGAGCGCGACAAACTGAGCCGCAAAGTGGCGTACCAGCCAGCGGCCGGCAGCGCACCTGACTTGAACACGCTGCAGGCGAACGAGTCGCTGCAGCCGATCCTGCCGTACTACCGCCCGCCGGTGCCCGTGCGCTACCCCGAGTATTCGCGCGACACCGTGAAGGTTGACCCCCAGTCGGAGGACGCGCCGGCCCCGGTCAGTCGCGCCGAGCCGCTCAGCATCAGCGATGCGGATCTTGCGCCGCCGACCCAGCCGCCCGCTGTTCAACCAGCCATTCGTATCGATGCCAGCCAGTTGGAACCACCGCAGCCAGCCGCCCCGCAACGGCCGCCGATGCCGACGAGCCCGCCGGCCGGGGTCACGATGCCCGGTCCGGCTGTCACGGCCAATCCCCGGGCTGTGACGTCGTCGCGCGGCAAGAAACCGGGTCCGCTGACGACCAAACTTCGCGTTGTCATCCAGGAGTACCCGGATGGGCCCGGCCTCTACGGCCTGCAGGTGCGTGTCAGTTCGCAAGGCGCGAAACGTTTTGTGGCCGGCACGACCAACCAGGACGGTCACTTCCTGTGCGAGTTGCCGGTGCGCCTGGATAGTGGGCTGACGTACGATGTGGATGTGACCTGGCCGCGCGATTTCGGCGGCGAGGTTGAGCGCAAGTCGATCACCCTCAATGCCGACCGGACGCTGTTCATCCTGCCGTTCTACCGGACGCTGAAGTCATAAGCTGATGGGCGAGCCGTTGCGCTTGACTGACGACGACATCTCCGGCGCGCTGGCCTATCCGGTTGCGCCGCCGGCGCTTGTCATCGGTCTGGAGGACGTCCCGGAAGAAGCGCCGGAGCCGCCGGCAACCGGGACATCGGCCGGCCAACGGCTGTTGATCAGCGCCGAGGACGTGGCTGCCTTCGAGCCGGCCGGGCCCGAGGTCGTGGCCGAGTTGGAGCAGTACATGTTCGCCCTGGTCAACAGCGTTCGGGCTGACGAGTTGCCGAGGTGGCTGGGGCGCGGGCCTCTGCGCTGGCATCCCGGCGCGGCGGCCGTCGCCCGCGGCCACGCGGCCGACATGCTCCGGCGCCGGTATGTGGCCCACACGACGCTCGAGGGCGTCACCGTCGGCCAGCGCCTCGACCGGGCCGGGATCAGTTACCTGGCCTGTGGGGAGAACATCGGCGTGGTGTACGGGCCGGCCAGCCACGGCCGCGGCGGCATCGAGGAGGTTCACAAGGCATTCATGAATCAGCCAAAACGCCGCAACAACCATCGGGCCAATGTACTCAACCCGGTCTGGACCCACGTCGGCATCGGCGTGGCCTACGCGCCGGAAGGGCAGCTGGTCGTGGCGCAGAACTTCGTCTCGACGCTGACAAACGTGGGATAACGCGAGGACGGCGACCCGTGCCGGCAGGGCGACAGGCGTAGCGCCTGGACGCCGGCCACCGATCTCTGTCTTGAGGAGTCAATGACCGAACCAACGGAGACGACCGAAACAATCGTCATCACCGATCCCGATAGCGACCGCTACCACACCTTCGGGTACATTAGCTGGTGGCAGCAGGACGTCGTACGGAATGCGACGGTCCTGGTGGTGGGCGCGGGCGCGCTGGGCAACGAGGTCATCAAGAACCTGGCACTGATGGGCATCGGCAATATCCTGATCGCCGACTTCGATACCATCGAAGACAGCAACCTGAGCCGGTCGGTGCTCTTCCGGAGCAGCGACCGCGGCCGCCGCAAGGTGGACGCCGCGGCCGAAGCGGCCAAGGCACTCAACCCCGACGTCAACGTCATGCCCTGGCATGGCAACATCAACTTCGAACTCGGCCTGGGCGTGTTTCGTCATGTCGACGCCATCATCGGCTGCCTCGACAATCGAGAGGCCCGTCTGTCCATCAACCGGTTCAGTTGGGCCGTCAACCGGCCCTGGATCGATGGGGCCATCCAGGAGCTGATGGGCATCGTTCGCGTGTTCCGGCCCGGGGAAGGGGCGTGCTATGAGTGCACGCTGACTGACCTGGACTACCAGATCATCAATCTGCGCTATTCCTGCCCGCTCCTGGCTCGCCAGGACATCTTGCAGGGCAAGGTGCCGACCACGCCGACCAGCGCTTCGATCGTCGCCGCATTCCAGACGCAGGAGGCGCTGAAGCTCATTCACAACATGGAAGTCCAGCCAGGCAAAGCGCTGATGATCAACGGCCTGACAAACGACATCTATGTCACCGAGTATCCGGTCAAGCCGATGTGCATGAGCCATTCGATGCTTGACCCGATCGTCGAGTTGCCGGAGGCCACGGCTGCCGGTACAACTTTGGAGCAATTACTCTCGGTCGCCCGCGAGCAGTTGGGGCCTAAGGCAGTGCTGGAGTTCGACGGCGAGCTGGTCGTGTCGATGGTCTGCGATACGTGCAAGGTTGAAACGCCGGTGTTCCAGCGCATGGCCCGGCTCTATGAAGATGCGGCCGTTTGCCCGACGTGCGGCGGCCGGCGCGACATGCGCCTGACCCACCGCATCAGCGGCGACGAGGATTTCCTCGGACGGACGCTGGCGGAGGTAGACACGCCTCCGCTTGGCATTGTTCGCGCTCGCAACGGTAGCGAGAGCGTTTATTATGAGTTGACGGGAGACCGGGAAACCTTCCTGCGCTTCTCCTGAGACAGAGGCAACCCCGCGCCCGATTGGCTCCCCTGTGATGCAACCGGGACGGCGGTTCTGCGTATATGTGTTTGAATCATGCGATGGAGGCTTGAGACAGAATGGCTAGCACGAAAGTAATCATTTACGATCCGACCGGATCGAAGAAGACCCCCGTTGAACTGCCGGATGATGTGCCGATGCGGCGCTTGATCCCGGCGCTGGTGAGCAAGATGGGCCTGCCGACGACGCAGGGCGCCAACCCGATCACCTATCGCCTCGACCATCGTTCCTCGGGCAAGCGCCTGGGCGACGATGAATCGCTGGCGGACGCGGGCGTGAAAGAGGACGACATCCTCAGCCTGTTTCCGGAAGTCACTGCGGGGTAAACGGCCGTCTGTCTCCCGTCCAGGCTAAGCGTGTACCTGGGCGCGCAACAGCAACCGCACCGCGCCACTGACCTGGCGTTTGAAGGCGTGGCCGGTGGGTGGGGCTGACCCACCTCCCGGCCTCACTCTTGTATTGAGAAGGCGTTGTGTTTCCCCCGGACACACGGTCCCCGGAACGATCCGCAGCGCATGATGACTGAGGCAATGATATGGCCTTCGACATTCGCGAGACCAGATTACGCAACGATTACCAGCGCGTGCGCGAACTGGTGGATCGCAGCGATTTCATCCACGTCGTGAGGACAGAAGGCGACCCGCCGGAGAAGTACCTCATCCGTTACACCTGCAAGGGTGTCGAGAGCGTCAGCACGTCGGGCCAGCCCGTCTACCGCGACCAGCATGACGTCAGCATCTACCTGCACGCTGAATACCCGTATAAGCAGCCCCAGTTGAAGTGGCTGACGCCGATCTTTCACCCGAACATCCACATCACCGGGGCTGTCTGCATCGGCGCGTGGTGGCCGGCCAAGACGCTGGACGAACTCCTGCTGACGCTGGGTGAGATGGTCCAGTACAAGAACTACGAGCCACGCGATCCGATGAATTCGAAGGCGGCGACATGGGCGCTTCAGCGAAAAACGCTCTTCCCCATCGACCGTCGCGACCTGAAGGGTCAGGCCATTTCAGACCTGATCAAGATCGGTGACGGGGACTCGGATGAATTCGGTATCAACATCCTCTGAGCAGCCTGCTGCGGGGATGACTGCACCGGCTGAGCCAGTCCGTCCGGAGGCGGTGGCGGCTCCACCCGGTGCGCCGGAAGGCCTCGCCCAGCTGTCCGAGCGGCCGCTTCCCGCCCCGGTCGAGACGTGGCACCTGCACGGTCGCGTCCCGGTCGAGGGCGCCCCGGTCGTGCTGATGCACCAGCAGGCGATCCTGCAGGTCGCTGCCCACAGCCAGAGCGATGACAGCGTCGAGCTGGGCGGCGCGCTGCTGGGCCGGGCCTACCGCCACAGCGGAGGCGTCGTGATCGAGGTCATGGCCGCCCTTCCGGCCGTCAGCGGCGATCACGGGCCGATCCATTTCACCTTCTCGGCCGATTCATGGTCGCACCTGCACCGGGACAAAGCGACCCACTATCCCGACCTCGATATTATCGGCTGGTTCCACACGCATCCCGACCTCGGCGTCTTTTATTCGAGCGACGACGTCGTCGTCCACTCGGCGGCGTTCACCCAGCCCTGGCACGTCGGCCTCGTCGTTGACCCCGTCCGGGAAGAGGCGGCATATTTCGGCTGGCTGAATGGTGTGCTGACACCCTATGAAGGCTTCTACGAGTTGCCCGAACGCCAGCCGACGCCGCTGACGCCCTGGCGTATCGTTCGCACGGCGGTGTGGGATACCTCCTACGAGCCTCCGTCGCCATCCGGCAACGCGCCGAGTCACATCTTCATGCCGGGCGGAGGCGGCCGCTACAGCTTTCCCGGTCGCGAATTCGGGCTGGGTCTGGCGGCCCTGGCCCTGCTGTCGATCCTGCTGCTCGGCGCGGCCGTCGTCCTGCCCCTCTGGCAGCGCACGCAACTGCTCCAGGACACGGTCCTGGCCCTGGCAGCCAACCAGCAGAGCGGTCCGGCGGGCACCACGTGCCCGGACCCGCGACTGCGTATCATCGCTCCGATCGCCGGTTCGACAGTGACGGGTGAGGTGCCGCTTGTCGGTACAGCGGCCGTCGACGCTGCCCGGCGCTACCAGGTAGACATGCGCCCCCTGAACGGAGATTCGTGGACGCTGGTCGATCAAACCAATCGAGATACCGCGCTCGGCAAGTTGGCGGCGTGGGATACGTCCGCCCTGCCTGCCGGGCCGTATGAATTGCGCCTGTCGGCCGTCGACCACAACAACATACGCCTGGCTGGTTCCAGCGCCTGCGTCGTCGCGGTGACGGTCGCCCGTTGACACGAGCCGACCCTGTCGCAAGGCAGCAAGCTGACCCATGACCGAGACCCATCTCCCTGTTCACTACGTCGCCCAGTTACAGCTCACCATCCCGGGTGAGAACGCGGAAGCGACGATCACGCTCATCCTGGCCCCGACCGATGGCGTGCCGGTCAACGGCAAAGTCAAGCCATTGGCCGATTGCACGCTGGCCGAACTGCGGACCTTCGCCAATACCCTCGAGGCGGAGGTGTGGCAAACCCGTCAGACGATCACGCTTCACGCTCTGAACGATGAAGAGCAGGTCGAAGTGAAGCTGGTGCGGCTGGACGCGGAAGGCAAAGCGGCCGAGGAAGTGACCGACTGGCTGGAGCAGGCCATCGTTTTCCCGCCGAAGCCCGCCAGGAAGGCGAAAGCGCCTGCCGAGAAGGCGGTCGTGGAAGCGGAGGTCGAAAAGGCGAAGGCGGAAGCGCCTGCCCCCTCCCCGCAACCTGCGGAAGACGCTGCGCCGCAAGCCACGGTCCCGCCTTCGGAGCCCGCACTCGCGCCCGCGCCCGCAACCGCGCCACAGCCGGTTGCCGGACCGGCGCCGGCGAAGGCAGATTTGCCGAGCACTGTCAAGATCCTCGAAAGCGCCGAGCCCGAAGAGGAAGCGGTCACCGCTCCGGCCATCATTCGCAGTGAAGCGCGCGTCCGCGTCGCCGGTCAGCGCCTGCGCGTCGGCACGCCCACCTGGGCCGCGGTCGATATCCTGCTCGACGAACCGCCGCTCCGGGCCATGCAGGCCCATGCCCTCAGCAGCCTCGACCGCGAGGTAGCCGGGGTGATGATCGGCGGCCGGCCGGAGAAACAACCGGACGGGCGCTATGTCGTCCACATCATTGACAGCATCGCCGCCAAATACACCGTCATGAACGGCGCGAGCGTTACCTACACGGCCGACAGCTGGCGCTACCTGAACGACACGCTGGCCGAGCGCTACCCGAACGAAACGGCCGTCATGGTTGGCTGGTATCACACCCATCCCGGCTTCGGCATCTTCCTGTCGGGAATGGACCTGTTCATCCACCAGAACTTCTTCACCCAGGTCTGGCACACGGCCTACGTCCTCGACCCGCGGGCGCGGACGAGCGGCTTCTTCTGCTGGAATCGGGAGAAGACGAAGGTCAACCGCTACGACTTTGCCTGGCCGGATTGGGCCGCCGATTCATGGTAAGTGGACACGAGGGCGCGGCGGTGAGCGGCCGATAAGGCCGGTCCCTTGCCGGGTCAGGAGCCTGAGTTTCGTGTATAATCGAGATGCAGTCAGTGTGGAACAAACGGCACGATCGAACGGTCACAATCAGACCATTCCGCGTAGCGCGCCCGCGTCCTCCGGCCTGCCTGGCATGGAAGAACAAGAAAACCCGCCCATCCGGATCACGGAAGTAGACATCAGCGAGGCCAACCGCCTCAGCCTGAGCTGTCCCATTTGCGGCAGTGCGGTGGAAAACCACAGCCACACCGCCGCGCTCGTGCCAATCGTCTGCGACAAGTGCGGCACGCTCTATCATCGCGCCTGCTGGGAACAAAGCGGGGGCAAGTGCGCCGTGCTGGGGTGCAACCACGACAAGTTCCATGTGTACGGCAAGAGCAACAAGCCCGTTCTGAAGGTCCGCTATACCGATCTGCCCGCGCCGTCGGCCGTGCCGGCCAATGGCGCGAACCCGCAGCGCGTCAACAAGCGCCTGAAAGAACAGCAACGTCGCCAGGTCGAGCGCATGAACCAGCCCACACTGTGGGACCGGTTCATCAAATGGCTGATGGACCAGATCAAGGTCGGCTAACGCTCAGCCCGCCTCACAATCAACCCCATGGTCCGTGCTATCCGTCTCGGCGGCGAGTCCCAGTTTGTGGGCCAGACGTGCGCCCTGTGCAAGCAGGCGTTCGACGCCGGTGACGACATCGTCATTTGTCCCGAAGACGGCGCGCGCCATCATGTCCACTGCTGGCAGGCCAACGGCAACCGGTGCACCGCTTACGGCTGTCGCGGCGCCGGCGCGATCGGCGCCAGCGCCCCTCTTGTGACCGGCGTGCCCGACACCCAACCGGTGACAGAAGACCCGCGGCGCACAGTCATCCGCCCCGCGCCCCGACCGCGGATCATCGACCAGACCCCGGAGACACCGCGTGCCACGCGCGGCGTCCCTCCCCCGCCACCGCCGCCGGCGCACGTGCCGGTCGGCCGCACCGCCCAGGCCGACGGCCCCCCACCCGGCTCCAAGGTCCGCGTATTGCCGCAGCGCAGCGCCGGATGCGCCGGGAGTTGCCTCTTCCTGTTCGTCGTTCTGGCTGTGCTGCTGACCGCCTCCGCTTGCTACGCTGTGTATACGTTCGCCAACTGGGCGATCGAGCAGGTCGGCGCGGCCGGCCTCGTTTCCCCAGTCGCATCCGCGCTGCTGCCTCTGCTCCACGACCTGCCGGCGATCTGCTAGCGACTCACGGAACGCGGGCAGCGCCGCCCGGCCACGCACGGCCCGCGACCGGCGACGGAACCGCGCGAATGACAAAGCCAGTCCAGGGGGATAAACTGATGCCGAGGCGCGCCTGCAGCGCCATCTCATCCCTATCGGAGTACCCCTCATGTCCCACTACGAGTCCTTGCTGAACCGCGTGCGTGAGATCGACGACCTGAACAAGGCCCTCGGGCTCATGGCCTGGGACCGCGAGACCAATATGCCGCCGGCCGGCAATGTCGAGCGCACAGCGCAGATGACCACGCTGAGCCGGCTCATCCACGAGATGTTCACTGACGACCAGACGGGCGAGCTGATCGAACGGGCCGCGGCCGAGATGAACGGCGCGCCGTATGACAGCGACGAGGCCAGCCTCATTCGCCTCGTGCGGCGCACTTATGGCGATGCCCGCAAGTTGCCGGCTGAGTTCGTCGCCCGCATGTCGGCGGTCAGTGGCGAAGCGCGTGAAGCCTGGCTGAAGGCCCGGCAGGACGATGACTTCCCCGTCTTCCGCCCCTTCCTGGAACAGGTCGTCATCCTGTGCCAGGAGATGGCCGAGCACTACGGCTATGAAGACGAGAAGTATGACGCCCTCCTCGACAAGTACGAGACGAACATGAAGACGACCGAGGTCCGGGCCATCTTCAGCGATCTGAAGCGAGACCTCGTCCCCCTGCGCGAAGCGATCGACGCCAGCCCCGTCAGCCTCGACGACAGCCTGCTCCACCAGCCGTATGACGTCGAGAAGCAGAAGACCTTCGCCCGGACGGTTGCCGCCGCCATCGGCTACGATTTCAACCGCGGCCACCTCGGCACAGTCGTCCATCCCTTCGCCAGCAGCTTCAGCCGAAATGACGCCCGGATCACGACGCGCTGGTACCCGGACTTCCTCTGCCCCGCGCTCTTTGGAACGTTGCATGAGTGCGGCCACGCCATGTATGAGCAGGGCACGGGCGAGTCACTCTCGCGCACGCCACTGGCCCGCGGCACGTCGCTCGGCATCCACGAATCCCAGTCGCGCATGATGGAGAACATCGTCGGCCGCAGCCGCGGGTTCTGGCAGGCCCACTTCCCGGAGCTCCAGCGCACCTTCCCCGAAGCGCTGTCGGACCACTCCGCGGAAGACTTCTACCGGGCCATCAACAAGACCCAGCCATCGTTCATCCGGGTCGAGGCCGATGAGTTGACCTACAACTTTCATATCATCCTGCGCTTCGAACTGGAGCAGGCGATGCTCAACGGCGACCTGGCTGTGGCCGACCTGCCAGCAGCGTGGAACGACAAGATGCAGGAGCTGCTCGGCATCGTCCCGCCCGATGATCGTCAAGGCTGCCTGCAGGATGTCCACTGGACGCGACCGGGCTTCGGTTACTTCCCAACCTACGCACTGGGCAACCTCTATGCCGCCCAGTTCTACGAAACCGCCGTGGCCCAGGAACCGGCCATCGCTGCCGAACTGGCCGCCGGCAGGACCGGGGCGCTCGTGGCCTGGTTGCGCGAGAATATCCACCGCCACGGCCGCAAGTTCACGCCCGGAGAACTGGTAGAGCGCGTGACCGGCCGGCCGCTCAGCCACACCGCCTTCATGCGTTATGCCACCGCCAAGTTCGGCGAGCTCTACGCCCTTTAGGCACGGCTGACCACCCGAAAGTAGCCGGTCCCCGCAAATGAAAAGAGGGACGCGTCTTGCGAGGCGCGTCCCTCTTATGCTTGTCCGGCCTGAGCACGTGCGCCCGGTCCGGTGCAGGCATGCCGCTGCCCGAAAGGGCTAGAAGATGAAGCCGCCGCGCAGACGGATGACGCCGACCAGCACCAGCAACAGCGAGATCAACACCATGAACAACTGGTTGCGGAACTTCCTGGCCGGGTCATCGGACTTGCGCCAGATGGCCGTCATGTGCGCCGCCGCGACGGCCAGGATCATCGTCGTCGCGTGCTCGATCCGGTACATCGGCTGCAGCCCGCCGACGACCAGAAGGATAAGCCCCAGCAAGAGGTTGATGTCCATCGAAATCGTATAGCCGGACAACAGCCCGCGGTCGATCGGTTCGTAAGGCTTCTTGGCCAGCCAGCCATAAGCGAACTTGATGATGACGATCACGGCCAGAATAGCGATTAGCCAGCGCAGAAGGCCGTGAATGGTAAGGATGACACTCATTGTTCCTCCACAGAATCGTGTGGGTTCGGCCGCGCCGGGCGTCAGCCGTCCCCAGGGGTCGGCGCATTGGGCGGCTGGGGATTGGCCGGGGTCGGGAACTCCACTCTCACCCGGACAATTGCCAACCCTTCCACCGCCAGCACCGTAAAACGCACGTTATCCTGCACGACCACCTCATCGTTGACCCGCGGCGGCCGCCCCAGCAAGGAGATGATCAGCCCCGCGACGGTCTCCACATCGGGCAGGTCGTCTTCTTCACCCAGGTAGACATCCTCAGCCAGGTAGTCAAGCAGGTAATCGCCCGACACCTCCAGCACGCCCGGCGAAAGCTCCTGGTACGGCTCGTGCTCCTGGTCGAATTCGTCGCGCACCTCGCCAACGACTTCTTCAACCAGGTCCTCAAGCGTGACGACGCCGGCCACGCCGCCGAACTCGTCGCGCACGATGGCCATGTGCAGCCGCTGGTTTTTGAACGCCGCCAGCAGGGTGTCGACGCGAAAGTCCTCCGGGACCTCGACCGACGAGCGAAGAATCAGCCGCAGGTCGAACGGCCCGCTGGAGCGAACCATATGTCGCACGAGGTCCTTCATGTGCAGGACGCCGACGATGTGGTCGAGATCCCCGTCGTAGACCGGGAACCGGCTGTGGTTGCTTTCGGTCACCGTCTTCAGCAGTTCATTCAGGCCAACATTGATCGGGATGGCCTGGATCTTGCGCCGCGGGGCCATGACCTGGCCGACGGTCCGCTCGCTGAAGTCGAAGATGTTGCGGATGATCTCCTCTTCCTCGTCCTCGATCAGCCCGCCCTCCGCGCTCTCGGCCACGATCAGTTCCAGTTCTTCCGGGGCGAGCAGCCGGTCGTGGCCTTCAGCCAGCGGCACGCGGAACAGCCGTAACAACCCGTTTCCGATCTTGTTGAGCAGGACGACCGGGTAGTGAAGGACCTTGCCAATGATCCGCATCGGCTGAGCCAGCGCCATGGCGATATTGGACGCATCCAACAGGGCCAGCGCCTTCGGCACCATTTCGCCAATGACCACGTGGAGGAAGGTCAACAGGGACAGCGCGACGATGTAGCCGATCCGGTTCGCGGCCGCCGCCGTCACGCCGAACCACTCTTCAAGGTATGGCTCGATGAAGTGACTGATGGCGGGTTCGCCGTACATCGCCAGTCCGAGCGAGGCGAGCGTCACACCGAGCTGGGCAGTGGCGATATACTGGTCCAGAGCCGGCCGGGAATCCAGGACGGACATGACGGCGCGCGCGGCCGCGTTCTGGTCGGCCTTCTCTTCCATCTGCGTCGGCCGCACGCCAATGATGGCGAATTCTGCGGCGACGAAGAGCCCGTTGAGCAAGACGAGGACGATGATCACCACGAGCGGCAGCAGCAGCGCTGAGGGCGAGGGCATCTCCTGGGCGGCCGCGGCAATCGACAACACGCTCAGGCCGGGGATGACGATGAGCAAGAATCGACGCTTACTCATGGTCGGCCATGTCCCATTCGGTGAAAGGCGCGCCATCCTCGCTGGGCGGCAGCCGCAGCGACACCTCACCGACCGATAGGTCTTCCATGCTCTCGACGCGCATGACAACATCGCCAAACGCGACTTCGTCTCCCTCAACCGGCGGGCGGCCGAGACCGCTGAACACCAGCCCGCCTAGCGAGTCGACATTGTCAGTCGGCAGATCGAGTTCCAGGTACTCGTTCACATCGGTGACCAGCAGATCGCCGCGCAGATAGATGCGACCCTCTTTGTCACGAGCGATGACGGCCGTCTCGTCGTCAAACTCATCCTGAAGCTCGCCGAAGATCTCTTCGATCAGGTCCTCCAGCGTGATCATCCCGGCTGTTCCGCCGAACTCATCGAAAACGATAGCCAGATACTGGCGCTGCTTGTTGAGTTGCTCCCAGACGTCGGTCACAGCCAGCGTTTCCGGCACGTACAGCACTTCCCGCATGACGCTGCTGACGTCGCTCTCCCCACGGACGTGAAGACGAAACACGTCCTTGATGTGGACAAAGCCGGCGATGTCGTCGATCGACTCGCGGTACAGCGGGATGCGGGAAAAGCCACCTTCGATGGCGATCTGGAGCAGCCGCTCCGCTTCCGTCGACAACGGCGCGGCGATCATCCGGGTACGATGGACCATCACCTGACGGGCGCTGAGATCGCGCAAGCGAAGCGCGTTGCGTAGCAGGCGGCGCTCGTTGTCATCCAGCAGGCCGCCTTCATGGCTCTCCGTCACGAGCAACTCGATCTCGGCCGCCGAGTGCAGCCGCTCGGCCGCTTCTTCGCGCGACCGTCCCATCACTCTCAGGATGAGCGACGCCGTGCCGTTGAAGAGCCAGATCGGTATCGCGAAAACGAACAACGAGATCCGCATCGGCCAGACCAGGGCCATCGCCATGCTTTCCGGGTACTGGATGGCTAAGGACTTGGGGAACAATTCGCCCAAGACGACGGTCAGGGCCGTGACGCCCAGCAGGACCAGCGTCACCGACAGGGACTGCGCCGCGGCCGCCGCCGCTTCCGGGCTTGAGGCCAGTCCGAACGCCGCCAGCAGCTCGCTGACAGGGTCAGCCAGCGTCGTCGCGATGGCGCTCTGGGCATAAGCGCCCAGGATCAGCGAACTGACCGTGATGCCGACCTGGCTGGCGGCCACATAACGGTCAAGTCGCTTGGGATCCTCCAGGATCGGCAGGAGGGCGCGGGCAAGCTCGTCGTCCTGGGCAGCCAGCTGGCTGACCTTCGTCCGGCGCGCGTAGACGGTCGCAAACTCGGCCGCCACAAACAGGGCGGTCAGGAAGATCATAAGGCCGATGACGGCCGCAGTGACGATCGCGTTCAGCATGGTATTGCGCGCATCGGCGCGTGAAACGCGCGCCGTGTGGCGCACCAATCAAGCCTGTGGACGGGTCTTGCCTCGCGAGAATCGCACGAAGGGGAAATAGTGAGTGGGTCAGGAAGCGCGGACACCGCGATCAGTAACCCCCTCGGTGTCCAACCGATAACTGCGCCAACTTCGACTTTCGGTTGGTGAACATCGCCTCGAATTTTGACAGTAACGGTGAGCTTGCCGACGGCCAACCCAATAGAAATCCAGACGGATTATAGTGGGAGCGTCCCAAAAGTCAATCGCCCTCCGCCACCGCCACCGCCCGCCCCGTCCCTTCTTCCACCAGCACGTCGAAAGCCATCGTGTTTGCGTAAGCCACCTTCAGTTGCCAGCGATCGCCGTCGGGAACGATGGCCCGGAAAGCCGGCAGGACGCCGCTTTCAGAACGGTAACGTTTGTCCTCCTGCCACTCGCTGCCGGAGAAGGTCGCCAGACGGTAACGGGGTTCCGGTCTGCGGCCGTTATTCCAGAGCTGGATCAGCGGCGCGCCATCCAGATCGCGGCTGACGTTGGCCCCGGCGCCCAGGGCGGTCTCGAGCAACGCGCGGAGCTGGCCGGACGCCAGGGCCGGGGCAACGCCGGCCAGCACGTCCGGCTCGGCCGCCAACCGTGAGAGCCGCTGCGCGATGAAACTCTTGGCCGTCGTCTCCAGCCGGAAGGCATGCAACATCGCCCGACATCGTTCCTGGGTCCGGTCGCGTCGCGACAGCAGAGACGCCCCCGCGGCCGCACTGACCGTCACGTCCAGGCGCTCGGCCGGTCGCAGGCGCAGGCCGGTGACCGCCAGCGACTCGTGAGGTTCGTCATACGCCACGCCAACAGCCGCGACAGTCCCGCTGACCCGCGCCTCGACAGCCGCCGGCGCGCTGACGCCGTGGATGATGAGCGTGATCTCCCGTTCCGGGGGAAGCAGAGACACGTCTCCCTCAGCCGGGCCGACCGTCAGCCTCAGCCGCCCGGGTGACCAGTGTTGCCGGAAGCCGGTCAGCGCCCGGCGACCTTCCCGGTAAGCCAGCGTCTCGCCGTCATCCTCGAACAGGGTGAACTGCCCGTCCGCACCGGCGAAGAGGTGCACTTCCAGCGCCGCCGGGTTATCCACGCCCCCCCACCCGGCGCGCGGGCCAAGCGGAAGGATCGCGCCGGCCGGGGCGAAGACGGGAATATCATCGAGCCGCCCGTGCCGCGCATACCACGCCCCACCGGCATGGTACTCGCCGTCGAACAGGTGATACCAGTCGCCGCCCGGCAGCCAAAAGACCTGCCGGCTCAGCCGCGTGTCAGGGTCGGCCGGCGCGCCATAGGGTGCAACGACCAGGTCGCCAAACAGATAGGCCTGCGGACAGGCATGGGCGGCTTCCTCGTCCGGCGCATCGTGATAGAGCGGGCGGATAGCCGAAACGCTCGTCTGCTCGTTCAGCCATGACCAGGTGTAGAGATAGGGGATGAGCGCGTGGCGGAGCTGCATGGCCTCGCGCGTCACGCGCAGAACCTCAGCGTCGTATCCCCACGGCCGCCGGTCATGAAAGGCGTTACTCGTGCTGTGCAGGCGCAGGATCGGGCTGAAAACGCCGAACTGCACCCAGCGCGCGAACAGCTCGCCATCCTCGGTCCCGCGCTGGTGGCCACCGATGTCATGGCTCCACCAGCCGTAACCGACGTTGGCCGCCGTGGCTGTGAAGGCGGGCTGGAAGGCCAGAGACGCCCACGAGACGATCGTGTCGCCCGAGAAACCGATCGGGTAGCGATGATTGCCCAGGCCGCCCCAGCGCGAGAAGATGAACGGCCGTTTGCCGTCGCGGCCGAGGTCGTAGAAGTGAAGGTGGTTCAGCCACCACAACGGGTCGAGGCCGGGCATCCCGGCCAGCGTCCCCTGCTGCCAGTCGATCCACCAGAAGTCAACCCCGTCAGCCTCCTGCGGATGGTGCAAGACGTCAAAGTAGGCCTGCGCGAACGCCGGATCCGCGATGTTGAAGGGGATCGGCTCGCCGGAGTCCGGGTCCAGTCCGAGCCTGCGGGCCATCTCCGGGTACATCTCCTCGTAGGAACGCACGCCGAGCGCCGGATGCAGGTTGAGCGCAGTCCGCAACCCTCGCGCGTGGAGCCGCTGGATGAAGCCGGGCGGGTCCGGAAAGAGCGCCCGGTTCCAGGTGTAGCCGGTCCAGCCGTTGATGCCCGGGCCGACATCGACCAGGTGCCAGTCCATGTCGACGATGCAGACCGACAGCGGCACGTCATGTGCGCGGAAGTCATCCATCAGATGGGTGAGTTCCTCATCGCTGTAGGCCCAGTAGCGGCTCCACCAGTTGCCAAGCGCCCAGCGCGGCAGCAGCGGCGTCTCGCCGGCGATCGCGCAGTAGTCGCGCAGGCAGGAGCGGTAGTCACGGCCGTACCCGAAGAAGTACAGGTCCCGCGTGCCGGGCGCAGCCTCGCGCGGCTCCAGCCAGCAATCATCATTGAAGACCAGCGCGGCCGAATCGTCCGCCACGGCCCAGCCCTCCCTCGACAGGAGGCCGGGCTGCAGCGTCACCGGCCCGTCCGCGCCGTCGAGTGTGCGGCAGGTCCCCAGCAGGTTGCCGGCAGGCGGATCGCCGACGTGCCACACCGTCCCATCAGCCAGCAGGCAGACCGACAGTGCGTCGCGCGTGAATCCCCCGGCCCCGGCATAGCGCAGCTCCAGGTGCTCGGTGGTCACCACCAGCGTGTCGCCGTCTTGTGCGATCCGGAAAGGCGGCACGGGCTGCCGGCGGTACCAGAAGGCCTGGCTGGGCCGGTCCTCGAATCGCCCGGTAGGGCTGTACTCAAGTCGGAGGAGGCGGGACGTCAGGAGGGTGAAGCGTGCGTCCCCGGCATGGACAACGGCCGCGGGATCAGCGACGGGCGCGAAGACGAGCCTGGCATAGGCGGGCGGTTGGGTCACGGGTTAACCTCGCAGGCGCGCGGCCGTCGATCTGGGCCGGCTGCCGATGGTGTTGCGCTGATTCTACCGGCATCGCCGTCAAGGCGAAAACACCGGACGGATCGGGAAGAAGGGCAAGACGTGCCCCTTCGCCGGCGGTCCGGGACCCCCGGCGTGGCCCGCGATCGGCCTGGGACAGGCGCCCGCACAGATGCGGCCGTCTGCACCCTGCTCTATAATCGAACGTAGATCATCCGCAAAGGCACTTTTTTATGTCTACTGCACTTGTACTCATCGATGTCCAGCAGTCGATGTTCGAACCGGACCCCGTCCATGACGCCCGGGCCATCCTCGAGCGCATTCTGGGCTTGCTGGCGGCCGCGCGCGAGGCGGGCGCGCCGGTGTGCTTCATCCAGCACGCCGGCCACCCGGGCGGTCAGACAGAACACGGGACCGACGGCTGGGCCCTGCACCCCTCGCTCGCCCCAAGAACCGGGGAGGTGGTCATCGAGAAGACCACACCCGACGCCTTTTACCAGACGACGCTGGACGGGGCGCTGGCCCAACGAGGCGTGACACGCCTGGTGATCGCCGGCATGCTGACCGAACTCGGCGTCGACGCAACCGCACGGGTTGCCTTCGACCGCGGTTACGAGGTTGTCGTCGCCGCGGACGCCCACAGCACGACGGACGGCGTCGTCGCCGCGACCGAGATCATCGCCCACCACAACGCGACGCTCTCATCGCTGGCGCGCGTAACGCCTTCGGCCGAGATCAGCTTCGATCCCCTCCCGGCCCTCGTCGATGACCCGCTGCTCACCCCGATTGACCAGGCTGCCATCCGCGCCGGGCTGGCCGAGTGGGACACCTATGCCCGCTGGCTGACGACCGGGGACGCAAAACCGTTCTGGCCCTTCACCCACCCCGGCCGAGCCGCCGACGCCTTGCGGCTGCTATGGGACAGCGCCTTCAAGCCCCACGGCCAGTATGTCGCGCCGCCGCGCTGGGAAGTGGGCATGGCGCGCCAGTTCATCGCCCCGCTCAAGTCGATCCCGATGGCGTTTCGACGCACGTGCGTAGAGTCCGTGGCGAAGGCCATGGACCACCTGCTGCAGAACCCGCGCAACCCGCTCGCGCCACAACTGCGCGATTTGGGCAACCGGCTCTGGAGCTACGATTCGCGGGACCTGCGCCTCATCTACATCCCTGAAACCGTGGTCGACAGGGACGGCCGCGAGCGCCACATCGTCTTTCTGATCTACGTCGCGCCCGGTGTGCCGGTCAAGAACCCGTTCGCATGAGTGAGCCGTCCGACGGACGCGCCCGCTAAGCCTGACTGCGAGAGGATGCCCGCACCGGCACGAGCTATGGACAACTTCTGAGACGCCGCCATGGACAACGCCCCACTGATCGTCGCTTTTGTCAGCGACCTGATGTTCACCACCAAGATCGATCTGGTTGCGCGCCACCTGGGCTATCGGGTCGAATGGATCGAGTCGGCCGCCACGCTCG
This sequence comes from uncultured Ardenticatenaceae bacterium, assembly GCA_964422535.1. Taxonomy (GTDB): domain Bacteria; phylum Chloroflexota; class Anaerolineae; order Promineifilales; family Promineifilaceae; genus Promineifilum. The sequence goes on along the minus strand of CAYRBP010000014.1, from coordinate 27,387 downwards.
CGGTCCCCGAAGACAACGGCCCGCCGGAATCACCGGGCGAGCGACTGCACGGCCGCGAAGGACGGCTCTTCGACCGCCTGACGGCGCTTCAACCGGCGCTCTTGCTCTTCGACCTGACCAACAAGTCCATCCCCTGGGCAACCTGGATCCCGGCGCTCAAGTCGTCTCCGGCGACGCGGCGAATTCCGATCATCGGCTTCGGGCCGCATGAGGATGTGGCCCTGATGAAGGAGGCGCAGGGTTTGGGAGCGGAACTCATCGTCGGCCGCTCGCGGTTCACCAACGACATGCCGGCCCTGTTCGAGCGCTATGCTCGCGTCCCGGATCGCTCTGCCGCCCAAGACGCCTGCGCCGAGCCGCTCTCGGACCTCGGCCGCGAGGGTATCGAGCTGTTCAACGCCGGCGCCTACTACAAGGCCCACGACAGCCTGGAGGCAGCATGGGTTGCCGACCAGGGACCGGGCCGCGACCTCTACCGGGCGATGCTCCAGATCGGCATCGCCTATCACCAGATCGAACGGGGCAATTATCGCGGTGCGGTGAAGATGCTGTTGCGCGTCCGGCAATGGCTGGAACCACTGCCGGACGTCTGTCGTGGCGTGGACGTCGCCCGCCTCCGCGAAGATGCCGAGCGGGTTTACACGGCGCTGGTAGAGGCCGGCGAAGCCGGTCTCGCCACACTCGATCGAGATCTGCTCAGGCCTATCGTGTTCGGTTAGGTTGGAGCCGCTCTACTGCTTGCCCAGGACGCCGCGCCGATAGAGCCATTTCTCAAACTCAACGGCAAAGAAGACGACCGCACTGGCCAGCAACCCGACGACAAGGTGACTCGAATCGAGCGACTGCGTCTTGAAGAATCGCTGGCCAACAGGCAAGTAGATCAACGCCAACTGCAGCAAGATCGTCGACGTGACGGCAGCTACCATCAACCTGTTAGTGAAGAAGCCGATTGAGAAGATCGACTCCCTGTCTGAGCGCAGCGCAACGGCATTACCCATCTGGGCCAGAGTCAAGGTGGTGAAGATCATCGTCTGCCACGGCCCGTTCGGATCCTGGCGATAGTAATAGAGGCCCACGAGGAGCGAAACCAACCCCATCAACGCGCCGATCCAGACAATCCGCGCGCCGACGCCATGGCTCAGGATGCTTTCGCTGGGCGGCCGCGGGGGTCTTTCCATGATGCCGCGTTCCGCCGGCTCAACCGCCAGCGCGAGACCGGGCAACCCATCTGTCACCAGGTTGATCCAAAGGATCTGGACAGCGAGTAACGGCAGCGGCAGGCCGAGGAAAGGCCCGATGAACATCACCATCAACTCGCCCGTATTGCTCGAGAGGATGTAGGTGACGAACTTGCGAATGTTGTCATAGATCGTCCGGCCCTCTTCGATGGCCGAAACGATGGTGGCGAAGTTGTCGTCCAGTAAGACCATGTCGGCCGCTTCTTTTGAGACATCCGTACCGGTGATGCCCATAGCTACGCCAATATCCGACTTCTTGAGCGCCGGAGCGTCGTTGACGCCGTCGCCGGTCATGGCCACGATGTGGCCCTTTTCTTGCAGCGCCTCAACGATGCTGAGCTTGTGCTCCGGCGAAACGCGGGCATAGACGGTCACGTCTTCGACAACCTTCTCCAGGTCGGCAACAGTCATCATTGACAGTTGCGCGCCGGTCAGGTTCTGGTCATTACTGGCAATCGTCAGATCGCGGGCGATCGTCTGGGCTGTTAGCGGGTGGTCGCCCGTGATCATAACGGGTTGTATGCCCGCGCCACGCGCCTTCTCAACAGCCGGCTTCACTTCCGGTCGAGGCGGGTCGATCATGCTCACCAGGCCAACAAACACCATGTCGCTCTCAACACTTTCTATCGCCTCGTCATCCGGCACGCTCTCCAGGGGCCGGAAGGCCACACCCAGGACGCGCTGGCCGGCGTTCGCCGAGCGTGCGTTAGCGTCGGTGATGGCCCGGATACTCTCCGGCGTCAGCGTGATGACGGACGTTCCGTCCCAGTATGCGTCGCAGATGTCGATGAGACTATCGGCCGCGCCTTTGCAGAAGGCGACATAGGTCGTCTTTCCCCACGGCCCTCCTCGACCGGCATCGCCGTTCAGGTGATGGACGGTGGTCATGCGTTTGCGCTCAGACGTGAAGGGAACCTCTGCCACGCGCGGCCATTGGGCTTCAAGTTCCTCTTTCGTCAGTCCGAGTTCAGTCGCGGCGACGACCAGCGCCCCTTCTGTCGGGTCGCCGACAACACGCGTGCCACCTTCCGGTTCCACTTGCAAGATAGCGTCGTTGCACAGCGCGGCCGCCTTGACAAGCAGGCTGAGAGTGCGCTCATGTGGCTGTGCCTCCGGAATGAGTTCAGAGCCGAGCAAGTTTCCAGCGCTGTCCTGCAGCGTGTCAATTTCCTGTGTATGCCCGGCCACATCCAGCAGCTTGACCGTCATCCGGTTCTGCGTCAGCGTGCCAGTCTTGTCGGAACAGATGACGGTAACCGAGCCGAGGGTCTCTACAGCCGGGAGGCGGCGGATGAGCGCGTTGCGGCGCAGCATGCGTTGGGCGCCGAGCGCCAGTGTGATTGCCACGACGGCCGGCAAACCTTCCGGCACGGCTGCGACTGCCAGGCTGACGCCAACGAGGAATAAGTCCGACAACTTCTCGCCGCGCAGCAGGCCAAGTCCTACCACAAAGATGATGATGCCGATGGCAACATAGCCCAATACCTTGCTCAACTGGTCCAGACGACGCTGCAGCGGCGTATCTTCCTCGGCAACGTTCTGCAGCAGGTCTGCGATATGGCCGAGCTCGGTGTTCATCCCGGTGTCGGTAATGACCACCTGACCACGGCCATAAGTGACGGCCGTGCCCATATAGACCATATTCTTGCGGTCGCCGAGCGTCAGTTCCGCCGTGCTTCCATCACCTATGACGGACGACTTCTTACCTACCGGTTCGGACTCGCCGGTCAGCGCTGCCTCCTGCACGCGTAGGTTAGCAACCTCCAGCAGGCGGCCATCAGCCGGGACCACTGACCCAGTCTCCAGACGGACCACGTCGCCCGGCACAAGGTCACGAGCAGAAATCGTCTGCAACCGGCCATCTCGGACGGCGTTGACACTGGGAACCGCCAGTTTCTTCAGCGCCGCAATGGCCTGCTCAGCGCGATATTCCTGCGAAAAACCGATCGTGGCGTTCAGGACGACGATGGCCAGGATGATGATGACCTCTTCGACCTCACCCAAGACGGCCGAAGCAATGGCGGCCACAATCAGGATGAGGACCATCAGGTCTTTGAATTGGTCGAAGAAGATAGCCCAGGGGCTCTTTTTCCCCTTCTCGACTAACTCGTTCGGGCCATATTGCTCCAGGCGCTGGGCAGCCTCGGCTTGCGTCAGGCCCGTTTCCATGCTGGTCCCCAATTGTTCGAGGACCATGTCGGATTCCAGTTGATACCAGTTGCTCATGAGTCTGTTTCCAGTGAGAAGCGCCGAAGGCGGCGCGACTGCGGATTATACCATCGCCGGGCAGGGGTCGCACCTTTGAACTCGACGGACGGCAACTCCGAATACGTTCGCCTCTTGAAGCCTCATTAGGGCATTGCAGGCCCAATTGTGCGAGTCTTGCTGCCTGCATCCCCGCAATATGCGTCCGGACACCTCCTGATTACACGGGGTCTGATTCGGGCTTGCTGCCGACAGGGAACGCTTCCAGCGCCGGATGGTTTGGTATGCGAATTGGGCCCTTCCGAGTAGAATCACGCGCTGTTACGTTTGTAATAAGTGAACGCCATCGACTGCGGGAGGTTCAATGAGCGACTTTTATGTGCCAGAGACGGCGATGTTCATCTTCGCCCACCCGGACGACATCGAGTTTGGGGTGGCTGGCACGGCCGCCCGATGGTCGGCCGCGGGCAGCAAGGTCCTCTACGTCATCGTGACCGACGGCAACGTCGGCAGCCACCAGGATGGCATGACCCCCCAGCGGCTGGCCGAGATCCGTCGGGCCGAATCTATCGCCGCGGCCGGCGTTGTCGGCGCGACGTGCATCTTCCTCGGCTACCACGACGGCTTCGTCCAGCCGACGCTGGAGCTTCGCAAGGACCTTGTCCGGCTCATTCGCCAGCACAAGCCTAACGTCGTCGTCACGTTCGACCCCACCAACCTTTTCCCGACCGATTACTACCTCAACCATCCCGATCACCGGGCGACCGGACAGGCGGCGATCGACGCCGTCTTCCCCGCGGCCGAGATGACGATGCTCTACCCCGACCTGGCGGCCGAGGGTCTGGTCGGGCACAAGGTGAACTACGTCTACATCACCTTCAGCGCCAAGGTCAACTACTACGTCGACATCAGCGAGACGATAGACCTAAAGATCGAAGCGCTTCGCAAGCACGCGAGCCAGATCGAAGGCTGGGACCCGGGCGACCAGTTGCGGAACTGGGCGGCCGACAACGGGAAACAGGTCGGCTATAAGTACGCCGAAACCTACTGGCGGGTGACGCTGAAAGACCCTAACGAGTCGCCTGCTCCAGCCGGCGCCGAGGCGCCGGCCGATGCCCCGCCACCCTCCGGCGTTCCGGATCAACCCGCCGTGCCGCCCCCAGCCAGCGCGGCCGACCACCTGGAAGTAGCCTGAACCATGAACGAGCCCCAACCCTTCATCCTCGGCGTCAACTACTGGCCGCGTCGCAAAGCGATGTACTGGTGGTCGGACTTTGATGCCGACGAAGTCCGCGAAGAATTCAGCCTGATCGCCGACCTGGGCCTGAAGATGGTCCGCCTCTTCCTGTTATGGGACGATTGGCAGCCCACGCCGGACGCCATCCGCCCCTCGGCCCTGGCCAACCTGGAGACGGTGGCCGACATCGCCGCTGACCTGGGCCTGCAGCTCAACGTCACCTTCTTCACCGGCCATATGAGCGGTCCGAACTGGGCTCCCGGCTGGATGTTGCTGCCGAACGAGCCCTTGCCGCCGCGGGTGCGGCAACTCGTCAGCGGCGGCCGGGTCGTGGATGTCGGCTACCGCAACCCGTACAGCGATCCTCTGGCACTGGGCGCGGCCGAACGGCTGCTGAAGGAAGTGGTCGGCCGCCTGCGCGAGCACCCGGCCATCGGCGTCTGGAACCTGGGCAATGAGCCTGACCTGTTTGCCTGGCCTGCGGACCATGTCCACGGCCGCGCCTGGGCCCGCGCCATGGCCACGCTCATCAGCGACATCGATCCCTGGCACCCGGTCACCTGCGGCCTCCACGTCGACAGCCTGATACGCGACAACGGCCTGCGCGTCGACGAGGTCTTCCGCGAGGTCGACTGGGGCGTCATGCACGGTTACCCGATGTATGCCGACGGCTGGTCACAAGGGCCGCTCGATCCCGATTTCGTGCCGTACCTGTGTGCGCTGACCTCGGCCCTGAGCGGCAAGCCAACCCTGATGGAGGAGTTCGGCGGCTGCACCAACACGCCGGGCGAGCCGTCGTCCCTATGGGAGTGGACCGGCTACGGCCTGCCGCAGAAGCAGTTCATGGCCTCGGAAGAGGATCTGGCGACCTACATCGAGGAAGTCCTGCCCCGGCTGGTCGATGTCGGCGCGACGGGCGCGATCGTCTGGTGCTTCGCCGATTACCACGAGTCGCTGTGGGATCGGCCGCCATGCTCCGGATCGATCCACGAGCGCTTCTTCGGCCTTGTCCGGCCGGATGGGTCACTGAAGCCCCACGCCGAGGTGCTGCGTCGCTTCGCGGCGACGAATCCGACCGTCCGTCCGGCGCGCCGGACCGTGACGCTCGATATCACCCCGGAAGAGTACTACCGCGAGCCCCACATCCACGCCTATCGACTCTACCAGCGCTTTCTCGGGCGCGAAGCGTAACGACGGTGCGGCAGATGGGTTCTTAACAGCACGATTACCGGCTGTTGACCGGCCGTTAACGCTGTTGCATAAACTCAACAATAATGTTGCGAGCAAACCTGGCAGTTGATTTCGTTCCACAGGAGTGCGTTGGAATCCAGATGGGAACGCGTGTACACTAAACGAGATGGCGAAAGACAAGATACTCTTCATCGGCGGGTCGCTCAACATGACCCGCATGGTTCACGAGGTCTCCAAGCATCTGGCGGGTGAATACGACTGCTACTTCACGCCCTTCTACACCGACGGTCTCTATGACATCCTGGCCCGACACACCGACCTGATGGATTTCAACGTGCTCGGCACGAACGGGCCTTTTCGCAAGGCAACCGACGCTTACCTCCAGGAGCACAACCTGCCGGTTGACTGGCGCGGGGACGGCCACGATTATGCGCTGTACGTGACCACCAGCGACCTGTACGTGCCGAAGAACATTCGCAAGAAGCCCTTCATCCTGATCCAGGAGGGCATGACCGACCCCGAAGGACTGATGTTCTATCTGGTCAAGTACCTGAAGCTGCCGCGTTACTTCGCCAGCACGTCGACCAACGGCCTCTCTAACCAGTTCGTCCACTTCTGCGTGGCCTCGCAGGGCTACCGCGATTTCTTCATTCGGAAGGGTGTCCGGCCTGAGAAGCCGATCGCCACCGGCATCCCGAATTTCGACAACTGCGCCAGTTACCGCGACAACGATTTCCCCTACAAGAACTTTGTCCTGGTGGCGACCTCGGATGCGCGCGAGACATACAAGTTCGACAACCGAAAGAAGTTCATCCGCAACGCGCTGGACATCGCCGACGGCCGCCAGCTCATCTTCAAGCTCCATCCAAATGAGAAGGTCGACCGGGCGACACGAGAGATCCTGGACCTTGTCCCGAACGCGCTGATCTACACCAGCGGCAAGGTCGAGCACATGATCGCCAACTGCGACGTGCTCATTTGCCAGTATTCAACCCTCGTCTATGTCGGACTGGCGCTGGGCAAAGAGTGCCATTCGTATTTCAACCTGGACGAACTCCGCCGGATGATCCCCTACCAGAACGGTGGGACTTCCGCCCGCAACATCGCCCAGGTCTGCCGTCACGTCCTGCGAGGCGAGACGGTTGACCCGCTGGAATTCATGCCGGAGCCTGAAGCCCTGCTCGATGAGAGCGTCGCCTACGTGGGAGCCCGTGCCTGAGACCCGCGTCGTCACCGTCGTGCAGGCGCGCACCGGCTCCACCCGCCTGCCCAATAAGGTCCTCCGCCCGCTCGCCGGCGCTCCCCTTCTGATACGAATGGTCGAACGGGTGAAGCTCGCCCGTCTCGCCGGCAAAGTCGTCGTCGCCACGACCACCGATGCCACTGATGACCCGATTGAGGCCCTCTGTGCCGACGCGGGGCTGGATTGCTACCGCGGTCACGCAACCGACTTGCTTGATCGCCATTACCGGGCCGGGCTGGCCCACGGAGCCGGTGCCGTGGTCAAGATCCCGTCCGACTGCCCGCTGATCGATCCGGCCGTCATCGACCGGGTCATCGGCTATTTTCTGGACAATCCGGCCCGTTTCGATTACGTTAGTAACCTGCACCCCGCCACCTACCCGGACGGCAACGACGTTGAAATCATGCCCATGGCGGCGCTGGAGACCGCCTGGCGCGAGGCAAGCCGCGACTTCGAACGCGAGCACACCACGCCCTATTTCTGGGAAAACCCGGACCGGTTTCGCTGCGCCAACGTCCCGTGGGAGTCGGGGCTCGACTACTCGATGAGCCACCGCTGGACCATCGACTATGAAGAGGATTACCAGTTCATCCGCGCCGTTTTTGACGCGCTTTACCCGGAGAACCCGCGCTTCACGCTGGACGATATCCTTGCCCTGGAGACGTCCCGCCCGGACATCCACGCCCTGAATGCGCGCTACGCCGGTGTCAACTGGTATCGTAACCACCTGGATGAACTCAAGACCGTGTCGGCCGGGCAAACACGACACGCGCAGGCGGAGCCAGGCCAGGCGGCCGAGAAGCAAGTGTGAACCATGAAGAAAACTGAGATCGCTGAACTGGAAGAGACCGCCCTGCGCGTGCGCGAACACATCGTGCGCCTGTCGACCGACGGCGGCTGCTTCACCGGGGCGTCGCTGTCCTGCGCCGACCTGGTGGTTTACCTGTATTCGCGCTTCCTGAACGTCGGACCGCACAACTTCACCGACCCGGAACGTGACTACCTGTTCTTGTCGAAGGGCCACGACGTACCCGCCCTGTATGGTACATTCGTCGAGTTGGGCTGGATGCCGGAGGCGCGCCTTCGCAACCACCTGAAGACGACGGACTCGATCTACTGGCACCCCAACCGGGCCGTGCCGGGCATCGAATTCCACTCCGGCTCGCTCGGCCACCTGCCGTCGGTCGCCCTCGGCGTGGCCCTGGACTGCAAGATGCGCGGCCTCCGCAATCGCATCGTCGTCATCACCGGCGACGGAGAGCTGGACGAGGGGACGGTCTGGGAAGCGCTGCTGGTCGCCTCGGCCAAGAAGCTCGACAACCTGCTGTTCATCGTCGACCGCAACCACTTCCAGGCCAACATTCGGACCGAAGAACTCATCCCGCTGGAGCCGCTGGCCCCAAAATTCGAGGCGTTCGGCTGCGCCGTCAAACGCGTTGACGGTCATGACTTCGCGGCGCTCGATGAGGCATTGGCGGAGGTGCCATACACGATCGGCCGTCCCAGCGTTCTCATCGCCGACACCGTCCGCGGCCGCGGACTGCCCAGCATCCAGGAGCGCGCCGACCGCTGGTTCTGCAACTTCAGCCACGAGGAAGTTGAGGCGCTCCTGGAAGAACTGCACGGCACGAGCCGGGCCCAGATCGAGTCCGAAGCGCTCATCGTCCGCTAGGAGGATTCCACGATGAAGAATTACGAAGCCACGCTCCTGGAGCTGATGCAGGCCGACGAGCGCATCATCGTCATGACGGCTGAGAATCGGGCCGCCATCCGCAACCTGCCCAACCTGGTGCCGGATCGGTTCATCGACACGGGCATATCCGAGCAGACGATGATCGGCGCGGCCGCCGGTCTGGCGCTGCGCGGCCGCATCCCGGTCGTCCACGCCCTCGCGACGTTTCTGACGCTCCGCGCCTTCGAGTTCGCCCGGACCGACGCCGGGATCGGCAACTTGCCGGTCAAACTCGTCGGCGGCGTGCCCGGTTTCCTATCAGACGGCAACGGTCCCACCCACCAGGCTATCGAGGACGTCTCGCTGATGCGCGGCATCCCGAACTTTCATGTCTTTTGCCCGGCTGACGAGGAGGACCTGGTCATCGGGCTGCCGCACATCCTGGCCAGCCCGAACCCTACCTACATCCGCCACAACGGCCTGAAGGCGGCCGTCGAACACGACCAGCAATTCGAAATCGGCAAGGCTGAACGGATCGCCAACGGCCGCGACGTGACCATCCTGGTCTACGGCATGCTGCTGGGCCAGGCGCTCGCCGCGCGCGATATCCTCGAGTCTGAGGGCGTCTCGGTCCGGCTGCTGAACATGCGCATGCCGAAGCCCGTTGACGAAGACGCCATCCTGCGCGCCGCAGCCGAGACAGGCCTGCTGGTCACGCTGGAGGACCACTTCATGACCGGCGGCCTGTTCTCCATCGTCAGCGAAACCCTCGTCAGGAGCGGCCAGATGGCCGACGTGCTGCCGATCGCCCTCGATGGCCGCTGGTTCAAGCCCGCCCTGCTGCCGGACGTGTTGCACTACGAAGGCTTCACCGGCCCGCAGATCGCTTACCGCATCCGGGAGCGGCTGCCGCTCGTCGCCGCCTAAAGGAACCACCATGCCCAACACCGTTAAGTTCGACCAGGATTACCCGGACATCAGCCAGTCACAGGCGCTCTATGCCCGCGCGACCGGGCTGATGCCCGCTTACACCCAGACGCTGGCAAAGGGGCCAACCCAGTACGTGGACGGTGTCGCGCCGAAGTACCTGCAGCGGGCCAAGGGCTCGCGTGTCTGGGACGTTGACGGCAACGAATACATCGATTACAGTATGGGCATCGGGCCTATCTCGCTCGGCTACAGCTATGACGTCGTCGATGAGGCGGTCCGCCGGCAGTTGGCCGACGGCATCACCTTCTCGCTCGTCCACCCGCTGGAAGTCGAGGTGTCGGAGCTGGTGCGCGAGGTCATCCCGAACGCCGAGATGGTCCGCATCGCCAAGGCCGGGGCCGAGGTGACCAGCGCTGCCGTCCGCGCCGCCCGCGCCTACACGGGCCGGGACAAGGTGCTCTGCTGCGGCTATCACGGCTGGCACGACTGGTACATCGGCATCACCGCCCGCGACTACGGCGTGCCCCAGGCGGTCAAGGACCTCGTCCACACGTTCAGCTACAACAACATGGACTCGGTCCTGGCCGGGCTGGATAGCGAGACGGCGGCCGTCATCCTGGAGCCGATGACCTTCGACTTCCCAAAGGATGACTTCCTGCACAGGCTCAAGGACGCCTGCCAGGCCAACGGCACGCTGCTCATTTTTGACGAGATGTGGACCGGGTTCCGCTGGGCGCTCGGCGGGGCCCAGGAGGCGTTCGGCGTCGTGCCGGACCTGGCCTGTTACTCCAAGGCCATCGCCAACGGCATGCCGATCGCCGTCCTGACCGGCCGGGCCGACGTGATGCGCCTGTTCGACGAGCATATCTTCTTTTTCACCACCTTCGGCGGCGAGGCGCTGTCGCTGGCCGCGGCCAGGGCCACCATTCACGAGCTGCGCGAGAAGGAAGTGCCGGCCTATCTTGCCCGCCAGGGCCAGGTGCTCATCGACGGCTACAACGAGATCGCCGACGAGCTGGGCATCCGCGACTACACCTTTGCCAAGGGCCATCCGGCGCGCGGCATCATCAATTTCGACGATAAGGGCGGCGAGGCGCTGCTGATGAAGTCGGTCGTCCAACAGGAACTGCTGCGGCACGGCATCCTCTGGTCGGGCTTCCACAACATGTGCTACTCCCACACAGACGCGGACGTGGAGTACACGCTGGAAGCCTATCGCCGCGTATTGCCCGTCTTGCGCGCCGGTCTGGAATCGAAAGACCTGGAGGCCCGCCTGCGCGGCCGGCCGGTCCAGCCCGTTTTCCGCCGGACGGGCGACTTCAACATCAAGCCGAAGGTGAAGTAGGGCGGGATGAGCAACGAAACCCTGTTCTCGCTCGCCGGCAAGACGGCCGTCGTCACCGGTGCATTGGGCCTGATCGGCCGCCACCATTGCCAGGCGCTGGCGGAGGCCGGCGCGAACGTCGTCGTCGCCGACCTGGACGCCGATGCCGCGGCCGACTTCGCCGCAACGCTGCCGACGCCGTCGATGGGCTGCCGCCTCGATGTGGTCGACCCCGACTCGGTCGCCGCCCTGCGCGATGCGGTCCTGGCCCGCTTCGGCCACCTGGACGTGCTCGTCAACAACGCCGCGATCAACGACATGTTTGAGTCGCCGACGCTGGCTGCCGAGCAATCGAAGTTCGAGAACTACCCGCTGGCCATGTGGCAGCGATCCATGGACGTCAATGTGACGGGCATCTTCCTCTGCTCGCAGGTCCTCGGCGCGCCGATGGCCGCTCAGGGCAAGGGCAGCATCATCAACGTGGCGTCGACCTACGGGATCGTCGCGCCCGACCAGTCGCTCTACAAAACGCCGGACGGCCGCCAGCCCTTCTACAAGTCCCCGGCCTATCCGACGACGAAGGGCGCGGTGATCAGCTTCACCCGCTTCCTGGCCGCCTACTGGGGTCACGCCGGCGTGCGCGTCAACACGCTCTCGCCCGGCGGCGTCGAGAACAACCAGGACGACTATTTCGTCCAGGCCTATTCGCGCCGGACGATGCTCGACCGCATGGCCGCGCCAGGTGATTACCGCGGCGCGGTCGTCTTCCTGGCCAGCGATGCCTCAGCCTACATGACCGGGGCGAACCTGGTCGTGGACGGAGGATGGACGGCGTGGTGAGCGGACGCCCGACGACCGGCCGCGGGCAACAGGCCACAGAAGTAGCCCGTGGTCAGCGGTCCGCGACCAGCGATCCCCCGCCGGCGGCCGCTGTGGAAGGAACGGCGACCGACCATTTTGGACGGCACGCTGCACTCGAGAACACAGCCGCGGTCGGCAATCCGTCGCCCGTTCTCGACCTGCACGCACGCGCCCGCGCGGTGCGCCTCGTTCTGACCGACAGCGACGGCGTGCTGACCGACAACGGAGTCTATTACTCCGCCCGTGGGGAAGAGATGAAGCGCTTCTCCATTCGCGATGGGATGGGGGTCGAGCGGCTGCGCAAGCTTGCCGGGGTCGAGGTTGGTATCATCACCGGTGAGATATCCGGCGCGGTTGAGCAGCGGGCTGCCAAGTTGCAGATCAGCGAGTTGCACCTGGGCATTAAGGACAAGGCGAATCTGCTGGATCAGATCCTTGCCCGCACCGGGCTTGAGCCGCGCGAGGTCGCCTTTATCGGCGACGATACGAACGACGTGGAGATCATGGGCCGGGTCGGGCTGGCCGGTTGCCCGGCCGACGCGACACCGTTCGCGCGGGCGGCCGCGCACTTCGTCTGCCCCAGCCAGGGCGGTCATGGGGCTTTTCGGGACTTCGCGGAACTCATCATTGCCGCCAAAGGGTGAGAATCGCCGCGGGAGGTAAATAACATGTGGGTTGAGGGCAAAGTACAGGTCGGCCGCCGGCGCGTGGGTGAAGGCGAACCGGTCTACATCATCGCCGAGATCGGCATCAACCATAACGGGTCACTCGAGATCGCGCGCAAACTGATCGACGGCGCGATCTTCGCCGGGGCCGACGCGGTCAAGTTCCAGAAGCGCACGCCCGAGCTCTGCACCCCGCGCGATCAGTGGCACAACGAACGCGACACCCCGTGGGGCCGTATGACCTACATCGACTACCGGCACAAGATCGAGTTCGGCAAGGAAGAATTCGCCTACATCGATCGCTACTGCCGGGAGCGCGGCATCGACTGGTTCGTCTCCTGCTGGGATGAGGAGGCTGTTGACTTCATGGAGCAGTTCGATACACCGCTGTACAAGGCCGCCTCGGCCACGCTGACCGACCACGAGCTGCTCAAGAAGATGAAGCACACCGGCAGGCCACTGATGATGTCGAGCGGCATGTCGGAGATGTGGCAGATCCAGTCGGCCGTCGAGGCCATCGGCAGCGACAACTTGATGCTGGCCCATTCGACCTCGGCCTACCCGTGTCCGGTCGAGGAGCTCAACCTGCGCATGATCCAGACGCTGCGGCGCGACTTCCCCGGCGTGCCGATCGGCTATTCGGGTCACGAAGTCGGGCTTGCCCCAACGTGGGCAGCGGTTGCCCTTGGCGCGTCCTTCGTCGAGCGCCATATCACCCTTGACCGCGCGCTGTGGGGCTCCGACCAGGCGGCTTCTGTTGAGGTCATGGGCTTCCACAATCTCGTCCGCAACATCCGCGACATCGAGCAAGCCCTCGGCGATGGCGTCAAGCGCGTCTATGAGAGCGAACTATCATCGATGAAGAAGCTGCGGCGCGTCCAGCACAACAACAAGACCGAGCCGACGCATGCAAGTCCGTAAACTCGACACCAGCCGCAAGCGCGAGCGGCAGCAGTTCGTCGACTTCGTCTTCGACCTGTACCGGGACGCCCCGCTCTGGGTGCCGCCGCTCTACGGGGATTCGCTGAAGATCCTCGACAGGACAGCGCACCCGTACTATGAGCACTCCGACGCCGACTTCTTCGTCGTCGAGAGCGAAGGGCAGACGCTCGGCCGCATGGCCATGCTCGAGAACCGGAACTTCAACCGGCACAAGCAGACGAAGGCCGCCTTCTTCGGCTATTTTGAGGTCATCGAGGACATTGAGGTCGCGCGTGCGTTGCTGAAAACGGCCGTCGAGTGGGCGCGCGGCCGCGGCCTGGACACAGTCCTGGGACCGCGCGGCGTCATCGGCATCGACGGCAGTGTACTGGTCGACGGCTTCGAGCACCGCCCGGCAATTGGCATCCCGTGGAACTATCCCTACTATGATGCCTTCATCCTCGACTCGGGATTTGAGAAGGACACGGACTATCTCTCTGGCTATGCGAAGGGAAACCACGAGATCCCGCCTCGCCTCTACGAAATCGCCGCCAAGGTCAAGGAGAAGCGAGGCTTCTGGATCAAGACCTTCAAGTCCAAAGCCGAGATCAAGGAGTGGATCCCGAAGGCGATGGAGATCCACCGCCAGGCGATGAGCACCCTCCATACCTACTACCCGCCGACCGAAGCTGAAACGCGGGCGGTCATCAACTCGATCCTGACCATCATCGATCCGTCGTTGATCAAGCTGGTGATGAAAGGGGACGAGGTCGCCGGCTTCATCCTGGCCTATCACGATGTCTCAGCCGGGTTGCAGAAGGCCCGCGGCCGCCTCTTCCCGTTCGGCTGGGCCTATATCCTGCGCGACCGCCAGCAGACGGAGTGGTGCAACGTCAACGGCCTGGGTTTGCTGCCGCAATACCGTGGCCTGGGAGCCAACGCCCTGCTCTACACGGAACTGCGCGACACGGTTGCCGGCGCCGGCTTCAAGCACGTGGATGTCGTTCAGGTCAACGAGTCGAACTTCAACAGCCGGTCGGACATGGAAACCATGGGCGTGAGCTGGTACAAGCGCCACCGGCACTACAAGAAAGCGGTCTAGCCGCCCTCCCCCGCCGCGACCAGGGCGCCCGCCCTGCCTCTTGCCTCAATAGAGAATCTGGAACAACTGCATAGTGCATGGGGACGACTGGTTGGTTGCCGGATACCCGGCTCCCCTCCGTCCCCCGTCAAGGAGGTTGGCGAGTATGACACTGGTAGATGACGGATTCTCGACTGGGCTGGATTGCCGGCCGTTTCCCGGCGCGCTGCATGATGCCTGGCGCGTGATGGCTTTTCGGCGACTCGATCAGGCGCTGGCCACGGCCGTTCCCATCCCGATCGATGACAACTCGCGTTACGTCTTCTTCGGCGACTGCCACCGCGGCGACGGCAGCTCGCTCGACGCTTTCGCTCGAAACAAGTCCCTCTTCTTGCGCACGCTCGGCCATTACTTCGACGATGGTTACACCTACGTCGAGGTCGGCGACGGAGACGAGTTGTGGGTCAATGGCCGCTTTGACGACATCCTGACCGCCCAGCGCGACGTGTTCGACCTGCTGCACGCGTTTGACAATGTCGCGCGGCTCTTCCTGCTGGTGGGCAACCATGATACGTTCAGCCACTTCAGCCATCAGGGCAGCAAGGACGGCATTCCGACCTACCACAGCCTGTTGCTTCAACACGAGAACAGCCACGAGGTCTTTGTCGCCCACGGGCATCAGGCAGACCTGACGAGCAGTCACTTCTATGCCCTGACCCGATTGCTGTGCCGTTCGGTCTGGCGCAACATGCAGCAGGTCGGAAGCGTGCGCGAATACACGGATCGACTCCAGCAACCGGACCAGCTGGAGGAGATGCAGAGCAAGCGCTACCCGTTCACAGGCCAGGGCAAGCGCATCGAAGGGCAGTTGATCGACTGGACGATCGCCCGACGCCGGACGATGGTCTGCGGTCATACTCACCTGCCCACGGCTCCGGGCCGGGAGTGGCCTTCCTACTTCAACTGCGGAAGCTGTGTCTCGCCGGGCTATATTACCGGCGTTGAGCTGACGAATGGAGAGCTCGGGCTTGTCCGCTGGTCGCTTGACCGCGGAGGACGGCCTCAACGCCACCAGCTGGCCCGGCCGAGAGCGATCGCGTCGCTCGCTTCACCCGGCGCCGCCCGCTAGCGCCGGGCCAACGGCCGCGCGGGAACGAGGTATCCCTCGCGGGTCCACATCTCGCACATCGCCGGGCTGACCCCCAGGCGCTCGGCGTCGGCGGCGCTAAAGCCGTCCGGATGCGCCGCTAGCAGTGATAGGAGCAGAGGGTGGTCACCGTGCCCCGCCACATAGTCGTGGTAGATCCCTCCCTCCCAAACATAACACCAGGGCGCCAGGCGCCACCCCGTTTCCCCCGCCAATCCAGGGCGCTCATAGGCCATCGGCGGCCGCTTTTCGGCGCCGAGGATCGTCTCGGCATAGGCATCGAGCTGGCGCGCCACGCCGTAGTTTTCGCGCAGATAGGCCAGCGTGGCCGGGCTTGTCCTGCGGTGATTGCGAATGATCTCGGCCGCCAGTTCAGCGGCCGTCTGGCTATCGCCGAAGTGGACCTTGTCCATCAGGTCGTCCGGCAGTAGCTCGCGATGGGTCGCGACACGCGCGGCAATGGCCGGCGTGCCGCAGCCCAACGATTCATAGACGGCGTTGCCGAACGATTCGACAAAGTGTCCCAGCGACAGCGTCACCGCGCCGAGCGAGTAGTACTGCGGCATGAGTCGCTGGGGGATCCAGTCGTGGAAGAGGAAATTGTCGCGCAGGCCGCGCCTGTCGATCTCAGATTCCATCGCCTGATAGAAGTCGCGGACGTCGGCCGATTGCCCGGCCGGCAGCCAGCGTGGGACCAGCACCTTGAGCCCGGTGATGCCGTGGTCATGAACCAGCAGATCGGCGACTTGAATCGTCTGGAGCAGCCCCTTCGACGGTTCGGGGCGGTGCGGGTGGATGACGATCGCATCGGCGAACGGATCGACCGGGACGATCTCAAGGACCTCCTCGGGCAGCGTTGGCCGGAAGACATCCCAATCGATCCCGTTGTGGATGACCACCGTCCGTTCCGCCAGTTCGGGAAAGAACCGGCCGGCCGTATTCAAGTAATACTGGCGCGAGTGCTCGGAGATCGTGATCAGCGTGTCGCCCTCAAACAGGAAACCGCCCAACTGCGTTTCCGGGTAGACACTGTCGCGCAGCGAAACGACAGTCGGGACGTGTCGATAGACATAAGGAAACAAGAATTCGCCGTCGTGCATGTAGAAACGGTCGGCCGTTTCCAGCGCGACGGCAACATCCTGGATGGCCGCGGCCAGGTGATAGGCAGGCGTGTCATACGGCTGGGGAAAGGGCAGCTTGAAGCGCAGCTGCGGCCGGACTTCCACCGCGTCTGACCAGCGAAACGGCGTGTCGCTCTCCCCGGCGGCCGTGCACAGCACCGTCACGTTGTGGCCGAGCTCGCCCAGGTGCATGGCGATCGATTGCAGGTGCTTCGGCGCGCCGCCCATGACCCGGTCAGGAAAGAGCGGGTTGATCGAGAAGCAGGTGATATTCATGTGATGTTCCGTCTGCGGGTCCGTCCTGAACGACACGAACGCGGCCGTCGCGCGCAGCGCCGCCGGCGGCCGTCACCCCGCCTATCGATTCACAATAGGCGATGATCTCATCGCGCAGGGAGAGCTCGGTGTCCTCATGGCTCCAGTCGCGCAGGCTGATCAACCGGCCGCCAAAGGTTGACACCGTCCGCTCCCAGGCCGTCGCTGTCTCGCGAAAGTGGCTGTTACAGGCGACTGTGTACCGGCGATAGGGAACTGCAGCGAGTGGCTCGCCGCGGACGGTGGCGCTCAGGATGGCCGCGTCGTCGCGGGTGCGGCCCAGCGCCATCACGTAGCGCAGATCGCCGCTGAAGTGAACGAAGCCGCGCTCGGTCCGCGGCTCGTCCGGTCGCCGCAGTCGGATAGCGTTGTCGACCAGGAACGCCATGAGCTGTTGCCCGCTGACCCGGTAGAGGCGAACCGCATCGGCAAAGGGCATGACGCGGAACCAGTCTTCGACCGTCAGGGGCGCGCCCGGTCGAAGCCCGTAGGTCAGGATCGAAGCGTCGATCATCGTCAGGTCAACCGCCAGCCCGCGCGCGCGGCAGCGACGGAGCAGGGCATCGGTGACGAAATTGGCGAGCACTGATTCTCCCGCGTCGATCTCGCGGCGCAGGTTCGACGACGTCAGAGCATCGAGGGGTTCGACCCGGCCGATGACGCGGGCCAGTCGCGGTCTCGCTTGCCTGATCAGCGGCTGCACTTCCTGATTCTCGAAACGCTCATCCGTTTGCAGGTCTGACACCTGAATCAGCCGCGCCTCATCCACCGCTACGCGCCCGCCGTCTGGCGTCGGCCGCCACGTCAGGCAGACCTCGCCCACTGCCTGGCCCCGATCACCGGCCTGGACGATCGGGATGCCGTTGACGACGTTCGTCGGCGCCAGTCCGTCGCGGTTCAGTGCGTGGTGGCTGTGGCCGCCAATGATGAGATGCACCTCCCCGGGCGGAACGCATCGCGCCAGCTCGACATCGCCCAGCGGCGCGACGGTAGCGCCCTCGCCGTCGCGGCGGTAGCCAAGGTGGCTGAGGACGATGACGACATCCACCAACGGCCGCAGCGCCGGCAGCAGGTTGAGCAGCGCGCCGGCCGGGTCGGTCACCTTCCGCGTCTCTTCCGGCCGGTGTCGTAGCTGGGCCGCGGTCACCAGTCCGACGACACCGACCCGAAGGCCGCCGGCCACGAAGATGGCCCCGGGGCTGAGGACAGCCTCCAACGGCCCGGAACCGACCAGGTTCGCCGCCAGCAGGGGGAACGATGCCTGTGCCGCCACCCGTGCAAGCGACGCCTGGCCGCGGTCGAGATCGTGGTTGCCGACGGCCGCCGCGTTCATCCCAAGCCGTGAATAGAGCCGATACGTGACATGGCAAGGCTCGGGATCATCCAGCAGCCCATCGAGGACCGACCCGGAAAGCTCATCCCCTGCGGAGAAGAATAGGGTCGGCCGCTCGTCGGGCTGTGCCAGATACCAGGCAACGCGGGAGAGAACGGGCTGTTCGCCGCTGTATGGCGTCGGCCGCGTCACCTGGCCATGCAGGTCGTTGAGGTGCAGGATTCGCAACTCGCGCGCGGTGTCCGGGGCTGCGGGAAGTCCTGCGCCGCCTGCCGGAGCGATCGAACCGACCGGCCCGCGCGTCACGTCGCCTTGCAGGACGAAGACCTCGTCTGGTGCGCGGAGAATGGTGCCTGCCTGTGGGGGGAATCGAACAAGACTGACGCCGGCGGTGGCGCCGGCGACCGGTTGGGCTGTCATGAGACGATGATGCTCCTTGCAGGGATTCTAGCGAATCGCGTCCGGGAGCAGGCGAGGAAGCCATTAACGGCTGGTTATCGTCTTGTAAACGAATGGTTAACCGCTGCGCAGAAAGCGGATGGCCTCGCGGGTGCTGGCGAAGGCCAATTCGGGCAACTCATCGAGACCAAAAAAGGCGGCCGCGTCGGCGTCATCGCCGGCCATGACCTCGCCGGCGACGCGACGGGCCAGGTAGAGGATGAAGATCGAGGCGCCCCCTTCCTCAGGTGGGTTGGTGTAGACGCCGACCAGGCCTTCCACCTTAACTGTCAGCCCCGTCTCTTCCAGGGCCTCGCGAACGGCCGTTGCCTCCGGGTCCTCGCCGTGGTCCAGGAAGCCGGCCGGGATGCTCCACTTGCCCAGCTGCGGTTTCATCCGGCGGCGCACAAGCAACAGGCGGCCGTCCTCGGCAACCAGCACGCCCACGCCAACCTTCGGATCGGTGAAATGGACATAACCACAGGCAGGGCAGGCCCGGCGCGGCCGGTCGCCGACGACGCGAGTCTCCAGCGAAGCCCCACAGCGGGGACAGAAGGCGAACCAGTCCGGCGCACTGCTGGGGGAGTCAAGGCGATGATCGGACATGGACAACCGGAGGCTACGGCGCCGCCAGCCTCGTCCCGCTCAGAGGATGCGCCGGCGAACAAGGAAAGTCAGCAGGAGCAGCGCCAGTAGCGCAATGCCCAGACTGACCGCCAGTGGCGCCAGCCACGGAACCGTTGTCTGCGCAACTGGTTGGGTCGTCTCTTCAGCCGCGGCCTCCCCGCCGCTCGCTGCGTCCGGGGGAAGCGCCTCCGCCCCACCGGAAGCGTCCTCGAGGCCCTCATCGATGTTTGCGGTTTCCGTGGGCATCTCGCGGAGTTCCGGGCCGCCGGTCGGCGCTTCCACCGCCCCGGCCGCAGCCAGGCCGGCCGCCGGTGCCTCTTCCGGGGCAACTGCCGCCGCTTCCAGCTCCAGGGCGGGCGCAGCATCGGCGGCCTGTTCGGCCGATTCAACCCTCGGCCCCTCCACAGGGGTAACCTCTTCGGTTGAGAACTGCCCGGACTCCACGCTCTCGGCAGCCGCGCTTTCGGCGGCCGCGCTCTCGGCGGCCGTCTCGACGGCAGCCACCGGCTCCATCGCGACCTCAGCCGCCTCGGACGCCACCGGCTGTCCCGGCGCAAAGAGCCCGCCCTGCAACAGCCCCAGACCGAGAACGATGGCAAAGACGAAGGCAGTCGCGGCCGTCACGCCGCGCAACACCGGGTAAAGCTGAACCAGCGGCTGCGCCCTGGGCGCGCCAAACATGCTCGGGTCGAGTGAATAGCTGCGCGGCACGCGCCGATGCGGCATGGCGCGCAATTGCTGCCGCATGATCTGCAGGCGCTCGACTTCGGCGCGCAGTGTGGCGTCATTCGCCATCTCGGCCTCGAAGCGGGCGCGCTCGGCGGCCGTGAGCGCGCCGTCCACGTAGGCGCTGATCGCCTCGTAGCGCTTCTCTTCGACCGTTTGGCCCGCGTTCCGCAAGAAGTCAAGCATGGTATTCTGCCTAAAGTCCTTCAGTTTCTAGACGATAGGCCGCCGGCAATAGTTCCGCGCCGCTCGACTGCAGGCAATCTCTTAACTTGGCGCGTGCCCGGCTCAGCCGCGACTTGACCGTGCCCAGCGAGACGCGCATGATGCCCGCGATCTGCTCGTAATCGTACCCCTCAACGTCGCCCAGCACGGCCGTGACCCGCTGATCTTCCGGCAATCCCTGCAAGCAGCGCTCGATCAGGAGCGCCAGTTCGACCCGCTGGCGGTGCTGTTCCGGTCCGTCTTCCGGGCTGCGCAGGAAGGCAGCCGACTCGTTTTCGTCGGTCATTTCCTCAATCGACGACTGGGGCCGGCGCTTGCGCCGGCGCAGTTCGTCATAGCAGCGATTCGTTGCGATTCGCAACAGCCACGCCTTGAAGCTGCCGCCTCGGAACGTCTTGAGCGACTGGTAGGCGGTGATGAAGGTCTCCTGTGTCACGTCGTCGGCCACGGCGGGATCAAGCATGATCCGGTAGGCGACGTTGTAGACCGCCTCCTGGAATTGAATGACCAGGCGGTTGAAGGCCACGACATCCCCTTTTTGGGCGAGCTGGATCAGGGACTCCTCATTCATGTGAGGGTGCGCCGGGCGCGCGGGCGCAAATTGACAGACATGGGGCCGTACGCTATACTCCGCCCATCACCGGCCGAAGTGGCGGAACAGGCAGACGCGCACGACTCAAAATCGTGTTCCCTCGGGAGTGTGGGTTCGATTCCCACCTTCGGCACCAAGGGTCTGGCAGATTATAGGGCCGGCCTCATACGGCGGCAACCCAATGGCTCCCCGGGGAGCCTTTTTTGCTGCCGGGGAACCGGCGCTAGGTGCGACCAAACTGGCGCGCCAGTTGCGCCGCCGAAAGGTGAATGAGTGTCGGCCGCCCATGCGGGCAGGTATGGGGCGTCTCGCACGCCTCCAGCTGGGCAACGAGCGATTCCATCTCCGGCCTGGAGAGGACCTGCCCGGCCTTGACCGCCGCCGTCTTGCACACCCGGCGAACGACCCGCGCCTCGATCTCCCGTTGCATCGGCCGCCGATCGCCTTCCAGGTCTTCCACCACGGCCAGTAGCGCCGCCGCCGGGTCGCTCCCCGACAGCAGGGCCGGCACCGCTCGCACCTGCACCGCATTCGGCCCGAACGGTTCCACCTGGAAGCCAAGCCCGGACAGGAGCGACTGGTGCTCCTCGACCAGGTGCATCTGCGACGGCGACAGGTAGAGCGCCGCCCCGGCAACAAGCGGCTGCGAAAGCGAATCCTGGCGGGCACGGGCGGCCATGAACTGCTCGAAGAGGACGCGCTCGTGCGCCGCGTGCTGGTCGATCAGGTACAGGCCATCCGGGCCTTCGGTGATGATGTAGGCCGCGCCGACCTGGCCCACGACCCGCATGATCGGCAGGCGGCCGTCGCCCGTTGGTCGGTCCACGCGTAATGGAACGGCGGGGCCGGCGGCTGTTTCGTCTTCCTCATCGACTCCCGCCCCGCCCCAGGAGAGTTCCATCCGGCTCTGGGCGACCTCTTCCAGGGGAGCGAACGCCGGTCGGTCGGGCCCGGCCCACGACTGTCGCTCGTGCGGCGCTGTAAAGGCGCCGGGCCAGACGCCAACGTCGCGCGCCGCCGTGGTCCCAAGCAGCGTCTGGCGAACCGCTTTCTGAACGACGCCGAACAGGCTTCCCTCGTTGCGGAAGCGCACCTCGACTTTCGTTGGATGGACATTGACGTCCACTTCCTCAGGCGGCAGGGTCAGGAACAACAGCGCCATCGGGTAGCGACCGACCGGCAGCAGGGTGTGGTAAGCCTGGACCACGGCGAAGGTCAGCCGGGCGTCTCGAACCCAGCGCCCGTTGACGAACAGGTTGATCTGCCCACGGTTAGCCCAGTTCATTCCGGGATCGCTGACGACTCCTGCGACGTCCGCTTCCACTGTCTGCGGTTCCGCCGCGCCATCCGGCCCGACCCGCAACAACTGCCGCACCGTGTCGGGGCCATAGACGGCCAGCAGGACATCGGCCAGGCGGCCGCTGCCGGTCGTCTGGATGGTGACCCGGTTGTCGTGCGTCAGCCGGAAGCGAATGCCGGGGTATGCCAGGGCGTAGCGCGTCACAAACTCATCGATCAGCCGCTTTTCGGTCCCGATGCTCTTCAGGAACTTGAGCCGCGCCGGCACGTTGTAGAACAGGTGCTCAACGGCGATGACGGTCCCCTGCGGCGCGCCGACATGCTCCCGCCGGATGGTCTGCCCGCCCTCCAGGATGAGCCGAGTGCCGGCCTCCTCCCCGGCTGCGCGGCTGGCGATGGTCACATGGCTGACCGCGGCGATCGAAGCGAGCGCCTCGCCGCGAAAACCCAGGGTCCGGATCGACTGCAGGTCCTCGACGCTGTTCAGCTTCGATGTGGCATGGCGCAGGAAGGCTGTCTCGATCTCGCCGGCGGCGATGCCACCGCCGTTATCCGCCACCTGAATCAACTCGCGGCCGCCACCGCGCACGTCAATAGTGATCGTTGTCGCGCCGGCGTCAATGCTGTTCTCGACCAGTTCCTTGACGACTGAGAACGGCCGCTCAACCACTTCACCGGCGGCAATCTGCGAGGCCAGGTGATCGGACAGGACATGAATCGCCTTCTGCGCGTTCGTCATCAGCCCTATTGTACTCCACTGGGGAAACGCCGGCTTTGCCCGCGGCTGCTGGCGCACTATACTCCTACCACTATGCCGTTTCAACCAACCTATGAGGTTCCGGCCGAGCGCCGGGCCTACACGATCGGCCCGGACAGGAAGGCGCGCGTTGGCGTGCTGGTGCTCCACGGGTTCATGGGCAGCCCGATCAGTTCGCGGCCGATGGCGGAGTACCTGGTCGAGCAATTGGGCGTCGTCGTCCACTGCCCGCTATTGCCGGGCCACGGCCAATACCCCGACAAGCTCTATGGCGTGTCGCGCAAGGAGTGGGTGGCCGAAGCCGAAGAAGCCTACCAGTTCATCCGGCCGCAGGTTGAGCGCCTGTTCCTGATCGGCCACTCGATGGGCAACGTCCTCGGCGCGACCATCGCCACCCGGCACGGCGACGCAGTCGGGATGGCCATGCTGGCCCCGGTCTACCACATGCCCGACCGCCGGCTGCGGATCACGCCGTACGCGCGGTATCTGCTGCCGTGGTACTACCCGCACAAGAGCAAGCGCGAGAGCATGCAGCACCTGGTGCGCGAGCGCTGCCTCGACTTCGATCCGTCTATTGACTTTGAGAGTTCCGAGTTCCAGGCCAGGCTGCCCGAAGTGACGCGCGTGCCGATCGGGGGGATGGCCGAGATGGTCAGGCTGGTCAACAGCGGCCACTCGCTGTGGCCAAAGCTGGATATCCCGGTACGGATGTTTGTCGGCGCTGAAGACGACGCCGCCCCGCCCGAGAATGCCGAGCTGATCCTTGAGGCGCTGCCCGACAGCGACAAGGAGCTCACGATCTATCCGGAAGCGGGGCACGAATTGATGCGGCCGTTTGAGCCGGTCCACGCCGACGTCTGGTCGCGGATCGCGCGATTCATTCAGGAACGATCGACCTGAGGGCATCACTGACAACGCCCCCACCTCACAACTCGCGGCCCCAACGATTGGTTACCTCATCTATTGCCAATTTGCGCCAGATGCGCCAAAATACGGTCTTGTGCTTGCGGGCAGTGGATTCGCAACAGATCGTCCGCGGAGCGACTGGCTCAACCTGTTTCGCCTCAGAGCAGGTTGATGCAACTGCCTTCCCCCAACGACCTTCTGTTTGCTATCCGCTTGCGCGCGAGTTCGAAGTCTCACCACTAGTGTAAGGAGAAGAGATAGGTCATGAAACGTATTTCACTATTGCTGATCGGGATTCTACTCCTGGGTCTGCTCGCGGTCGGTTGCACGGCCACGGGCGGCGAGGAAGCAGCGGCAACCGCCGTACCGGCCGCTGAAGAGCCGGCGGCTGAAGAGCCGGCGGCCGAAGAGCCGGCGGCTGAAGAGCCGGCAGCTGAGGCAGACTGCGCGGCCGAAGATGTTCTCTGCATCGGCCTGGTGACGGACGTCGGCGAAGTCGACGACAAGTCGTTCAACCAGTCAGCCTGGGAAGGCGCCCAGCTGGCCGCCGAGCAACTCGGGGCTGCCCAGGTTCAGTTCATCGAGACCAAGGACGCCAAGGACTACGGCGCCAACATCGCCCTCTTCGCCGACCAGGGCTATGACATCATCGTCACCGTCGGCTTCGCCATGGGCGAGGCGACTGCCGAGGCGGCCACCACCTATCCTGACATCGACTTCATCGGCGTCGACCAGTTCAACGCGTCGACCGCCCCGAACCTGACCGGCCTCATCTTCAACGAAGACAAGGCCGGCTACCTGGCCGGCGTCCTGGCTGCCTCCATGAGCCAGAGCGGCACCATCGCCTCCGTCCTCGGCACCGACCTGGTCCCCCCGGTCGTCGCCTTCAACGAAGGCTACAAGAATGGCGCCAAGTCGGTCAACCCCGACATCACCATCATCGACACCTACCATCCGGGCGGCCTCGATGTTGCCTTCACCGACCCCGAGTGGGGCGCCAGCACGGCCCAGCAGGCCGTTGACCAGGGCGCCGACGTCGTCTTCGGCGCCGGTGGCAAGACCGGCAACGGCGCGCTCATCCAGGTCGCCGGCAACGAAGGCGTCTGGTGCATCGGCGTCGACACCGACCAGTGGGAGACCGTCCCCGAAGCGCATCCCTGCCTCATCTCCAGCGCCATGAAGCTCATCACCCCCTCGGTGGCTGAGCTGGCGGCGAACTCGGTGAACGGCGCTTTCCCCGGCGGCAACTACTTCGGCCCGGTCGGCTTGGCCCCGTTCCACGACCACGACGGTGCCGTGCCCCAGGAAGTCAAGGACCTCCTTGAGACGACCAACGCCGGCCTGCTCGATGGTTCCATCTCCACCGGCTACAATCCCGGCGGTTAAGTGCTCGCTTTGCCGCCGGCCTGCACCACCTGCCTGGCGTAAGCCCGGTAGCAAGCAGGACCGTTTTCGGTAGTCTCTGAAGGGGTATATCGATGCGATATACCCCTTTTTTCGCACCAGTCGAGCCTCAAATCCGGACGTCCATCCGTTGACATCCGAACAGCCGACTACCTATAATCTCCTCTAGGTCAAGCTTTCGGCCGCCGGGGCGCCTGATGGTGCCTTCAGAGGCGGCCACCTTCCCAGCGAACAGCATCAAAACCAGCAAGAGGAGGAAGTGTGTTCAATTTGCTTGAGGTTGCCCGTAATCTGGTCACGCCTGGCATGGTTGACCAGCTCTCGTCATCCCTTGGCGTAAGCCCTGAACGGGTTCGTGCGGTCATGGATGCCGTCATCCCGGCATCGGCCAACGCGATCATCGAGCGCGGGGCTACCGTTTCCCAGGCCCGCGAGTGGGTCGGTCTGGCAGGTGAGTTGCAGCAAGTCGGAACAGCCAGTGACCTGTATGGTTCGGCTGATGCGGTTAAGGCCGCGATCGCTGCCGGCAGCCCGATCGTCTCCAAGATGTTCGGCAGGAAGACTGACAACTACCGCAACTGCATTAGCAAGATGACCGGCGTGAAAGAAGCGGCCGTCTGGGACATGATGAAGGCCGGCGCGACCGGCGTGCTTGCGACGCTCGGCGACGAGATCAAGGTTTCCGGCCTGGAAGCCGACCAGGTCGTGACGCTGCTGGCCGACCAGAAGGATATTGTCGCGAAGGCGCTGCCCGCCGGCTTGATGGACTGCGTTGCCTACGAAGAGCCGAAGCCGGTCCCGCCGCCGGTCGTCGCTGAACCCGAGCCCGCGCCTGTCGTCGAAACGGTTCGTAGTGCGGCCCCGCCTCCGCCGCCGCCCCCGCCTCCGCCGCCGCCCCCGCCTCCGCCCCCTCCGGCCCCCAAGCGCAGCATCTGGAGTTGGTTACTGCCGCTCTTGCTCCTGCTGGCCCTGGGCGCCCTGCTGGTGTGGTGGCTGTCCAATCGCAACCAGCCGGAGGCAGTCGCGCCGACCGCCGTACCGACGGCCGTTGTGGAAGCAGCGACCGAGGCCCCTGTCCCAACTGAGGAGCCGGCAGCTGAGGCAGACTGCGCGGCCGAAGATGTTCTCTGCATCGGCCTGGTGACGGACGTCGGCGAAGTCGACGACAAGTCGTTCAACCAGTCAGCCTGGGAAGGCGCCCAGCTGGCCGCCGAGCAACTCGGGGCTGCCCAGGTTCAGTTCATCGAGACCAAGGACGCCAAGGACTACGGCGCCAACATCGCCCTCTTCGCCGACCAGGGCTATGACATCATCGTCACCGTCGGCTTCGCCATGGGCGAGGCGACTGCCGAGGCGGCCACCACCTATCCTGACATCGACTTCATCGGCGTCGACCAGTTCAACGCGTCGACCGCCCCGAACCTGACCGGCCTCATCTTCAACGAAGACAAGGCCGGCTACCTGGCCGGCGTCCTGGCTGCCTCCATGAGCCAGAGCGGCACCATCGCCTCCGTCCTCGGCACCGACCTGGTCCCCCCGGTCGTCGCCTTCAACGAAGGCTACAAGAATGGCGCCAAGTCGGTCAACCCCGACATCACCATCATCGACACCTACCATCCGGGCGGCCTCGATGTTGCCTTCACCGACCCCGAGTGGGGCGCCAGCACGGCCCAGCAGGCCGTTGACCAGGGCGCCGACGTCGTCTTCGGCGCCGGTGGCAAGACCGGCAACGGCGCGCTCATCCAGGTCGCCGGCAACGAAGGCGTCTGGTGCATCGGCGTCGACACCGACCAGTGGGAGACCGTCCCCGAAGCGCATCCCTGCCTCATCTCCAGCGCCATGAAGCTCATCACCCCCTCGGTGGCTGAGCTGGCGGCGAACTCGGTGAACGGCGCTTTCCCCGGCGGCAACTACTTCGGCCCGGTCGGC
>CAYRBP010000013.1:59145-77804 GCA_964422535.1 uncultured Ardenticatenaceae bacterium | reverse complement strand
AACGTCTCGACGGCGCTCGGAATTGCCGCCGGACTGGGCCGACCCGTGGTCGCCCTGTTGGGCGACATCACGTTCTACCATGACATGAATGGGCTACTGGCGCTCCGCCGGCCAGGCATTCGCGCCACATTCGTCGTGCTGAACAACGACGGCGGCGGCATCTTCCATCGCCTGCCGGTTGCGCGGCACGATCCGCCATTCAATGACCTGTTCCTGACCCCCCACGGGCTGACGTTCGAGCACGCGGCCGCGCAGTATGGCCTGGCCTACGCCTGCGTGGAGGACGGGGCTTCCCTGTCGGCCGCGCTCAGGCAGGCGTTTGACGGCGACGCCCGGGGCCATGTGATCGAGATACGGACGCAGAGCCGCCACGACGACGCGATGTACCGCAGGCTGAAAGCCGAGGTCGAGGCCCGGCTGCAGGGAACGACCCAGGCGCGATAGCACGCAGCCAGGGCGGTCCGGAATCTGCGAGCGGTTTCACTGCAAAGATAAGGAGTTCGTTGAATCCGATGGAAGCAACTACAGACACACTATTGAAGAACGGCAGCGGGATCGATTGGCAAGTCGCGGGAGACTTCAGCGACATCACCTACCACAAGGCTGAGGGCATCGCTCGCATCGCCTTCAACCGGCCGGAAGTACGCAATGCCTTTCGGCCGCTGACCATCGACGAGATGATCAGTGCGTTTCGCGACGCCTGGATGGACCAGGAGATCGGCGTCATCCTGCTCACCGGCAATGGCCCGGCCCAGGACGGGAAGTACGCCTTCTGTTCCGGCGGCGACCAGCGCGTGCGCGGCCACGCCGGCTACGTCGGCGACGACGGCATGGCCCGTTTGAACGTGCTCGAGCTGCAGCGCATCATCCGCGTCATGCCCAAGCCGGTGATCGCTCTGGTGGCCGGCTACGCCATCGGCGGCGGCCACGTCTTGCATGTCATCTGCGACATGACCATCTCCGCCGATAATGCGCGCTACGGCCAGACCGGTCCCATCGTCGGCAGCTTCGACGGCGGTTTCGGCGCGAGCACCCTGGCACGGATCGTCGGACAGAAGAAGGCCCGTGAAATCTGGTACCTGTGCCACCAGTATGACGCGGCCGAAGCGCTGCAGATGGGCCTGGTCAACAAGGTGGTGCCGGTCGAAGAGCTTGAGGCGGCCGGCGTCGAGTGGGCGCGCGAGATCCTGGCCAAGAGCCCGATCGCCATCCGCATGCTGAAGGCGAGCCTGAACGCCGACATGGACGGGCAGACCGGGTTGCAGGTCCTGGCCGGAGACGCAACCATGCTGTTCTACATGACGGACGAGGGCAAGGAAGGCCGCGACGCTTACCTGCAGAAGCGAAAGCCCGACTTCCAGCAGTATCCCTGGCGGCCGTGATCCCGCGTCACAGTACCCGGATGAAGGACCGGAAGTTGGATCGATGAAATCCGTATCTCCCACCGCCGACCCTGTAGCGACTGACTGGCTGGCAGCCCGGGCCGCGGCGTCCCCGCGGGCTCTGGCGCTGGCCTATGGGTCGGCGACGTGGACCTATGCCGAGCTGGACGCGCACGTAGACCGCCTGTGCGCGTTGCTGGTCAGCCGGGGCGTCCTGCCGGGCGATCATCTGGCGGCCCGCCTGCCCAGCACACCGACATTCGTCTGCCTGGTCCACGCGGCGGCACGGCTCGGGCTGGTACTGGTGCCGGTGAACAGCCGGCTCACCCCGGCCGAGGCGGGCTGGCAGATCGACCACGCCGATGCCCGCTGGCTGGTGACGGCTGAAGGAGACGAACACGCCGCTACACCCGGCCTGCCGCAGCCGGCGCTGATCGCTCTGCCGGCCGAACCGGGGCGGCTGGCCGAGGCGCTGGCGGCGCAGCCTGCCCGGCGCCCGGGCGTCGCGCAGGCACGCGAGCCGGGGGCGATCCAGGCTATCGTCTTCACCTCCGGCACCACGGGCAGGTCCAAAGGCGCGATGGTCTCATTCGCCAATCATTTCTGGAGCGCCATTGGCTCGGCTTCCAGGTTGGGAGCCCATCCGGGCGACCGCTGGCTGTCCTGCTTGCCGCTCTACCACGTCGGCGGCTTGAGCATCCTCTTCCGCAGTTGTATCTTCGGTTCGGCTGTCGAACTACACGAAACTTTCGACCCCGGCCGCGTCCGCGCGAGTCTGGGTGCGGGCCAGGTCACGCTGCTTTCGCTGGTGCCGACGATGCTCTATCGCCTGCTTGAGCAGAGCGGCGCGGACTGGCGACCTCCGCTTCGCACGGTGCTGCTCGGCGGCGCGGCCGCGCCGGCCGACCTGCTGGCGCGCGCGGCGGCCGCTGGCGTGCCCGTCGCCCTGACCTACGGGCTGACGGAAGCTGCATCACAGGTCGCCACTGCGTCGGTCGAAGAGACGCGCCGCAAGCCGGGCTCCGCCGGCCGCCCCCTCCTGTTCACGGCCGTTGACATCTGCGACGAGACGGGCCGCCGCCTGCCCGACGGCGCGGCCGGCGAGATCGTCATCAGTGGGCCGACGGTCATGGCCGGTTACTACCGCGACGACGACGCCACGGAGAGCGTCCTTCGCGACGGCCGCCTGCGGACGGGCGACATCGGGCTGCTCGACGCCGAAGGAGACCTGTGGGTCCTGGACAGGCGCAGCGACCTGATCGTCTGCGGCGGCGAGAATGTCTATCCGGCCGAGGTTGAAAACGTGTTGCGATCCCATCCTGCGGTGGAATCGGCCTGTGTCGTGGGCCTGCCGGATGCCGAATGGGGGCAACAAGTCGCGGCGGTCGTGACGCTCCGCGAGGCGGCCGAAGTGCCCGACCTCCTCGCCTTCGCCCGCGACCGACTGGCCGGTTACAAGCTACCTCGCCTGATCGTCGTCGCCGACAGCCTGCCGCTGACCTCGTCGGGCAAGGTCGCGCGACGTCTCGTGGCGGACCAATTGATGGCCGGGGTGAATCAGTGAGCCGGGTGTCCTCGCGGTCCGTCAACCTCCGGGGCGTTCGATATGGCATCGAAGAGACCGGCCACGGCGCCCCACTCCTCCTGCTCCACGGATTCAGCGGCAGCGCCGAGACCTGGCGGCCGCTGCTTCCCGTGCTGGCGGCCGGCCGCCACGTCGTCGCCGTTGATCTGCCCGGTCACGGCCGGACAGGCCCCGTCGCAGCAAGCCGCTACTCCATCGAAAACGTTGCGACCGACCTGTCAGTATTGCTACACGAAATATCCGGCGCACCGGCCGACCTGATCGGGTACTCGATGGGCGGCCGACTGGCGCTGTACTTCGCCCTCACCTACCCCCACCTGGTTCGGCGACTGGTCCTTGAGAGCGCCTCACCGGGACTGGCATCGGAAGAGGAGCGCACCGCGCGCCGCGCTGCGGATGAAACCCTGGCCGGCTGGATCGAAGCCAACGGAGCCGACGCCTTCGCGGAGAGATGGGAGGCGTTGCCGCTGTTCGCAAGCCAGATAAGCCTGCCAGAGGACGTGCGCTCCACGCTACGCCGGCAAAGGGCGGACCAGGATCCGGCGGGACTCGCGGGCAGCCTGCGCGGCATGGGTACGGGCGCGCAGCCGTCGTTGTGGGGACGGCTTGACCAACTGGACCGGCCAACGCTGCTGCTGGCGGGCGCGCTGGATGAGAAGTTCAGCGACATCAGCCGGCAGATGCACGGCCGGATCGCGAACGCCCAATGGGCCGTCATCCCGGCCGCCGGACACAACATCCACCTGGAACAGCCGGCCGCCTTTACGGCCGTCGTGAATCGATTCCTAGCTGAGCCAGACGGCCAGAAGCTCGCCGAGGCTCCAGAGGACGGCGAAGGCCAGCGAGGCCAGGGACATCTGTTTGAGCCACGGGTTGAGGGTCGGCAGCGCGTCGGTCCGGCTGATGGCCAGCCCGTTGCGAACCAGCAGCGGCACGGCCAGCAGAAAGAGGAACTGCCAGGGACTGCGGTAGGTCAGCGCGGCGAAGGTGACGGCCAGGACGGTCGCACCGGCGAGCAGCGCCCAATGGTAGACCCGCGCGCGACGAAGGCCCAGGCGAACCGGGATGGAGTTCTTGCCGGCCAGGCGATCGGAATCGAGGTCCCGGATGTTGTTGACGTTCAGGACCGCCACGGACAACAGGCCGAGACTGGTGGCCGGCAACCACATCAGCCGGTCCAGGGATTGTGTCTGGACGAAATAGCTGCCCAGAACGCCAACCCAGCCAAAGAAGATCAACACCGCCAGGTCGCCCAGTCCGACGTACCCGTAGGGCCGCTTGCCGGCGGTATAGGTCACGGCCGCGCCGACGGCCGCCGCGCCCAGGACAAGAAAGAGCAGCGTCAATCCGAATGCGGCGCTACCAAAGGCAAGCCAGAGAAGCAGCAACCCGGACGCCATCGCCAGCAGGGCCACGATGATCGCCGCCTGCCGCATCTGCGCCGCCGTCACCAGCCCGCTCTGGACGGCTCGCCGGGGCCCCTGGCGCTCGGCTCGATCGGCGCCGTGGAGCGAGTCGCCGTAATCATTGGCCAGGTTAGACAGGACCTGGAGCAGCAGAGCCGTCAACAGGCACAATGCCGCAACGCGCCAATCGAAGGAACCGCGGGCGGCGGCCAGCGCCGTACCGAGGATGATACTGGCCGTAGCCAGCGGCAGCGTACGCGGCCGCATGGCGTTGATCCAGACGGATGTGCGGGGTGGCGTCGAAGTCGGTTCAGTCATGGTTCTATGGTGTCGCGGAGCAGTCGCAGAGCGCCGCGACCTCTGATTCTAGCAAACGTGAAGCAGTATGAACGAGCAACTCGTATTTGAAACAATCCAGGGCCCAGCCGCCCAGACCCGCGGCGTCGCCGTCGGCCGCGGGGTCGTGATCGGCGGAGACGATGTCGTCATCATGGCCGGGCCTTGCTCAGTCGAAACGTTCGCGCAGACGCGGGCCGCGGCCGAAGCGGTCGCCCGCGCCGGCGGTCGCGTCCTGCGTGGCGGCGCTTACAAGCCGCGGACGTCTCCCACGTCGTTCCAGGGGCTGGGGCAGGAAGGCCTGGAGATCCTGCGCGCTGTGGCCGACGAATTCGACTTGCTGGTCATCACCGAAGCGCTTGGCGTCGAGCAGCTGCCGCTGGTCGCGGCGACGGCCGACATCATCCAGATTGGCAGCCGCAACATGCAACACTACCCGTTGCTGTGGGCGGTCGGCGAGCTGGATATGCCCGTCCTGCTGAAGCGCGGCTTTATGTCAACGATCGACGAGTGGCTGAAGGCGGCCGACCACATCGCCAGCCGCGGCAACAACCGCATCATCCTGTGCGAGCGCGGCATCCGCACCTTTGAAACCGCGACACGAAACACGCTGGACGTCAATGCCATCGCCCTGGTGAAGCAGACAACCGACTACCCCGTCATCGCCGATCCGAGCCACGGCACGGGACGGACGGATCTGGTGCTGGCCGCGTCGCGGGCGGCCGTGGCTGCCGGGGCTGATGGGCTTCTGGTTGAGTTCCACCCTGACCCGGCGGTGGCGCTCAGCGACGGCGACCAAACCCTGCCCCTGGAGTCGCTGCCGGGTTACCGGAACGAGATCGCCCGAATTGCGCGTGCACTTGGCCGCGGGATTTGCTAGAACCAACGCGGGGCGCGGTTGGACAACTCGAAAGCGAGTCCCGGAAGTATCCTAATCTATGAGCATGAAGGAACGAATCTGTATCGTCACCGGAGCGAATGCCGGCATCGGTAAGGTCACGGCGTTGGAACTTGCCCGTAGCGGCGCGACCGTCGTGATGGTCTGCCGCAGCGCCGAGCGCGGAGCAGCGGCACGAAGCGAGGTCGTCGAGGCATGCGGACACCAGGACGTTGAATTGATGCAGTGCGACCTGTCCTCGCAGGAGTCCATCCGCCGCTTCGCCGACGAGTTTAGGTCCCGCTACGATCGCCTGGACGTCCTGGTTAACAACGCCGGTGGTTTTTTCAACCAGCGCCAGACGACCATCGACGGCTTCGAACTGACATTTGCCCTCAATCATCTCGGCTACTTCCTGCCGACGTTGCTCCTGCTCGACCGGCTCGAGGCGTCGCCGTCGGCGCGGGTCGTGAACGTTTCGTCTGATGCCCACCGCGGGGCCAAGATGAACTTCGACGACCTGATGGCTGAAAAGAAGTACGCCGGTTTCAGCGCCTACTCGCAGTCGAAACTGGCCAACGTGCTGTTCACCTATGAGCTCGCCCGCCGCCTGCCGGTCCAAACGATCACGGCCAATGCGCTCCATCCCGGTTTCGTAGCCACCAACTTCGGCCGCAACAACAGCGGCATCGTCGGCGGCGCGATCGGCGTGCTGGGCCGCTTCTTCGGCCGCAAACCGGAGGAAGGCGCTGAGACGTCCATCTTCCTCGCCACGTCGCCTGAAGTCGAAGGCATCACGGCCAAGTACTTCACCGACAAAAAGGCCGTGCGGTCGTCCGATGAGAGCTACAGCCTGCCGGCGGCCGAGCGCCTCTGGACCATCAGCGAAGAACTGACCGGCACGCATGGCATCCTTCCGTCCGCTCCGGTCACGGACGCCGGCCGTCCGGCATAGCGAGACCCACCCAAAACGGGCGATGACGCATCCGCTGCGAGTCGAGGCATTCGACACGGCCGCTGCCCTGCTGAATGCGGTTGAGCGGGCGCTGCTGGATCATGAGCAGGTCAACAGCCTGCTGCTGGGCATCCTCCGTGCGCAACGCCGGCAGAACCAGAGCCGCCGGCGCTATCGCCCCCTGTTCGCGTCAGTGTTCCGAAGGGACAGGCCGGAACTGGTCGCGGCCATGACGTCGCCCCACAAAATGCTTGTTGCCGGAGAGGCCGACGCCGCGGATCCGGTCGCGCTGCTCGTCAGCCACCTCCAGACGAACGCGTTCAGTCCCCCGGCCGTCTTTGGTCCTTCGCCGCTGTCAACGCGATTCGCCGATGCGTGGGCGGAGTCGACCGGCCAGACCGTCGAGGCGGGCCTCCGGCAGCAGTTGTACGAACTTCGCGAAGTCACCCGGCCCGCCGGACTGCCCGACGGCGTCCTGCGCCCGGCCACCTATCATGACAGCGACGGGCTCGCCGAATGGGTCCATGCCTTTCAGGTCGAGGCGCTGCCCTCTGAGGCAGGCGATCTGGACAGCGCGCGCTATATCGTGGAGCGCCTCATCGCCGATGAGCAGTTGTTCGTCTGGCAGGAGAAGCTGGCAGGTCGCGGGCAGCCCCTGTCGATGGCGGCCAAGGCCCGGCCCCTGGAGCAGGGCGTCTCGGTCAACCTGGTCTACACGCCGCCGGAGTGGCGCGGCCGCGGTTTCGCCTCGGCATGCGTGGCCGCGCTCAGCCGGCAATTACTGGATGAAGGCTGGCGTTTCATCACCCTCTTCACCGACCGGTCGAACGCCACC
The DNA here is from genome assembly GCA_964422535.1 of uncultured Ardenticatenaceae bacterium. Classification (GTDB taxonomy): domain Bacteria; phylum Chloroflexota; class Anaerolineae; order Promineifilales; family Promineifilaceae; genus Promineifilum. The sequence goes on along the minus strand of CAYRBP010000013.1, from coordinate 70,428 downwards.
TCAAACCACATCTACCGTGAGATAGGGTACCGGCCCATCGCCGATTTCGACGAGTACCGGTTTGTGCGAAAATAGCGCGCCCGCCGCGGGTTGGCCCGCTGATCGGCCCGGGGAACGAGTCTCGCCGGGCCACCATCGCCCTGACCGGACTGAGGAGAAGGAGCGTGACGAAGGTCAAGATCTGCGGCCTGACAAACCTGGATGATGCGCGCGAAGCGCTGGCGGCCGGGGCCGACTATCTCGGTTTCATCTTTTACCCCCCAAGCCCTCGCGCGATCACGCCGGAATCGGCCGCCGCCCTGATACGGTCGCTGCGTGAAGACCAGCAGGATGCAGGCCGCGTTCAGCCCGCTGATCGGGCCCGCCTGGTCGGCGTCTTCGTCAATGAAGCGCCCGAAACCATCGCCGGCGTGATGGCCCGCTGCGGTCTCGATCTCGCCCAGCTGAGCGGAGATGAAGACCCGGCGCTGCTCAACGCTGCTGACTCCCCCATCCGCGGCCGGGCCTACAAGGCCGTGCGAGCGCGCGACCTCGACGAAGCGCTGGACGCCGTGAGCCGCTACGCGCCGGCGCCGTCCGGGGACGCGGCGCTTCCGCGACTGCTCCTTGACACCCCGCACGCCTCTCTCTATGGCGGGACGGGGCAGACGGCCGACTGGGATGTCGCGGCCGGTGTGGCCCGGCGCGTGCCCGGCGTCATGCTGGCCGGTGGCCTGACGCCCGAGAACGTCGCCCTGGCGGTGCGGGTCGTCCGGCCGTTCGCCGTGGATGTGGCCGGCGGCGTCGAGGCAGAGCCGGGACGCAAAGACCACGCCAGACTCCACGCCTTTGTGGCGGCCGTCCGCGCCGCGCACTAGACTCCCGTCATGACCACCCAACGCCGCCCCTTCACCACTGTCGCCAGCCGGATCGCCTGGTCTTGTCCCTGGTACCGCGTGCGGCAGGACAAGATCCGCCTGACCGACGGCACTCCCGGGGTCTACAATGTCATCGAGAAGCCGGATGCCGTCTGGGTGTTGGGCCTGACCGCCGACGGCCGCGTGCCGATGCTGTATCAGTATCGCTACACCGTCGATGACTGGTGCTGGGAGATCCCGGCCGGCAGCGTGAAGCCGGGACAGACGCCGGAAGAAGCGGCCCGCGAGGAACTGCTTGAGGAAGTCGGCGGGACGGCCGGGCAGCTGACCTACGTCGGCCGGTCATACCTGGCCAACGGCATCTGCAACGAAGTCGGCCACATCTTCTGGGCGGAGGCCGTGAGCCTCGGCACGCCGGCCCACGAAGCGGCCGAAGTGATCGAGGTCCACCTGCTCGCCGCGAGCGAGGTATTGCGTATGGCCCGGGCAGGAGAGATCAGCGACGGCCCGTCGGCGCTGGCGGTGTTGATGTGCGCAGACCGGCTGAGCGTCCGCTGATTCAGGCGAGGTAGGACTTGACGGCTACTGCCACTTCAGTCGTGATGCCCGGGACCGCTTCCAGTTCTTCAAGCGATGCCTGGCGCAACGCCTCCAGCGAGCCAAAGTGCTTGAGCAGCGCCTGCCGCCGCTTTGGGCCGACGCCCGGCACGTTGTCCAGCACCGAGGCCACGCCAACTTTCGCCCGCTGCTTCCGGTGACCCTCATTGGCGAAGCGGTGGGCTTCGTCTCGTACCCGCTGGACCAGGTACAGCGCCTCGGAGCGCCGCGGCAGGACGACCGGAAACTCCCGGCCCGGCTGGAAGATCTCCTCCTCCTGCTTGGCCAGGGCGGCGATTGGCACCTCGTCAAGCAGCCCGAACGCGTCCAGCACTTCCAGCGCCACGCCCAGCTGGCCCTTGCCGCCATCGACGATGAGCAGGTCCGGCAGCAACGCCCAGGCGATGGGTTTCTCTGACCGGGCCTTGCCGATCTCGCTCGGGTCGTGGAGCTCGCCCGCCTGGGCCTCCTTGTAGCGCTGGAAGCGGCGCGTCAGGACCTCGCGCATCGAACTGTAATCATCATTGGTCGCGCCCTTGACGTTAAAGCGCCGGTAGTCACTCTTCTGGGGCGCGCCCTGCACGAAGACAACCATCGAACCGACGGTCTGGCGTCCCTGCGTGTGGCTGATGTCGTAGCACTCGATGCGCGAAGGCGGAGCCGGCAGCTTCAGCGCGTCCTGCAGTTCGCTCATGGCCTCGACGTGCTTGGAACGATCGGCCGCCCACTGCTGCCGCAGCGCCGCAAGGGTGTCATGGGCATTCTCTGCGGCCATATCGACCAGTTCGCGCTTCTTGCCGCGACGCGGCACCTGGATCGTCACCTTCGCGCTGCGCTTCTGGCGAAGCCACTCTTCGATGACGTTGGCCTCTTCGACGTCCTGTGGCAGCAATACCTCTTTCGGCACATACGCCGCCTCATCGTAGAACTGCGTCAGGAAATCGCGCAGCACGTCCTGGTCTGACTCTCCCTCGGTGTTGTCGAGCATGAAGTACTCGCGGCCGATCAGCTTCCCCTGCCGGATGAAGAAGACCTGCACACAGGCCTCGTTCTGGTCGCGGGCAAAGGCGACGACATCCTGATCGGCGTCGGACGCGCCGATGACCTTCTGGCGCGAGGTGATCCGTTCGATGGCCCTGAGTTGGTCCCGGTACTCGGCCGCCTTTTCAAACTGCATATCCGCCGCGGCCGCTGCCATGGCCGTTTCGATATCGCGCACGATGTGGTCCGACTTGCCTTCCAGGAAATCCATCAACTGCTGGATGGTATTCCGGTATCCATCGCGGTCTATCGCGCCGATGCAAGGCGCTGTACATAGCTTGATGTCATAGTAGAGGCAGGCCCGTTCGTCCTTTCCTGTGATGACCCGGTCGCAGGTCAGATAGGGGAAGACCTTTCGCAGCAGGTCAAGCGTCTGATGAACGGCCCAGGCGGAGGTGTACGGGCCGAAGTAACGCGAACCGTCCTTGATCATCCGCCGCGTGACGGTCACCTTGGGGAAGTCGTCGGCCCAGTGGACTTTGATGTAGGGATACCGCTTGTCGTCCTTCAGCCTGACATTGAAGCGCGGCTGATACTGCTTGATGAGCGTCATCTCAAGCAGCAGCGCCTCAAGTTCCGACTTGGTCGTGATGACCTCGATATCGGCCACCTGCCGGCGGAGGCGGAGCGTCTTCGCCGAGTCGACGTTGCTGTGGAAGTAGGAGCGAACGCGGTTCCGGAGGTTGAGGGCCTTGCCGACGTACAGGACAGTCCCCTCGGCGTCCTTGTGCAGGTAGACGCCGGGCTTGGTCGGCAGGGTGGCCAGGATCTCCTGGACCCGGTCAGGTGGAGTGAAGGCCATGACGATGCTAGCAGTCGTTCGAGTTCGTCCAGCCGGCCGTCATCGACCGGAACGGACGTTCTCCTGACTATAGCGCGTCAATGGACCACAAGCACATGCTGCCGGGCATCTTCCAAGAGCCTTCTCACGGTTTCAGACGGCAAACCGGCGGCCGATACCGGCAGGATGAGCAGCCCGCCTTCTTGCCGGTTGACCAGTTCCATGAGGCGCTCCGGTGAGAACTCATGAAAGTGCTGGAAGTCGGTGTTCAGCTCTGTCTCGCCAAGGGCAGCGACTAGGAGCTGCCGCCGGGCATAGGCCAATTCGTCGTCCGCGGCCCAGATGAGGACCTTCAGCTCTCCGGCCCGCATGCCGCTGAAACGCCGCAGCAGCGAGGCGGCGATGGCAACGCCGCGCGCCCCGGCCTCGGTGCCGTCGTCGACGACGACAAGCGGCCGCGAAAGGTCGCCGTCCGGCCGGACGAGCAGGACAGGCTGGCCCGCCCGCAGGGCCGCCGCCAGGGCGGTGGACCCCAGACGGCCGCGCTTGGCAACCGAGTGGCCGATGCGACCGAGCGCCAGCAGGTCCGCATCGTGGGCGGCCGCGAGCAATTCCATCTCGACCCGCCCTCTGACGACACGAAACGACGACTGCAGCTGGCGGGCACGAGTGATCTCTTCAAGCTCGCGCCGCAACTCCAGGGCGCGCATCCTTAGCTGGCGCTCGATCTCCAGAGGCTCCAGCCGGAGGCTGACCGCCGCAGGAAACCGGATCTCGCGCCCGAACGGCAGTTCTGCCAGGCGAACCATGTTGATATCTTCCACGAACAGCCCAAGAAGCTCGGAGTGCATCACCTCGGCCAGCGCGGCGGCGGCGTGGAGCGCAGCCCGGCTGTCGGTAGACGCATCCAGCGCGACCAGGATGCGGCGAATGGTCAGATGCTCTGCGCCGGCCGGCCGCGGGCTGCCTTCGGGTCGTTCCGCTTCTGCTTCAGGCTCCGGGCGTTGTCGATCCATCTCCATCACTTGCCACCGCCTTCGCCGCCGGCTCTCGTTGGGCGGCGAACTCGCGCTGCTTCTCGGCAAAAGCCGCCAGTCGGGCGATCACCCGACCGTTGATCGATTCGGGCGGGTACTCGCCGTTGATGTCCGCCTCACCGGCATCCACGCCGGTCAGCAGGGTGATGCCTTCGTCAACCGTCGTGACAGGATAAATGGCGAACTTGCCTGCGGCGACGGCATCGACCACATCCTGGCGCAGCATGAGGTGCTGCACGTTGCCGGCGGGGATGAGGACGCCTTGCGCGCCGGTCAGGCCGCGCGCCTGACAGAGGTCGAAGAAGCCCTCTATCTTTTCGTTGACCCCGCCAATGACCTGGATCTGGCCGTTCTGGTTGACCGAACCGGTCACCGCCAGCGACTGGCGGATGGGCACGCCGGACAGCGCTGAGAGCAGGGCATAGAGCTCCGCCGATGAGGCGCTGTCTCCTTCCACAAGTCCGTATGACTGCTCAAAGACCAGCGTCGCTGAGAGCGACAAGGGTCGCTCGGCCGCGTAACGCGCGCCGAGGAACGCCGACAGGATGAGCACGCCCTTCGAGTGAATGGGGCCGCCCATGTCAACCTGCCGCTCGATGTCGATGACTTCTCCCTTGCCCATCCGGACGCGTGCAGTGATACGGCTCGGCCGGCCGATGCTCTCACTGCCCAGGAGTATCACCGACAGGCCGTTGACCTGGCCAACCACCTCCCCGCTGGTGTCGATCAGGACCAGTTCCCGCAGGATGGACTCCTGAATGCGCTCCCTGACCCGCCCGGCGCGGTATCGCTGCTGGTCAATGGCCCGCTGGACGTCTTCCGCCATCACGATGTCGCGCCCGCCTTCTCCGGCCCAGTAGCTCGCCTCCCGCAACAGGTCGCCGATATCACGGATGTGGGTGGTCAGCCGTTCAGCATCGCCGACCAGACGGGAGCCGTGCTCAGCAACGCGGGCGACGGCCGCCCGGTCCAGCGGCCGAAGCTCCTCCTGGCGGGCCAGCGCGGCAACGACGCGCGCGAAAGCCTGATAGTTCTCCGGCGTGCGGTCCACCTCGTCCTCAAAATCGGCCGCTACCTTGAACAATTCCCCGAACTCCGGGTCGAATTGGGCCAGCAGATAGTACAGCTCGCGGTCGCCGACGAGGATCACCTTCACATCGAGGGGGATCGGCTCCGGCTCCAGCGAGACCGTGCTGACCATGCTGTAGACCTGCCCGAGCGATTCAATCGTGATGGTTCCGTTGCGGAGACAGCGCTTCAGACCGTCCCAGGCGAACGGCTCCGTCAGCAGCTTGCGGACCTCGACGATCAAATAGCCGCCATTCGCCAGGTGGAGCGCGCCGGGCTTGATCAGGGTGAAATCCGTCACCAATGCCCCCATCTGAGCCAGGTGCTCGATGCGGCCGACAAGGTTCTGGTAGCGCGGCTGGTCGGCGTTGATGACGGGAGCGCCGTTCGTGTCGGTGTTGTCGACCATGACGTTGACGGCGTAGCGGCTTGCCCTAGAACCGGGCGGCGAGGATGCGATGCCCAGCGCCGCGCCCAGCATCTGCCGGGCCTGCCCGTCATCCTCTTCGATGAAGGCGCGGAAGTTCTGGATGACGTCGCGGCGAATGGCAGCGATGTGGGCCAGGACCTGATCAAGTCCCTCGTATGACCTGGCAAGTTCATCAAACAGGGACGAAACGGCAAACTCCGCCACTTCCTCGTCAAGCTGTTTCATCTTGGCCTGCGTGTCGCGCTGCCATGCCGGAATCTGCCGCATGATGTGCTGGAGGTCTTCCTGTAACGCGACGATCTCCGCTTCGATCCGTTTCTGTTCCTCGACCGGGAGACGCATGAACTCGTCCGGGCTGATCACTTCCCCATCGCGGAGGGGGGCAAAGCCAAAGCCGTTCGGCGTCTGGATGAAGGCGACCGACTGCGTCTGGGCCTTTTCCCGCAACGCGTCCATCGCTTCAGAGTGGCGGCCGCGGAGCTCTTCCTCGATGGCCTTCCGGCGAGACTGATACTCCTCAGTCGTGAAAGCCGTCGGCAAGACCGTCGTCAGCTCTTCGACGAGCCGCTTCATATCGGCATCCAGCGCGCGCGCCCGGCCGGGAGGCAAGCGCAGGGCGCGGGGTTGGTAGGGATGGTCAAAATTGTGGACGTAGCACCAGTCGTCCGGCCGCGGTTCGCCCGGCGCACGCGCGTCAAGAAAACTCCGGATGAGCGTGTGTCTGCCGGCGCCCTCCGGACCCAGCACGTACAGGTTGTATCCCCGGTGGTCGATCCCGATGCCAAAGCGGATCGCTTCGGTGGCGCGCGTCTGGCCAATGGTCTCCGGGCCGTTGGCGAGTTCAGACGTGGTCTCAAACTTGAAGAGACCCGGATCGACGGGGGTGTGCAATCGATCGGGGGGCAGGGGTTTGGGCCTTGAATCGCTCATTGCTACATCCTGGAGTTCCTGGTGCGCCACGACAGACACGGGCGTGAGTGGCGTCGCAAGCACTACCGTGGCGCGGCGCTCGGATTGCGATAGGACGCCACTGCCGGCGCGGGGTGCCGGCTACTGGCCGCGAACGATCAGGGTGGCGCAGTGCGCCCCGCGCAGCACTTTTTCAGCCACGCTGCCGTACAGCCAGCGGCTGACACCGGAGCGTCCGTGGCTGGACATGACGATCAAGTCCACATGGTGGCGGGCGGCGTAGTCCACCAGGGCATCCGCCACATCCCCTTTGCCAACGATCACGTCAAAAAAGGCGTGGCCGGTCGGCAGTGAGGCATAGACATGCTGCAAGTACGTTTCTGCCTCGGCGCGCTCCATCTCGGCCGCGGTGGCCAGGTATTCCTCATAGCTCCGGTCAGGAGTCGCCAGGCCTTCAGGCACAGGTTCTGCAGATGTCAGGAACCGGGCCAGCATGATGTCGCAGCCAACCCCCTGGGCGATGGCCAGTGCCGGCTCAAGCGCGCGTTCCGCCAGCGGCGAGCCGTCCAGTGGTACAAGGATCGTTCGCTTTTCGAACATCTCGACTTCAGCCTGGGCCCGGATGACAGCCACCGCACAGGGCGCGTGATGCAACACCTTCTCCGCGACGCTTCCGTAGACCCAGCGGCTCCCGCCGGTCCGGCCGTGGCTGGAGATGACGATCAGGTCAACGTCATGCGTCTCCGAGTAGTGGACGATGGCATCGGCCGGGGCCCCGTTGACAACCTGGACATCGACAACCACATCGCCCGCTTCCAGCGTGTCACGGGTGGAATGCAGATAGGAAAGCGCCTCCTCCTGGCTCATACGGCCGAGCTCTTCATACAGCATCGGGTCGGCAGCCACCAGGACGGTCGGTGACACGGCCCGAAGCAGCACAAGGCGAACAGGCTCGCCCGGCGCATCGGCCGAAACCTTGACCATGGCCCTGGCAATTCGCATGGCCGGCGCGATCGCCCGCTCGGCAAGCGGCGATCCGTCTAGCGGAACGAGTATCGTTTGAAAAGGCGCCATCGACTTTCCCTCTCCTTGCGGCGGCGCTCCCCACCCATCGAAGACACCGACCGTCATTCAGCGATCTGCAACGGCCCTGCCGTTTTGCACTGAACCTGACTACTCCTCCTGGACCACGCCTTCCGGCGCATGCGAGGCGAAGTACTCGAGGAAATCGGTTACCGTGATGATCCCGATGAGCGTGTCGCCATCTACCACAGGCAGCGCGCCGAACTTGTAGATGCTGAGCATGCTCGCCGCCCGATAGGCGGGCGTGTCGGGCGTGACGGTCATCGGGTCAGGGGTCATGCAGGTCTCGGCAGTCACCTGGTCAAGGATCTCCTCGTCCTGCCAGCGGCCGTGGAGCACCAGCGGCGAGTTCATCACCAGCCGGATGTCCCGGTCTGTGATGATGCCGACCAGTTTTCCGTTTTCCAGTACCGGCAACTGGCGGCAGTTCTGAGACTTCATAAGCTCGATCACCTGTCGCAGCTTGGTGCTCGGCGTCACGGTGTTGGGAATAACGGTCATCAAGTCATTGACGGTCAGCATGAGCCAGCTCCTTCTCAGGCAGCAACTGCTCCGGTCACTGCCCGATGACCTAAGTGTAAACGATTCCCGGCCACAATGGCCTGTGGAGAATGTCACAAAAGTAGGATGACATTCATCGGGACTTTGAAATGGCGGGTGAGCATCCGTTGCCCGCTGTGGTCCATGACGCTACACTCATCGCGTTAATCTAGCTCACGTCGAGGATATCCATGTCGAAATCGCAATCATCGCGTCGCAAGGCAACCCAGCAGCGATCAACGAACTGGGGATTGATCGGCGGTCTTGCGCTTGCCGGCGTCCTCCTGTTTGGCGGCCTGATCGCTCTCGCGCTGCAGGCACGCGAACCGGCCGCGCGGCCGTCTCTGGCGGCGTTCTGTGCCGAGAATCCCGAGAGTTGTATCGTTTCCGGCGCGGCCGACGCGCCAGTCTCGCTGGTCGAGGTTTCTGACTTCGGCTGTCCAAACTGCGCCAATTTCCACAACCAGACGGCGCCTCTCATCCAGGAGCAATACGTCGAACCCGGCCAGGTCCGTTGGGTCTTCGTGCCTTATGCCCTCCGGCCGGAGACCGTGCTGGCAGCGGCGGCGTCGATGTGCGCCGCTGAACAGGACCGGTACGAGGACTTCGTCACGGCGATGTTCCAGGTGCCCGATGACGCCGTTCGCGTGAGGGAGGAAACCTTCACTCAGGTTGCGCAGAGCATCGGGCTGGACATGGGCGAGTTCCAAAGCTGTGTCGACAGCGACCGCTTCGTACCGGTCGTCAACGACAACCGGCAAATTGCATCCGACGGCGGGGTGAACGGAACGCCGACGTTCTTCGCCAACGACAATGAGATCGTCGGCGCCCAGCCGTTTGCCGTCTTCCAGCGCGAGATCGAAGCGGCGCTCAGCGGCAGCTAGATGCCGGCTATCCTTACGGAGTTGTCCTATGAAGGTTGACCGATGGCAGGTCAGGCTCATCCAGCTTCTGACCATCCCCGGTATGTTCGTCGCATACTACCTGTGGCTCTTCCATCAGGGCCAGGTGACCACCCTCTGCACCGATGGGCTTTTCGACTGCGGCAAGGTCAGCGGTCCGGAAGCGCCCTACTCATCGCTTGGCCCGCTTCCGGTCGCTTTGATCGGGCTGATCGGCTATGGGCTGATCTTCCTGCTGACCTGGCTGCCTGCCTGGGTGCCGTGGATCGACCACAATCTACCCGAGCTGCTATTCGTTGTCAGCGGCCTGGGCTTCCTCGCCAGCGTCGGATTGACGCTGCTGGAAGTACTGGTCATCCACGCCGCCTGCCAGTACTGCGTCGTCTCGGCCGTGATCATGACGATCATCTTCGTCCTGGCCGTTAGCTATCTGCGGTCGGAGACACGGGCCTCCGCCGAGGAGGTCGCCGACAGTGAGATTGGAACTGGTGAGAGACTGGATGTCGCGTGACGTCGCGACCGTGGCGGTCGATGCACCGGCTCAGGAGGCTGGCGCGCTGATGACCCGGTTGGGCGTGCGAAGGGCGCCGGTGGTGGACGGGGGACGCGTCGTCGGCATCGTCAGCTACTCCGACCTGCGCGCCCTGTCGGCGGATGACATCGCCGGTCGGTCGGTAGGCGAGATCATGACCACCGATCCGCTGACAGTGTCGCCGGACGACACCATCGGCCGCGCAGCGCAAATCATGTTACAGCACAGGATCGGCGGCTTGCCCGTCGTCGACCATCACGGCGCCCTGGTCGGCATCATCACCGAGTCCGATATCTTCAAGTTGGTTGTCCGCGATTGGATGCATAAGGCCGGCGAAGAGCCCGAGCCATATGCCCGCTACGACTGAACGGGCCATGTTCAGCCACCTGCTTGTCCCGCTGGACGGCTCGCCATTCGCGGCGGCAGCCCTGCCCTATGCCAAGTCGCTGGCTGCGAAGTTCGGCAGCGAGATCACGCTGGCCCGCATCATCCTTCCGCCTCGCTTCGGCGACGGCGCGCTCACCGTTGAGTCGGCCGACCTTCTCGTCAGGGCACGCGACGATCTGTACGCGGAAGCGATCAGCTACGTCCAGGTCACGCAAGCGGCCCTGCAGGCAGAAGGTTACAGTGCCCACTACCAGGTCGCAGAGGCAGAAGACATCGCCGCCGAGATCATGCGGGTGGTAGCTGAGAGCAAGGCGGATGCAGTCGTCATGTGTACCCACGGACGGGGCGGCCTGAGCCGGTGGATCTTTGGCAGCGTTGCGGCGCGGGTGTTGCAGATCGCAACGGTGCCCGTCCTGATCGTCCGTCCGGTAGGCGCAGGGGAAGAGACGAGGAGCTAGGCCAGGCCTCAGTGGCTGATCGCCGTGTTGGCGTCGACGGCCGCTTCGATCTCGTGAATCAGGCGGGGGGAGTCGATGTGCTTCAGCAGGTAGCGTTTGACCCCGGCCTGTAGCATCAACAGACGTTCGACCTCGTCCGCATAGGGAGCCAGCACGACGATCGTCGCGTCGCAGTCGGCCAGCTTGCGGACCTCGTCTAGCGTGGCAAACAACTGCTCGTCCGTGCCGCTTTCCAGGCCGAGGATGATGGCGTCCGGCGCGCGTCCGGCACCCCCGGGAGCGGCGAGCATCCGGATGTGCTCAAGCGCCGTGCCCAGGTCTCCAACCGCGTCGACGACGTCAAGCTGCGTGCTGTCATCCAGGCGCTTGGTGAGGGCGCGCCGCACGGCCGGGTGCCGTTCGACGATCATGACTTTGATAGCCGGTGGTTTCCCAAGGGGGACGATGCCGCCTGTGTTGTCCATTCGTCGCAACATGCCTTCGGTCCCAATGCCAACCTGCAACAGCAAACACCTCATGGTGGGCCCAGGCGAAACGCGTCCGGGTTCTGCCGATGTTCAGGCTACGATGATGCCAGTATAGCGCCGGGCGACGGCGCTTCTTAGTGACGAAAGTCACGGATAAGGGCGACATCTATCACGTCGAAGACGTGGCCCACATC
>CAYRBP010000013.1:18585-59045 GCA_964422535.1 uncultured Ardenticatenaceae bacterium | reverse complement strand
AACCGGCGAGGACCGCGCCGGTATCAGCGAGGCAGGTCCAGCGTGAGGGAAGTGCCCTGGCCGACAGTCGACTGGAGGCGAAACGCGCCACCAAGCCCTTCGGCGCGCGACTGCATGTTCGCCAGGCCGTGACCGATGCGGATCGACTCGTTTCCGGCGTCAAAACCGCGGCCGTCGTCGGTCACCGTCAGCGAAACACGCTTCGCCGTGCAGTGCAAGGCGACGCTAACTTGCCGGGCCTTGGCATGCCGCGCGACGTTCGCCAGGGCCTCCTGCGTGGTCAGGTAGATGGCCCGCGCCTGGGGCAGCGGTAGGTCATCCAGCTTGTCAGGCACGTCAAGCAGGACCGGGACCATCGTGTTGGCCTGGAACTCGCGCACGAGTTGCGCCAGCCCCTTGTTGACGTCGCCGGGAAAGCGGCGCGGCCGCAGGTCCAGGATGAAGTTGCGGATGTCGCGGATGGCTTCGTTCAGCCCCTCGACCGCAACGTCGAGCAACGCGGCTGACTCTTCCGCGTCCGGGGGCAAGGTGAGCCTGGTCGATTCCAGGGTCAGCCCGACAGCATAGATCGACTGGATGACGCCGTCATGCAGGTCCATGCCGATCCGCTGACGCTCCTCCAGCACGGCCAGTCGCTCTACCTGGGCGTACAGGCGCGCGTTCTGGATGGCTACGGCCGCGTGGGCAGCCAGCATCTCCACCAGGCGCTGGTCGCTTTCAGTGAACGGGCTGCCGTCCAGCTTGTCAGTCAGGTAGAGGTTGCCCAGCGTTTCGCTCCCGCCGACAACCGGGACACCGAGAAAGCTCGTCATGACCGGGTGGTTCTCGGGAAAGCCGACCGAACGGGGATCGCCGGCGATGGCGTCAATACGAATGGCCTGCTGGCTGTGGATGACAGCACCCAGCAAGCCTTCGCCTCGCGGCCAGTGGGGCACGAGCTTGATCTCTTCCGGCGTCATGCCGCTTTGCACGAAACGCTGGGTGCCGATGGATGCCGGGGCGCGCCAGTCGCCGACCGCCATGGCGGCGTACTTCGTGCCGACCAGGTCGCGCACCGAGTCGACGATGAGCTGGAGCACCTTGTCGGCGTCCAACTCGCTTGCGATGGCAAGCGCAGCTTCGTTAAGCGTCTGCAGTGCCTTTACGGTGGCTTCGGGCGAAAACGATGCTGGATTGTGCCGGGATTTCACTGGCTGATGTCTCAGATATGGTCTTGCAGGTGATGCTTGATGGCGTAGGCGGCCGCCTCGGCCCGGTTCGAAACGGTCAGTTTTGAGAGAATGCTACTGACGTAGTTGCGCACCGTGCCCTCGCTCAGGAACAGATCGGTTGCGATCTCCCGGTTGGTCTTGCCCCCGGCAATGAGGAGGAGCACCTGCTTCTCCTGGCTGGTCAGGTCCGCGAACGCGATCGCCTCTTCCTTTTTTATCGAGCGCCGCACCTCGAAGAAGACACGCTGCGTCAGCGACGGGTCCAGCATCGATTCGCCGCGCGAGGCGGACTCGACAGCCCGGATCAAATCGCCACCGCCGATCTGCTTCAGCAGGTAGCCGCTGGCTCCGGCGCGAATGGCGGCGAAGAGCAGCTCGTCCTCGGCGAACGAAGTCAGCATGATGACTTTCGTATCGGGCAGCTCTTCCTTGATCTTCTGACATGCCTCAATGCCACTGCCGCCTGCCAGGCGGATGTCCATGAGGACGATGTCAGGTTCGTGGAGCAACGCCTGTTCCAGCGCCTCCTCTTCGGTCGACGCCTCGGCGACCACGTCAAAATTGGAATGCCTTTCGAGCAAAGCTTTCATGCCCAGCCGGACGACCTCGTGGTCGTCAACGAGCAGAAGTCGCAGGTTGGTCATGGCAGTGAGTATAGCTTATGTTGACCCCTGAACAAAGGGCTGTAGATCGCGTCAGCGGGCGGTCGGCGCTCGGGCCGGGTCAAACCCGCGCAAGCACCGGACCACCGGAGGGTGCGGAACCGTCGCCGGCCGGGCGAGCATCGGGCGCTTGATGGTCAGGCAGCCGACCGGCCGCCGCCGGGGCCTATCAGCTAAACGCGCCGCCTTCTACCACGGCCCCACAACGGGGACAGGCAAGCTGGAACAGGCCGTTGTAGTCGATGACACCTTTGTGACACTGAGGACATGTGTCGCCCCGGCGCAAGGGCCGGCTACAGGCGGTCTCCAGCTCGTTCGACCGCGACTGAGGGTCGCGCCACCACGGCAACGGCGTGCCGGCGGAAGGTTCCGTCGATTCCTTCATGGCTCCACAGGTTCTATCCGAATCGCGATCATGCCGCAATATTACGCTTGTCATGGTTGAGAGTGACTTTTGTCAGCCAGACAGGTGCAATCTGTCACTAACCGCAGAGGAACCATGACCTTAGAATGCACATGGATCAAACTGACTATCCGCGCGTCCGCGTGCGCATCATCTGTAACGAAGGAGAACTGTTCATGTCTCAGCAAACCTTGACTGTGCCGAAAAGTGGGACCGAGACCTCGGGAAACGGCCGCCAGCGCCAGACCGACAAGAAGTGGGTCTATCTCTTCACCGAAGTTGACCAGGCCGAGCAGTACGCCGGCGGAAAGTGGGACGGCGTCCGCGCGCTGCTCGGCGGCAAGGGCGCCGGCCTGGCCGACATGGCCCGCCAGGACATCCCCGTCCCGCCTGGCTTCACCGTCACGACCGAAGCCTGCAATGCCTACCTGGCCGCCGGGAACCAGTTTCCCGAAGGCATGTGGGAGCAGGAGCTTGCCGCCGTCAAGGCCATCGAAAAGATGACCGGGAAGGTCTTCGGGGGGTCAAGCAACCCGTTGCTGGTCTCCTGCCGTTCCGGCGCAAAGTTCTCGATGCCGGGCATGATGGACACCGTCCTCAACATCGGCTTGAACGACGAAATCGCCGAGACGATGGCCCGGCTGACCAACGACCGCCGCTTCGTCTTCGACCTGTATCGCCGCCTGGTGCAGATGTTTGGCAGCGTCGTCATGGGCGTGCCGGACGAGGCCTTCGAAGTCGTCATCACGGCCCGCCGCAAGATGGCCGGCGTCGCGACCGATTCGGAGCTTTCGGCCGAGGATTGGGAAGTCGTCACCCGCCGTTTCAAGGAGATCTACCGCACCTTCACCCGCAGCGACTTCCCGTCTGACCCCTACGAACAACTGAGACTCGCGACGGAAGCAGTCTTCAAGTCGTGGAACGGGAAGCGCGCCATCGACTATCGCAACGCTGCAGGCATCGCCCATGACCTGGGCACGGCCGTGAACATTCAGACGATGGTCTACGGCAACATCGGCGACAACTCCGCCACCGGCGTCGCCATGTCGCGCAACGCCTCAACAGGCGAACCGGAACTGGAAGGCGACTTCCTGATCAACGCGCAGGGCGAAGACGTTGTGGCCGGTATCCGCACGACCCAGCCGCTGTCTGACCTGCAGGTCGCCATGCCGGAGACCTATGCCGAATTCGAGCGCATCGCCCGCCGCCTGGAGAAGCACTACCGCAACATGCAGGACATGGAGTTCACGATTGAGTCCGGCAAGTTGTGGTTGTTGCAGACCCGTGATGGCAAGCGCACGGCGCAGGCGGAAGTCCGCATCGCGGCCGACATGGTCGATGAAGGCTTGATCACCAAGGAAGAGGCGGTCTGGCGGGTCAAGCCGGCGCAGGTTGACTTCTTCCTGCATCCGCAGCTGGACAACGAGGCGCTGAAGTCGGCCAGACGGATCGCCACCGGCCTGAACGTCAGCCCCGGCGCGGCCGTCGGCGTTGTCGCCTTTGATGCCGATACCGCCGAGCGTTGGGTAAAAGAAGAAGGCCGGAAGGTCATCATGGTCCGCCCGGAGACCAAGCCGGACGATGTCCACGGCATGCTCGCCGCGGAAGGTATCCTGACCAGTCGCGGCGGCCGCACCAGCCACGCCGCCCTCGTCGCCCGTCAGTTCGGAAAGCCCGCCGTTGTCGGTGTCACCGAGCTGGAGATCGACCTTGACCTGCGCGAGATGCGCGTCGGTGAAGACCTGACGATTAAAGAAGGCGACTGGATTTCGCTCGACGGCACCCAGGGCCTGGTCTATCTGGGCCAGGTACCGACCGTCGTGCCGGACATCAAAAATCCCTACCTGTTGAAGATCCTCAGCTGGGCGGATGAATACCGCACCCTCGGCGTGTGGGCCAATGCCGACTATCCGCGCGACGCGCAGCGCGCTCGCGAGTACGGGGCGCAGGGCATCGGTCTCTGTCGAACGGAGCACATGTTCTTTGAAACCGAGCGCCTGCCGATAGTCCAGCAGATGATCATGGCCAAGAACGTGACCGAGCGCACGGAATCGCTGGACAAGCTCCTGCCTCTGCAGCGCGGTGACTTTGACGGCCTCTTCCGGGCGATGGACGGACAACCGGTCATCATCCGCCTGATCGACCCGCCCTTGCATGAGTTCTTGCCCTCATATGAGGAGCTGGTGCAGCGGCTTGCCGACCTGAAGGTCCAGCTGCAGCACTTCCACACCCTCAGCGAGATCGATGAGGCGCTGTCGGAGATCCGCGTGAAACAGGCCTACCTCGAGCGCGTTGTGGCGCTGCGCGAGCAGAACCCGATGCTCGGCACGCGCGGCGTTCGCCTGGGCATCATCATCCCCGAACTGACCAAGATGCAGGTCCGCGCCATCTTCCAGGCCGCCTGCCAGTGCGCCAGGGACGGCGTTGATGTCCATCCTGAAGTGATGATCCCCCTGACATTCCATGTCAACGAACTGAAAGTCCAGCAGACGGCGCTCGAAGCCGTGGCCAAGGAAGTCATGGAGGAGGAAGGCATCGAAGTCAGCTACAAGTTCGGGACGATGATCGAAATCCCGCGCGCCGCCCTGACGGCCGACGAGATCGCCGAGATCGCCCAGTTCTTCTCCTTCGGCACCAACGACCTGACCCAAACCACGTTCGGCATCTCCCGCGACGACGCGGAATCGGGCTTCCTGGTTGAGTACCAGCAAAAGGGCATCCTGGAAGAGAACCCATTCGGCACGCTGGATACGGTCGGCGTTGGGAAGCTGATGAAGATGGGGGTCGACCTCGGTCGCCAGACCCGCCCCGACCTCGAAGTCGGTATCTGTGGCGAGCACGGCGGCGACCCGAAGACGATCGCCTTCTGCCACCAGATTGGCCTCAACTATGTATCTTGCTCGCCGTTCCGCGTGCCGATCGCCCGTCTGGCGGCTGCCCACGCGGCCCTGGCCGAGAAGATGGTCAAGTAAGAACGAATCGTAGCCACGCCTGACAGGTCGCCGGTCCCTCCGCGGCCGGCCGCCTGTCAGGTTTGCTGTCCGGAGGACACATGACGACGCAAATGATCACGATCGACGGCAACGAAGCGGCCGCGACCGTCGCTCATAAGGTGAGCGAGGTAATCGCCATTTACCCCATCACCCCCTCCTCCGCCATGGGGGAGCTAGCTGACCAGTTTTCCGCCCACGGGAGCAAGAACCTCTGGGGTGCTGTCCCGTTGGTGGTCGAGATGCAGTCGGAGGGCGGCGCTGCGGGCGCTGTCCATGGGGCGCTGCAGACAGGGGCGCTGACAACGACCTTCACCGCATCGCAGGGCCTGCTGTTGATGATCCCCAACATGTACAAGATCGCCGGCGAACTGACGTCCACGGTCTTCCATGTTGCGGCTCGTTCGCTGGCAACCCAGGGTCTGTCGATCTTCGGCGACCATAGCGACGTGATGGCCGCCCGCAATACGGGCTTCGCCTTCCTGTGCGCCAACTCGCCGCAGGAAGTGATGGACATGGCGCTCATCGCCCACGCCGCCACGCTGAAATCGCGCGTGCCGTTCATCCACTTCTTTGACGGATTCCGAACGTCGCACGAGATCAACAAGCTCGAGGTTGTGCCGGACGCCGTCATCCGGGCCATGATCAGTGATGACCTGGTCTATGCCCACCGCGACCGCGGCCTGTCCCCGGATCGACCGATCATTCGCGGCACAGCACAGAACCCGGATGTCTATTTCCAGGCGCGCGAGAGCTCGAACCCCTTCTACCTGGCCTGTCCGGGGATCGTCCAGGAGACGATGAACGAGTTCGCCACGCTGACCGGGCGGCAATATCGCCTGTTTGACTACGCCGGCGCGCCCGACGCAGAGCGGATCATCGTTGTCATGGGCTCAGGCGCCGAGGCAGTGGAAGAGACGGTCGGCTACCTGGCGGCGCAAGGTGAAAAGGTCGGCGTCATCAAGGTGCGTCTGTACCGCCCCTTCGATACGGCCGCGTTGCTGGCCGCGCTGCCGGCGACGACGAAGTCCGTCGCAGTCCTGGACCGGACGAAGGAACCGGGCGCGACCGGCGAGCCGCTCTATCTGGATATCGTGACCGCGCTAGTCGAGGGTGTTGCCGCGGGCGCGGCGCCGATCGCCACCATGCCGCGCGTCATCGGCGGCCGCTACGGCCTGTCGTCAAAGGAATTCACCCCGGCGATGGTCAAGGCCATCTTTGACGAGCTGGCCAAGCCGGTCATGAAGAACCACTTCACCGTTGGCATCGACGATGACGTCACCCACTCCAGCCTGGTCTACGATGAATCATTCTCGACCGAACCGGATGACGTGGTCCGAGCCGTCTTCTACGGCCTGGGCTCCGACGGTACGGTCGGTGCGAACAAGAACTCGATCAAGATCATCGGCGAGAACACGCCGAATTATGCTCAGGGTTACTTCGTGCTCGACTCGAAGAAGTCAGGCTCGATGACGGTTTCCCACCTGCGGTTTGGCCCACGACCCATACACTCGACCTACCTGATCAATCAGGCGAATTTCCTCGCCTGCCACCAGTTCGGGTTCCTCGAGAAGTATGACATGCTCCGGCTCGCCCAGCCGGGGGCGACGTTCCTGCTGAACAGCCCCTATGGCCCTGACGAAGTCTGGGACCACCTGCCGCAGGAAGTGCAGAAGGCCATCATCGACAAGGGTCTCCACTTCTATGTCGTGGATGCCTACGCGGTGGCCGATGAGACGAACATGGGTCGCCGGATCAACACCGTCATGCAGACCTGCTTCTTCGCACTGATCGAGCGGGCGACGTCTGTGCCGCTTCTGTCGCGCGAGCGCGCCATCGCCGAGATTAAGGAAGCCATCGAGAAAACCTATGGCAAACGCGGCGAGGCTGTCGTGCAGCAGAACTTCGCCGCCGTGGACGCCTCCCTGTCGCGCCTGCATCAGGTCGAGATTCCGGCAGCGGCCAGCAGCACGTTCAGGCGGCCGCCGGTCGTGCCGGAGTTCGCGCCCGACTTCATTCACAAGGTCACGGCTCTGATCATCGCCGGACTCGGCGACCTGCTGCCCGTCAGCGCCCTGCCTGTCGATGGCACCTATCCCAGCGGCACGACCAAGTGGGAGAAGCGCAACATCGCCACCGAAGTCCCCGTCTGGGACGAGGAGATCTGTATCCAGTGTGGCAAGTGCGCTTTCGTCTGCCCCCATGCCGTCATCCGGTTGAAGGTCTATGACCCGTCGAACCTTGAGGGGGCGCCTGAGGGCTTCAAGAGTGCCCCGGCCCGCTTCAAGGAATTCAAGGACATGTCCTACAGCCTGCAGATCTCGGCCGAGGACTGCACCGGTTGTTCCCTGTGCTACGAAGTCTGCCCCGTGAAAAACAAGCGGCAGCCGAAGTTCAAGGCGATCAACATGGTTGACTACACGCCGGAGATCCGGGAGCGAGAAAAGAAGAACTGGACCTACTTCCAGGGCCTGCCAACGGTCGACCGTGCCGAGATCCAGGCCAATCAGGTCAAGTACAATCAGTTGCTGGAGCCGCTGTTCGAGTACTCCCTGGCCTGCGCGGGCTGTGGTGAGACACCCTATCTGAAGCTCGTCACGCAGTTGTTCGGCGACCGGATGGTTGTTGCCAACGCGACGGGTTGCTCGTCGATCTATGGCGGCAACCTGCCGACAACACCGTGGACGAAGAACGCCGACGGCCGCGGCCCGGCCTGGTCGAACTCGCTCTTCGAAGACAACGCCGAGTTTGGCCTGGGCATGCGCGTCGCGCTCGACCAGCAGCTTGATTCCGCGACGAACATCGTCCGCGACCTGCGCGAGATCATCGGCGTGGAGCTGGCCGACGCCGTCCTGTACAGCGATCAGGTGACGGAGACCGACATCCTGGAGCAGCGCAAGCGCGTCCAGTTGCTGAAGGAGCGCCTGGCCGCCCTGCTGGCAAGCGGCGATGCGGCGATCGTCCCGATGAAACCGGTCCTGGCCGATCTGCTGAACAAGGCCGACGTCCTGGTCAAGAAGAGCGTCTGGATCATCGGCGGCGACGGTTGGGCCTACGACATTGGCTACGGCGGCCTCGATCACGTTCTGGCCTCCGGCCGCAACGTCAACATCCTGGTCCTCGATACCGAGGTCTACTCCAATACCGGCGGCCAGATGTCAAAGTCGACACCGCGCGGGGCGGTGGCCAAGTTCGCGGCTGCCGGCAAGCCGTTGCCAAAGAAGGACCTGGCCATGCTCGCCATCTCCTACGGCCATGTCTACGTCGCCAAGGTGGCCTTCGGCGCGAATGACCGGCAGACGGTGCAGGCGATCATGGAAGCCGAAGCGTACGACGGTCCCTCGCTCATCATCGCCTACAGCCACTGCATCGCCCACGGCTACGACCTGAAGTACGGCCTGGAACAGCAGCAGGCAGCCGTTGACTCCGGCCATTGGCCCCTCTTCCGCTACAACCCGGAACTGGTCCACCTCGGCAACGGTCATAGCCCGTCCAATCCGTTCCAGCTCGACTCAAAGGCTCCCAGCATCGCGCTGGAGAAGTACATCTACCGCGAGGGACGCTACCGGATGTTGCAGCAGAGCAACCCCGAAGCGGCCGAGCGGCTGCTAAAACTGGCCAAACAAGACATCGAGGAACGCTGGGCGAGCTACGAGCGCATGGCCGGCAAGAAGTCCGGCGAGCCTCACCCCACAGAGTAGGCACCAACCCGAGCCATCAAGGAGCGCGAACATGGATCTGACTACCACTTACCTGGGACTCCAGCTGAAGAATCCGCTGGTGCCCTCTCCATCCCCGCTGACCAGGGAGATCGCCAACCTGCGGCGCATGGAAGACGCGGGCGCGGGCGCGGTTGTGCTCTACTCGCTGTTCGAGGAAGAGATCAACGCCGAAAGCCATACGCTCGACCGCTACCTGACCGAAGGCACGGAGAGCTTCGCCGAAGCGTGGACCTACTTCCCGGAAGCCCCGTCCTACAAGGCGATCGGCCCCGATGCCTATCTGGAGCATATCTTCCGCGCCAAGCAGGCGCTGGGCATCCCGGTCATCGCCAGCCTGAACGGCGTCTCGTCCGGTGGCTGGATTCGCTATGCGAAGCAGATCGAGGGTGCAGGCGCTGACGCGCTGGAACTCAACATCTACTACCTGCCCACCAGCATGGACCTGACCAGCGCCGAGGTCGAACAGGTCTACATCGACCTCGTCCGCGACGTCAGCCAGAGCGTTTCGATCCCGATTGCCGTCAAGCTCAGCCCCTACTTCAGCGCTACCGCCAACATGATCGGCCGGCTGACGAATGCCGGGGCCAGGGGCTTCGTCCTCTTCAATCGGTTCTACCAACCCGATCTGGACCTGGAGAACCTTGAAGTCGTACCGAACCTCAACCTCAGTCGCTCGGAGGAGATCCGCCTGCCCTTGCGCTGGATCGCCATCCTGTACGGCCGCCTCGCCGCGGACCTGGCGCTGACCACCGGCGTCCACACCGCCAATGACGCCCTGAAGGGCATTGCGGCAGGTGCGAATGTGGTCATGACCACGTCCGAGTTGCTGATGCATGGCATCGGCCGCATTGGTGAGATCCTGAGCGAGATGGAGGCGTGGTTGTATGATCATGAGTACACCTCGGTCTCCGAGCTGCGCGGCAGCCTGAGCCAGGTGAACGTCGCCGCGCCGGCCGCCTTCGAACGCGCCAACTACATGCAGATCGTTCGGTCGTACCAGCCGACGTTCAATTAACCGTTGAGATCGGGGCCTCGCCCCGCGGGAACAGTCAAGCAGGAAAGGTCCGGGCAGCCGGGCCTTTTCTGCTTCAGGTTAACACCCCCCGGACAGGACCAGACAAGGGTTCCCGGCCGGGCGCTCAGCATGCAACCGTCCGGCCCCTCCCTCCCGGAACAGAAAAGACCCGGACGAGCCGGGTCTTTTCCGTTTGGAGGTATGGAGATGAAGAGAATCTACTCGGGAAATCTATCGGTGAACGGGTTGTTGAAAGCCCACAGACACGGGATGCCGGCCAGGTTGCAGTCAATGGCTGCAGTACACGTGCGTGATTTCACAACGACGGCCGCCGGCATATCGGGAAGCTCGACAGCGGGATAGAGGCGCTGCTCGCGCATCTCAACGTCCTGCCCGATGAACTCACAATGCTTGCTGCCGGTCGTAACCCACGTCACATTCGCCATCGTTTCGGTGCTCCTCTGAGTCCGGTTGCGTCCAACTATCCATAGCTTAGTCGGTTGGCCGGCATGTAGCTAGTGTCAATTGTCACCCGATATCATGACATTCGTCAGTATCATTTGTGAAAATTATCACTAACATACAGGGTGGACGTCGCGTATGATATCGATGATGCCCATCTGGACTGCCTGCCGGCATGGGCGGCATCGTATGGGAGTTGACAGATGATACAGTCTGATCGCATTGTCCACACGACGTGCCCGTACTGCGGCGTCGGTTGCCAGATCGATTTGCATATCAAGGACGGGCTGGTCTACCGCGCGAACGGCCGGTTTGACAACAATGTCAACCACGGCAACCTGTGTGTGAAGGGCCGCTTCGGTTATGACTACGTCCACTCCGCCGACCGGCTGCGCGCCCCACTGATGCGGCGGCCGGGCGAGGATACGCTTCAGACGGTGACCTGGGATGCTGCACTGGATCGCGTGGCCGGCGAACTGCATCGCATCCGTGACACTTACGGCCCGGATAGCATCGCCTTCCTCGTCTCGGCCAAGTGCACCAACGAGGAGAACTACCTCCTCCAGAAGTTCGCCCGCGCGGAGGTCGGCACCAACAATGTCGACCACTGCGCCCGTCTCTGACACAGCAGTAGCGTGGCCGGTCTGGCCACCACACTCGGTTCCGGTGCGATGACGAACTCGATCAGCGACATCGTTTGCGCCGATGTGCTATTTGTCACCGGCTCCAACACGACAGAGGCGCATCCGGTCATCGGGCTTGAGATGAAGAAGGCCATCCGGCGCCACGGCGCGAAGCTCATCCTGCTCGACCCGCGCGAGATTGAGCTGGCCGGCTTCGCCACGCTCCACTTGCGCCAGCGTCCCGGCACCGATGTCGCCGTGTTGAACGCCATCGCCCATGTCATCATCCGCGACGGCCTGGCGAACCGGGCGTTCGTCGAGGAGCGTACCGAGAATTACGACGCTTTTGCCGCCTCCGTCGCCGACTGGACGCCCGAACGGGCGGCGCTCATCTCCGGCGTGCCGGCCCAGCATATTGAACAGGCAGCGCACCTCTATGCCGGGGCGCGTAACGCGGCCATCTTCTGGGCCATGGGCATCACCCAGCACACGACGGGGACGGACAACGTCAAAGCATGTTCCAACCTGGCGCTTCTGACGGGCCACATCGGCCGGCCCGGCACAGGCCTTAATCCTCTGCGTGGCCAGAACAACGTCCAGGGCGCGTGCGATGTCGGCGGCCTGCCGAACGTTTACCCGGCCTATCAGCCGGTCGCCAGCGAGGACAACCGGGCCAAGTTCGCCGCGCTCTGGAACGTACCGGCCGAACGGCTGTCGACCAGACCCGGACTGACCGTGACCGAGATGCTTCACGCCGTCCTGAGCGGCCAGATCAAAGCCCTGTACATCATGGGCGAGAACCCGATGCTGTCCGACCCGAACCTCGCCCACGTGGCCGAGGCGCTGGAGGCAGTCGAGTTCCTGGTGGTCCAGGACATCTTCCCGAATGAGACGGCCGTCCTGGCCGATGTTGTGCTGCCGGCCGCCAGCTTTGCCGAGAAGCTGGGCACCTTCACCAGCACCGAGCGCCGGGTGCAACTGGTCCGGCCCGCGCTGGACCCGCCCGGAAAAGCCCGCCCCGATTGGGCGATCATCCTTGATTTGGCCTGGCGCTTCGGTGCGGACTGGCACTATGACGGTCCGGCGGACATCTTTGCCGAGCTTGCCCGCTCGGCCCCGTCCTATGCCGGCATGAACTACGGTCGGTTGCAGGAAAGCGGCCTGCAGTGGCCCTGCCCAACGCCCGACCACCCCGGCACGCCGATTTTGCACACAGGCAAGTTCACGCGCGGGTTGGGCCTCTTCTGCCCGCTTGACTATCGCGCGCCGGCCGAAGAACCGGACGCCGATTACCCCTTCGTGCTTTCTACCGGCCGCATCCTGTTTCACTGGCACGGCGGAACCATGTCGCGCCGCTCGCCGGGGCTCAACGCCATTGCGCCCGAGGCCGAGGTCGAGATCAACCCGGCCGATGCGGAGCGACTGGGCGTGGCCGCGGGCGACTGGGTGCGCGTCCGCTCCAGGCGAGGGACCGTCGTGGCCACTGCCCTGCCAACCCGTCGCTCTCCGGTCGGGACGGTCTTCATGACCTTCCACTTCGCCGAGGCGGCCGCCAACTTGCTGACCATCGACGCGGTCGATCCGACCGCAAAAATACCGGAATACAAGGTCTGTGCTGTGCAGGTTGAACGCGCACCACGGCCTGATAATCTTACAAAGGAGTCAACTCATGGATCAGAACCCGCCAACCTTCTCGTTTGATTCGCTTCTGCCGGCGGACATCGCCCGCAAGGCGGAGAACAGCGGTGTCACGAAGGCCAACCTCGGCCCGTTCCGCATGTTCGTATTGTCCGTGCTGGCCGGTGCGTTCATCGCGATGGGCGCTATCTTCGCCACGACGGTCACTGCCGGGGCATCCGGCATGCTGTCCTATGGCGTCACCCGTCTGCTGGCCGGTCTCGTCTTTTGCCTGGGCCTCATCCTGGTCGTTGTCGCCGGCGCCGAGCTCTTCACCGGCAACAACCTGATCGTCATGGCCTGGGCCAGCAAGAAGGTCAGCACCGGGAAACTGCTGAAGAACTGGGTCATCGTCTACCTGGGCAACTTCACCGGCGCCCTGGTGACCGCCTACATGATGTTCCTCAGCGGTCAGTACATGTTCGGCAACGGTTCGATCGGCCTGAGCGCCCTCAACATCGCCAACGCCAAGGTTGGACTCACCTTCACCAATGCCCTTATCCTGGGCATCTTCTGCAACGCGCTCGTCTGTCTGGCCGTCTGGCTGACGATGAGCGCCCGTTCGACGACGGACAAGATCATGGCGATCATCTTCCCGATCGCCGCCTTCGTCGCCGCGGGATTCGAGCACAGCATCGCCAACATGTACTTCATCCCGGTTGCCCTGTTCATCAAGAGCGGCGCGACCCCGGCATTCTGGACCAACATCGAGAAAACGGCCGCGGATTACAGCGCGCTCACCTGGCAGAGCTTCCTGGTTGACAACCTGTTGCCGGTGACGATCGGCAACATCATCGGCGGCGCGATCATGGTTGGTCTGGTCTACTGGTTCATCTATCTGCGGCCGAGCTGGACAAAGCAGGCCGAACCAACGGAGAAACCCGAAACACGGACAAAGCAGGCGTAGTCGCAAGCGCTCCCCTTCCGGCTGGTTGCTCCGCGCGGCGTGGCGGTTGATCTCCGCTGCCGCGGCCGCGCCGGCAAGATCCTCCTCCAGTTGTGTGACAACAGGCTCGTGGCGGTCAGCCGCCATGAGCCTGTTGTCCGTTTGTCGTGCGCGATCGGGGCGAGCTAGAGGTAACCCAGTTCCTGGGCCGACCGGGTGAGTTCGTCGCGGAAGTTCGGGTGGGCGATGTTGATGAGCTCGCGTGCCCGCTGGCGGATCGTCTTGCCGTAGAGCGATGCGACCCCGAATTCGGTCACGATGTAGTGAACGTCGTTGCGCGTCGTCGTCACGCCGGAGCCCTCGGGCAGCATCGGCGAAATGCGGCTGATGGTGTCGTTCTTGGCGGTGGACGGTAGCGCGACCACCGGCAGCCCGCCCTTCGAACGGGCCGCACCGCGAATGAAATCCAGTTGCCCCCCTACACCGCTATAGAAGACAGGGCCGATCGAGTCCGCGCACACCTGGCCGGTCAGGTCAACCTGCAGCGCCGCATTGATGGCCACCATGCTGTCGTTCATGGCGATGTTGAAAGGATCGTTGACATAATCCGTCGGATGCAGTTCGACGATGGGATTGTTGTCCACAAAGTCATACAGCTTCTTCGTGCCGAAGAGAAACCCGGCGACCATCTTGCCGGTGTGGAAGTTCTTCTTGCTGCAGGTGATGATGCCCTGCTCAAAGAGTGAAACCACGCCGTCGGAAAACAGCTCGGTGTGGATGCCCAGGTCCTTGTGTCCGCCGAGGTTCTGGAGGACGGCGTCCGGGATGCTGCCAATGCCCATCTGCAGCGTCGCCCCGTCGGGTATCATCTCGGCGATGTATTCGCCGATGCGCAGGTGAGTCGGCGACCCGCCTCCCTGGGGGGCCTCCGGCACCGGGTAATCCACTTCGACGACGTGCGTCAGGCGGCTGACGTGGATGAAACTGTCGCCAAGCGTGCGGGGCATCTGCCGGTTGACTTCCGCGATGATGATCCGGGCGCTCTCGGCCGCCGGCTTGGTCGTGCCCACTTCAACGCCGAAGCTGCAGAAGCCGTGGTCGTCCGGCGGCGAAAGCGAAACCAGGGCAACATCAAGCGGGATAATGCCGCGCTTGAACAACCCAGGAATCTCAGACAGGAAGACAGGGGTGAAGTCAGCTCGCCCCTCCTGAACAGCCCTGCGGACGTTGCCGCCGATGAACAGCGAATTGGAGCGGAATGAGCCTTCGTATTTCGGATCCACGTAGGGCGCGTCGATGAAGGTTAGAATATGGACGAGTTCGACCTTGCGCAGTTCTTCTGCCCTGCGGCAAAGCCCCTCAACCAGGACAGCCGGCCCGCCGGAGCCGCCGCCCACGTAGACAGAGTCGCCAGAGCGGATGCAGGACAAGGCGACGTCCGCCTCCACTACTTTGCGGCGATAGATACTCTCCCAGTTCACGCGTTACCTCCGTGATTGCCACCGGAAGGGTGGCGCGTTGCGTGTGATAGCTCGGCCTCGACCTCGCGACCAAGTGCTGCTGCGATCTCCTGACTGGTGATGCGACCTTGGTATAGGTTGATGCCCGGTACCAGTTCGGGGCGGTGGCCGATCATGCCCATCAGGCCGTAGGTGCCCAGATCGCGCAGGTATGGCAGCAGGGCATTGGTCAGACCATAGCTCGTCGTGCGGGCCACAGCGGCCGTGACGTTCGGGACGCAGTGGTGAATGACGTCGTTCACGACGTAGGTCTGGTCACGCAGTGTCGTCGGACGGCTCGTCTCAACGCAGCCGCCCTGGTCGATCGAAAAGTCGATGATGACCGTTCCCGGCCGCATGTGCTGGACCATCTCGCGGCTGACCAGGATAGGTGTCCGCCTGCCCGGCATCGAAACCGCGCCAACGACGACATCGGCGAACTCCGTCACCCGGTTCAGGTTGTACTTGGAAGCGACCATGGTTGTGATCCGGCCATGGGTCGATTCGTCCAGCCGGCCGAGCTGCTCCAGGTCGTTGTCCAGCACGATGACCTGGGCCCCGATCCCCAGGAAGGCACGCACCGCATTCTTGCCCAGCACGCCGGCGCCGAGGATCACGACGCTGCCGCGCGGGACGCCGGGGATGCCGCTCAGCAGCGTCCCCCGACCGCCACCGGTCGTCATCAAGAGCCTTCCGGCGATGATCGGAGCCAGGCGGCCGGCAACTTCGCTCATGGGAACCAGCACGGGCCGAACGCCATCGGCCCGCTCGATCATCTCATAGGCGATCGCTGTGATCTCGCTCTCGCGCAGCGCTTCCAGCAGGTCAGGCGAGGCAACCGGCAGGTGCAGGAACGACATGATCATCTGGCCCGGACGGAAAAGGCTATGTTCTGCGGCGGTCGGCCGGGTGACCTTGATGACCACGTCAGCCCGGCCGTAGACCTCGGCGGGTGAGTAGACGACATTCGCGCCATTGCGGCGATAGTTCTCGTCGCTGAAGCCCGCGGCCTGCCCGGCGTTCCGCTCGACGTAGACCGTATGTCCGTTGCGGACCAGCGTGCTGACCCCGGCAGGCGTCAGGCCGACGCGTGCCTCAAGGTCGCGTACCTCGCGGGGAATCCCAAAATCCATGATGTGCACTCCTTGCCCGCTGTCGGCGCGGCAAGCGATCGAATGGGAGGGCGCATCGCCTGCTTTCGGCCCGCTGTGTCCAGCTTGAACCAGCCGGCGAGCGCCCGACTGTGGCTAAGTGTAGCCGGTGCCCCCCATGCGGGGGAGTGTCTAAAGTAATCCCTCACTACTGACAGATGTCATGACCTGTTCGAGCCGCGCTGTTCAACGGGACGGCCGACGGATCAGGTCATCAGGAACATGTGACAAACGGCACGATTGCACATGCCGTTTGTCACTAGAGCCGGGGGAGTTGCTATGCGATACTGGGGATACGCCTAAAGCCACCCGATACTCGCTTCTCCAGTTAACAATCAACCAACAAGGTTGCCATGCCCGGCTCATCGTCCCACGCGATGCGCCGAGTGTGACTTTCCCACAGCCCGAACCACCAGGAGTGAGTATCTATTTCCTGTTCACTGGAGGTACTCTAGATGGCAACCGGAAGAGTCGTGATTGACGTCGAAAGGTGTAAAGGGTGCGAGCTCTGTCGCGAAGCCTGTCCGAAAGATGTGCTCGCCCTGGCAGACACCCTGAACGCCAGAGGTTATCGGCCGGTCATCCTTCTCGACCCGCAACATGAATGCAGCGGTTGCGCGCTCTGCGCCACCGTCTGCCCGGACGGTTGTATCACCGTCTACCGCGACACCATCCCTGAAAGGGTGCAGCGTCCCCCCACGTCCCTGGCTTCTGCCGCCGAACGGCAGGTGGAGGTCGTCAGCCATGCCTAAGCAATTGATGAAGGGCAATGTCGCCATCGCCGAGGCGGCCGTTCGCGCCGGCTGCGAGGCCTACTTCGGCTATCCGATCACCCCCCAAACCGAACTGCTCGAACACATGGCCAAACGCATGGTCGAACTCGACCGCGTATTCCTGCAGGCCGAGAGCGAAGTGGCGGCAGTCAACATGGTCTATGGCGCAGCCGCCGCCGGCGCGCGAGTCATGACTTCCTCCAGCAGCCCCGGCATCAGTCTGATGCAGGAAGGCTTCAGCTACATGGCCGGATCGTCGGTGCCGGCCGTCGTCGTCGACGTCATGCGTGGCGGTCCCGGTCTCGGCAACATCCAGCCAAGTCAGGCGGACTACAACCAGGTGACGAAGACCGCGGGTCATGGCGATTTTCACCCGATCGTCCTCGCCCCTTCCACCGTCCAGGAAGCGATCGACCTGACCGTGCTCGCCTTTGACCTGGCCGAGAAATACCGGACCCTCGTCTTCGTCGTTGCTGACGGGGCGATCGGCCAGATGATGGAACCGGCCGAGCTACCCGAGATGCGGCCACTGACCAGGCAGCGCCCGGCCTGGGCCGCCACCGGCGCACGTGGCCGCGACAAGAACCTGATCTCGTCGATCTACATGAGCCCGGCCGAACTTGAGGCGGCCAACTGGGAAACCACGCGGAAGCTGGACGCCATTCACGCCACCGAAGTCCGATTCGAGTCGCAATACCTGGACGATGCGGAGGTGGTGATCGTCGCCTTTGGCACCTCAGCCCGCGTCGCCAGGACGGCCGTCAAGCACCTGCGCGAGGCGGACTTGCCGGTCGGCCTCTTCCGGCCGATCACCCTCTGGCCTTTCCCGGACGTCCAGCTGACCCGTCTGGCGCGGCGCATCCCCTCCGTTCGAACATTCCTTGTCGTCGAGATGAACGCCGGCCAGATGCTCCACGATGTGCGCGAGGCCGTCGGTCATGCGATACCAGTCAAATTCTACGGCCGGATGGGAGGCAGCATGCCTCTGCCGGAAGAGATCGAGTCGGAAGTCCGCAAGATACTGGAGGCGGTCAATTCACCCGCGCTCCGTTGGGAGGCGAAAAATGGCCACACTGCTCGTCGATAAGGCTCAGACCACCTCGCCCGGCAACGGCTTCCCATGCGAGGAAGTTGTCTACAAGCGGCCGGAGGCCCTGACTGAAGTCTACACCCACTACTGCCCGGGCTGCACCCACGGCACAGCCAATCGCCTCGTCGCCGAGGTGCTCGACGAACTGGGCGTCCGCGAGGATACCATCCTCGTTGCTTCGGTTGGCTGCTCGGTCTTCGCGTACAACTACTTTGAGGTCGATGCCTGCGTTGCTGCCCACGGCCGCGCGCCGGCGATGGCCACCGGCGTCAAGCGCGTCCACCCGGACAAGATCGTCTTTACCTATCAGGGAGATGGCGACCTGGCATCGATCGGCATGGGCGAAGTGATGCACGCGGCCGTCCGCGGCGAGAAGATCACGATCATCTTCGTCAACAACGCCGTCTACGGGATGACCGGCGGCCAGATGGCGCCGACCAGCCTGGAAGGCCAGGTGACGACGTCATCGCCGTTCGGGCGCAATGCCGGCATGACGGGCTTTCCGATCCACATGGCCGAGCTGCTCGGCAGCATGCCCGGCACCGCCTACAGTGTCCGGCGCAGTCTCCACGATGCCCGCCATGTCATCCAGGCCAAGAAGGCCATCCGGATCGCCTTTGAAGCCCAGATGAAGGGCCTGGGCTTCAGCATCGTCGAGCTGCTGTCGTCTTGCCCGACCAACTGGGGGATGACGCCGGCCGCGTCGCTGGAGTGGATCCGCGACTCCATGGTTCCTCAGTATCCGCTGGGTGATTTCAAGGTTGCGCCTGAACTGGCCGGGTCTCGCCGCTGACGCGGCCGCCGGCCAAAGGAGAAGCTTGTGACGACCCCGTGGAACCAACGGTATGCCCAGCGCGTTCAGCGCATGAGCGGTTCAACCATCCGGGAACTGCTCAAATACACTGAGAACCCGAACCTGATCTCGTTTGCCGGCGGGATGCCTGCGCCCGAGGTCTTTCCTATCAGGGAGTTCCAGGCCGCGGCCGAGCGTGTCCTCAGTCGCTACGGCAGCCTGGCGCTGCAATACAGCACCACCGAAGGATATCGCCCGCTGCGCGAGTGGATCGTCTCGACCATGTCGCGCTACGGGATCGAGGCCTCGCCGGACAATGTCCTGATCACCTCCGGTTCGCAACAGGCGCTCGACCTGATCGGCAAGATCCTGATCAATCCGGGCGACCTGATCCTGACCGAACAGCCAACCTATCTCGGGGCGCTGCAGGCCTGGCGCGCTTACCAGGCCGAGTTCCTGCCCGTCCCGGTCGATACGGATGGCCTGCGCACGGACCTTCTGGAAGAAGCGCTCTGCGCCGGCCCCAAGTTCATGTACATCCTGCCGAACTTCCAGAACCCGGCAGGCGTCACGCTTTCGTTGAAGCGGCGCAAGGCGCTCATCGAGATCGCCGACCGCTATGGCGTGCCGATCATCGAGGACGACCCATACGGCGAACTCCGCTATGAGGGCGAGCACCTGCCGCCGCTGGTCGTCATCGATGCTGGCCGGCTGGCGCACCGTGAGGCGCGGGCTCGCCGGGCTGCCGGCGACTGCCATGAGAACGGCAACGCGAGCCACTGCCTGATGCGGGGCAACGTCATCTACCTGAGCACCTTCTCCAAGACGCTGGCGCCCGGAATTCGACTCGCCTGGATCGTCGCGCCGGTCGAGGTCATCCAGCATGGCGTCATGGCCAAGCAGGGCATGGACCTGCACACCAGCACACTGGTGCAAATGCTGGCTTATGACCTGCTGACCCAGAGAACTGGCGAAAGCGAATTCCTCACGAACCATGTCCGCCTGATTCGGGACACCTACCGCGAGCGCCGCGACGTCATGCTCGAGGCGATGGAAACATACTTCCCGGAAGGCGTGCAGTGGACGCGACCTCAGGGTGGCCTGTTCCTCTGGGTCACGCTGCCAGAATGGCTGGACTCGGCCGCCCTCTTGCAGGACGCCATCGCCAACAACGTCGCCTATGTCCCAGGCAGCTGCTTCCACCCGGAAGGCGGGGAACGAAACAGCTTGCGGCTCAACTTCTCATACTCGAAACCAGAATTGATCGTCGTCGGCATTCGCCGGCTGGGCGAGGTCATCAGCCGGGCGCTGGACCGGGCGTCGGCCGAACAGCGGCGCTCTGAGCAGGAGCTCAGGGCCAGCCACCAGGCAGCGCCCGAGACCGCGCCTGCCTGAGGCAACCACGAGGTATTTCGCAATGGAAACGTCAATCATCATATCCGGTTTTGGAGGCCAGGGCGTGCTCTTTGCCGGGCAGTTGCTGGCCTATGCCGGCATGGACAACGGCCGCGAGGTCACCTGGATCCCCTCCTACGGTCCCGAAATGCGCGGCGGCACCGCCCACTGCATTGTCATCATCAGTGATGACTCGATTGGCGCGCCGGTTGTGGCCCGCCCGGACATCGCCGTGGTGCTCAATCAGCCGTCGTTCGACAAGTACCTACCCGCTGTTGTTCCCGGCGGCCTGCTGGTTGTGAACAGCTCCCTGGTGGAGGGCCCCGCTTCGCGCGATGACATTGACATCGTCCAGGTGCCCGCCAACGACATCGCCGAGGAGTGGGGAACGCCCAAGATGCTGAACATGGCCGCCATCGGCGCGATGCTGGCTGCCCGGCCCGTACTGCCGCTGGAGGCGATGGAAGAAGCGCTGCGGGCTCACCTGCCACAGGGGAAGCAGGCCCTCGTCGACACCAACATCGAGGTGTTGCGTCACGGCTATGCCGTGCTCAATCCGGCCGCCTGATGGCGCGGGTGCGCCCGGAAGGAGGTCGCTCTGATGAAGCCGTTCGCGCTCAACCGCGTCCTCGTCCCGCTGGACGGTTCCCCGCTGGCTGAATGCGCCCTGCGGGTGGCTCAGGGGCTGCTCAGCCCGCCGGACGGCGAACTCGTGCTGATGCGCGTCCCGGTCTATGCGGATGCCCAGGTCCCGGCCGCCATGGAGTACACGCTCTACTGGCCCGAGATACGCGACTTGCCCGCCTACTACAACACTGTGCGAGAGGAGTCGGCCGCGTACCTGGATGCGCTTGCAGAACAGGCCAGGCACGGGAGCGTTCGCGTTCGAACGCTCCTGGTGGATGGCGATCGCGGCCAGGCCATCATCGATACGGCCGCTGAGGAGCTGATCGATCTCATCGTCATGACCACCCACGGCCGCACCGGCCTGGCCCGGTGGGTCATGGGCAGCGTGACCGAGCAGGTGCTGCACGGCGCGACCTGCCCCGTTCTCGCCGTTCGTCCCATGCCTGACTGCCCACCGGACAAACCCGTCGTTGCCTCGCTCGGCCAGATGATGATCGCCCTGGACGGATCGAAGGCGTCCGAGGCGGTGCTGCCGGTGGCGATCGAAGTCGCTCGCCGCCTGGCCCTGCCCGTCACCCTCTTCCACGCCTGGCCCAGGAACGGCCGTGAGGGGGCCAGCGCGGTCAGCCGGGAGTATCTGCTGACCATCCGCGACCGGTACGCGGCGACCGGGCTGTCCATTACGCCCGTCCTGTTTGACTGGGAAGGTGGCAGCGCCAGCCAGATAGCCAACTGCATCCTGGACTACGCCGAGACAAGCGGCGTGGGACTGATCGCCATGAGCACCTACGGCAGCGGCAAGGCCGGAGGCAGCAGGGCCGTGGATGGCCTGCGCCGCTGGGTCTATGGCAGCGTCACTGAACGGGTCTTACACGGTTCGCGCGGGGGAATGCTCATCACCCGACCGCAGCCCGATTGAAACATCGTGAAGGCTAGCAGAGAAGTCGCCGCTCGCGGCCCAGCATGGCCGCGGGCGGCGTTTTTGTTGCCGGCGCGATCTCCGCCGCCCGGGAAGATTATTGACTTGTCCGTGGATCGAGTACAATTTCGAAACCACTGAGATGTTCGAGCGTCGGCCGCCCCTGGCCGTCGCTCTTTGATTGTCAGGAGAAAAATGAACCACGCAGAGAAGCGCCTGTTCCCCGTACCCTCAGACCTGGATATTGCCCAAGCCGCCGAACTTAGACCGATCACCGATATTGCCGCCGGGATCGGTCTGGATGAAGAGGATCTGATCCTCTACGGCCGCTACAAGGCCAAGGTCAATCTCGACACGCTGCCAAAGCTGGCCGGCAGGCCACTGGGCAAGTATGTCGACGTCACCGCCATCACCCCCACGCCGCTGGGTGAGGGCAAGACCACGACAACGATCGGTCTGGTGCAGGGCCTTGGCCGGCTCGGTCACAAGTCCATCGCCTGCATCCGCCAGCCGAGCATGGGGCCGACCTTTGGCATCAAAGGCGGCGCCGCCGGCGGAGGTTACAGCCAGGTCGTCCCGATGGAGGATTTCAATCTTCACCTGACGGGCGATATCCACGCGATCACCGCGGCCCATAACCTCGTCGCGGCCGCCATCGATGCCCGCTGGTACCACGAAGAGAAACTCACGGACGAGAAGCTGGCCGCCATCGGCCTCAACCGCCTCAACATTGACCCGTATGGGCTGACTTGGAACCGGGTCATGGACGTCAACGACCGGGCGCTCCGCAATGTTGTCGTCGGCCTCGGAGCCGACGCCGACGGCCGCCCGCGCCAGACCGGCTTTGACATCACGGTCGCCAGCGAGATCATGGCCATCCTGGCCCTGGTCAACGGCGACGACTACAAGTCGGCGCTGAAGGACCTCCGCCAGCGCTGCGGCCGCATCGTCATCGGCACCAACAAGCAAGGCAAACCGATCACGCTCGAAGACCTGGGCGTCGCCGGCGCGGTGACCGTGCTGATGAAGGATGCCATTCATCCGAACTTGCTCCAGACGCTGGAGGGCCAGCCGGCATTCGTCCACGCCGGCCCGTTCGCCAACATCGCCCACGGCAACTCGTCCATCGTCGCCGACCGCCTGGCGCTCCGCCTGGGCGATTATGTCGTGACCGAGTCCGGCTTCGGGGCCGATATCGGCATGGAGAAGTTCTTCAACATCAAGTGCCGCTACTCCGGCCTGAAACCCGACTGCGTCGTCCTGGTCGCAACCATCCGCGCCCTGAAGATGCACGGCGGTGGCCCGCGGGTGGTTCCCGGCAAACCGCTGAATGAGGCCTATACGAAGGAGAACGTCAGCCTCCTCGAAGGCGGGTTGGCCAACATGCAGGCCCACATCCGCAACGCCCGCCGCTTCGGCGTGCCGGTCGTCGTCGCGGTCAACAAGTTCGCCACCGACACGGACGCGGAAATCGAGGTCGTCCGCAAGGCGGCCCACGCCGCCGGGGCCGAAACGGCCGTCATGAGCGACCACTGGGCCAACGGCGGCGACGGCGCGATCGAGCTGGCCGAGGCGGTCGTGGCCGCCTGCCGGCAGCCGTCCGATTTCCGGTTCCTCTATCCTCTGGAGATAACGATCAAAGAGAAGATCGAGACCATCGCCAGGGAGATCTATGGCGCAGCCGGCGTGGCTTATGAACCGGAAGCCAACAAACAGATTCAGTCGTATGAAGAGAACGGGTTCGGCCATCTGCCGATCTGCATGGCCAAGACCCACCTGAGCATCAGCCACGACCCCCTGCTGAAGAACGCGCCGACCGGATTCATCCTGCCGGTGCGCGAGGTCCGCGCCTCGGTCGGCGCCGGTTTCATCTACCCGCTGCTGGGCGAGATGCGGACCATGCCGGGTCTCGGCAGCAAACCTGCTTACTTGAACGTGGACGTAGACGAGAACGGCCGCGTGACGGGGCTCTTCTAGGGCCGCGAAACGCACGCACGGAGCGAACCGGCATGGACCAGACGCGCGAACGACGACAGGGTCGCCGGCGGACGGCGGGGACCGACCCGGAAGCGGCGGCTATCAGCCGCATTGCCCAGCCGGTCCATCGTCTGCCGGTCTACGAGCTTGTGGGCGAGGAAGGCCTGGCGACCATCCAGAACGCGTCGCTCGAGCTGCTGTCCGATGTCGGCATCGACTTCTACTATGACGAGGCGATCGACATCCTCAAGGCCTCCGGCGTGAGAATGGACGGGGCCACCGCGCACTTCGACCGCGAGATGATCGCGGAATATGTGGCGATGGCCCCGCGCAGCTTCACCCAGCTTGCCCGAAACCCGCGCAACAATGTTGTGATCGGCGGCGATCATCTATGCTTCGCGCCGGTCTACGGACCGCCGTTCGTCTACGACCGCGAGCGCGGCCGGCGTGAGGCGACGCTGGCCGACTTCCAGAATTTCGTCAAGCTGACCTACCAGTCGCCCTACCTGCACCACTCCGGGGGCACCATCGTCGAGCCTACCGACGAACCGGTCCACACCCGCCACCTGGATATGGTCTACAGCCATATCCGCTACAGCGACAAGCCGTTCATGGGCTCGGTCACCTCGGCCGGGAACGCGGCCGACAGTGTGCGCCTGGCCGAGATCGTCTTTGGCCGCGAAGCCATGCAGGAGAGTCCCGCTCTCCTTTCGCTGATCAACATCAGCAGCCCGCGCCGGCTCGACGACCGGATGCTGAGCGCGCTCATCACCTACGCCAGGGCAAAACAGGCGCTGATCATCACGCCCTTCCTGTTCTCCGGCGCGATGGCTCCGGCCAGCGTGGCCGGGACGCTGGTGCAACTCAACGCCGAGGCCCTGGCGGGCGTCGTCTTCACCCAGATGGTCAATCCGGGAACGCCCGTCGTCTTCGGCGCCTTCCAGACCAACATCGACCTGCAGAGCGGCGCGCCTGTCTTCGGTTCGCCGGAGAGCCAGATCGCCCTCTTCGTCGCGGCGCAACTGGCAAGGCAGCACGGGCTGCCGTTCCGCAGCGGCGGCATGTTCGCCAGCGCCAAGGTCGCCGACGCCCAGGCGGCCTATGAGTCCGTCATGGTGATGCTGCCGACGGTGCTGGCCCGCGTCAACTTCGTCCTGCACGCGGCCGGCTGGCTCGAAGGTGGGTTGACGGCGGGCTATGAGAAGTTCGTCCTCGATTGCCAGCTTCTGGGCATGTTCCACAAATTCCTCGAGGGACTGGACCTGTCAGCCAACGGCCTGGCGCTCGACTCCCTGCGCATGGTGCCGCCTGGCGGCCATCACCTCGGGACGGACCACACGATGGCCAACTTCCGGACGGCCTTCTTCCGCTCTGACCTCTTTGACTACAATTCGTTCGAGCAGTGGTTCGAGGAAGGGGCGATGACGGCCGAGGAGAAGGCGAGCGGCCGTGTCAGGCAACTCCTCAAGGCTTACGAGGCTCCTGAGATCGACCCTGCCCTCGATGAGGCGCTGCTCGACTACATCCGCCGGCGCAAGACCGAGATCCCGCCCGCCAACGAATGAACCGGCGGCCGGCGACGCAACATCCTGACGTGGAGAGGAGAGACTGACCCACATGGCGAAGGCACAACACCCCCCGAAAGAGCGGCGCACCCCGCTCTATGACATCCACCTGCGCACCGGCAGCGGGCTTGTACGCGGTGGCGGTGACTACATGCTGCCGCTCTCCTACACCTCGCCGGTCGAGGAGCACGTCAACACCCGGACCAACGTCGGCATGCAGGACCTGTCCTCGATGGGCGAGGTTGACGTCAAGGGGCCGGGCGCGGAGCGCCTGATCAACCGCCTGTTGGTCAACGACATCCTCGACATGCACCCGGGCCAGGTCCGCTATTCGACTCTGTGTGACGAGCAGGGGCGCATCCTCGACGACGTGACGGTCTACAAGTTTGGCGATGAGCACTTCATGGTCGTCACCAGTTCCGGGCCAAGAAAGCAGACAGCCCGCTGGATCATCGACCACGCCGTCGGCACCGGCGCCTACGCCACCGACCTGTCCGGCGCGGTCGCCCTGCTGTCGGTCCAGGGGCCGCGCTCGCGCGACTTCCTGGGAACGGTCGCCGACGCCGAGCTCTCGCGCCTGCGCTACTTCCGCTTCACCAACGGCAACGTGCTCGGCACCGAAGCGATCATCTCCCGCACCGGCTATACGGGCGAAATGGGCTACGAGCTATATGTCCCGGCCGAAGAAGCGGCCGTCCTCTGGGAACGGCTGCTGGCCGCCGGACGGGACCACGGCCTGCGCCCATACGGCGTCGCGGCGATGCAGAGCCTGCGCATCGAGAAGGCGTACCCGCTCTACGGCCCTGATATAGACGGCGAGCAGTCGCCGTTCGAGGTCGGCCTGCACCGGTGGATTCGCTTCGACAAGCGCGACTTCGTCGGCCGCGAAGCGCTGCTGCGACGGCAGGAAATGGGCCTGCAGGAGCGGTTCGTCGGGCTGGTGCTGGATAGCGAGCTTCCGGCCACCAACGGTGACCCAATCCTGACCGTGGCCGACATCGCCGCGTTCCGCGAGCGGATGTACACCGGCAGCGAAGCAGGCGAGCAGCTGGACGCGGAGATACCCGGCGCGATGCAGGTCGGCCGCGTCACATCCAGCGCCAGGGGCCACACAGTCGGGAAGATGCTGGCTCTCGGCTACGTGGGCGTCAGCCACAGCTGGATTGGCGCGCGGCTGATCATCATCGTCGGCGGCCGCCCGGTCAGCGCAACCGTGGCCGCCACGCCGTTCTTCGACCCCGAAGGCATCCGCCTGCGCGCCACCGGGCCGCGAACGGTGGACGCCGGGCACAGCGGCGCGCCGCGCGCGAGTCGGTGAAACCCATGAGCGCCTATAGCAGACACTACAACACGATCGTCGTCGGCGTCGGCGGCATGGGCAGCGCTACCTGCTACCAGCTTGCCAGACGGGGCAAGACCGTGCTCGGCATTGAACGCTTCGACGTGCCCCACGACCTGGGCTCGTCCCACGGCTACACGCGGATCATCCGCCTGGCCTACTATGAGCACCCGTCGTACGTCATGCTTCTGAAGCGCGCCTACGAGTTGTGGGACGAACTGGAAGGACGAACCGGGACGCAGGTGCTCCACAAGACCGGTTCAATCGACTGCGGTCCGGCCGATAGTTGGGTCTTCAAGGGGTCGCTCCAGTCGTGCATCGAATATGACCTGCCCCATGAGGTCCTGACCGGCCGCGAGCTCTCCACCCGCTTTCCCGGCTACCGCCTGCCCGCCGAAAACCTGGCCGTCCTGCAGAAGGATGGGGGCTTCCTCGTCCCGGAACAGGCGACGGTCACGTTTGTCGAAGCGGCTCACGCGCTCGGCGCGGAGATCCACGGCCGCGAGGCGCTCCTCGACTGGGAGCCATGGGGCGACGGCGTCCGCGTCTTCACCGACCGCGACGAGTACACGGCCGACAGCCTCGTCTTCAGCGGCGGCTCGTGGAGCCAGAACCTGCTGCCGTTCCTGCGCGGCCTGGCCGTGCCCGAACGGCAAGTGCTGGCCTGGCTGCAGCCGGCGCGGCCCGATTACTTTCGCCCGGAGAACTTCCCGGTCTTCAACTGCCTCGTGCCTGAGGGGCGCTACTACGGCTTCCCGGTCTTCGCTGTGCCCGGCTTCAAGTTCGGCCGCTACCACCACTTTGAGGAATCGGGCGAGGCCGAATACCTTTCGCGCGAAGCGTTCCGCGAGGATGAGGAAGTGCTGCGCGACTTCGCCGCACGTTACTTCCCGGACGGGGCCGGCCCGACCATGATCCTCAAGGCCTGCCTGTTCACAAACTCGCCGGACCGGCACTTCATCATCGACCTCCACCCCGACTACCCGCAGGTGTCGTTCGCCGCCGGCTTTTCCGGGCACGGTTACAAATTCGCGAGCGTCATCGGCGAGGTTCTGGCCGACCTGGCCGAGCGCCGGAGCAGCCGCCACGACATCAGTCTGTTCAACATCGCCCGTTTCACCGGTCGGATCAGCTCGCTGCACCAGGAACGGATCGATATGCTGGAACGCGGCAACTGGGCCGCTCCTGGCCACTCGCCGCGCCATCCTTTCTACCGCGGCCCGCAATCGCGCGAAGTGCCCGGTGGGGCGCTGGGCCGGCCGCTCGATCCCGGTGACGCGGCGCGTTACCACCGATCCGCAGTCGGGCGACAACCGGCGAGCGCGGAGCGGCGCGCCGGGCTTCGAGACCCCGGCCGCGGTCACGCCACCGGCGACAGCAGCGACCCGCGCTATTGGGATGTTGAAGACGTCAAACCGTTCTGGTGAGTGGGAGAGTTGGCCATGCGCGATCAGGCCCGCCTGGTGATCATCGGCGCCGGCATCGTCGGGTGCAGCGCCGCTTACCATTTGACCAAGCTTGGCTGGCGCGACATCATCGTCGTTGACCAGGGCCCGCTGTTCAAGACGGGCGGATCGACTTCTCACGCGCCCGGGCTCATCTTCCAGACCAACTCGTCGAAGATGATGACGGAGATGGCCATGACGACCACCCGGCTGCTGGGCGAGTTGAGCTACGACGGCGAACCCACCTGGTACCCGGTCGGCAGCATTGAAGTGGCGCAGACCGAGGCGCGCCTGAAAGACCTGCAGCGCCGGCAGGGCTTCGCCGCTTCCTACGGCCTCGAGGGCCACCTCATCACCCCGGCCGAAGTCAGGCGCTACATCCCCATCCTCGACGAAACCGTCATCCTGGGCGGCTATTTCGTGCCGTCGGACGGGGACACGAAGGGCTGGCAGTCGGCCGAAGCGCTGGCCCGGCTTGCGATGGCCACCGGCGGGGCCGAGTTTCACGGGCAAGTGCAGGTGACCGACATCGAGACAGCGCGCGGCCATGTCACGGCCGTGGTCACCGACCGGGGCCGCATCGCCTGCGACCTGGTCCTGCTCTGCACCAATATCTGGGGGCCGGTGCTGGGGGACAAGGCCGGCGTCAGCCTGCCGCTGATGGCCGTCGAGCACCAGTACCTCATCTCCGAGCCGCTGCCGGAACTGGCCGGGGAAACGCGCTTCGTCGCCCATCCCATCTTGCGTCACCAGGACGCGCGGATGTACTTTCGCCAGCACGCCGACGCCTATGGCATCGGCTCCTATAACCACGAACCTTTGCTCGTCGATCCCCACGATCTGGGCCTGACGGCCGAGAATCCCTTCACCCCCGAACACTTCGACGACGCGCGGCGGGCAGCTGTCGAGCTGTTGCCGCCACTGCGCGGCCGATCCTTCGTGCGCCAGTTCAACGGCATGTTCACCTTCACCGTTGACGGCTACCCGATCATGGGCGAGTCATCGCTCGGTGGCTTCTGGACCGCCGTCGGCATCTGGGTCACCCACTCCGGCGGCGCCGGCAAGGCCATCGCCGAGTGGATGACATTCGGCGAGCCGTCGATCGACCTGCGCGAAGCCAGCATCGATCGCTTTCACCCGCACGCCCGGACGAAGCGCTACATCGTGGCCCGCTGCGCCCAGCAGTACCGCGAGGTCTACGACGTCATCCATCCGCTGCAGCAGATGGAGAACCCGCGGCCGTTGCGCCTGAGCCCGTTTCACGCCCGGTTGGAAGAACAGGGGGGCCACTTTTTCGAGAGCGCCGGCTGGGAAGTCGCCCAGTGGTACGAGGGGAACGCCCGTCTCCTCGAAAAGTACGCCGGCCGCATCCCCGGCCGTTCCGGCTGGGAAGCGCGCTACTGGTCGCCGATCCAGGGTGCGGAACATCTGGCCGTGCGAGAATCGGCCGGCCTGTTTAACCTGGCCGCCTTCACCAAGATCGATGTCCGCGGGCCGGGCGCGACGGCTTTTCTGGAACGGATGGCAGCCAACCGGATCGACAGGCCCGTCGGCCGCGTCGTCTATACGGCCTTGCTCACCGAACGGGGCGGCATCAAGGCCGACCTGACCATCACCCGCACCGGCCCGGTTAGCTACCTCGTCCTGACCGGCGGAAGCACGGGACCACAAGACCTGGCCTGGTTGCGCCGCCACGCGCCGGACGACGGCTCCGTGACCCTCACCGACGTCAGCTCGCGCTTTGCGGCCGTCGGCCTGTGGGGCCCCCGCGCCCGTGACATCCTGCAACCACTTACCACCCAGGATGTGGGCAACGAGGCCTTTCCCTATTTCACCGCTCGTTCAATCGACATCGGTGACGTACCCGCCTTCGCGGTGCGCCTGTCTTATGCCGGAGAGCTCGGCTGGGAGCTCTACTGCCCATCGGAATATGGGCTGCGGCTGTGGGACACCCTGTGGGACGCCGGACGGCCGTTTGGGCTGGTCGCGGCCGGTCTCGGCGCGTTCAATTCGCTCAGGCTGGAAAAGGGCTATCGAGCCTGGGGATCGGACATCCACACCGAATACAGCCCGCTCGAGGCGGGACTGGACTGGGCGACGCGGCCGGACAAGGGAGACTTCATCGGCAAAGAGGCGCTTCTCCGGCACCGCGAGCAGGGCATCCGCCGCCGGCTGTGCTGCCTGACGCTGGACCGTCCCGGCGATGTGGTGCTCGGCAAGGAGCCCATCCTGATCGACGGCCGCCCGGCCGGCTACGTGACGAGCGCCGACTACGGCTATTCCGTCGGCAAAACCATCGCCTACGGCTACCTGCCCGTCGAGGTTGCCCGCAAAGGCCAGCGCGCGTCCATCCGCTACTTCGGCGAAGCGCTCCCGGCGACGGTGGACGACGACCCGCTGTTTGACGCCGCGATGGCCCGCCTGAAGGCATAGAGACCGCAGCGAGAACACCAATGACCACTTACCAGATCATGTATTGGCACGACATACCGGTCCAGGTCCGCGCCGGCGGCCGTCGCGACCGGGTCAGCGTGGAATTGCCCGCCCGTTTCCAGGAAGCGGTCGACAGCGCGGCAATGGCGGCGAAACTGACCGGCACAGACGCCTATCTGGAGGGCTTCCACTGGGCCGAGGCCGAGGAACGCGATGGCACGCCGGAGGAAGTGGTCGCCGCCGTGGTCGCCGCCATCGAGGCAGCCTACCCGGAGGTTGACTGGCGCAAGACGG
Source organism: uncultured Ardenticatenaceae bacterium (assembly GCA_964422535.1). GTDB lineage: Bacteria > Chloroflexota > Anaerolineae > Promineifilales > Promineifilaceae > Promineifilum. The sequence goes on along the minus strand of CAYRBP010000013.1, from coordinate 28,094 downwards.
CCGAGTCGCTGAGGCCCTGAGCGGCGTCTTGGTCGAGCCATACGACGAAGCCCGATCATTCCTGTCTGGCGCGTACAGTGTGAGACTCACAGGCCGGTGCTAGAATGGTGGCTCACGGTTTGCACGCAATTGCAGTATACTTATGTTAATCTAACTTGGGAGCAGGTCAGTGAGCGAGCGCGAGCACCAGGTCATCTTCATGCCCTCGGGGCGTCGGGGTCAGGTCAGGGAAGGCCAATCCCTGCTGGACGCGGCGCGGCAGTTTGGCGTGGAGATCGAGAGTATTTGCGGCGGCCGGCTGACCTGCGCCAAGTGCAAGGTCCGCATCGAGGAAGGCGCCTTCCCCAAGCACGGGATTTCCTCCAGCGCGGAACACGTCACGGCTGCGACGGAAAAGGAGGCGCGCCTGCTGACCCGCACCAACGGCCACGACGGCGATGACTGCCGCCTTTCCTGCTCGGCCTACGTTCGCGGCGACGTACTGGTCTACGTGCCCGAAGAGAGCCGGGCACACAAGCAGATCATTCGCAAGTCAGCGACCGAACGCCTGATCGAGATCGAACCGGCCATCCGCCAGGTCTATGTCGAAGTGGACCAGGCCGAATTGGGCGAGCACCGCGGCGACTGGGGCCGCCTGCAGAGCGCGCTTGCCGCCCAGTGGGACCTGAGCGGCCTGAGCATCGACCTGCCGGTCCTGCGCAAGCTGCAACCTGCCCTGCGCCAGGGCAACTGGGCGGTCACGGTCATCATCTGGCAGGAGCGCGAGGTGATCGACGTCCTGCCCGGCTATCATGAGGGTATCTACGGCCTGGCCGTCGACATCGGCAGCACAACCGTTGCCGGCCACCTGTGCGACCTGCGAACGGGCGAGGTCCTGGCCACCGAATCCCTGATGAACCCACAGGTGACCTACGGCGAAGACCTCATGAGCCGGGTCTCCTATGCGATGGGCAACCCGAACGGGCTCGACAAGATGCATGACGCCATCATCGACGCCCTTAACACCCTCGCCGGCCGGGCCGCGCGCGAAGCCGGCATACGCCCGCGCGATATCCACGAGGCTGTCTTCGTCGGCAACACGACAATGGTCCACATCCTGCTCGGCATCAATCCGCAAGAGCTGGGTGGCGCGCCTTTCGCCCTGGCGAACCGCCAGGCGATGGACCTCAAGGCGCGCGAGTTGAACCTTCGTCTCCATCCCGGAGCCAATGTCCATATCCTTCCGGCCGAGGCCGGTCACGTCGGCGCGGACAATGTCGGCGTGCTCATTGCCGAAGAGCCCTACCGGCAGGACGAGACAGTCCTGATCGTCGACGTTGGGACCAATGCTGAGATCGTCCTCGGCAATCGCGAGCGCCTCTACAGCGCGTCCAGCCCGACCGGTCCCGCCTTCGAAGGGGCGCAGATCAGCTTCGGCATGCGGGCGGCGCCGGGGGCTATCGAACGAGTGAGGATCGACCCGCTCACAGGGCAGGCACGCTTCCGCGTCATCGGCGAGGAGCGCTGGTCCGACGTCTGGCAGACCGGCCCGGACGCACTGGTCGAGGCCCAGCCCGCCCATCTGGCCGCCGGCATCTGCGGCTCCGGCATCATCGAGGTAGTGGCCGAGATGTTTCTGGCCGGTATCCTGTTGCCGGACGGTCGCTTCAACCCCGACATCGTCAATGACCGCGTGACGTGGGACGGCCGGCGCGGCTCCTATGTCCTGGCTACCGGCGAGCAGACGGCCAGCGGCCAGCCCATCCTCGTCACCCAGGACGACGTCCGGGCCATCCAGCTGGCCAAGGCTGCGTTGTATGCCGGAGCCAAGCTGCTGATGAGTCGTGCCGGCGTCAGTCAGGTGGACCGGATCACCCTGGCAGGCGCGTTCGGCAGTTACATCGACCCGAAGTACGCGATGATCCTGGGACTGATCCCCGACTGCCCGCTGGACAGGGTAGCCGCCGTCGGCAACGCCGCCGGCGACGGGGCGCGCATCGCCCTGCTGAACCGCCACAAGCGCCTGGAGGCCCAGGACATCTCACTCTGGGTCAAGTACATTGAGACGGCCGTCGATCCTGAGTTTCAGAACGAATTCGTGGGCGCGATTCACCTGCCCCACGCCACCGATGCCTTCCCGCACCTGGAAGGAGCGTTGGGCGGGCCGCTGCCGCGTATGACCAATGGCGTCGATGGCGACCGGCGCGCTGCCCGTCGCGCCGCGAGGGCCGGGCGCTGAGTGCGGGACCGTTTTCATATCACCCATCAACAAGGGGAAACATGCCATGAGCGACGACGAGATCAACTTGAAAGAGATGTCAGACGACGAGATTTACGAGCTGATGAAGGAAGACCTCTATGATGGGTACGCGGAGGAGATCGAGGAAGAGGTCAACGAGATGCTCGGCCGCGGCCACGCCCCGTACGACATCCTGACCAACGGCCTTGTGGCCGGCATGGACATCGTCGGCATCGACTTCCGCGACGGCATCCTGTTCGTGCCCGAAGTCCTCATGGCCGCGAAGGCGATGAAGGCCGGCATGGCCATCCTGCGCCCCCTGCTGGCCGAAACGGGCGCCGAGAAGATCGGCACGATGGTCGTCGGAACGGTCAAGGGTGACATCCACGACATCGGCAAGAACCTGACGTCGATGATGATGGAAGGGGCCGGCTTCGAGGTCATCGATCTGGGCATCAACAACTCGGTCGAGAACTTCATGGCCGCCATCGAAGAGCACAAGCCCGAGATCCTCGGCATGAGTGCCTTGCTGACGACCACCATGCCCTACATGCGCGTGGTCATCCAGGCGCTGAAAGACGCGGGCATTCGTCAGGACCTTGTCGTCCTGGTGGGCGGCGCTCCCTTGAACGAAGCCTTCGCCGAGGACATCGAGGCCGACGCATACTGCCGCGACGCGGCCGTGGCCGTGGACACGGCCAAGAAGTTCATGCAGATCCGCCGCGCCAGGAGCCGCTCGTGAGACAGGCGGCACGTTGTCAGAGCACCGGGGGGACGAACACATGAATAAGCTTCAGTCTTTGCTGGATTCGGGCGAGCCGGTCGTTCTCGACGGCGCGATGGGCACGATGCTCTTCGCCGCGGGGCTGACCGCCGGCTGGCCGCCGGAGGAGTGGAACGTCTCCCACCCCGACCGGATACGCAACGTCCACCGGATGTATATCGAATCCGGTTCGAACATCATCTTGACCAACTCGTTCGGCGGCACGCGCTACCGCCTGAAGCTGCACAACCTGCAGGATCGTGCCTACGAGCTGAACAAGGCGGCCGCGGCCAACGCCCGGGCCGAGGCTGACGCGGCCGGGCGGCCCGTCCTTGTCGCCGGGTCGATGGGCCCGACGGGCGAGTTACTGGAACCGATGGGCGCGATGAAATACGACGAGGCGGTTGCCGCCTTCGCCGAACAGGCCCGCGGTCTGGTCGCCGGGGGCGTCGACCTCCTCTGGGTCGAAACGATGAGTGACCTGAACGAGGTCCGCGCCGCGGTCGAGGGCGCGCGCCCGGTGACCGACCTGCCCATCTGCGCCACCATGAGCTTTGATACCAACGGCCGGACGATGATGGGCGTCACACCGGTGCAGGCGGTCCGCACCATGAGCGAGTGGGGACTTTCCGGGATCGGCGGGAATTGCGGCAACGGCATCGCCGAGATCGAGGGCGTGATCGACGCGATGCATAAGGCCGCGCCGGGCGTGGCCCTGATCGCCAAGGCCAACGCCGGCATCCCCCAGTGGAAGAACAACGAGCTCATCTACGACGCCACGCCGCCGGTCATGGGCCGCTACGCGCAGCGCGTCCGCGCTCTCGGCGCGCGTTTCGTCGGCGGGTGTTGCGGCAACACGCCTGCTCACGTCCGGGCCATCGCCGAGGCGTTGAGCGTGCCCGTGCCCGAGGAGATCCTCGCCGAGCTGGCCGCCGAAGCGGGAGCGGCCGTAGAGAGCAGTAAGGGCACGGCCGAGGGCGATGGTGGGCGGCAGCGGGCCCGGCGTCGCACCCGCGAATAGGCCGGCCGGCGCGGGCGCCGGCGGCGCGGCCGGAACGGCCGCTGGGAAGTCACATGTCACTCGGTAGTTGGTTGCGGGACCGGCCGCGCCTTCTGGAACGCGCCTATCAGTTCACCGAGGGGTTGTTCACCCGTCTGCGCCCGCTGATCGAGCGCCTTGGCTACGAGCAGGCGGACGGGATCCTTCGCCCCTTCGAAGAACCGGCCAAGCGGCTTGTCTTTGACTGCCGGATGTGCGGCCAGTGCGTCCTGCATTCGACCGGCATGACCTGTCCCATGACCTGCCCCAAGAACCTGCGGAACGGCCCCTGCGGGGGCGTCAGGCCCAACGGGAACTGCGAAGTCGTCCCCGACATGCGCTGCATCTGGACCGAGGCCTACGAGCGCTCACAGCAGATGACCCTCTACGCCGGTGAGCTGCTGGTGATCCAGCCGCCGGTCAACCATCGCCTTCAGGGCGGCTCTGCCTGGATCAACATGCTGACGGGCGCGGACCGGGCCGTCCCGCCCGGATGGGCCGGACTGCCAACCGTGGCCAAGACCGGGCGCCAGCCGGCGCCTGCGGATTCCGGCGGCGCAGTCCGCTAGGCGGAGCCCGGTCGCCCACATGGAAGCGATGACCTACAAATCCGACGGCCGCCTGGAGCGTGTGCTCCGTTCCGGACGCTTCGCCGTCACGGCCGAGCTGAACCCGCCGGACAGCGCTGACCCGCAGGAAGTCTACGACGCCGCCCTGACGCTGTCGCAGGTCTGCGACGGCATCAACGCCACCGACGCGTCCGGCGCCAACTGCCATATGTCGAGCGTCGCCATCTGCGCGCTGTTGACCCGGGCCGGCTACTCGCCGGTCTATCAGGTGTCATGCCGGGACAGGAACCGGATCGCCATCCAGGGCGACCTGCTGGGCGCGGCGGCGATGGGCGTCAGCAATGTCCTCTGCCTGACCGGTGACGACGTGACCGCCGGCGACCAGCCCCAGGCAAAGCGCGTGTTCGACTTCGACTCGATCCAGTTGCTCCGCACGGCGCGGATCATGCGCGACCGGGGCATGTTCCTCAGCGGCCGCAGCCTCAAGGTCCCGCCCCGCTTCTTCCTCGGGGCGGCCGAGAACCCGTTCGCGCCGCCGTTCGAGTGGCGGCCGCTGCGGCTGGCCAAGAAGGTTGAAGCGGGCGCCGATTTCATCCAGACGCAATACTGCTTCGACGTAGCGCGCCTGCAGACGTTCATGCAACGCGTGCGCGATCTGGGCTTGCACGAACGGGTCTTCATCCTGGTCGGCGTCGGCCCGCTCCGCAATGAACGAGCGGCCGAGTTCATGCGCACGAAAGTGCCCGGCGTCTACATCCCCGATGAGGTCGTCCAACGGCTTAGCCAGACGCCGGCCAACAGGAAGCGCGAAGTCGGGAAGCGTATCTGCGTCGAGATCATCCAGCAGGTGCGCGAGATCACCGGCGTCTGCGGCATACACGTCATGGCCTATCGCCAGGAGGAGCTGGTGGCCGAGATCATCGAGGAGGCGGGATTGCTGCCGCGGCCGTTCCAGGCGGGCACGGCTCACGCGCACCCGTCCACGCCGCGCAACCGCATCCGCCACCACCCGCCCGACGTTCACAACCACGACAGCGCGCGCGACCCTGCCTTCTATCCGGAGGCTGAGTAGGCGAGCAACCCGTCTGAACCACAGGGAAGGAATCCATGGTCGAAACCATCATCCAGTCCAGGACGCGCACCGTCATCATTGGCCCCGACCGGCCGTTCACCATCATCGGCGAGCGGATCAATCCGACGGGCCGCAAGCTGCTTGGCCAGCAGATGGCCGCGGGCAATTACGACCGCGTCGTGAAGGACGCCGTCGCCCAGGTCGAGGCGGGCGCCCACATGCTCGACGTCAACGCCGGCATCCCTCTGGCCGACGAGCCGGCCATCCTCGCCACGGCTATCCGCCTCGTGCAGTCCGTGGTCGATGTGCCGCTGTCGATCGATTCGTCCATCGTCGCCGCGCTCGCCAGCGGGTTGGAGGCCTACGAGGGCAAACCGCTGGTCAACTCGGTGACCGGCGAAGAGGAACGCCTGGAAGCGGTCCTGCCGCTGATCAAGAAGTACAACGCGGCCGTGATCGGCATCTCCAACGACGAGACAGGCATCTCGGAGGACCCGGCCGTGCGGTTCGCCGTTGCCAATAGGATCGTCGAGCGCGCGATGGACCACGGCATACCGCGCGAGGACGTGCTGATCGACCCGCTGGTCATGCCTGTCGGCGCGATGCGCTACGCGGGCCGGCAGGTGTTTGAGATCGTCCGTCGCTGCCGTGACGAGCTGAAAGTCAATACGTGCTGCGGGGCGAGCAACGTCTCCTTCGGACTCCCCAACCGGGTCCCGCTCAACGCCGCTTTTCTCTCGATGGCGATCGCCAGCGGCCTGACCTCAGCCATCACCAATCCTCTGGAGCAGGAGATGATGCGGGCGATGATGGCAGCCGACGTGTTGATGGGCCACGACGAGAACTGCATGGCCTGGATCAGTGCCAGCCGTGGCGAAGCGCCACCTGAACGGGCTGACCGGGGCGAACGCCGCCGGCGTCGCGGCTAGCCGCCGTTGAGTTTGCGGGCGACGTGGGCGATCAGGCGGTCTGCCACGGCCGCCTTGCTCAGCAGCGGCATCTCCTCGACCACGCCCTCCTGTCCGAGCAAGATCACCCGGTTGGTATCGACCGCAAAGCCGGCTCCGTCGGCCATGACATCATTGACGGCGATGAAGTCCAGTCCCTTGCGGCGCAGTTTATCGCGGCCGTATTCGAAGGCGTTGTGCGTCTCGGCGGCAAAGCCGAGGACCACCTTCGGCATCCCGCTCCGGTCGCGCTGCTCCTTGACTGCGCTGAGGATGTCGAGCGTCCGCTCCAGACCGATGGCAAGGCCCCACGCTTCTTCCGTCTCCATCTTCTTGATCTTCCGGTCGGCGATGCTCTCCGGTCGGAAATCGGCAACGGCCGCGACCATGAAGAGCGCGTCCGCCCCAGCCACCGCTTCCAGCACGGCCCGGCCCATCTCCTCCGTCGTCGTCACCGGCACAACGGCGGCGCCGTAGGGCAATGGCTCGGCGACCGGCCCGCTGATGAGGATCACGTCGGCGCCGGCGTCCAGCGCCGCCTGGGCCACGGCGATCCCCTGCTTGCCGGTTGAACGGTTACTGATAAAGCGCACCGGGTCAAGCGGCTCGCGTGTCGGGCCGGTCGTGACCACCACCCGGCGACCCGCCAGCGCCCCACCGCGGCCGAGGGCCAGCCTGACCTCGCCGAGCAGTTCGGCCGGTTCCAGCATCCTGCCCAACCCGCTCAGACCGGAGGCCATCCGGCCCACTGCCGGCCCGACGACGCGGACGCCGTGTTGCCGGAGCGTCGTCGCGGCCGCCTGCGTCGCCGGATGGTCATACATGCCGGCATCCATCGCCGGAGCGACCAGGACCGGGCAGCGCGCGGCCAGGGCTGTCACCGTCAGCAAGTTGTCGGCCAGGCCATAGGCCAGCTTCGCCAGCGTATTGGCCGTCGCCGGCGCGATGATCAGCAGATCGGCCGCGTCCCCCAGGCCAACGTGGCGCACGTGGTCATCAAGCTCCCACATGTCCAGATAGGCCGCTCGCCCGGTAACGGACCGAAATGAGAGCGGCGTGACAAACCGCGTGGCGGCGTCGGTCATGACGACATCGACCTGCGCCCCTGCCTGGGTGAGCTTGGAGGCGAGGTCGACCGACTTGTAGCAGGCGATAGAGCCGGTGACACCCAGGAGGACGCGCTTATTGTGCAGCAGGGGTACGGTATCCATGCCCGTAGTCTACCAGAATCCGGCCTCCGGCCGGAATCGGTGCATGCCTTGCGCCTTCGCGCCGGGCAACCCGGAGGTCAAAGCGGACCTGAGTGGCCGCCTGCCGGCTCCCGCCCCGGCGAACATGAGAAGACGGCAACGGCCTCGCTGCTACTGGTGAGCTGCCGCCTGACGGCGTACAATCCATATCTGTGAGCCGTCCTTCCCGCCTCCGCCTCGCCCGACTTCTGCTGACCCTGGCCGCTTTCATCACCGCATCCATGCTCTGGAACCTCGGGCACCCGCGCCAGGACGTCGAGCTTGCGGTGGCAAAGGGCAAGAACATGCTCGACATGCCCGGGGCCATGATGGGGCTGGGTGCAGCCTATCTTGTAGACGAGGCTGCCATTGACACGCTCGTCCGCGCCGATCCGGCGGCGGGGCAATTGCTGCGGGGCAAAGACCTGGCCTACCTGTCGGCGGTCGCGATGACACCCGGCGAGGCGCGCTACTGGGAAAGCGACGGCTGCGCCGACACCACCTGCGTGCAGGTCACGTACTATGACTACACGAACGGCGGTACGGTTCAGGCCGTCGTCAACCCGCAAACCTCGGCCGTTGTCGGCAGTTGGACCAACGCCGCGGCCCGTCCCGGCGGCAGCAGCGAAGTCTTGCCGGAGGCGATGGCCATTGCCGCGGCCGATCCGCAGGTGCGGGCCATCCTCGGCGACATCGGGGCGGCCGACCCGGCCATGATCCCGATGTCGGGCTGGCTGATGGATGACGCCTGCCGCGAAGACTGGTGCGTTGACCTGACCTTCCATGACCCGGCCGGCACCGGCCGCGTCTTCCATGTCTTTGTGAACCTGGAAACGAGCGAGGTCGCCCGCACCTTCTACACCCGGTCGCGCCCCGATCGCAGCGCCGCCAAGCCGCTGGAGCAGCGCAATGCCTTCACGGACGGCTGCCACGAGCAGTACGGCTGGAACGTCTGCTGGGAAATGACGGCCCACGACGGGATCAATTTCCGCGATGTCACCTTTGAGGACCAGTCGATCTTCACCAGCGCCAAGATCGGCCAGATCGAGGCCTGGTATCCAAGCTGGCCGGGCGGTTACCGGGACGAAATCGGGTTCGCCGCCACCGTGCCCCCATTCGGCGATACGGTCATCAACGATCTGGGCGACGGATTCGAAGTGCGCCAGATATTCACCGAGTTCACCCGCTGGCCTAACTGCATCTGCTGTTACCGTTACGAAGAGGTCATGCGCTTCTACGGCGACGGCCGTTTCGAGCCGCGTTTCATCTCGCATGGACCGGGATGTGATGACCTGTCCGTCTACCGGCCGTTCTGGCGGATTGACCTGGCGCTCGACGGTCCGCAGGGCGACGAGGTCTGGCTGTTCGATGGCGCGCAGTGGATCGAGCAGGATGTCGAGTTCGAGACTTCTCCGTTTGTGGAAGGGCTTTCTCCGGAAGGGGACAAGCTGGCAACATTTAACGGCGACCTGCACTATCGCTGGTCGATGGAGCGCACCGATCCGCTTGGACTCGACGAAGCCTACGTCTTCATGCTGGCCAACAACCCACTGGAGGGAGAAGACCCGATCGTGACCGGCCCGGGCGATACGTTCATCCCGCCCCGCCAGTGGATCAACGGCGACCCGCTGTCCGGCGAAGACGTTGTGCTGTGGTACGTGCCGTTGCTGAA
>CAYRBP010000013.1:0-18485 GCA_964422535.1 uncultured Ardenticatenaceae bacterium | reverse complement strand
CAGAACGCGGGCTGCACGGCCTGCCACCAGATCGGCGAGTTGGGCGAGGCCCACAAGGTTGGCCCTGACCTGTCTGATGTGGGTCTCACCGCCGGCGGCCGCGTGCCCGGTATGACGGCTGAGGCCTACCTGCACCAGTCGATCGTCCAGCCAAACGCGTATCTGGCGCCTGAGTGTCCCAACGGCCCTTGCATGCCCAACATCATGCCGCGCGACTATGCCGCGCGACTACGCCCGGAGCAGATCGATACCGTCGTGGCCTACCTGCTGGCCCAGGACGGAGCCGAACCGACGCGGGCGCCGATTGGAACCGGCATCGACGCGGAAGCGACGGCCGCGCCAAAGGCCTCCGTCGCGCCGAAGGCCGTCCCTCCGGCGCAGCCGGCGGTGACGCCGGCCATCGGGTTGCAGCTCGTCGTCATCACGGTTCTGGCCGGGCTCGGCCTGTTTTTGATGCTGCGGAAGTAGAGACCGTCAGTCGCGGTACTTTTCGCGAAGCGCGCGTTCAACCTGCCGGTCGGCGTCGCGCTTGGCAATGTCGGCCCGCTTGTCGAACTTGCGCTTGCCGCGGGCCAGGGCTATCTCCACTTTTGCCCGGCCATCTTTCAGGTACATCTGCGTCGGGATGACAGTCAGGCCCTTCTGGGCCAGATTGTCCAGGATGCGGTTGATCTCGCGGCGGTGGAGCAGCAGCTTGCGCGGCCGCGTTTGGTCGTGGTTCTCACGATTGCCGTGGGCATACGGGGCGATGTTGGCTTCCACCAGCCACAACTCGTCGTCACGCGCCTCGACGTAACTCCGCTGGAGGCTCACCTGGTGCGCGCGGACCGACTTGATCTCGGTCCCGGTCAGGGAGATGCCCGCCTCGAACCGCTCCAACAACTCGAAATCGAAGTTGGCGCGCTTGTTGTTATAGACGACCTTGACGCCGGTCTGTCGGGTCATGAGCTTCCGCCTTCGCTTCGCTACTGCCCGGTGATGAGGAACTCGATGGCCCGCTGCAGTTGCGGGTCTTCATCGCCGCCCAGGTCCTCCGGGGTCGCCACTTCGATATCCGGGGTGATGCCTTCCTTGTCGATCGTGCGGTTGTCAGGCGTATACCAGCGAGCCGTCGTGACGCGCAACTCAGATCCGTCGGTCAGCGTGTTGATCAGTTGCACCGACCCTTTGCCGAAAGAGGTCTCGCCGATGACGGTCGCGCGCTCGCGGTCTTGCAGTGCGCCGGCAACGATCTCCGACGCGCTGGCGCTGCCGGGATTGATCAGGACGACAAGCGGTATCTGCTCGCCAACGTCGCCGTCGTCGCTGCGGAACTCCTCGTCCAGCCCGCGAATGCTGCGCTCAAACAGGACGACGCCATCGGGCAGGAAGATGTCGGCTACCGCGACCGACTGGTCGAGGAAGCCACCGGGATTGTCGCGCAGGTCAAGGATGATCCCCGCCGGTTGCTCAGCCAGCAGGGCCTGCAGCGCCTCGAGCGTGCTCTCCTCAGCGTTCCGGTTGAACTCCGTCAGGTGGATGTAGCCGATGGCGCCGCCACCGGTCTGCTCAGGCGGGATAAGTTCGGACTCAATGATCGGCACCTCGTAACGCGCGCGGACGATGGTGAACTCCAGCGGCTCCGGTTCGCCTTCACGGCCGATGGTCAGGACGACCTGAGTATCACGCGGCCCGCGCACCTTCAAGACGACTTCGTCCAGACTCTGCCCTTCGACCGACTCGCCGTCAACGGCCAGAATGATGTCTCCGGCGCGGAGCCCTGCCAGGTCAGCCGGCTGGCCGTCGATCGGCCGGACGATCTCCGTCCAGCCGTCCTCATTCTCGCGCACGAAAGCGCCGATGCCCTCGACCGAGCCTTCCATATCCTGCCGCAGCCGTTCCGCGACGTCGGGCGGCGCGTAGCGGGTGTAGTCATCATCAAGTGTCTCGAGCGAGCCAGAGATGGCCGCCGACAACACATCCTCCAGTGGCGGCACTTCGCCATCGAACTGGTCCGCAACAACCTCCCAGACTTCGAACAGCGTGGCCAGATCGGCGTCCTCCAGAGGGGAGACCCCGTCCGGTGAGGCAACCTCCGGCTCCGCAGTTGGCACCGGGGTCGGGCTGGCGGCCGGTTCGCTTGTCGCTGTCGCTTCGGCCGTCGCCGTCGCCGCGCTTGTCGCCGTCGCTTCCGGGGCGGTCGTCGCCTCAAGCGTCGGGGATGCCTCGGCCTGCGCGGCAGGCTGGCTCATCAGGTCGGCCGCCGATGCTTCCGCGGCCGGCGTCGGCGCAAGGGCGAGTTCGGACGCGCCGGCGGTCTCGGGCACTTCAACTGCCGGAGCCAGCGTGGGCAGCGCAACGTTGCGGTCCTGAAACGCGCTGCCCGCAAAGAAACCCAGCAAGGCCATACCCAGGCCAAACAAGATAGCTGCCAGGATGAAAAGGGGGCCCGTATTGCGTTTGGTCGCGTCGGAGGCCGGCGGAGTGTTGTTGTCCATAGTCAAAACCCAGAAGGTAGTGCGTGCTTCCCGTTCGCGGCCTGTCAGCCGCCCGACTGGAGGAACTCCACGGCCCTCTCCAGGACGGGGTCCCGGCCGCTGTCAATTGCCTCTTGCGTGACCTCGACCGGAATGTCCGGCTCCAGGCCATTTTGATCGAGCGGCGTGCGATTGGGCGTGTACCAGCGTGCCGATGTCACATGGACGGAAGAGCCGTCGCTGAGGTCGAAGACCAGTTGCACCGAGCCTTTGCCAAACGTCTTGCTGCCGATGAGCGTGGCCCGCCCGCGGTCCTTCAGCGCGCCCGCCACGATCTCAGAGGCGCTGGCAGTCCCGCCGTCGACCAACACGACCAGCGGTTCGTCACGAGCCACCGTCTCGTCCGTCGAGCGGTAGGTTCGTTCCCCTTCCTGCTGGCTTTCCACCGTCAGCACGAGGCCTTCGTCCAGGAAGTGGTCGGCAACGTCAACGGCCGCGTCACGCAAGCCGCCGCCGTTCTGGCGAAGGTCGAGCACGAACTTGGTCGCGCCCTGCGCCTGTAGTTGGGCCAACGCGTCGGCGATCTCGCCGCCGCTCTCCCCGCTGAACCGGCTCAGCTGGATGTAGCCGATGGTCGATTCTTCCTCAAGCAGCCGGTAGCTCACCGATGGTAGGAGGATCTCGGCCCGGACGATACTAATATCGACCGGCTCAGTCGCACCGGGATGGCGGACGGTCAGGGTGACTGTCGTGCCCTGCTCGCCTTTGACCATGTCGCGGATATCCGGGACCGACATGTCGGCCGCGATCGGCACGCCGTCCACAGCCAGCAGGACGTCGCCGGCCAGGATGCCGGCCGCTTCCGCCGGGTTCCCCGGAATGGGCTCCAGCAGCACCTCGCCAGTCTCTTCACTTCGACTGATATAGGCCCCAATGCCGCCGAAGCTGCCCTGCAAGTTCTCGCGTTCCGTCTCACGGGCAGCAGGTTCAATGAAGACGGTGTACGGGTCGTTGAGCGTGGCCAGTGAGCCGCGGATCGCGCCGTAGGTGACATCACGCGACCCAGGCAGCTCGCCAAGAAAGTTGCCGGAAACGAGGCCCCAGGCTTCGTTGAAGAGGGCCATGTCCTCTTCGGCGAAAGCGACCCGCGAACCGGCTGAGGAATCAGCCAATTCGTTCGCCAGGTAGCCGGCAAGGAACGCGCTTGACGCAAGCACGATGAGAAGCAGGACGGTCAAGCCGTTGCGGGCGCGGTCACTCATATGTCGGTCACTTTCTGGAGCCAAGCAGATGATAGCGATTTTAACACACGTGTTCTGCCTGACAATCGGGGCTATAATTCGTTTAGCTTGTTATCAGACGGTCACCGGGTTGGCCGTCAGGTTTGAGCGCGAACACGCAAAACGCCGCTTGCCCCATGTTCGCGCGCCAGAATCGGAGTGCCGGCGACGAGCATGAAGTTGCGCTCATTCAGTTTGCCACACGGACTTACACGTCTGCCACGACACGGCGCGCGCCGGGCGCTGTTCGTCATGTTGTTCGCCCTGCTGGCCTTCCCGGCCGGCACTCAGGCGCGTCAGGAACAGCCACCCGGGGACTGGACCGACGAAGCAGCGGCGCTCTTCCAGACGCTCTCGCCTGAGGAGCGGGTCGGGCAACTCTTTCTCGTCACATTTCGCGGCGACCGCGCCCCGAACGAGAGCGATATCGCTGACCTCATTCGCAATTACCACATTGGCGGTGTCGCCCTGAGCGGCGCCAACGGCAACTTCACCGGTTACGGCGACCCCGCCCTGACGCCAACCCAGACCCGCGAGCTGGCAAACAACCTCCAGCGCCTTGCGCTGGGAGGCAACTCGCTCGAACCGCCGGCCGACACGGCAAACGGCGACGCCGTCCCGCCATCGCCGGAACCTCGCCCCACGGGCGTCCCAATCCCGCTCCTGGTCGCATCCGGACATGAAGATGATGCCCTGCCGCTGGATGACGTGAAAGACGGTTTCAGCGGCGTCCCTAACAATATGGCGATCGGCGCGACGTGGCAGCCGGCGTTCGCCCGGCGCGTCGGCGACCTGGCCGGGTACGAGCTGGCCACCAGCGGGCTCAACCTCCTGCTGGGGCCGTCACTCGACGTCCTGGAAAAGCCCTCGCCACTGAACGATGGCGACCTGGGGACGCACTCATTTGGCGGCGACCCCTACTGGGTCGGATTGCTCGGCCGCTCCTACATCGAAGGACTGCATGCGGGCAGCAACGGACGCCTGGCCGTCGCCGCCAAGCGCTTCCCCGGCCAGGGCAGCAGCGACCGGTCGATCGATGAGGAAGTGCCAACCGTTCGCAAATCGCTGGAGCAGCTCAAGCAGATCGAGCTGGCCCCATTCTTTGCCGTCACGCGAGACTCGCTCGGCGCGGGCGCCACGGCCGATGCCTTGCTCGCTTCTCACATCCGCTACCAGGGATTCCAGGGCAACATTCGTGCGACCACCGCCCCGGTAAGCCTCGATCCACAGGCGCTCAATGCGTTGCTGACCCTGCCGGAGCTGGCCCCCTGGCGGGCCTCGGGCGGCATCGTCGTGTCCGATGCGCTGGGCGTCCGCAGCATCGAACGTTTCTACGATGATACCGAGCAGGAGTTCCCTCACCGGCAGGTGGCGAAGGACGCCTTGCTCGCGGGCAACGATCTGCTTTACACAGCCGATTTCGCCCTGGGCCAGAGCGATCAGGCGGCCGAGCTCTCCAACATTCGCGACACGATCACCTGGTTCCGCGAGAAGTATGAGACCGATCCCGCCTTCCAGCAGCGTGTCGATGACGCCGTGTTGCGCATCCTGGAGTTGAAGCTGCGACTGTACGGCGGCAGTTTTGCCCCTGAGAACGTCATCGTCGAGCCGGGTGTTCAGGTGCCGATCCCGGCGGCTGCGGGTGATGACCTGTTCGACATCGCCCAGTCCGCAGTGACGCTGCTGTCGCCCAGCGAGGAAGAGCTGAACGGGCGGCCGATCAGCCCGCCGGGCATCAATGACCGCATCGTCATCTTCACCGACGTGCGTGATTATCAACCCTGCGACGATTGCCCGATCATCAGCCAGCTGCCGACCGAGGCCTTTCAGGAGCGCATGCTGGCCCTGTACGGGCCCACCGGCAGCAACCAGGTCCAGCCGGACAGCGTGTCGAGCTTCTCGTTCGCCGACCTTGACGAGTTCCTGGCCGCCGGCCCCGGCCCCATACCGCTGCCAACGCCGATCCCCGCGCCGACCGAGGATGTTGCCGCGCTGGCGACGCAGGTCGCATCTGGCACGTTGCAGCCCCTTCTACCGACCTTCACGCCGACCCCAGAGGCCAGCCCAACGCCCCCTGCCGGTTATCGGGTGCAGGAAGCGCTGGCAGAGGCCGACTGGATCATTGTTGCCGGTCTGAACGGTGGGGCGGCGGCCGACCATCCGAACGCTCAGGCGCTCAGCCGGTTCCTGGCCCAACGGCCCGACATCGTCGGCCGCGCGCAGGTGGTGGCTTTTGCTTTCGACGCGCCATACTTCCTGGATAGCACCGAGATCAGCAAGCTGACCGCCTACTACGGCATCTACAGCAAGACGCCGGCCTTCGTCGACGCTGCCGTCCGGGCGCTCTTCCAGGACTCACCGCTGACAGGCGCGTCGCCGGTCAGCGTGGAGGGCGTCCGGTATGACCTGTTCAGCCAGACGCAGCCAGATCCGGCCCAGATCATCGAGCTTTTCTTCGTCGTCAGCGGCCAGACGCAGTCGCCCTCGCAGGAAGAACCCCAGGCGGCCGCGATTGGCGACACCCTGCAGCTGCGGACGGGCATTATTCGCGACCGCAACAACCATCAGGTTCCTGACGGCACGCTGGTGCGGTTCGTGTTGCGCGATCGCGTGCAGGGCACGGTGACCATCATCGGCGACAGGCCGACGAGCGATGGCGTCGCCCAGCTGGACTACGTTCTCGACGCGCGCATGGGACCGGGCCAGTTCCGCATCACGGCCGAATCAGGCGAGGCAACCGTCTCCCAGGAAGTCGACATCGTCATCGAGGATGAGGCGCAATTGGCCATCATCGTCCCGACGCCGCTCCCGACCGAGACGCCCGAACCAACCCCGTCACCGACGTTCACGCCCGCTCCAACGGAACGGCCAACGCCGCTGCCGCCAACCGCCACACCCGCAACGCCTCCTATTGATCCCAACGCCACGCTCCTGGAACAGCTGGCCCGGGTCCGGGCCGCAGCGGCGATGATCGGGGGCCTGCTGGCGACCGGCGTGTTCGGTATCGTCCTGAACCGGTCACAGCATGCCAGCGCCTCCTCCGGCGTCGGCCGCATCTTGTGGGGCCTGGTTGGGGCGCTGCTAGTCTACAACTACTTCGCGCTCGGTCTGCCGGGTGCGGACATCCTCGGCCGCTACGGGGCGATGGCCGCGCTCGCCGTGACACTCATCGGCGGGCTTGCGGGCCTGCTCCTCTACCGGCCGCAGGTCCGGCGCTAGGCGTTCGAGCGGTCCCGGCTTTCGCGGGCCCCGTCCTCAGGGGGACGCGACAGGGCTACGTCTTCGAACGAGGCCGGGTCCTCTACCGGCTCCAGGTGGGTCATCACCGTCACGGGGTCCAGCGCCGTGCGGATGTCTCGCTCGACGTCTTCCAGAAGTTCGTGCCCCTGCTGGACGCTCCAGGACCCGGGGACCTGAACGTGGACGGAGACAAACCGCTGGGCTCCGGCCTGTCTCGTGCGCAACGCATGGTAGCTGACGTTTTCCGGGGCATAGTGGTCTAGGATCGAGACGACCGTTTTCACCTCATCGGCCGGCAGGGAGGTGTCCATCAGGCCGTCAACCGCCACCTTCAGCAGCCTGTAGCCCGTGAAGAGGATCTGCGCCGCGACAAACAGGGCGATGACCGGGTCGAGCCACAGCCAGCCGGTCAGTCCCACGGCGGCGACGGCCGCCATGACGCCCGCCGAGGTGTAGACGTCGGTCATCAGGTGGTGCGCGTCCGCTGTCAGCGTCGCTGATCGATGTTGCGTGCCGGCCCGCATCAGAACGCGGGCCACTGTGAAGTTGACCGCTGCCGCCAGGGCCGAGACGAGGACGCCAGCCGCTACATCCTGAAGCGGCTCCGGTTCGATGAGCCGCCCGATTGCCTGATAGGCGATCAGGACGGCCGCCACCAGGATGAGCGAACCCTCAACCGCGCTGGCGAAGTACTCGACCTTGGAATGGCCGTAGCTATGACCATGGTCAGGCGGGCGGGCGGCAACGCTCAGCGCAAAGAGGGCGAAGAGCGCGGCCACCAGGTTGACGGTCGACTCCATCGCATCGCTAAGGAAGCCGACTGAGCCGGTCAGCCAGTAGGCAGCCCCCTTCAGGCCCATCGTCAGGAGTGCGGCTCCGATCGATAGCCAGGCATAGCGGGTGAGGCCCCGTCTCACTTCCATCCGACAGAGTATCGCCCCGTCGCGCCGCGGTTTCCACTCACGCGGTGCAGTTTGTCCTTAGAACCGCCTAAAGGCGCTGTTTAGCCCCGGTAGCGCTTTCGTATCGACGGCACCAGGTAGTCATCGAAAGCGCGCTGCCTGTCGAATGCGGGTTGCCAGCCCCAATCGCGCCGCGCGGCCGTGTCATCCATCTCGGCCGGCCAGCTGTCGACGATGCCCTGCCGGCGCAGGTCCGGGTCAAAGGTGATCTCGGCCTCCGGAAAGGAGCGCAAGACGTGGTCGCGGAACTCTGCCGCCGACAGGCTAAAGCTGGTGACATTGTAGGTGAGGCGCGAGAGCGCTTCGACCGGGGCGGCCGCCAGCCGGAGCAGGGCCGTCACCGCGTCCGGCATGGCCATGAACGGCAGGACTGAGTCTTCACGAACGAAACAGGCATATGGAACGCCCTTTGCCGCGGCATGGAGCATCTCCGGGCCGTAGTCGGTCGTTCCGCCCGACGGGACCGTGTAGGCGCTGATCAGGCCCGGAAAGCGCAGACAGCGAAAGTCGATCATCACCGGCAGGCTGGCCGACAGCTGCTGGTAGTGGCGGCTGTAGTAGACGCCGAGTAACTCGCAGTAGAGCTTGTTGCAGCCGTACATCGTGGACGGGTTGTTCCACTGCCACTCTTTGACACAGCGGTCCTTCGCCTTCGTTTCCAGGTTGGGCATACCGTAGGCGGCGACAGAGCTGGGGAAGATGAACTTGACCGGGCGGCCACGGCGCTGCGACTGCTCGGCCGCCATTTGCATCAATACCAGCGTCCCGTCCACATTGACGTGATGGGCTAGTTCCGGCGAGAACTCGCTTCGCGTGGAGAGGAGCGCTGCCAGGTGATAGACCTCTTCAAAGTCATACTCGGTTACGAGGCGAGCGATGAGGCTCCTGTCGAGGATGTCACCGATCAGGTGAGTCGACTTCTCGGCCAGGTTGGGCGGCAGCGGGTGCAGGTCCAGGCTCAGGATCGGCAGGCGGCCGCTTTCGGCCAGGTTGTCAATGAGGGCCTGGCCAATTTCGCCTGAGGCACCCGTGATGAGGATAGCTCGCTTGCGCATCGAAGGGCAACTCCTGTGGTATGAAACGAGTTAGGTAAGGCAGGGCTGAAAGCGCGTGCATTGGGGACCGACCGGGCCGCCTGAGCGATGTCCGGCTCTCGACGCCGTGCTATACTCGGTCCAATGGGCCAATTGTATCGAATCCTGGGCTGTCGGCCTAAGAATGCGGTGGGGAATGGAGCCGTCCGATCATGAGACAACGGGATATCCTCGTCTTCTGGCTGCCCCTGTTTGCCAGCTGGCTGCTCATGACGGCCGAAGGGCCGACGATCAGCGCCGCCATCAATCGCCTGCCGAACGAAGTTGTCATGCTGGCGGCAATGGGGATCGTCACCAGCCTCTCGGTCACCATCGAGAGCCCGATCATCAACATGCTGGCGACCTCGACGGCGCTCGTCCGCGACTATGACTCGTATCTGCTGGTTCGCCGCTTCACGATCCACTGGTGCATCGCGCTGACGATCGTCGCCATCCTGGTCGCCTTCACGCCGCTGTTCGACGTCATCGTCCGCGGCTGGCTGGACCTGCCTGAAGCGGTCGCGCAGTGGGTCCAACCGGGCATGAAGATCATGGTCTTCTGGAGCGCGGCGATCGGCTGGCGACGCTTCCTGCAGGGGATCCTGATCCGCTTTCACCATACCGAAAGCATTGCCTGGGGCACCGCCGTCAGGCTGCTCGCGTCGGCCGGCACGGTCATCATTCTGGCGCTGTGGGGAGAGTGGCAGGGCGTCATCATCGGCTCGCTCGCGCTCATGGCCGGGGTCATCGCGGAAGCGATCTTTGCGACCATCGTCGCCCGGCCGGTGATCCGGGACGAGTTGCGTCCCGCCCCGGCACTTCCTGCCGACAAGAAGCTGACCTATCGGCAGTTATTCTGGTTTCACCTTCCGCTGGCGGCCACGTCGCTGCTCATCTTGCTCATGCAGCCGCTGGTCACTTCAAGCCTGGCCCGCATGGAGGACCCGGTACGTAACTTGGCGGCCTGGCCGGTCCTGTTCCAGATCCTGCTGATATTCCGCGCGGCCGCCCTGGCTTTCCCGGAAGTGGTCATCGCCCTCTACCAGGATGGCCGTAATTTCGTGTCCCTGCGGCGCTTCGGCTACTGGCTGACGGCCGCCGTGACCCTGTCTCTCGCGGTGTTCACCTTCACGCCGCTGGAGGAGCTGTACGTCTACTGGATACAGGACATGGCTCCGGAAGTCGGCGCGCTGGTCCTCGAGAGCGTGCCGCTGTTCCTGTTCTTCCCGGCGCTGGCCGTCATCACGTCCTGGCTGCGAGGTTTGCTGATCGAGAACCGCGCCACGCGCCACGTCAACATCGGCATGGCGATCAACCTGACCGTCACGGCCGTCGTCCTGGCCGCGGCTGTGATGCAGCAGTGGGCCGGGCTGCCATCCGCCGCGCTTGCGCTCAATCTGGCGTCTCTGGCCGAAGTCGTCTACCTGACCTGGAGCGCCCAGCATCACCTGACCCTGCCCCTGGGGCTCTTCAGCCGGCGGCGGGTCGAAGCGATCGCCCCATAGGAGTAGCGCATGAGCGCCACGATCATCCAGCTCCCCCTCGGCCCGCTCCAGACCAACTGCTACATCCTCGGCTGTTCAGAGACGAACCAGGCTGCCGTGATCGACCCATCCTGGGCGGGCGACGCCATCGCGCGGCTGGTCGAAGAGAAGGGATGGAGCCTGACCCACATCCTGCTGACCCACGCCCATTTTGACCACGTCGGCGGGCTGGCCGAACTGAAAGCTGCCACAGGCGCGCCGATCTATATCCACCCTGACGCCGTCCCGATGCTGGCAGCGGCCGAGCAAAGCGCGGCCCGCTGGGAGATCGCTCTCGTCCCGCCGCCCGCAGCCGACGTCATGTTGGCGGGAGGAGACACGCTGTCAGTCGGCGCGCTTCAGCTAAAAGTGCTCTACACTCCCGGGCACGCGCCGGGCCACGTATGCTTCCATCTGGCGGCCGATCGGGCCATCTTCGACGGCGACGTCCTCTTCCAGGGCAGTATCGGCCGCACAGACTTGCCAGGCGGTGACTTTGACACCCTGATGGCCAGCATCCGCGACCAACTGCTCACCCTGCCGGATGAGACGGTCGTCCTGTCGGGCCACGGCCCGGCGACGACGATCGGTCAGGAGAAGACGTCGAACCCGTTCCTGTAGAACGGCCCGGCATGGGCCGGCCTCCGGTGCAGAGGCAGCCGGGTCACGGCCGGTCGTGCGACCTTTTGGGGTCAGGGTTGCGGGGACGGCGCCGGTGAGAGGGTCGCGCCAGGCGTGGCCGCCGGCTGCGTCCCGGCCCAGAGGAATGTGCTGGGCCGGCTGCGGCCCCCGCCGAAGGTATAGATGAACCCGCCGTCGGTGCGCCGCCCGGTCACCCGGACGATGCTGACCACCCACTCCATCAGCCGCGGCTCTTCGGCTGCCGGCCGCCACTCGCCCGGCACGCGGAACGAGGAATCGCGGGTGAAGCCGCGCATAGGCAGCGCATCCTGCGCGGCCGTGTCACGCATCTCGACCATGTACCATTCGTCCTCGGCCAGGTCCTTCACCGCGGCCCATTGGAGCACGATCCGCGCGTCGCCCTCGAACAGCCGGCCGTCGACCGGGGTCAGCAGGGCCGGCCCCGCCGGCGGTGGCGTCAGCGACGGCGTGGGTGACGGGCCCGGCGTGGGCGGCAGCGTATCGGCCAGGACGATGCGCGGCACGCAGAGCGTGTCGCCCGGCTGCAGAAGCTGGATCGATTCCGGCGTGTGGTGATTGACGGCGATGATGGCCTCCAGCGGGACGTTGTTGGCGACCGAGAGAGCATACGCGGAATCGCCGGACTGGATCGTGACGATGTTGCAGTTGGTGACATCGGCCGCGACGGTCTCCCCGTTGATCTCCAGGATGATCGACTCCAGCGGTGGAGGCGGTGTCGGCCAGGGGATGACCAGCGTCTGGCCGCTCTGGATCGGCGCATCGAGCCCGAAGCCGTTGGCCTGGGCGATGCTCTCCGCCGTCACGCGGTAGATGAGCGACAGGCCAAAGAGCGTTTCGCCGGGATTCACCGCGTGAGTCCGCGGCGGGGGCAAGGTGACGGTAGGCGGCGGGACCGGAGTCTCCGTCGGCGTCGCGGACGGGGGAAGCGTCTCCGTCGGGATCGGCGTCCAGGTAGGCGTCAGCGTGACCGTCGGCGGCAAAGGGGTCGTGGTGGGGATGAAGGCGGCCATGACGGCCGGCGCATTCTCTCGCAACGCTCCCCAGCCGATTGCAAGCAACACCGCGACCACAGCCGCGGTAGCCCAGAAGATCAGGTTCGACCGGCGCTCCTGCACGGTTGACTCCACGAACGGGGAGGCAGGGCCGGAAAGCCCGGAAGGGCCTGTGGCCTCAACCGGATCCTCCCGGGGCGACACAGACCCGGCAGGCGAGCTCGCTGTCTCGGCCGGCGAGGTCGACAGGTCAGCCACCGCCTCAGGACGCGGCAGGCCGCACATGATGCACTTCTCTGCGCCCTGCACGACGAGGCTATCGCAGCGGGGACAACGGTAGGCCGGGGACGGCGTCTGCGGCTCAGGCTCGGGATCAGACATAGGTCTTCGAAACCAGGATTATAGCCGGGACGCGGTCTCGGGTTACTCAAGTTGCAGGTTTCTAATAATGGGGGCTATCTGCTACAATCAGAGCGCAAGGTGGAGGGCAGCCGCCTCTGCACCTATCATCAGCATCCTGTCCGCCGTGCATATCGAACACGAACCAGAGCTTTATGGCTGACCTTTCCACCAAATACCTCGGACTGAACCTCCGCTCCCCTATCGTCGCTTCCTCGGGCCCTTATTCCGAGGATATCAGCAGCATCCAACGGATCGAACAGGCGGGCGCCGGCGCGCTGGTGCTGTTCTCGCTGTTCGAAGAGCAGGTTGAGTTGGATGCGCTGGGATACGGCAAGTACTACCAACAGCATCGCGGAGAATTGCCGGAAGCGCTGCGTCACATCCCCAACATGGCTGAGTACAATCATGGGGCCGGCGGCTATCTGGCCCACCTGTACCAGGCCAAACGCGCGGTGAGTATCCCCATCATCGCCAGCCTGAACGGCTACTATCGCAGTGGCTGGACGCGCTACGCCAAGCTACTCGAAGCTGCCGGCGCAGACGCCATCGAACTCAACATCTACTACATGCCGACCAAGGTCCAGACCACTTCGGCCGAGGTCGAAGATATGTATGTGGACCTGGTAAAGGAAGTCTGCGGGTCGGTCCACATCCCGGTCGCCGTCAAGCTAAGCCCGTACTTCAGCGCCATGGCCCACATTGCCGACCGCCTCGTGCGCTCCGGCGCCAGTGGCCTCGTGCTGTTCAACCGCTTCTACCAACCGGATTTTGACATCGAAGAGGGGACGATCAGGCCGAGTCTCGACCTGAGCATTCCCGCTGAACTGCGGTTGCGGTTGCGCTGGGTTGCCCTGCTTGCCGGGCAGACGAAGGCCGACCTGGCCATCACCGGCGGCGTCCACTCCGGCACGGATGTGGTCAAGTCACTGATGGCCGGCGCAAACGTGGCCATGATGGCCTCGGCGATCCTGAAACACGGCATCGACCACGTTGCGGCCGTGCTGGGCGAACTTGACAACTGGCTTGATTCCCATGGTCACGCGACCAGCAATGAGATTCGCGGGAAACTGAGCCAGGTCCAGATCGGCGACTCGGCCGCGTTGGAGCGCGCCAACTATCTCAACGTGCTGCTCTCGCAACGAACGAAGACGAGTTCCTGACTTTTCCACTGAGGAGACCTTCCCATGACCGTGTCGCTCACCCTCAACGGGCGCGAGCAGACCCTGCTCGCGCAGACCACTGACAACCTGCGCGACGCACTGCGGGCCAATGGCATCTTCAGCGTCCGCTTCGCCAGCCACGCCGGCGAGACCGGGGCGGCGGCCGTCTTACTGGATGGTCGCCTGGTCAGCGCCGATACCCTGCTCGTCGGCCAGGTTGCCGGCCACCGGGTGGAGACGGTCGAAGGCCTGACCGGGTCTGTCGGAGAACTGCATCCTATCCAGCGAGCATTCATCGAAACGGGCGCCTTCCAGTCGGGTTATTCGGCCCCGGCGATGATCCTGGCAGCCAAGGCGCTCCTGGATCGGACGCCGACACCGACGGAGGCCGAGGTCCGCGACGCGCTTTCCGGCGTCTTGTGCCGCGAAACGGGCTATCTGAAGCCAGTGGAGGCGGTGTTGCGTGCCGCCGCATACCTCCGGGGCGAGGAGGTCCCGCCCTACCCCGGCCCGACCATTGTCGACGCGACCTACCTGCTGACCGGCATGGACGATGGCGACAGCGCGGGCGACCGCCATGAGCCTGAGGGCCGGGATCGGAGTCCGGAAGGCGGCTCCCGGGCAGCGACCACGACCCGTTCCGCAGTCGATCTCGTGCTCCAGGCCCATACGTCTGAGACGAGCGTCGTCGGCAAGCCGGAGGCCAAGGTCGACGCGGTCAAGCTGGCCAAGGGCAACCCGGCCTTTGTGGATGATATCGAACTGCGAGGCATGCTGTATGCGAAATTGCTGACCAGCCCGCATGCCCACGCCCGCATCCTGGATATCGATGACAGCGAGGCGAAAGCCCTGCCGGGCGTGCATGCCGTCATCCACTACAAGAACGTCGCCCGGGTGAAGTATGCTTCGGGCGGGCAGTCCTATCCCAACCCGCCGCCACTCGACCAGGTGAGTTTTGACACGAAGGTCCGCTACGTCGGGGACCGGGTCGCGGCCGTCGCGGCCGAGACGCTGGAGATCGCCGAGGAAGCGCTGCGCCGCATCCGCGTCAGCTATGAGGTGCTGCCCGCCGTCTTCGACGAGCGCGACGCTATCCAGCCCGGAGCGCCGATCATCCATGACGAAAGCGATACCGACGGCATCCATGACGCCTCACGCAACATCGTCCACCACATCCACGCCGAATTGGGGGACATCGAACAGGGGCTGCGCGAAGCTGACTTCACGTTCGAACACACCTACTACGTCCATCAGGTCCAGCAAGCGCCTATCGAACCCCACATCGCCATCAGCTGGTGGGACGCCGACGAACGGCTGGTCATCCGCACCTCCACCCAGGTGCCGTTCCACGTGCGCCGGATGGTCGCGCCGTTGCTCGGCCTGCCGGTCAGCCGCATCCGCGTCATCAAGCCGCGCATCGGCGGTGGATTCGGGGCGAAGCAGGAGATGCTGATCGAGGATATCGTCGGTCACCTGACCATCGCTACCGGCCGGCCCGTTCGGCTGGAGCTGACGCGGCGCGAGGAGTTCCAGAGCAGCCGTACCCGGCACCCACAGACGATCACCTTCCGCACTGGCGTCATGAAAGACGGAACGCTGCACAGCCTCGACATGCAGGTGCTCGGCAACACCGGCGCTTACGGCACCCACGGCCTGACCGTGCAGACCGTGACCGGCCTGCGCGGCCTGAGCAGTTACAACTGTCCCAACCGGCGCTTCGACTGCCTGGTGGTCTACACCAACATCCCGGTCCCCGGCGCGTATCGCGGCTACGGCGGCCCGCAGGCGCTCTATGCGCTAGAGTCCAACATGGACGAGATCGCGGCCGCGATGGGCCTCGACCCGATCGCGTTTCGCCGCAAGAACTGGGTCCAGGCCGGCGATGAACTCGCCATCGCGCCGCATCTGGGAGAGGGCGAGAAGAAGACGGTCATCGCGGCCCCGCTCATCCACTCTTGCGGGCTGGACGAGTGCTTCGTGCAGGGCATGGCGGCGATCGAGTGGAACCGGCGGGACGACCCTGCCTGGCATGTCGTACCGGAGCGGCCGCACGTCCGCCGCGGACTTGGCGCGGCCGTCTGCATGCACGGGACGGCCATCCCGGGGCTCGACATGGGCGCGGCCCACATCAAGATCAACGACGACGGCTCCTTCAATCTGAACGTCGGCGCGACTGACCTGGGCACGGGCTCAGATACCGTCCTGGCCCAGATGGCGGCCGAGGTCCTGGGCGTTCCGCTGCAGGACGTGGTCGTCTACTCCAGCGACACGGACTTCACCCCGTTTGACACCGGGGCTTACGCCAGTTCGACTACATACATCTCCGGCACGGCCGTCGTGCGGGCGGCCGAACAACTGGCCGATCAGATCCGCGAGCGTGCGGCGCTGATGCTCGACCTCGACCGGTGGGACGACATCAGGCTGGCCGATCGCTGCGCCATCGCGCCGGACGGGCGCTCGGTCACGCTGGAGCGGATCGCGCTCCATTCGCTGCATCAGAACCAGCAACGCCAGCTGATGGCCAGCGCCTCGTTTGTCAGCGGCGACTCGCCTCCGCCGTTCGCCGGCCAGTTCGCCGAGGTCGAAGTGGACACCGAAACGGGGCAGGTCACGGTCACGAAGCTGGTCATGGCCGTCGATGCAGGTATTGTCATCAATCCGATCACCGCCAGCGGGCAGGTGGAAGGCGGCATGATCCAGGCGCTGGGCTATGCCCACTGCGAAGAGATGGCCTACGATGAGAAGGGCGACCTGGTCAACGGCGCGTTCGGTCCGTACCATATCTATCGGGCTGACGAGGTTCCTGAACTCAAGACCATCCTGGTTCAGACTCACGAGCCAACCGGCCCCTTCGGCGCCAAGGCGATCGCCGAGATACCGAAAGACGGCGTCGCGCCGGCCGTGGCCAACGCGATATTCGACGCGACCGGCGTGAGGCTTCGGCGCATTCCGGCGACGCCGGAGCGCGTCTACCGCGCGCTGTCCGAGGCCCATTGAGACGCCCAGACTGAAACGCCCAAAAAAGGAAAGGGCGCGCCCATTTGCTTGGCGCGCCCTCAGGTACGAACGAGGATGGATCTTCAGGCTGTCTTGACGGAATCAGAGGGAGAGGAGCTCCAACTAGCTGTCACTCATCTGCCAAAACTCCGCTCTCGCGCTACCAGTGATACACATCGGTAGAGAGGTGGCTACCGGAACACTGGACCGGGAGATTACGCCGAGACTGAGTTGTTCAGGCGCAGAAGAGACTCTTGCTACTTGGAGCGTCCTCTTGTATGCCCATTATAGAACGAGGCCGGGCACCCCGTACCTGACATTCGTCATGTAATTCTGATGACATTCGTCACTAGACAAGGCGAGCGGAGGTTCACCGAGCGAAATGGAACCGGCTCCTGACTTGGAAACAGCGCCTGGGGCGCAACCCCGGTTCTCGCACCGCATCGAGGCCGAGTTTGCGCGTATCCTGGATTACTACGGCGTCCCCTGGCAATATGAACCGAGGACGTTCCCCCTCTATTGGAAAGAAGATGGCACGGTGACAGAGGCTTTCGCGCCGGACTTCTACCTGCCCGAGCAGGACCTCTACGTCGAACTGACCACCGTGCGGCCCAAACTGGTCACGCGCAAGAACCGCAAGCTGAAGCGCTTGAAGGAGCTCCATCCGGAGATCAACATCCAGCTCTGGAAACGGGCCGACCTGCGCACCCTCATGCTGCGTTTCGGTGTTGATGAAGAAGCCGAGCGCATCCTCGGCGGCGAAGCCCAAACATAACCGGCCATGTTCCCCCAGCCCGACGCATTTGGCACGCTCAATGACGGCATCAGTGAAGTGCTCTACCCGGCCGAAGCGATCCAGTCGCGCGTGCTAGAGCTTGGGCAGGCCATCTCCCGCGACTATGAAGGGTGCAGGCCGCTCCTGGTGGGCGTGCTGAAAGGCGTCTTCCCCTTCATGGCTGACCTCGTGCGCTCGATCACCATCGCCCTGGAGGTCGATTTCATCGCCATCTCCAGTTACAGCCCCAGCACGCGCGAGCAAGGCGTCGTCCGCTTTCAGAAGGACCTCGACCAGCCGATTCGCGACCGGCACGTCCTTTTCGTGGAAGACGTCATCGACACCGGACTGACGCTCCACTACGTGCTGCGCCAGCTTCAGAGCCGCGAGCCCGCTTCGCTGAAGGTCTGCACGATGTTCAACAAACCGTCGCGCAGGCTGATCAACCTGCCGATCCATTACCAGGGGTTCGAATTGCCCGACCGCTTTGTGGTCGGGTACGGGCTGGATTACCGGGAGCTGTACCGGAACCTGCCCTACGTGGGCATGCTCCGGGCTGAGGTCTTTCGTCGGGGAGACGCCTGAGCGTCAGGCGCAGGCAAAGAAAGAGCCCCAAGTAACCTTCTGGCAGTCTCACCATTCTGGACGGGGTCATGTCTTGCCAGCGTGTGGCTTGACAGGGTCCTCATCCGTGCTTCCGGCCCATTCGGGTCGCTTGCGCTACCCGTTCGGGGCTTTGGCACTGCGCTCAGGGTCCGCCGGCTCCGTTGTTCGCATGACTGTAGACAACGGTGCGCTTGAACGCCTGAACCTGGTAAGAGCCGTCCAATTTCTTGGGGCTTCAATCCTTCGGTGAGACCTTTTCATCGCTGAATCGGCTCTCCGAAGTAGAAACAGCATAGATCGGCCAAAGGCGGCCGTCAAGCCTCTGACCTTAATAATCCAAAGTTCTTAAGGTCTGG
>CAYRBP010000012.1:41785-80354 GCA_964422535.1 uncultured Ardenticatenaceae bacterium | reverse complement strand
GCTCCGCGCGCCGTCAGGATGTGGGGGATGGTTTGCAGGACGATCCGCAGGTCGAGGCCTACCGACCAGTTCTCGATGTAGTAGATGTCGAGCAGGCATAGCTCGTCGAAGGTCAGGTCTGAGCGACCGCTGACCTGCCACAGTCCGGTCAACCCGCCGACAACAGCCAGCCGCTGCATGTGCCATGCCTTATACTCGGCCACCTCTTCCGGCAAGGGCGGCCGCGGGCCAACCAGGCTCATCTCCCCCTTGAGAATATTGTACAGCTGCGGCAGTTCATCCAGGCTCAGCCGGCGGATGACGCGGCCGACGCGCGTCAGGCGCGGGTCATCCCTCATCTTGAAGATCGGCCCATCGGCCTCATTGAGCGGAAGCAGCGCTTCCTTCTGTTCTTCGGCCCCTTTCACCATCGACCGGAACTTGTACATCTTGAATAGCTCGCCGTTCCGGCCGACGCGCAGCCCGTCGTAGAACACCGGCCCGGGCGAGTCGAGCTTGATGGCGATCGCGATGATGGCGGTGATGATCAGCGACGGGATGGCGAGCAGGGCGACCAGCGCCAGGTCCAGCAGCCGCTTGAAGAACCGCTCGCTCAGCGACATGGCGCCGAAGGCGGCGATGTCGCGCATGCTCAGCAGGGGGATGCCGCCCATGTTGGTGAACTCGACCCGGTTGAGGCTTAGCTGAAGCAAGTCGGGCACGACCTGCGCCCGCACGTCCCACTGCTGGCAGGTCTGCAACAGGCTGAGGATCTGGCGGTGCATCTCCGCCGGGAGGGCAATGAAGACGGTGTGGACCGGCTGCTGCCCGGCCAGGACGCGGTCGAGATCGGCCAACGTCCCCAGATGGGGGATGCGGCCGAGACCGATGTTGTCTTCGTTGGTGCCGTCGTCAAGGTAGCCGACAGCGTTGAAGCCCAGATCGGGACGCGCCAGCAGGGTCCGGATGATGCTGCGCGCGGTTTCGCCGCTGCCGATGACCAGCGCCCGGTCGACGCCAACGCCGCGCCGGTACTGCACCGACAGGATCCAGCGCCGCAGCAGCCGGGCTATGGCGATAAAGAGGACGATGAATAGCAGCGCCCAGAAGAGGAGCAGTCGCGAGAAGGGCGCCGGCTGGAAGAAGAAGGTCACGGCCATCATCAGGGTGATGCCCGCGGCCGTGGCCGTGCCTGCCCGGGCCACTTCCTCCAGCCACGACTCCCCGCGCCGCCGCCGCCAGACACCCGTGTAGCGGAAGGTCAGCGCCAGCAGGACGGTCAGGACGAGTTGCTGGCCGAGGTAGTCCCGGTATGGCTCGGCGAAGCTCACGGGACGCAACCACTGCCACTCGTAACGGGCGACGTAGGCGATGGCGAACCCCAGGTTGATGAGAACCAGGTCGGTCAGGACCGTCAGCCAGTAGATCTGTCGGGCTCTCATTGGGCTTGCGCAGCCTCCACCGGCCAGGAAAGGCCCAGCGCGCGGCGGTACGATAGGGCCATGGCCGCCCCCGCGCCGGACCAGGAGAAGCGCGCCGCCCGGGTGATTCCACGCCGTTGCAGGTCGGCCGCCAGCGCGGGATCGCCCAGGAGCCGGTTGATCTGCCCGGCCAGCATGCCGTCGTCATGCGGGTCGAAATAGAGCGCTGCGTCGCCCCCCGCCTCAGGAAGCGAGGAGGTGCGGGCGGCGATCACCGGCGCGCCGCAGGCCATGGCCTCGACGACGGGCAGGCCGAAGCCTTCATATAGCGATGGGAAGACGAGGGCCGCGCACGCGCCATACCACAACGGCAGGTCGGCATCGTCAACATAGCCGATGAATCGGACGCGCTCGCGCAGGCCGAGGGCCTCGACCTGGGCAAAGATCTCGTCATAGAGCCAGCCCTTGCCGCCCACCAGTGCGAGCCGGACATCGCGGTCATGAAGCCGGGCCAGCGCGCGCAGCAGGACGGGGATGTTCTTGCGCGGCTGCAACGTGCCGACGTGCAGCAAGAACCGGCCGGCCATTTCCTCTCGCGCCCGAAAGGCATCAAGCTCGGCCGCCGACGGCCGCCGGTAGGCGTCGCTGACGCCCGGGACGACGACGTCGATCCGCCCGGCCGGCACGCCGTAGATGGCTTCCACGTCGGCTTTGCCGGACTCCGAGATGGTCACGACCCGTTCGGCCAGCCGGCAGGCGCGGGCCGTCTGTGCCGCCAGGTAGCGCCGCTGGCGGGCGGGGAAGCTCTCCGGCAAGTGGATGAAGCTCAGGTCGTAGACCGTGACCACGAAGGGGCAGGGCGGCCGTGGCGGAGCGACGAAGGCCATGCTATGCAGCAGATCGAGCCGCCGTCGCCGCGCTTCGACCGTCCAGACTGTCTGCTCCCACGCGATGCGGGCCAGGCGGCGGTCGGTCGGCAGGGATGACGTGACGATCTCGAAGTCGGGCCGGTCGTCCCAACCGCCGGCCCGGCGCGTGAAGAGCACGTAGTGTGTGCCGTCGGCCGGCAGGTGGCGGGCGACCTGGTCGATGTAGTGGTGGATTCCGGCTCGACGGTAGCCGGCCTCACCGGACAGGAGATGGGCGTTGATGCCGATGCGTGGATGGCCGTCGTTCCCCGTGAAAATTTCTTTACCCGCTGCTGGCCCCACTTCTCACTGTCCCTCGTTCCGCGCCGCGGAAGTACGTCTCATGCTTGTTAAATTATACGCCTATCCGGATTGGAGGCGACATGGCGCGAGGCCGCCGCTTGCCCTTCGCCCTGGCCTATGGTAGACTACGTCAGATAGGCTACGTTATGTTTACATGGTCACCATGCGATCCTGTGGCGGCGGTTGACAATCATGGCGCTCCCTGAAGCGCGACCTGCCGCGGGTCACCGGCTGGCGGATCATAGAAGGAACAGGAGGACGCGGTGAAACGTTCGACCTTGACCCTGAGTCTGTTGTTGTTGCTGGCGCTGGTCCTGGCGGCCTGCGTTCGCCCCGCGCCGGAAGGCGAGCAAGGGGTGGCTACGCTGCCCCCGGGAAGCGCCGCTACGCCGCTGGCGACGCTGCCCCCGGTCACCCTGCCGACCCCGACGCCGCTGAGCGCCATCGCTACGCCGACGCCGCTGCCGCAGCCCACCGTTCCTCCCGTTGCCCCGGAAGGCGGCGGCGTGACGCTGCCA
Organism: uncultured Ardenticatenaceae bacterium; assembly: GCA_964422535.1. Classification (GTDB taxonomy): domain Bacteria; phylum Chloroflexota; class Anaerolineae; order Promineifilales; family Promineifilaceae; genus Promineifilum. The sequence goes on along the minus strand of CAYRBP010000012.1, from coordinate 77,225 downwards.
ACGAACCACACCGTCCAACCGGGCGAGACCCTCGACAGCATCGCCCAGCGCTACGGCGTGACGACGGCCGATATCCTGGCCGCCAACAACATCCCGGATCCGAACAACATCCCGGCGGGCACGGTCCTGATCATCCCCGCTCCGGGAACGGGAACCGCGCCCCAGCCGACGGCCGCGCCGCCGGCCACCGGCGAGCAGGTCCACGTGGTTCAGCCGGGCGAAAACCTGTTCCGCATTGGCCTGCGATATGGCTTCACGGCTGAGGAGCTGGCCGCCTATAACGGCATTTCCAACATCAACCTGATCTACGTCGGCGACGTCATCAAGATCCCGCCGAAGTAATACCCTCGATCGATGCGGTTCACCTGCGTCGGCTGCCTTCCATGTTTCCGGTCATCGGTTCTCGCGTCGTCTACGACGGCAAATGGCGTGTCCGGGTGGATACGCTCGATCTCGGCCCGGAGGGGACGCTGGAGAAAGCCTACGTCCAGCACCCCGGCGCGGTCGTCATCGTGCCCCTGCTGGAAGCGGAGGACAGCGCGGCCCAGGTGCTCATGCTCGTCCAGTATCGCCATGCCCTGCGGCAGTCGATCCTCGAGCTGCCGGCCGGCACGCGCGAGGGAGACGAGCCGTGGGCCATCTGCGCCCAGCGCGAGCTGCGCGAGGAGACGGGCTATGCGGCCGGCGAACTGGTCTCGCTGGGGGAGGTGTGGGCAGCGCCGGGCGTCTCAGACGAGCGCATGGCCATCTTCCTGGCCCGCGGGCTGCGACATGCACCCCTCAGCGGCGACGCGGACGAGCAGATCGTCGTCGAGCCGCGGCCGCTGGCTGACCTGGTGGCGATGGCCCTCGACGGCGCGCTGGATGACGCCAAAAGCGTCGTCGCCGTGCTGCGCGCCGCCCACTTCCTCGATCCGGCTGCCGGCGTGAAACTCACTCGCTAGACGAGAGACGCTCGCTCGGGACCGGCTGGCGCTCATCTTCACGCTCGTCGTCGCGCTCGTCTCTACCGGCCTCATCCCGGCCTGACTCGTCGCGACTGTCGCCGAACGACTTGAGTTCCAGGGCCAGTTCCAGCAGGCGCTGTTGCACGGCATAGTGAACGGTGCCGGGCGGGTACACGCCTTTCTCATTGCGCTCGCCGGCCGGCGTGCCCATCAGCAACTCGATGCCCTCGTCGATTGAGCTGACCGGCCAGATGCGAAAGCGGCCTTCCGCGACCGCCTGGACGACGTCTTCGCGCAGCATCAGGTTCGCCGTATTCATCTCCGGGATGATGACGCCCTGGCGGCCGTTCAGCCCGCGCGCCTTGCAGACGTCGAAGAAGCCCTCGATCTTGTCGTTGACGCCGCCGATCGGCTGGATCTCGCCCCGCTGGTTGACGGAGCCGGTGACGCTGATCCCCTGGTCGATCGGGATCTGGCTCAGGCTGGACAGCAGCGCGTACAGCTCGGTTGACGACGCGCTGTCTCCCTCGATCCCGCCGTAATACTGCTCGAACGTCAGACTGGCGTTCAGCGACAGTGGTTGGTGCTGGGCATACGTCCCGCCAAGATAGGCGTTCAGGGTCAGGACGCCTTTCTGATGGATTGGGCCGGACATGTCCGTCTCGCGCTCGATGTGGATCACGCCGCTGTCGCCCATGAACGTCCGCGCCGTGATCCGTCCCGGGTGGCCATAGGCGAAGTCACCGATCTCGTGGATCGACAGGCCGTTGACCTGTCCGACGACATAGCCTTCGGTGGCGATCAGCATCCGGCCTTCGAGGATCGCTTCGCGGAACTGCTCAGCCATCTCGTTGGTCCGGTGGACACGCTCGTCCAGCGCGCGCTGGACATCCGCGCCGCTGACGACAGCGTGCCCGGCGCAACCGGCCCAGTAATTGGCCTCGCGGACCAGGTCGGTCACCAATCCGAGGCGCGCGGTCAGCTTGCGCTGGTGCTCGGCCACCCGCGAGCCGAACTCAATGACTTTGCCCACGGCCGTGCGGTCAAACGGCCGCAGGCCATCTTCCGCGCACAGGGCAGCGACCACTTCCGCGTAGCCCAGCTCGTGTTCAGCGTCGCGCGGCATGGTGTCGCTGAAGTCGGCCCGAACCTTGAACAGATCGTGGAACTCCTCGTCATTCTCATACAGGCTGTAATACAAATCCCGGCTGCCGAGCAGGACGACCTTCACCGTGCACGGGATCGGCTGCGGCCAGAGCGGGGCCGCCATGGGCCCATCGGACCGGGGCGGCCGCAACTCGATCTCTTCCGTCCTCAGCGCCTGCTTCAGCACCTCCCACACGTCGCGCTGCCGGGCGAAGTCGTTGGCGCACAGGATGAGATAGCCGCCGTTGGCCCGGTGCAGGTCGCCCGGCTTCATGCGGGTGAAATGGGCGATCGGCATGTTGCCGTGCATGTCGAACTCGAGACGGCCGAACAGGTTCTCGTGGGTCGGGTCGAGTTGGACGACGACAGGCGCGCCCTCGGTCTTGCTGTTGTCGACCAGCAGGTTGACTTCGTAACGGCGCAGGTCGAAGACTTCCTCGACGTCGGACTGCTCCAGTTGCGAGGCAGAACCGACGACCTGCTCCTGCAGGTCCTGAAAGGCCGCGTCCAGGTGGGCGACCACGGCCGCCTGATCGGCATAAGCGGCGCGCAGCCTGTCAAACTCGTCCCGCAGCGACGCTTCGATCGCTTCCCGGTCCAGCCGTTTGCGTTCCTCGTGTGCTTCGCGCTCGTGGCGGCGGACCTCGCGCAGGAGGTCTTGCAGCTCGCCTTGCAGCGCGCGCCGTGTCTCTCGGAGCGTCTGTTGCTCTTCGACGCTGGCGCCGCCGTTGGTCGCTTCCTCGCGGTACTCGTCGGCCGCGGTGACCATCAGCCCGCCCGGCGTCTCCTGAAGGTCAAAGCCCTGGTCCGTCACCTTGCGTTCCAGCGGGTCCAGAAGCTCGTGCCGGGTGCGGTCAAGCCGCTCTTCCAATGCCCGGAGCGGGTTGCGGTAGGCGAAGCTTTCAAATGCCTGGGGGATACCGATGCGCAGCGATTCAACCAGGGCCTTCATGTCCTGTTGAAAGGCAGCCCCGCGACCGGCCGGCAGGCGGATGGGCAGCGGGCGGTGGGCCGCCTCGAAATTGTGGACATAGACCCAGTCATCGGGAACCGGTTCGTGCCGGCTATGCTCCTGGATGAAGTGGCGGATGGCGGCCGTGCTGCTTGTTCCGGGCGAGCCGAGCACGTAGATATTGTAGCCCTTGCTCTTCAGGCCAATGCCGAACTCCAGCGACTTGGCCACACGCGGCTGTCCAAGCAGCACCTGGCTGGGGGTCAGGTCAGACGTCGTTTCGAATGGAAATCCACCCGGATCGCAGACGTAGCGCAGGCTTTCCGGTGGAAGAGACTTTACTTTCGATGACATAGAGGCGATCATTCACCTGGTCAGAGGGTAAGCGTAGTATGTTACTGCTACGCCACACGACGGGCAAACAATGCACGGTGTTCTCATGTCAGCCGCGCCCGCCGGTTTGGATGCGTGCGCCGCGCGTGATAGTATCATCATCGTTCGCGAGCGCACCGGTGTTGCACAGGAGAACAGGGTCATGTCGATGACGGTGGACTTGTCAGGGCAGGTGGCAGTTGTGACGGGCGGGGCCGGCATCCTGGGCCAGGCCGTGGTCAGAGCTTTCTACAGGAGCGGCGCGCGCGTTGTCGTCGTTGACCGGACACGCGACCAGGCACGACGCGTCTTCGGCGACGAGATACCGGAAGGGGACGCCTGCCTGACCGTTGGGGCGGACCTGACGGATGAGGCCTCGGTCGCCGCCATGGCCGGGGCGGCCAGGGACCGTTTTGGCCGGATCGATATCCTGGTCAATATCGCCGGCGGCTTCGCTTCCGGCGCGCCGCTGCACGAGACGCTCCCGGCCGACTTTGACTTCATGTTCAACCTCAACGTTCGCACGATGTACCTCGTCTCGCGTGCCGTTGTCCCGATCATGCTGGAGCAGTCGCGGGGCAAGATCATCAACGTCGGGGCGAAAGGTGCGTTGTCCGGGGCGGCGAACAAAGGGCCTTATGTTGCTTCCAAGATGGCCGTCATCCGCCTGACTGAGTCGATGGACGCCGAACTCCGGGACAGGGGGATCAATGTCAACGCCATCCTGCCCAGTACCATCGACACACCCCGCAACCGGGCCGACATGCCCAAAGCCGACCCGGACAAGTGGGTGACGCCGGACTCGATGGCCCAGGTCATCCTGTTTCTCGTTTCCGACGCAGCGCGCGATATCCACGGCGCATCCATTCCCGTTTACGGCCGGAGCTAGGCCTGGTGGCGTCCGGGGGGCTGTCGACACGGGCCAAGTTCCTATATGGTCTGGGCGATTGGGGTACGGCGGCCGCTTCAACCGCTCGCAACATCTTCTGGTTTGTCTTCCTGACGAACGTGGTGGGCCTGAACGCCGGCTGGGCGGGCAGTGTCGTCCTCATCGGCCGCATCTGGGATAGCATCAACGACCCGCTCATCGGCACGCTCAGCGACCGGGTCCATACGCGCTGGGGCCGGCGGCGGCCGTTCCTGCTGATCGGTTCGGTCCCCTTTGCCGTGACGTTCGTGGCCATGTTCACGGTCCCCTCTCTCGATAGCGACCGGGCCCTGTTCGCTTACTATAGCCTGGTGTTTCTGCTCTTTGACACGCTCTTCACCATCGTCAACGTGCCGTATCTGGCGCTGCTGCCGGAGCTGACAGACGGCTATGATGAGCGCAGCAGCCTGGCGGGCTGGCGCATCTCGTTCTCTATCCTGGCTTCGCTGATCACGGCCGGGTTGTTCAAAGTGTTTGCCGAAAACATCTTCGCCCCGCTCTTTGGCGGCGGCGCGGAGGGGTTGCAGCGGGGGTATACGGCCGCAGCCGTGCTCTGGGCGATCACCATCGCCCTGCCGTTCATCCTGCTGTTCCTCTTCGTCCGCGAGCCGGAGCGCGCGCCAGTCGTGTCGCCCATCCGGCCGGTGCAAAACTTCATCGAAGTCTTCCACAATGAGCCGTTTCGCATCGCCGCGTTCATCTACCTGATCTGCTTCACCACGGGCGACATTATCCTGGTCATCTTTGTCCGCTATCTGATCGACTACCTGCTCGTGCCGCCTGGCTTCGACAACATCGTCCTGGCGGTGGTCCTGGGGTCGGCCTTCGCCTTCATGCCGTTGATCGTCTGGCTGATGCGCCGCTATGACAAGCGGACCGCCTACCTGATCAGCATCAGCTTCCTGACGGCCGTGTTGATCCTGGCGGCGTTTCTGCCGCCCGGCCGTTACCTGCTGCTCCTTGTCGGCGCGATCTTCACCGGCTTCGGATTCGCCGCGCTCAACGCCATCCCCTGGGCGATCGTGGCCGACGTTGTCGAAGCCGACGAGCTGCAATCGGGAGAGCGGCGCGAGGGGCTATATTCCGGCTATCTGGTCTTCCTGCGCAAGTTGGCCTCGGCCTTCGCCATCTTCGCCGTTGGTCAGGTACTGTCGCGCACCGGCTATGTCAGTGCCACGACCGGGAGCGTCTACGTCGAGCAGCCTGCAAGCGCGCTGGCGGCGATGCGTGTCCTCGTCACGGTGGTGCCGGCGCTGGCCCTGTCCGTTTCGCTGATCCTTGCCTGGCGCTTCCCGATCGACCGGGAGAAATATGAAGCCATCCAGGCCGAACTGGCCGCCCGGCGCAAAGTGAAGGGCCAGATGAGACCGCCGCAGCAGATCGGTGAAAGGGAGCAGAACTTACTATAATCGAATGTGGAGGGGCCAGTGGAGCGCCGTGTTTTAGCGCGGCTTCCGGGTGCCTGAGCTGCCGATTTCATCACGTCATCAAAGGAGCAAGACGATCATGCTGCAGAAAGGCGACATCGCGCCCGAATTCGAGGTGCTTTCTGATGAAGAGAAGCCGGTGAAGCTGTCCGATTATCGCGGCCAGCGCGTTGTGCTGTTCTTCTTTCCGAAGGCCGACACACCCGGCTGCACGACCCAGGCTTGCGGCTTCCGCGACAATTTCCCGGTCATCCAGGCATCGAACGCGACCGTGCTGGGCCTCAGCCCTGACCAGCCGAAGGCGCTGGCCAAGTGGCGGGCCAAGAAGAACCTCGGCTACACCCTTTTGTCTGACCCCGACCACAAGGTGGCCGAGGCCTATGGCGTCTGGGCAGAGAAGAAGATGTACGGCAAGTCCTATATGGGCATCCTCCGCAGCCACGTTGTCATCGGCCCTGACGGCTGCATAGAAGACGCGCAATACAAAGTTAGCCCGGAGGAGAGCGTCAAGACGGCGCTGGCCTTCCTGGCCCAGCAGTAGCACGTCATCGACTTCTCGACAGGAAAAGCCGGCGCAAGCCGGTTTTTTTGTTCCCGCAACCCGGCCGCCATCTGACGGCTGCCTGCCCGGGCTTGTGAAGGCCCCGACTTGCGTGCTGCAGCCCCCGTCCGTCCTCCCCGGTGGTGGCCCGTCAATCACTCGACGGCGATCGGGTCCGGCAGGGTGACGCGGCCGTCCGGCGTTTCGGTGGCCAGCCGGGGATAACCCTCGCCCGGCCGGTAGAAGCCGGTGGCCAGGCGGTAGGCTCCGGGGGGAACGGCCGACAGATCGAGCGTGATCGCGTCCGTGACGACCTCGCCGGCACGCCACTGGCCCGTCGGCAGGCTGTTGCCGGCCGGGATGCCGTCGGCCTGGGCGACGATCTGCTCGGTCACCGGGTCATAGAGGTGGACGAAGCGGTTGTAGTCGCCGTTCAGATCACCTTCTGCCAGCCAGGCCAGGGTCAGCCGCAGCGCCTTGCCATCGCGCTCGGTCGCGTAGCCGAGCAGGGTGATGCGGTCGCCGTTATCTCCGGCAAAGTCGACATCCAGCGGTCGAAGCCCTTCCGGTCGCTCGAAGGACGGTGCGTGGGGCAGCACCCGGCGGTCCCCCTCGGTCACTTCCAGCAACCCGACGCGCCGGACGAGCACCGGATCGCCCCCGGCGTCGTATAGCTGGATGACCAGCGGGTAACGGCCGTCCGCCAGATCTTCCGGCAGGGCCAGGGCGAACTCATCCGGCAGCCACCGGTTCGCCGGCCAGCTGGTCGTCGGGCGGAAGCCGTAGCCGGGCTGGGTGTCCAGCTGGGCGAGGAGGCCGCCGCCGGCGTCCAGCAGGCGCAGAGAGGCGACGTAGAGCGGGCCAAGCGGCCGGTCGGTCCACCAAGCGACGCGCGCCCGCAGCGCGTCGTCATCGACCAAAGCCAGCCCGATCGTCTCCACATCCAGGCGCTCCGTCGAAAGTGCTCGCCCGTCGTCAGCGGGAAGGACGCGCACCGGTCGCAGGAACAGATCGCCGCGGGTCTGGCCGGAGGGCATCAGCGGCGCGGCCCCGTCGAGCGTCAGCCGCGGGACGAGCAGCCCTCCTGGCACGGTGGGCGGCAAGGGCAGCGCGAAGGCTACCTCGGCCGCGCTGAGCGGAAGGGTCAGGGCGACGGACGCCGGCGGATCGGCCGCGCCGTCCGGAACCGGGCGGGCCATAGCCGGCGTGCCCAGGGCCAGGTTGGCGTTCGCGCCGGATGGCTGCTCCAGGTGCAACGTGACGGTCAGCGTTTCGCCCGCGCGGACCTCGCCGGCATTGTAGGTATACCCCAGGAGCCGCGTGCCGTCTTCGAAGAGGACGCCCTCGACGTCGTGATGCAGGTAGCCTATCTGGGCGAAGTCCCAGGTCAGGTTGTCCGGTGGCAGCGCCGGGCCGGGCAGCAGGCGCAGGACGACGGCCAGCGCCGCCAGGCTGAGGGCCGCCGCGCCCATCCCAATCAGGGGGCCGCGACGCAACCGCCCCCCGCCGCGGACGAGCAGGACGATGACCGCGACCAGCGCCGCCAGCGAGACGAGTTCAGCCGCCAGGCGCAGCGGCGTGCGCGCCAGCCGGAGTTCGAGGCCGTGGTCACCCGCCGGCACAGCCAGCCGGATCAGGCCCGAACCGGGCTGCGGCTCGATCGGGATGTCCACGCCGTCCAGCGCCGCCCGCCAGCCGGGCCACAGGAGCGTCGGCAGCATGACGGTCGCGCCGTCCGGCCCGGCGCTGACGTCCCACTGCTGCCGGGTGGTTTGCCGTTCAACCAGCGTGACCTCGGCGCTGCCCTCCAGCACACTGGCCCGGTCGCGCCCGCCACCGGCCAGCCAGGCGCTGCTGTATGGCCGCGGCGTGGCCCAGGGCGGCAGGTACTCGGCGCTGACCGTGGTGCCGATGTTGCCGGTGAACCACTCGTACTCGGCCAGGCGCCCGGCGGTCACGTCCGCGTCGGTCAGGCGCAGGTGGTCGACCCGCAGGCCGAGCAGCGCCGCGACCAGCAGGGCGATGGACGCCACTGGGACGATGAACGCCCGCTGCGGCAGGTGGGCCAGCGCGCCGGTCAGCAGCGCGGCGAAGAGCGCCTGGACCGACAGGAAGCGCCACGGAAACTGGGTGAATGGCAGCAGCGGCAGGTGGTCCCAGAGCGGCCGCGACAGCGGCGTGATGAGCAAGGTCGCGACCAGCAGCCCGGTCACCATGAAGACGGCCCGGCTGCGGGCGAGCGGCCGCTCGCCGTTCGCGCCGCGCCGGCCCCAGCGCAGGAGGACGACGGCCGCGCCGGCCAGCGCCAGCGCAGCCTGGACCAGGCCCATGCGGAAGGCCGTGCCGCCGTCGGGGCTATAGTCGAACCCCGGCGTGGTCTGGACCAGGTCGGTCCCGCGGAAGTGGTTGCTGTAGTGGAAATAGCCTTCGGTCACGGGTCCAAGTTGGGCGAGGCCTTGCTCGCCCAGCGCCGGGACGAAGAACCAGGCGGCGAGGGCGAAGGCGAGCAGGAAGCCGGCGAGTGGAGGCGCCAGTTGTGCGGCCGCCGACGGTGGGCGGCGGGCCGAGGAGTCGTCGGTCGCGGCCGGGGGTTCGTCGTCCGGGGTCCGCAGCCACAGGCGCAAGGCCACGTACAGCAGCAGAAACGGCGAGAAGATCAGCGCCGAGATGTTGTGGCTGAGGATCAGCGCCGCGTATGCCAGCGCGAACAGCGCCACACGCGCCCCGGCCCTGCCCGCTGTCCGCGGCCTGCCGGAGCCGGGGGACGGCAGCAGCCCGTCGGCCGCCAGCAAGACCAGCGGGTAGAACGCCATCGCCCAGAATTCGGCCAGCGAATCGCCGCGGACGTAGACGTTGACCATGTGGAACGGCGCGACGGTGTAGGCCACGGCCGACAGGAGCCCGGACCAGCGCGAGTCGAACCAGCGCCGGCCGAGGGCGTACGTCCCCAGCCCGGCGACCACGAAGCCGGCCAGTTGGGCGAGATGGATGCTGCGAACGAAGCTGAAGCCGATGAAGCGAAAGGCGGCGGCGATGTAGATCGAAAGCGGCGCGTAGAAGTTGTAGAACGGATAGCCGTAGCCGTAGTTGGCGTCCGGCATCCAGCGCGTGGGGAAGTGGCCGTCGGCCAGGGCGGCCGTCAGTTGGTGGAGGCGCTGCAGAAGAAACGGGCTGTCACCGCCGCCGCGGGTATTCAGCAGCCCTGGTTGCCCGACGGCGGGCCAGGCCGCCAGCAGCGCGACCCCAACGACGAGGGCGATCCACACCCATTCCTGCCGGGCAGCCGCCCGCCACATTCCCTCCCGTGGTTCTGTTGTGCGGGCCATGGTGGGAAGTCAGCCTGTGTGCATGGTGGCGATGAAGCGGCCAAACACCGCGCGGTTGAACGCCCGGGGCAGAAATCGCGTGGCGAGGATGCCGGCCTTGTTGAAAAGACCGGGAATGACGAGGTCGCGCCGTCCCAGACCGGCGATCCCTTCGCGGACAACGCCCTCAACGTCCATGGCCATGAGGCCGCCATTCAGCTGGGCCACGTCGAGAAACTCGGTCTTCGTCGTGCCCGGCGCAAGGGCCAGCACGTCGACACCCGCGCCGCGCAGTTCGGCCGCCAGCCCCTCCGCCAGGAGCAGGTCGTACGCCTTGGAGGCGGCGTAGTGGCTCCAGAGCGGGATGCCGGAGAAAGCGGCGACGGAGGCGACGAAGATGATGCCGCCCCGGCCGCGGTCGCGCATGGCCGGGCCGTATTCGCGGGCCAGCACCAGCGGCGCGCGGCAGTTGAGGTTGAGCAGGCGGATCATGTCGTCCGGGTCGCTGTCGAGGAAAGACCCGGTCATGCTGAAACCGGCATTGTTGACCAGCAGTCCGATCTCCAGCCCATCGGTCGCGGCGCGGACCTGTTCGAGAAAGCCATCGTAGCACAGGTCGATGACGGCGATACGGGCCTGCACGCCCTGCGCTTCAAGTTCGGACGCCAGCTCGCGCAGGCGCTCTTCCCGGCGGGCGACGAGGACGGCATTCAGGCCGCGCGCGACCAACTGGCGGGCGAACTCGCGGCCGATGCCCGATGACGCGCCGGTGATCAGCGCCCAGCGACCGTAGCGTCGGGCAAAGTCGGATGACATCGGGCCGCGCCTAGACCCCGGCCGCGGTGAAGGCGGCGCTGACCATCGCCTGGGCCTCGGTCTGGATGCGCCGCAGATGTTCCGGGCCGAGGAAACTCTCGGCGTAGATCTTGTAGATCGCTTCCGTGCCCGACGGCCGTGCGGCGAACCAGCCGTTTTCGGCGACCACCTTCAGCCCGCCGATCGGCTCATGGTTGAAGGGCGCGCGGGTCAGCTTGGCGATGATCGGCTCGCCGGCCAGTTCGGCGGCGGTGACCAGCTCCGGCGAAAGGTTCTTCAGGACCTCCCGCTGGGCGGCACCGGCCGGGGCGTCGCTCCGCTCGTAGACGGGCGCGCCGAAACGCTCGGTCAGCTCGCGGTAATGCTCGCCCGGGTCACGGCCGGTGCGCGCCGTCATCTCGGCCGCCAGCAGGTCCATGACGAACCCGTCCTTGTCGGTCGTCCAGACGGCGCCGTCCATGCGCAAGAAGGACGCGCCGGCGCTCTCCTCGCCGCCGAAGCCGAACGACCCGTCGAGCAGGCCGTCGACGAAGTACTTGAAGCCGACTGGCACCTCGGCCAGGGGGCGTCCGAGGTCGGCCGCGACGCGGTCGATCATCGAGCTGGAGACGAGCGTCTTGCCGACGGCCGCGTCCGGTCGCCAACCGGGCCGGTTCCGGAACAGGTAGTCGATGGCCACGGCCAGGTAGTGATTGGGGTTCATCAGCCCGGCGCTGCGGGTGACGATGCCGTGGCGATCGTAGTCGGGATCGTTGCCGAAGGCGATGTCGAAATCGTCCTTCAGACCGATCAGGCTGGCCATCGCCCACGGCGACGAGCAGTCCATGCGGAGCTTGCCGTCGCGGTCGACGGTCATGAAGCTGAACGTGGGATCGACGGCCGGGTTGACCACGTGCAGGTCGAGGCCGTAGCGTTCGGCGATCGGCTCCCAGAAGGCGATGCCGGATCCGCCCATCGGATCGACGCCGATCTTCAGCCGCGCGTCCCGCACGGCAGCGAGATCGACCACACGGCCGAGGTCATCGACATAGGGCGCGATGTAGTCGCGCTCGTGGGTCGTGTCGGCCGCCAGCGCCTTCTTCAGCGGCCAGCGCTTGACGTCGCGCAGCCCGCCGCGCAGGATGTCGTTGGCCCGGTCCTGGATGCGCCGGGTCGTCGTGGTGTCGGCCGGGCCGGCGGCGGGCGGGTTGTACTTGAAGCCGCCGTCCTCGGCCGGGTTGTGGGACGGGGTGATGACGACGCCGTCGGCCAGGCCCGCGGTGCGGCCCCTGTTGTAGGTCAGGATGGCATGCGAGATGACGGGCGTCGGCGTATAGCCGAAGCCGGCCTGGATGACAAGGGTCACCCCGTTGGCGGCGAGGACCTCGATCGCCGTAGCCAGCGCCGGTTCGGACAGGGCGTGGGTATCCATCCCGGCATAGAGCGGGCCGGTGATGCCTTCGGCGGCGCGGTACTCAGCGATGGCCTGGCAGATGGCGGCGATGTGGTCGTCGTTGAAGCTGCCGGCGAAGGACGACCCGCGGTGGCCGGAGGTCCCAAATGTGACGAGCTGCGCCGGGTCGGCCGGGTCAGGGTGAATGGTGTAGTAAGACGACACCAACCGGGGGACGTTGATGAGCATGTCACGCGGGGCAGCTTGCCCGGCCAGTTCATGGAGCGTCATCGGAGTCTCTCCTGTCAGCACCCAGGAGCAAGGCGCTTTCAAAAGCCCTGCTCCCGGCCTGCTTCATTGCTGCTTGAAATTCGCGTTCAGAAAGTCGACCGCCTGCTGCCAGGCCTCTCCGGCGGTGCCAGGTTCATCGAAGTTCTCCTCGGTGATGAAGGCGTGCCCGACATCCGGGTAGATGGTGATCTCGTTGGGGATGTCGAGGGTGTTCAGGGCCGATTCAAACTCCAGGACGTCTTCGACGAAGATCTGCTGGTCTTCCTCGGCGAAGACGCCCAACACACCCTGGCTGTCCATCAACGGCTCCAGCAGGTTGGCGTCGGTGATGACGTCGCCATAGTAGATGATGGTCAGCGGGATGTTCTCCGTCGAGCGCAGACCGAGCATCAGCGAGTGGCCGCCGCCGAAGCAAAAGCCCATCGTCGCCACGCGCGAGCTGTCGACGTTGGGCAGGCTGAGCATGTGGTCCAGGGCCGCGTCCAGGTCGGCCTTGACCTGCTCTTCAGGCGTTGACAGCCGCAGGTAGAGCGCGCCCGGGATCTGGTTGCTGACCCGGCCGCGATAGGCGTCCGGCGCAAAGACAAGGTAGCCTTCTTCCGCCAGCGCGTCGGCCAGGATGGTGATGCCCTCGTTCAGCCCCCACCATTCATGGATGAGCAGCACGGCCGGGTGCGGTCCCGGTCCTTCCGGCTCCGCCAGGTAGCCCAGCAGTTCCTGTCCTGAGGCGTCGGTGTAGGTTGTGTTGGTGAAGTCGCTCGTTTCCGGGCCGAAAAGCCGGTCGAACACGAAAATGCCGCCGATGAGCAGGATGAACAGCCCGACCAGCGCCAGCAGGCCGAGCAGGATGCGTCTGATCCACTTGCCCATGAAGTCGGGTACTCCTTGTCTGCGTTTTGCCGCCGGCCGCTAGCCCTGGCGGCGCAGCAACAGATAGAGCAATCCACCGAGCAAGGCGATACCGACCATGACAGAGGCCAGGCCGATCAGCACCAACCAGGTCGGCGCGCTGTCCGCTGTCGTCCCGGGATCGGTCGCGCCGGCGATTGTCGGCGTCGGCACGCTGGCGATGTCGGTCGCCGCCGTCGCCGTCGGCTGCGCCGTGCGCAGGCGGCTGCCGAACTCCAGCCCGACCGTCTGCCCGTCAGCCACCTGGACCGTCGCGTTCGATTGCGTCGTCGACTCGAGCGCAGCCGGCACGGTCTGCGCGACCTGGTACTCGCCGGGCGGCAGGTTGGCGAAGCACACCGGCTTGTCGGTGCCGGTCGACACCTGCTGGCCGATGATCCGGCTGCCCTGGGCGACGGTCAGCGCCACGTCGGTGACATAGCCTTCGTTTGGATCGTGCAGCCCATTGGCGTTTTCATCCAGGAACGCGTTGACGCAGATCGTCCCGCCGGCGGTGGCCGTCGGCGTCTGTTCCACCGTCGGCGCGGCCGTTGCCGTCTGGACCGCGGCCACCGTCGCCGCGGCCGGCTCGGTGGCGATGGAAGCCGGGGTGGCGGTTGGAACAACGGCCGTCGGCGGCGCGGCCGTCGGCAGCGGGGCGGGCGTTGCTGTTGGCGGTGTCAGGGCGACCAATTCGGCCGAGTCGTACCAGGTGTCCATGAACTTCCGGCACTGCACGACGCCGGTCACACCCCAGTCCGCCGAGGTAAAGACGGTGATCTGGTTACCGGTCGCCGTCGCCTCGACGCTGAACGGCAGCCACTGGTCGTGGGGCGAACCGGAAGCGCCCCAGACGACGTCGCCGTCGGCCCAGTTGCCGCTGCCGTTCGGGTCGATGCCGGCCCGGATGTTCATATTCAACCCCGTTTCAGAGGGGCCCTGGTTTTCGTTTGAGCCGCGCCCTTTGGCATAGAACGTGAAGCGATATGTCGTGCCGGGTGTGGCCGGGACGTTCTGGTACAGCCCGGCCGACCAGGTATCCCAGTTGTTGGCGATAGCCTGCGAGCTGTTGCCGTCCCGGATGTAAGTCGGGTTTCCACTCTCACCATAGTTTCGCGGGCGGTAGTGATAGGCAACGGTGCAATCATCGACCGACTTGGGCGTCTCGCGAACCCACAGGGTCCACTTGTCCGCCACGCCGTTGTTGAAGGGCTGGTCCATGCTGGGATTCTGGAGCAGGTTGCCCGATTGCTGGGCGGGGGCGGCAAAAGCCCGGCCGGCGGCGGCCGGCAGCAGCAAGAGCAGAAGCAGCAGGGGGCGAATGAGCGTGCGTAAGGCTTGAGTCATAATGATCACTTGTCCGGGGGCGGCGGGGGCCGGGCCCGGATCGAACCGGACATGCAGCGCGCGGCCGCGCTCAATCGGCACGGCGCGCCTGCCTGAAAAGAAAGATTAGCACAGCGGCTATAAGTAGCAACCCGCCGCCGACCGCCAGGGCGACGGCCAGGCTACGGACAGGCGGCGGCTGGTCACCGACAGCAGCAACCGCTGGCCCGCCACTTGCGGCGGCCGTCGGGTTGCCCGCTGCAGGTGTCCCGGACGCCTGCGTGGCGACTCCCTGGACGGCTGCGCCTGCCTGACTGCGCATGACGCTGCCGAAGGCCTGTTGCAGCATGCTGCCGGCCGTCAGCGTCAGGGCCCAGTTGCCGTCGGTCGTCAGCAGTTCGCCGGGGCTGATAGACCGGGTGACCGAGTACTGGCCGGGGGCCAGGTCCTCGATGCACGCCGGTTCAGAGAAGCCGTCGGTGATGTAGTTGGCGACCACCTCGGTTGCATTATAGATGGTGAAGGCCACGCCGGCGCGGAGCGGCTCGCCGGGGTCGTGGACCATGTCCTGGTCGCTATCCTCAAAGGCGCTGATGCAGATGGCGGCCCGGGGGCTGGTCTGCGTCGGCCGCAGGGTTGGCGGGGGAAGCGTCGGCGTTGGGGTCTGCTCTTCGACCGTCAATAGGCCGCCGTTGGGCGTGCCGTAGCCGATGATCAGCACGTCGCCCGGCTGGATGATGTCGTTCTCGGTCAGGCCGTTCAGCGCCAGCAAGTCGGCCAGCGACAGGCCGGCCCGGGCGGCGATGGCCCACAGCGACTCGTTTGGCTGCACGACGAGCGTGATCACGCCGGCAGCGTCCGGCGTCGGCGAGACCCAGCTGCCGGCCGGCGCGGGAGTCGCCTGCGGCTCAGGCGTCATGCCGGCGGGGGCGGGAACGGGCGTCGGCGGGGCAACGGTGGCGTCCTGGGCCAGGGCGAGAGGCGAATGCGCCAGCAGCAGCGCGATCCCCGCCGCCCAGGCGACCAGTTTACGGTTGTATGACCGCTTTGTCATCAACCGCATTATACCCCGCATCAAGGCGCGGCAGGCGTTCGCCCGACTCGGGCCAGTACAGGCCGGCGCTGATGGTGTGGGTCGCCGGGTCATAGGGCCGGGCCAGGTCGATGATGCGCCGCTCGCGCACCGAGAGGCCCGGCCGCCAATCGGTCGCGGGCCAGTAGCCAAGCCCTGGCGGCTCGTCATGCTGGCCGATCAGGCCGTCGCCGGCGGCGACATGGACGAAGGCAGTCGGCAGGGCTTCCGGCGCGGAGACACCCGGCGGCAAGGCCCAGGTCAGGTCGACCTGGATTCGCGTCGGCGAGAGCGTGGAGACGGCCGCGTCGCGGAGCATGAGCACGCCGCCGAAGTTGTCGGCCCGCGACCCGGCCGCCGCCTCGACCTCGTAGCCGAAACGGACATATAGCGGGACCGCTTCCGGCTCCAGGTCCCCGCGCGCGAGCGGCCCCTCAGCGACCGTGACCTGCCCGGCCGCAGCGGCTGCCGCGCGCACGGCATCCAGCGGGGCGAAGGGCCAGGCGTAGACCGCCGCGGGCAGCGCGACTGCGGGCGTCGCGCCTTCCTCGAACAGCGCCGGCGGCCGCTCGCCGGCCAGGAAGCGGACCGACGGCCAGCCGTCCCAGAAGCGCCGGTCGAGGGCGACGGAGACGCCCGGCGCTTCATCGTTCAGGTCGGCTGCCAGTTGGGTCGCCGCACTCTCGAACAGGTAGCCGACGTCTGGCTCGCGTGCGTAGGTGGCGTAGTCGTCGGCCGTCAGCCACAGGGTGGCTCCCAGCAGCGCGACCACCGTGACCCGCCGAAAGACGAGCGGGAGCCGGGCCCAGTTCCAGAGCAAGGCCAGGCCGATAGCCGGGAAGAAGACGACGCCGGGCAGCACCCCCGCCGCGCGCAGGAAGTGGGGCGTGTCCTCGGCCAGGATCGTCGGCAGCAGCATGACCGCCTGCCAGAGCAGCAGGGCGGCCGCCGGAGCGCGCCGCCAGTTCCAGAGACACCAACCCAGGCCCGCCAGGAACGGCCCGGCCATGAAGATGTCGAAGACAGGCCGCCCGGCTGGGCCGTCCGCGGCCAGCACCGCGTCGTAATTCAGCAAGGCGTTGTGGCGCAGGATGGTGTCGCCCCGCCAGATCGTCATGCCCAGCGCCCTAGCCGTGTGGCGGGCCAGCGTTCCCCAGAAGTCGCCCCCGTTGACCGCGGGGCTGAAGATCGACACCTGCCCGGCCCGCCCAAAGAGGATAGATGGATCGTTCAGGGCCACGATCGCCAGCGGCAACACGACGAGCGCCGCGCCGGCCGCGAACCACAGGACCCGGCCTTCGCTCCACAGGCGGCGGCCGCGACCGGTCAGCAGCAGGTAGGCGGCCAGCAGGACGAGCACCAGCGGCGTCAGACGGGCCGAGAGGTAGGTGTAGAACGTCAAGCCGTACAGCAGCCCGGCCGAAAACCAGGACACAGCGCGGCCGTTGCGATAGGCCCGCGTGCCTGCCCAGAGCGCCAGGGCCAGCGCCGGGGCCAGCAGCCCGGCGCGCAGCCCGACGCGCCCGAGGTGGACGGGCCAGAAAGTCGTCGCCCAGAGGAAGGCGGACAGCAGGCCGGTCAGCGGCCCGAACCAGGCCCGGCCGAGAAAGAAGGTCGGCAGCGTCGCCAGCACGCCCACGATTCCGGCCGGCAGCCGCTCGGCCAGGACTGTCCGGCCAAGCAGGGCGACGGACAGGGCGACCAGATAGATGTAGATCGGTTCGCGGCCGTTGTTTGCGGTGAAGAACAGCGCGTGCTGGCCGGCCAGGACGTTCAACGCGTCAAGCGCGTTGTAGGCCTCATCCCGGTAGAAGCCGGGCGGCCAGTCGCCGGCGTGGCGGAAGCGGAGGAAGGCCGCAGCAACCAGCGCCAGCAGCAAGAAAGCCCACCCCCAGGGGGATGGGCTGACGCGGTCAGATAGCCACTTTCGCAGGGTTGCCAAAGCAGGGGCAGTATAGCAAAATAGGCTCTTGTGTCAACCGTAACCCGCGCCTGACCCCGATCGGTCCAGGCTGCCGCCATTCCGGTCGCCACAAATCGTAATCGCCGCGGCCCACGTCCGTCCGGAGTCGTCCCTTCCATGCCGATCCGCGTCCTGATGCTGTCGAAAGCCTGTCTCGTTGGCGCTTACCAGACGAAGCTGGAGGCCCTGGCCCGGTTCGACGATATCGAGCTGACGGTTGTCGTCCCGCCGACGTGGGACGACCCGAGCGGCCGTGTTTCCCTGGAGCGCAGCCATACCGACGGCTACACGCTGCTGGTCGATCCCATCCGCTTCAACGGCAACTTCCACCTCTACTATTTCCCGACCCTGCGCGAGCGGCTGGCCCAGATTCGCCCCGATATCGTCCATATCGACGAGGAGCCCTATAACCTCGCGACGTGGCTTGCGATCAAGGAAGCGCGGCAGGCGGGGGCCAAGACGGTCTTTTTCACCTGGCAGAACCTGTTGCGCCACTACCCGCCGCCCTTCAACCGGCTTGAGAGCCAGGCGCTCGACCGGGCCGATTACGCTATCATGGGCAATAGCGAGGCGGTGACGGTCTTCCGGTCCAAGGGGTATGAGGGTCCGTACCAGATCATCCCCCAGTTTGGCGTCGATCCGGAGCTTTATGCGCCGAACGGGCAGAAAGACGCCGGCCGGTCCTTCATCATCGGCTCGGCGAACCGGCGGTTGGTTCCGGAGAAGGGGGTGGACCAGATCCTGGAGGCCGCGGCCGGGCTGCCCGGCGTCTGGCGTGTCCACATCGCCGGAGAAGGGCCGGCGCTTGGTTCGCTCGATGAGCAGGCAACCGCCCTCGGGATCCGGCCGCGCGTTCACTTCGACCGGGTCATCAACTCGACGCAGATGCCCGCCTACCTGCGCCAGATGGACGTGCTCGTGCTCACCTCGCGCACGCTGCCCAACTGGAAAGAGCAGTTCGGCCGTGTCCTGGTCGAGGCGATGGCCTGCGGCGTGCCGGTCATCGGGTCGGACAGCGGCGAGATCCCCAACGTCATCGGATCGGCCGGGCTAATCGTTCCCGAAGGGAATGTGGACGCCCTTCGCGACGCCCTGCTAGAATTGATGCAAGACGACGGCCTGCGCCGTGAGCTGGGCCGGCGCGGCCGCGAGCGGGTGTTGGAGCGCTATACCCAGGCGCAGGTGGCCGCAGAGACGGCCGGCGTCTACCGCGAACTGGCGGGGCGCGTCTGACCGGCCGGCGCGCGAGTCAGGGGTAAGGACATCCATCCGGTGGCAAACGGCACAGGCGAAGGACGCAGTCTTTTCGTGCGCGGGCTGGGGCTGGTGATGATCATCACCTCGGTCGTCCTCGGCACTTACCTGCTGGTTGCCTTCTTTGCCTGGGAGAGCGGCCGGTCGGAGCGGGCCGCCGCCGAAGCCAGCCGTTCGGTAGAGCAGATCGAGCGGCAGGTGGCCCTGGCCGAGCAGGACGCCGGCCGCGGCAGTTACGGCCTTGCCCTGGACCGGGTCGAGTGGGTGCTGACCCAGGAGCCGGACAATGCCGCCGCGCTGACCCTGCGCCAGCGCATCATGGCCACTGAAGAGGCCGCCGGGCCGGGACCCGCGGCCGCCGCAACCGAACTGCCGGCCGAGCCGGCCCCGGCTGAGCCGACCGTCGAGGCGACGGCCGCGCCCGGCCGCGAGGAACTGCGCCGGGAACTGGGCGCGTTGCGCCGGCTTGACGAGCGCGAGCAGTGGGACGAACTCCTGTCGGCCACACTCGCCTTCCAGCAGCGGTTCCCCAACGACGAGCGCGACGAGACGGACAAGTTGCTCTACAACGCTTACCTGAACCTGGGCCTGGAGACGCTCAAGACCGAGAAGGTCGAACTCGGACTCAATTATCTGTCCCAGGCGGAGCGCCTGGGCGACCTGCCGCAGGAGGCCCAGGACTTTCGCTTCTGGGCCGAGCTCTATCTGGATGCGATCGCCTATTACGGCGTCGACTGGCAGATCGCCAGCGCGAACTTCCGCGAGTTGTGCCTGTCCGCACCCTTCTACCAGAACGCCTGCAACCGGCTCTATGACTCGCTCGTCAGCTACGGTGACCAGCTGGCCTTCCTGGGCGACTGGTGCCCGGCCGAGTCGGTCTATCAGGAAGCCTGGAACCTGGGCGGGACCAGCGACCTCGGCGGGAAGCTCGACCAGGCGCGCGCCGGCTGTCTCTCGGCGACCCCGGAGGGTCTGACCGACACCGTGCCCATCACCGGCGCGCCCCCGCCGGAGGGCGGAGAGACCATCGCTACGGCTACGCCGGGAGAGTAGGCGATCGATGGCGGAAAAGGGAGAGGCGCTCAGCGAGCGCGAACTGGACGTCCTGCGCGGGCTGGCCGTGGGCGCATCCAACAAAGAGATCGCCGACGACCTGTCGATCAGCCCGTTCACTGTCAAGACCCACCTGCGCAACATCTTTGCCAAGCTGGGCGTCTCGACCCGGACCGAGGCGCTGCACGTTGCCCTGCAGCAGGGCCTGCTTGTCGTCCCCGGCCAGGGGGCAAACGGCGCGGCCCTCGAGGCGTCAGACGGCGAACCTAACCGGGCTCCGGCCGGGGCCATGACCGCCATCCTGCCTGCGGCCGAAGCGGCCCCCGACCAACCGCCGCCGCCGGTCGATGCGGCTCGCCGGTCCCGGCCCGGCTGGATCGTGGCCGGCGCGTTGGTCCTGCTCGCCCTGCTGGCGGCGGCCGTGCTGTTCCTGGCCAATGGCGGCGCGGCCCGCCTGGGGATGACGCTGGACAGCGCGACGCCTGAGCCCCTGTTTGAAGAGCAGCCGATCGGCGAAACCCGCTGGCTGACGAGCCGCCCGCTGCCCGAACCCGTCGCCGGGGCGGCGGCGGCGGCCGTCGGGCTTGAGGTCTACCTGATTGGCGGGGAAACGCCGTCAGAAGACGGCCCGCGGGTCGCCGACGCCGTGCGCGTCTTCAGCACCCGGGAGCGGACCTGGCGCGAGGCGGCCGCCAAGCCGATGCCGGTCGCTGACGCCGGCGCGGCCGAGTTGTTCGGCGAGATTTACGTCCCCGGCGGCCGCGGCCCGGACGGCCAGCCGACCGACGTGGTCGAGGCCTATAGCCCGACCCAGGACGCGTGGCGGCGGGTGGCGGCGCTGCCGAGGCCGCTGGCCGGCGCGCTTGCGGTCTCCAGCGGAGGGTTCCTCTATGTCCTCGGCGGCCACGATGGGGCTGGGCCGGTCGACACCGTCTATGTCTACGACCCCGGCGCCGACAGCTGGCGGCCGCTGGCGGCCATGCCGGCGGCGCGGGCCTTCGCCACCGGCGATAGCCTGGTCGGCCAGATCGTCCTCGTTGGCGGCGAAGACGAGACAGGCCAGCCGCAGCCCACTTGCTTCGTCTATGACCCGGCGGCTGATGCCTGGGCCGATTGCCCGTCGCTGCTTCAGCCGCGGGCCGGTGCGGCGGCGACGGTGATGCTGAACAAGCTCTACGTCTTCGGCGGGACCGGCGGGGACCCGGCCGCATCGTATGGCGAGGTGTATGACCCGAACAGCCGGACCTGGCAGGTGCTGAACGTGCCCGGCCAGTTGGCGGCGTGGGCGCAACCAGGCGTGGCGCGGGTGGAAAACCGCATCTTTGCCCTGGGCGGCCGCGTGGCTGAGACGCTGAGCGACGAGAACCTCATCTACGCGCCGTTTGTCTACCAGTCCTACATCCCGGCCGCGTCTTCGGGGGACGAGGAACCGGGCACAAACGATGTAGATGGCGAGACAGCGCCCTAAAAAATCAGAAAAGTTGTTCCAATCGCCGCGGTCTTCGTGTAGAATATCGACATAATGCAAACACCAACCGGCGAACCCTGGCGGGTAACGGGCACGCCTCTATGGCAATTTGTCAGCCACAACCTTCCGGTTGTGCTGTTTTTGTTGGTCGGCGCCGGGTTGATGGCGGGCGTCTACCTCTATTTCAGCCCTGCCAGCGGCGTCGCCGAGGTGGTGGCGGCGGAGAGCGTTGACGCCAGCCATTCGGCCGCGTTCGTCAAGCGGGTGCCGGCCAAGCCGGTCACCCAGCGCCTGGCCCAAAGCCCCGGCCCCATCCGCTTTGGCATCATCGCCGGCCACAAGGGCAACGACTCGGGCGCCGTCTGCGCGGATGGCCTGACGGAAGCCCAGGTGAACGAGGACATCGCCGTCCGGGTTGTCGCCGCGTTGCAAGCCATGGGCATCACCGCTGACCTGCTCGATGAGTTCGATCCGCGCCTGGACAATTACTCCGCTACCGGTCTGGTGTCGATCCACGCCGATTCCTGTGACTATATCAACGACCTGGCCACGGGCTTCAAGCTGGCGGGGTCGTCGTTCACTGACTCATCGCACCTGTCCATCTGCATCGAAGACCACTACCGTCAGGTGACGCAGATGAACTACCACGCCAACACGATCACGCCGCACATGACAGACTACCACGCCTTCCGCAAGATCGCGCGCGGCGTGCCGGCCGTCATCATTGAAGTGGGGTTCATGAACCTTGATCGCGAATGGCTAACCCAGCGCAGCGGCGATCTGGCCGGAGCCATCACCGACGGCATCAGCTGCTATCTGGACGAGGCCCGCACGGGCATCAGCCACTATGAACTGACGGGGACGAAACCGGCCGCGGACCTGCTGCCGGAACCTGCGCCGGAAACGGCCCCCTAGCACCTCATGAAGCGGACATCCCCCTCCGAAAGGCTACTGGCTGAAGCGCGCCGCGCCATCGAGCGCAAGCAGTTTGACGACGCGCGTGGCATGCTGGAGGCGGCGATCAAATACGATGGTTCAGACCCGCGGCCGTGGCTGATGCTGGCCGGCATCGCCCCGTCGCCTCGCGAACGCAGGGCCTTTCTGGCCCAGGCCGGCCGGCTGCAGGCCGCCTCCCCGCCGGCCGGGACGCCTTCCGCCTACGCGCCGGCCGCGGCACCGACCCTGGCGGCCGGCACGCCGCCCGCACGCCGCTGGCCGGCGCTGTTGGCCTTGCTGGCGCTGCTGGTCGCCGGCGTGGCCGTTGTCTGGTTCCTGGCCCGCGGCGCGCTCCCCGGCGCGCTGGCCGGCCCCGACAACGCCCGGCCGACGAACGGCAGCACGGCGTCGACCGACGTGGGCCTGGTCATCCCGACGGTGAACACCGGGGGTGGGGCTTCGCCGGCCTCGACCGGCTCCGGCGCGACGCCGCTGGCGACGGAAGCCGGCACATCGGCTCAGTCTACCCGTGCAGTCGCGACTGCACCCGTCGCCACCGCACCGGTCGCGACTGTTCCGGTCAAGCAGGTGGTTGCGGGTGAGGACCCGCTGGCCACCTGGACTGTCACCGCCCAACCGACGCCGACGCTGGCCCCGACGCTGACCCCGACCCCCACGCCGGAGCCGACGGCCACGCCCGAACCACCGCCGCCCGGTTCGCCGCGGCCGCCGGGCGTCGGCGCGGCCGAGCGCTGGATCAACGTCAACCTGACAACGCAGACGCTGGTGGCCTATGAGGGAGACAATCCGGTGTTCACGACGCTCGTCTCCAGCGGCCTCTTTCAGTGGCCGACCGTCACCGGCCAGTACCGGACGTACATGAAGTACGAAAGCCAGACGATGAACGGCTACCTGTTGGGCTATGACTACTACCTGACTGACGTGCCGTACGTGATGTACTTCTTTGAAGATTACGCCATTCACGGCGCTTACTGGCACAACAACTTTGGCACGCCGATGAGCCACGGCTGTGTGAATGTCAGCCCGACCGACGCCGGCTGGTTGTTCAACTGGGCGCCGGTGGGCACACTCGTCAACATCCACTACTAAGCGTTTCACGGACGACAGCCATTCACCGTCTGTCCGCTCCTGATCGGCGTCTGTTCGTCTTCAATCAGCGTACATCCGCCTACGCTGCAACCCCGGAGGGATGCCATGCCACTCGATATTATCGTCGGCGCGCAGTGGGGAGATGAGGGCAAAGGCCACATCACCGACCGGCTGGCCTCGCGCGCGGCCGTCGTCGCCCGCTACAGCGGCGGCGACAACGCCGGTCATACCGTCACGATCGCCGGGGAGGTGTTCAGGCTCCACCTTATCCCATCCGGCGTGATCCACCCGCATGTCACCTGCCTGATCGGCAACGGGGTCGTCCTCAACCCGTCCCGGCTTCTGAGCGAGATCGACGGGCTGGCCCTGCGCGGCGTGGACGTCTCGCCGGCGCGGCTGAAGATCAGTCGCCAGGCTCACCTGATCACCCCGGCCCACATCGCCCTCGACCGGGCCCAGGAGCGCCAGCTGGGCAAGGAAGCCATCGGCACGACGCTGCGCGGGATCGGCCCGGCCTACACCGACAAGGCCCGCCGCGCCGGGCTGCGCGCCGAGCTGCTGGCCGACCCGGCCGCGCTTGAGAGTGCCCTTCGCGCCCACATCCGCGACAAGAATGAGGCCCTGACCAAGGTCTACGGCGAGGCGCCCCTGGACGCGGATACCATCGTCGATGAGTTTCGCGCACAGGCCGGCCGGCTGGCTCCGCATCTGGTCGACGGCGGCCAGCTGGTTGACGAAGCGCTGGGTCGCGGGGAGTACGTGCTGGCCGAGGGCGCGCAGGGGTCGCTGCTGGACCTGGACCACGGCACCTACCCCTTCGTGACCAGTTCCTCGCCCACGGCCGGCGGGGCGCTGACCGGGCTTGGCGTTGGCCCCCGGGTCGTCGGCCGCGTCATCGGCGTGGCCAAGGCGTTCACCAGTCGCGTTGGGAGCGGGCCGTTCCCGACCGAGCTGTCCGGCGACGCGGCGACCCGCCTGCGCGGCACCGGCGAGAATCCCTGGGACGAATACGGGACAACGACCGGCCGCCCACGGCGGGTTGGCTGGCTCGACCTGCCCATCCTGCGATTGGCGCGCCGGGTCAACAGCCTGTCCGATATCGTCCTGACCAAGCTGGACATCCTGAGCGGCCTGCCGGAGGTACCGGTCTGCGTCGCCTACAACGTGGGCGGCGTGCGGCTGGACCACTTCCCGACCGACGCGGCTACCCTGGCCCGTTGCAGGCCCGTCTACGAGATGCTGCCGGGTTGGGCGGAGGACGTCACCCGCGCGCGGTCGGCGGCCGAACTGCCGGCCAATGCCCGGCGCTACATTGACTTCACCGCCGAGCGCGTCGAAGTGCCCGTCAGCTATGTCTCAGTTGGCCCGGGCCGGGAGCAATTCATCGTTCTGAAAGAAGAAGCGTAGGCGACTCAGCCCCCGGCAGCGGCGGGCGGCTCGTCATCGACCGTGACCCGCAGCGGCGGCGGCCCTTTCTCGACCGGTATGTCCGGTTCCTCTGGGCCGGCCTCGGTGGTCAGCTGCTCGAGCGCGGCCAGGTCGACCGTCACCACGCCGTCCGCGTCCGGTTCCAGGACGATGCTGCGGTCGATCCGCTTTGTCTCGGCCAGCGGCCCTTCCACGAGCACTTTGGAGAGGAGCAGCCCGGTCACGCGGCCGGTGGGCTCGATCTCCACGTCGCCGAGCTTGCCGAGTTTCATGCCGCCGGCCGTGCCGATGGCGCGCTCGCCCAGTTTGCCCCGCAGGAGCCAGGTCTTCGCCTCCGGATGGCTCTGGTCGTCGGTGATGCAATCGGCGTCCGAGACCAGCACGGCATCCGTCCCGAAGACGACCACGTCCTCGCGCAGGATGAGGTTGGCGCGCCGCTTGAAGACGCCATGCGCGCCGAGGAAGATGCCCGCCAGCGCGGTCAGCTCGCCGTCAAGGTAGAGGTCCTGCACCTTTCCCAGCAGGCGGCCCTCGTCGATGGTGTAGATGGGCTTGTTGAGCAGGTCTTTAGCCGGGCGCATGGTCGTTTTCTCCTGTCCGATCTCCCCGGCCGAGCAACACCGTGGCGTTGTGGCCGCCGAGGCCGAAGGCGTTGGACATCACAACCCGCAGCGCGGCAGGACGGGCCACGTTTGGCACGACGTCCAGATCGCACGCCGGGTCGGGATGCTCGTAGTTGATCGTCGGCGGGATGACGCCTTCGCCCAGCGCCCGCAGGCAGAGGATGGCCTCCAGCCCGCCGCAAGCCCCGAGCAGGTGGCCGGTCATCGACTTGGTCGAACTGACCGGCAGGTCGTAGGCCCGTTCGCCAAAGAGGCGCTTGATGGCCGCCGTCTCGGCCCGGTCGTTCAGCGGCGTCGAAGTGCCGTGGGCGTTGATGTAGTCTATGTCAGAGGTCGCCAGCCCGGCGTCGTCGAGCGCGGCCCGCATCGAGCGGACGGCTCCTTCGCCCCCCTCGGCCGGATTGGTGATGTGATAAGCGTCGGCGCTCGCGCCGTACCCCAGGAACTCGCCCAGGATGGTTGCCCCGCGGGCCGCGGCGTGGTCCCATGCCTCCAGCACCAGCACGGCCGCGCCCTCGCTGACGACGAAGCCGTCGCGTTCGGCGTCGAACGGCCGCGAGGCGCGGGCCGGCTCGTCATTGCGGGTGCTGATCGCCCCCATGACGCTGAAGCCGGCCATGGCGACCGGCATGATACAGGCCTCGGTGCCGCCGGCGATCATGATGTCGGCCGCGCCGCGACGGATGGTCGCGGCTGCTTCGCCCAGGCTGTTGTTGGCGCTGGCGCAGGCGGTGTAGACGGCCAGGTTGGGCCCGCTCAGCCCGTAGGCGATGGAGACGGTCGCCGCCGGCGTGTCGGCCAGCATCATCGGCACGAAGAACGGGCTGACGCGCCGTGGGCCGCGCTCGCCCAGCGTCTCGGCCGCCTCGACGACCGGGTCGAGGATGCCCATGCCGCTGCCGATGATGACGCCGGCGCGGGTGCGGTCAAAGGCGGCGCCGGCCAGCCCTGCCTGGGCCAGTGCCTCTTCGGCCGCGGCCAGGACGAGCTGCGTCGCCCGGGCCATGCGCCGGGTCTCCTTGCGGCCGAAGCGGGCGACGGGGTCAAAGTCCTTCACCTCGCCGGCGATGCGCGTCTCATACTCGGCCGCGTCGAAGAGGGTGATCGGGCCGATGCCGTTCCGCCCGTCGCGGGCGGCCGCCCAGGTCGACGCCACGTCGTTCCCAAGCGGGTTCAGCGTGCCCATGCCGGTGACGGCGACCCGGCGGCGGTTCAATTCATGGTCCATCTGAGTCGATTATAACACGCGGCGCGCGGCCAGGATGCGCAGGGCGGCCGGTTCCGGCAACGGACGCTTTGCATGCCGTCCTCCCGTGCCTATGCTAGAATCCTGCGCACCTACTGATGGCTGCGGATTGGAAGCGCGGCCGCCGGACGCAGACAGGGATCACAAAAGCGATGCATCGCGAACATCACCGCTGGTACAGCCCCTCCCTGGGGCGCGACATGGAACTGCTCGTCTTCGGCCATGCCGGAGCGCGGGTGCTCATCTTTCCGACCTCCAAGGGCCGCTTCTACGAATGGGAAGACCGGGGCATGATGAACACGCTCGGCGACCAGATCGGCGGCGGCCATATCCAGGTCTACTGCGTCGACAGCGTCGACGCCGAGAGCTGGTATGCTCACTGGAAGCATCCCGGCGCGCGCGCCTGGCGGAATATCCAGTACGACAACTACCTGCTGAACGAAGTCCTGCCCCTCTCCTGGCAGAAGAACCAGAACCCGTTCCTGATCACCATTGGGGCCAGCTTCGGCGCTTACCATGCCCTGAACTTCGCCCTGCGCCACCCTGAGTTCGTCAGCCGGGCCATCGGCATGAGCGGCATCTACGAGATCACCCGCTGGACCGACGGTTACTACGACGACAACGTCTATTTCAACAGCCCGTGCGACTTCATCCCGCAGGAGCACGAAGGCTGGCGGCTGGACGCGCTCCGCCGCCAGGACATCATCCTGGCCGTCGGCCGCGACGACAGCCTGCGCTACAGCAGCGAGCGGCTTTCGGGCGTCCTGTGGAACAAGGGCATCGGCAACGCCCTGCGCCTGTGGGACGGCTGGTCCCACGACTGGCCCTACTGGCAGAAGATGATCCGGCTGTACATCGGCGGGCATGATTAGCAGTGGACAGTGGTCAGTGGACCGTGACCAGTGGCCACTGAGAACAAACAGGCTGTTCCGCGGCTGCTGAACACTGACCGCTGAGCACTGACCACTTCCGCCAAACCAAGGAGAGACGTCATGACACTGAAGGTAGGTCTCATTGTCGGTCGCGAATGGTCGTTTCCGCCTGCGTTCATTGACGAGGTCAACCGACGCAATGAGGGCGTCCATGCCGAGTTCGTCAAGCTGGGCGGCACGCGGATGGATGAGGCGAACCCGTACGCGGTCATCGTCGACCGCATCTCGCACGAGGTTCCCTATTACCGCTCGTACCTGAAGAGCGCCGTGCTGGAGGGCGTCACCGTCGTCAACAATCCGTTCATGTGGACGGCCGATGACAAGTTCTTCGAGGCGACGCTGGCAACCAAACTCGGCGTCGCCAGCCCGAAGACGATCGTCCTGCCGAACAAGGAGTACGTGCCCGGCATCGTCCACGACGAGAGCCTGCGCAACCTGAAGTACCCGCTTGACTGGGACGCGCTGCTCGACTATGTCGGCCTTCCCTGCGTCCTGAAGGACGCCCACGGCGGTGGCTGGCGCGATGTCTACGTCTGCCACACCAAGGAAGATGTCTGGCACGCCTACAACCAGTCCGGCCTGCACACGATGGTCTTGCAGGAGTTCATCAAGTGGGACCATTACGTGCGTTGCATGTGCCTGGGCCAGGAAGAGGTCCTGCCGATGAAGTATGACCCGGGCCAGCGCAAGTACATCGTCGACCACGCCCACATGTCGTCCGAACTGGGCGAGCGGGTGGTCGGAGACGCGCTGAAGCTGGTGCGGGCGCTGGGCTACGACATGAACACGGTCGAATTCGCCGTGCGCGATGGCGTTCCCTATGCCATTGACTTCATGAACCCGGCCCCGGACATGGACATCAATTCGCTGACGCCGACCTATTTCGAGTGGGTGGTGTCCCACATGGCCGATATGGTCATCCGGCTGGCGAAGGATCCGCGGCCGCAGTTGACCGAGCTGAAGTGGAGCGGTCTGTTCAACAAATAGGGGCGGCCCTTCGCCGCGGGAGGAAGACCGTGTCACTCGATGACGCCATCATCACTTATCATGACCTGCTGACCGACGCCATCGCCGACGACTCGCAGGCCCAGCTCGATGACCAGATGCGCCGGCGCGGCCTCTTCTTCGGCGACCGGCCGCTTTGCACGGTGCTACGGCCGCGTTTCCTGACGCACGAGCAGTACACCTATCTGCGAAAGCGCATCCAGCCGCTGTTGCGCGCCTTCGAGAAGGTCTCGCACCTGGCCGTGGCCGACAGGGACTTCCGCGCCCAGTTCGGCCTGTACGACTGGGAAGAGCAGTTGATGCATGTCGACCACGGCTACAGCAACCACACGCCTCTCAGCCGGCTCGACGCGTTCTACATCACCGGCGATGCCCCGGAGCTGCGCTTCACCGAGTACAACGCCGAGGTCCCGGCCGCATCGGCCTATAACGACGTGCTGACCGAGGTCTTCTACGGCCTGCCGGTCATGGGCCAGTTCATGCGCCACTTCGTCGCCCGGCCGTTGCCGACGCGCCACAGCGTTCTCCACGTGCTGCTCGATAGCTACCGCGACTTCTCGGGCACATCGACGAAGCCGCAGATCGCCATCCTCGACTGGCACGAGGTGCCGACCCGCAGCGAGTTTGAGCTGTTCGTGCAGTACTTCCAGTCGCAAGGGCTGGAAACGCGCATCGTCGACCCCCGTGAAGTCGAATACCGGGGCGGCCACCTCTACAGCGGCGACTATCGGATCGACCTGATCTATAAGCGGGTGCTGATCACCGAGTTGATCGAACGTGGCGGCATCGACGGGCCGATCGTCCGGGCCGTCCGCGACCGGGCGGTGTGCATGGTCAACCCATTCACCTGCAAACTGCTGTACAAGAAGGCCAGCCTGGCCGTGCTGAGCGACGAGCGAAACGCCGAGCTGTTCAGCCCGTCAGAACTGGACGT
Source organism: uncultured Ardenticatenaceae bacterium (assembly GCA_964422535.1). Taxonomy (GTDB): domain Bacteria; phylum Chloroflexota; class Anaerolineae; order Promineifilales; family Promineifilaceae; genus Promineifilum. The sequence goes on along the minus strand of CAYRBP010000012.1, from coordinate 47,890 downwards.
CATCAGCGAGCATGTCCCCTGGACGCGCGTGGTGGAAGAGCGCAAGACGCTCTACAAGGGCATGCCGGTTGACCTGGTCCCGTTCATCCTCAAGTACCGCGAGCAGTTCGTGGTCAAGCCCAACGACGACTACGGCGGCCGCGGCATCGTCCTCGGCTGGCAGACGAACACCAGCGGCTGGGAGGCGGCGGTGCAGACGGCGCTGGAGACGCCGCATGTGGTGCAGGAGCGGGTCCGCATCCCGCAGGAGCCCTATCCGAGCATTGTTGACGGCCGCCTGCAGATCTATAACCGGATGCTGGATACGGCCCCGTTCATCTTTCACGGGGACTATGTCGACGGGTGCTTGACCCGGTTGTCGACGGACCCGCTGCTGAACGTGTCGGCGGGTGGGGGGTCGTCCGTGCCGACGTTCGTTGTGGAGAAGCGTTAGCGTTTCGCATAGCGATGAGGCAGGACCGCGGCGAGGCGCTGCCGGCCGGGAACTCCGCTCGAAAACAAGCCGGCCATCCTGAGTCACTTGTGTCACTCAGGATGGCCGGCTTTCTTTCCGACGGGTGCGCCGCTCGCGCGGGCGGCCGTGTGGCCTGGTGCTAGAAGCCCTGTCCGGGTACGACCAGCAGAGACAGGACCATACTGGCAACGATGATCAGACCGATCACGATCAAGAACACCTGGGTCCAGTTGATCTTGCGCCGCTTGGCCTTTGCAGCCTCGGCCGCCTTGATTGACTGATGCGTGCGCGTTGATTGCTCGCGGCGTTGCGACTTCGCCATGCTCTCTCTATCTCCTGCGTAATATATCCTGCCAATCTCAACCGTGGCGGAACGCCCCACAGTATAGCATACGCCGGTCAAGCTGAAAACGGCCGTCTCGGGGAACCCAGCCGGCTCTAAGCCGGCGAGGCGCATCCGATGCGAACCATGACGCAATGCGCTATAATCCCCGGTGGCGATGCAACTCTTTCCCTTTGGCGCGCTGGAGCTGGTGCTGGTTGGGGTCTTCCTGATCGGCCTGCTGATCATCGGCTTCGGCCTGCTCAGCCTGTTGCGAAAGTTCGTGCCGGGGTCAACGCCGGCCACGGCATCTTCGACCCGGCGACGCGATGTCGTCGGCGTGACGCTCGCGCTCGGTTGGGGGCTGGCCGCCTTCGGCCTGGCTGGCCTGCTCCTGCGCCTGGCCGGCGTCGATGCCCCGACGAGCATCATCGCCGGTCTTGGCCTGGGGCTGCTGGTCACCTTCGCCATCCTGGCGGTCCTGATGTACCTCAACCGGCCGGTGTCGAGCCTTGACCCGCTGGCGGCCGAAGGGGTCGTCGGCCGCACGGCGCGCGTCGTCATATCCGTTCCGCCGACGGGTCTGGGCGAGATACGTGTGGCCATGCCGGAGGGCCCGGTGAATCTGGCGGCCCGCTCCATTGGAGACCATGCCATTCCGAGCGACACGCTGGTCGTCGTCGAACGCTACAGCAACCGCGTTGCCGTGGTGCGGGAGGCTGTGCGGGAAGCTGATGGATAAGTGACGGTCCGTGATGGGGCCGGCGGCCGCGGCTTGATGAGTGCCCGCGCCAACTCCGGCCACTCTCGGTATAATCACGGTAATCGTTGAATACATACCTTCGGGGCAGGGCGAAATTCCCGACCGGCGGTGAGGGGCGCGCACCCCAAGCCCGCGACCCCGCGTGACCGTGCAGAGACGGCCGCGTGGGTGGACCCGGTGAGACTCCGGGGCCGACAGTGACAGTCTGGATGGAAGAAGGTCCGGCGGTCGTCTTGAGCGATCGCCTGCGTCGCGTGTTCCGGGAGCGGTGCTTCCGGGCGCCGGCGGCTGCGCTTCTTTCCACCTGCCCCGCTTTGAAGCATTCATGTCTTCTGACCGCTCGCTCAAACGCTGGATCGTGACGCGCCCGGTATGGGTGACGACGCTGATCTCCTTTGGCCTCGCCCTGCTCGTCTGGCAACTGGTGGTGATGATGGGCGACTACCCGCCATTCATCCTGCCCGGGCCGGCCGACGTCCTGGAACAGGCGCGCCTGATGCTGGCCGACGGCCGGCTCGTCCGCCACACGCTGGTGACGCTGAGCGAGGTCATCCCCGGCCTGCTCATCGGGGTCCTGATCGCGCTGCCGCTGGGTTACCTGCTGACGAAATCACCCCTGGCCGAGCGGCTGATCTCGCCCTATCTGGTCGCTTCACAGGCGATCCCGGTCATCGCGATCGCCCCGTTGCTGACGATCTGGATCCAGTCGTGGTACTGGTCGCGGGTGCTGGTGGCGGTGCTGGTTGTCTTCTTCCCGATCCTGATCGCCATCATCGCCGGGTTGCGTTCGGTGCCGCCGGAGCTGTACGAGTTGATGCACTCCCTCCGGGCCACGCGCTGGCAGATCTTCCGCAAGCTGGAGATCCCGGCCGCGCTGCCCACGTTACTGGCCGGGCTGAAGGTCGGGGCGACGCTGGCGGTCATCGGCGCGTTGGTCGGCGAGTTCGTCCAGCCGAAGAGCCAGGGGTTGGGCTTCCTGCTGGTGACGGCGCGCTTCCAGTTCAAGACCGACATGGTCTTCGTCGTCCTGGCCACACTGGCCGTCATGGCGCTGTCGCTCTACGGCCTGGTGGCCCTGCTGGAGCGCCGGACCCTGCGCTGGCGCACCTATGGCGCCAACGGGGAACGACGATGACCCGCAGATGCAGCCGGCGGTCGCAGTTCGAGGACCGACAGGCGCGGGCTCAACGGCCGAATCGGCGGACCGTGGCCTACTCGTAGCGAAGCGCTTTGATGATCTCGAGTTGCGACGCCTGGCGAGCCGGCAGGATGGCCGCGACCGAGGCGAAGAACAGCCCCGCGGCGAGGGCGACCAGCACCCCCGTCAGTGGGAAGACGTACTCCATCGGGTAGCCGACGGCCTTGAACGCCTCGATGACCATGTAGCTGAGATACAGGCCGGCCAGGACGCCAAGGGATGTCCCCAGACCACCCAGGATCAGGGCTTCGCTCAGGACGATCCGCCGCACCTGGCCGCGCGACGCGCCGACTGCTCGCAGCATGCCGATTTCTCTGGTCCGCTCGATGACGCCGATGGCCAGCGTATTGATCATGGCGATCACCGACGGGACGGCCAGGAAGACAGCCATGCCGTACAGGCCGGAGAACGCCGCGTCAAACAGGCGCAGGTTCTCTTCGATGTAGGCCTGGCCCGAGACGAGCCGGAACTGCGGGTAATCGCGCAACACCGCTCTGAAGCGTCCCTCGGCCGCGGCCGCGTCCGCTCCCGGCCTCAGGTTCAGCTGCAGCAGGACGTCTTCCTCGCGGCCGAAATCTGCGGCAATCGCTTCGTGCGAGATGTAGGCTGTCGGGATCTTGGCATTCAGGTAGTCGCCGCCGATGGCCGCCACCCGGTAGACCGCACTGCCGGTGGGGGTCGTCAGCGACAGCTCATCACCGACGCTAACCCGGGCAGTCAGGGCCGCCACCGGGTTCAGGATGATCGCCCGGCCGCTCGCCAGCGCCTGATAGGCCTCGCTGTCGCCCTCGCTGAAGGTGAGCCCGCTGACGGCCGGGTACGTGGCCGGGTCGATGCCAAGCAGGGCGACGGAGGTGCCGTCGAACTGCGTCGGCGCGAAGCGCAGCGCGCTGACGATCTCCACATCCTCATCTGCGCGCAGTGTCTCCGTCAGTGCCGCCCCGGCGCCGACGTTCGTGCCCCAGATGGCGACCGACGGCGGCACGAAGATGTAGTCGCTGCCCAGGCTCTTTCGCATGACGTTGCCGAAGCCGATGTAGACGCTGGCGATCATCCCCGCGCCCATGACCAGGATGGCCATGCCGATCATCATCGTAGCGGCCGTGATCGCGGCCCGCGACGGCTGGCGTGTCAGGTTGCCTTCGGCCAGTTCGGCCGTCCCACCGCGCGCGAAGACCACCGCCAGCAGGGCGCCAAACATCCGGGCGACAGGGTAGACGAGCGCCGGGGAGACGAGCAGCAGTCCGAGCAGGAAGAGCACCGCGCCGATGCCGATCAGCGCCGGGTTGCGCAGGAAGAGGGCGACGACCGCGGCGACGATGAATCCCAGGCCGATCCAGAACGCAGGGCCGGTCATCCTGCGCAGCGACAGCGAACCGAGCGACGGCCGCAGCGCTTCCATCGGTGTCACCCGGCTGGCGCTCATCGCCGGCCATAGGGCCGCCAACAGGGTCATGCCCACTCCGACGACGAAGCTGACGAGGATCAGAGCCGGCGTGATCACCGGCCCGCCCATTTCGACGCTCATGAATCGCTGGACGGCAGGCGCCATGACTTCGATCAGCACATAGCCCAGGAAGAAGCCGAGCGCAATCCCGATCATCGTGCCGATGATCCCCTGGATCAGGCCCTCGATCGTGATGATGCCGAAGACGGTCCGCCGGCTGGCGCCGAGCGCCCGCAACATGCCGATGTCACGACGCCTCTCGGCAAGGACCGTGCGGAAGGTGTTGAAGATGATGAAGGCGCCCATCAGCAACGCCAGGAGGCCGAGAAGGTTCAGCATCGTCTGGCCGAGCCGCAGGTTGGCCAGCAATTCGGAGTTGGTATCGAGCGCGCCGATCCGGAACGTTTCGCCCAGCGTGCTGAGGATCGCCGCCTCGATCGCTTCCCGTTCATCGGCGTCCAGCGTGTCGAAATTCGCCTCGATCGTGTTGATCCGGCCGGGCATGTTCAGCATGTCCTGGGCCTGGGCCAGGGTGACGAGTACCTCTTCATTGCCCGTCTGCAGGCGGGGTGGGAGGATGCCGATGACGGTCAGCGGCCGCTCGCCACTCGGTGTCGGCAGGGTGAGCGTCTCGCCTACGCCGATCCCGGCGTTGTCGGCCAGGCTCCGGCTGATGACGGCTGCGTCACTATCGTCGGCGTTCAGGAACCGCCCTTCCTGCAGGGCGTAGCGATGGACGGCCGTCGCCTGTTCAACGTTGATGCCGACCAGTGACAGGGCGGCCGCCGCGTCAGGTCGCGCAGGGTCTTGATCGAGATAGTCAGCCGGCAGGTTGATGTTCCGGTTCAGGAAGCCGCTGACAACGCGCACGCCCTCTACGGCCGCGACCCGCCCGGCTACGGCCGTGTCGAAGGCATCGGCCGTCTTGAGCGTGATCGTTGAGTCAACCTGGCCGGCGGCCGCGAGCGTGTTGGCCTGGAAAGCCCGGATGAACGCCGGCAAGACCGTGTTCATGCCGAAGATGACGAGCACGCCGAATATGATGGCGAGCGTCGTCAGGAAGGTGCGTAGTTTCCGCCCGCTCAGGTAACGAGCGGCCATGGTCAGCTGGATATTCATGATTCGCCTCAGTCGCCGATCGCCTGCATCGTATCCGTGATGCGCTGCGTCTGCCGGTCATCCGCTTCGACGCGGCCGTTGCGCGGTTCCAGGATCGTCTCGTTGACGATGCTGCCATCCTTCAGGAAGATGATCCGGTCCGCGTTCGCAGCGATGCGCGGGTCATGGGTGACGATGACCACGGCCCGGCCCCACTCATTGGCCACCTGCCGCAGCAGCCCGGCTATCTCTTCCGACGCCTTGGTATCGAGGTTGCCGGTTGGCTCGTCGGCCAGGATGAGCGCCGGGTCCGCCGCCAGCGCCCGGGCAATGGCGACGCGCTGCTGTTGGCCGCCCGAGAGCTGATCGGGTCGGTGGCCGTGGCGGTTTGCCAGGCCGACCCGGTCCAGCCACTCGGCCGCGTGGGCATTGGCCTCGGCCGGGCGAACGCCGTCCAACGTGATGGGCAGGGCGGCGTTTTCGACCGCGTTCAGGACCGGGATCAGGTTGTAGAACTGGAAGATGAAGCCGATCTTGCGCCGGCGCAACTCGGTCAGGCGTGCATCGGACAGACCTGAAAGGGTCGCGCCGTCGATCGTCACCTCGCCAGATGTCGGCCGGTCAAGGCCGCCCAGCAGGTGCAGGAACGTCGACTTGCCGCAACCGCTGGGACCCATGATCGCGACGAACTCGCCGGGCTGTACGTCGAGCGAGACGTCCTTCAGCGCGGTGACGGCCGTATCGCCTTCCCCGTACACTTTCGTCAGGTGGGACGCAATGATAAGCGACATGATGACTCCTTCTCAAACGACTGTCTTGCGCG
>CAYRBP010000012.1:40465-41685 GCA_964422535.1 uncultured Ardenticatenaceae bacterium | reverse complement strand
CGGCCTTCGATCAGGTCCAGCCAGCGCAGATCCGCTTCGACATGCATGATCGTCTTGTCGAGCAGGAAGATCTGTGCCAGTTCCGTCCGCGGATTGGCCGCGTTGCGCCGCGATGTCAGGTCGTGCAGTTCCTGGTACAGACGGCTGCGCTGGGCCTGGATGACCCGGTATGGGTCAACCTCGCCCGTCGCCAGGCTGAGCATCAGTTTGACAAAGAACTCGTCGCGCTGGTGCTCGCCGGCAACGCCGGTGCCATACCAGGTTGCCAGCTCGGCCTGACCCTGCGCGGTCAGACTGTAGATGTGTTTTTCCGGGCCTCCGTCCTGCAGGACGCTGTCTTCGCGCACCAGGCCGCCCTCTTCGAGCCGCGCCAGGGTGTTGTAGATTTGCGCCGGTTTGACTTCCCAGACGTCCTGCCCACCGACCAATGCCTCAAATGCCGCACGCAAGTCATAACCGTGGCGCGGCTGTTGAGCCAGGAGGCCGAGAATGGCGTATCGGACTGACATAGGGCGGTCGAACTAATCTAAAAACCCGGTTACTAGTTACAGCGGTAAATATAAAGTGAGTTACTAGTTTTGTCAAGCAACTGCTCCGCGAACCGTTCATCGCTGGCGTGCCACCACGCGCTTCTTTTCGCCGGTGTGGTGGGTGTCATTGCCACGCGTTTGCCGGATAATGGAGGCATGATCCTGCACATCACCCAACGATCTGTCTGGGAAGCGGCCGCCACCCAGGGCGCCTACACGGCCGATTCGCTGGCCTCCGAAGGGTTCATCCACTGCTCGACCGCGGCCCAGGTTCTTGGTACGGCTGACCTGTTCTATCACGGCCAGCGCGATCTGGTATTGCTGGTGATCGACCCGGCGCGTCTGCAGGCTGCGCTGGTCTACGAGGACTTGTACGGCAAGGGGCAGGACTTTCCCCACATCTACGGCCCGCTCAACCTGGACGCGGTCGTCGGCGTGGTCGATTTTCCGGCCAACGACGACGGAAGCTTCTCGCTGCCACCGTTGGAGTGACAGCGATCGCGGCCGCGCTGATGACCAACACCGTCCCCGCCTTACTTATATCTGCCCACCACGCGAGAAGCGGCCGCTTTCTTTGCCGTGGCCCAGTTTCGCGGGGCGGTGTTTGGGCAGTTGCTCTACAGCGGCGATGACCTGAGCGGTGATGTTTGGGACGGCCGCGGTTGGACGCGCGAGGCAACGACGCGCGAG
>CAYRBP010000012.1:24323-40365 GCA_964422535.1 uncultured Ardenticatenaceae bacterium | reverse complement strand
CATCGGCCGTCAGTCGCCGCCGGTCTGTGACAACGAGCGTCATGCCGGCGGCGACCAGTCCCACGGCCGGACTCTGCCGGGTGACGAGCGTCCTGCCCCGGTCTTTGGCGCCCGGCGGCACAGGGATCGATTCCAGCGCCAGGCGGCGGGCGTAGCCGTCGGCCAGGACGACCACCGCCTGGCTGCCGTTCTTGCCCGCCAGCGCCCCGGCGACGCGGTCCACCCTGTCTGCCTTTCCCGGATGGACGAGCTGCAACCCGATCATCGGCAGCCTGGCCAGCGGCCAGCGCAGCCCGCGGCCGCTTTCCGTCAACAGCGCGACCTCTTCGTCGCGGTCTGCGCCGAGCGCCGCCACAACCACACCCGGTAACGGGCTGTCGAAGCGGTAGGGCGTCGGCGCTTCGATGCTGCCGCGCAGGACGTCCATCGGGTAGGCGCGGACAAAGCCGGTCGAGGTGACCAGCAACAGGCGCTCGCGGCCGCGGATCGCTGACCAGGCCGCGACGGCCGAAATGCTCTCGCGCGGGGCCAGCTGGAACAGGTCGCGGGCTGTGACACTGACCTGTTCCAGGTCGGCCAGCTGCCGGGCGCTGACCAGGAGGAAGCGGTAGCGAGTCGTGACCAGCAGGAGCTGGTCATCCGGGCGGGCGATCTGGGCCTGCCTGACCGCACCGGTCAGAGCGGGCCCGCTCGCCGTTACGGCCGCGACGTCCGGCAGCAGCACGGCCCCCAGCGATGTCTGTCCCAATTCGTCTTCCGCCGGCCGGCCAAGCAGCACGAGCGCGACCGCATCGGCCGACGCGCCCCCCTCCCCCGCTTCTTCCAGCCGGATGCGGCGCTGGAGCAAATCGAGGTTGACCGGCTTGAGCTTCAGTCGGCCGCCGGTGGCTTCGACCGCCGCCAGACTGAACTCCTCCGGTGTGTGCGCCGGCAACGCCATCTCGCCGCGTTCCACGTGGTGGGCCGTCACGCCCAGTCCGGCGGTGACGCTGCTGAAGGCGTCGATGCTGTGGACTTTCTCCGGCCCGAAGCGGCGGACCAGCATTTCGTGGAAGGCGGGGATGAGCGCCGAGCCGCCGGTGCGGATGACGCTGTCGATCTGCTCCGGGCGGAGGCCGGATGAGGCGAGCGTCTCTTCGACGGCGCGTTCGATGGTCTTGATCTCGGCGGCGATGATGCCCTCGAACTCGCCGCGGGTGACAAACTCGCGCACACTGAAGCCGGGGCCATCCAGATAGAGCTCAGTGCCGCGCTTGTCGGACAGTGTCCGTTTGGCCGTCTCAACCGTGTCGAACAGCTTCAGGCCGTAGTTGCTCTGGGCCAGGGCGATCAGGGCCTCGATCTGGTGTTTCCGCTGGGCCGTCTGGGCGATCTCGCGCAGGAGCTGGCGGTTTTCCGAGGTCTGCAGCTCCAGCAGCGATTGCCAGTCGCCGAAGGTGTCATAGATCCAGCTCGGGACGGTCAGCGCCTTGTGACGCGGGCCGTAGTAGCTGCCCTCGCCGAAGTGACGCGGCAGCTTGGCCCGCGACAGCTTGGCGTCAAAAACGTCGCCGGCGATGGGCACGCCGCCGGTCGCCAGGATGCGCCGCGGGTGCTCGCCCAGCCGCATGACGGTGATGTCGAGCGTGCCGCCGCCGAAATCGAAGACGAGCACGTTCTGAGGTCGGTCGAGCGTTAGCTCATAGCTGAGCGCCGCGGCGATCGGCTCCGGCTGCAGGTAGACCGTCTCATACCCGGCGCGGAAGGCGGCCTGTAGCAACCGGGCCTCGGCGATGCGGTCGTGCTGCGCGTCAGTGGCGAAGTGAACCGGGCGGCCGAGGACCACCTGGCGCAATTCGCGGCCGAGCAGCCGCTCGGCGCGCGCCCTGGTCACGGACAGGAAGAGGGCGATCAGGCTTTCCAGTGAATAGTAAAACTGGCCGATGACCGTACCCGGATAGTTCTCGTCGCGCAGCCCGGTCTTGATCGACAGGAACAGCCGGCCCGGGGAGAGGACGTCGGTGAAGACGAAGACATCGGTGATGTAGTAGACCCTGTCGGCGATCACTTCCAGCTCGCCGACCCACACCTTCTGCAACTTGACCGGCCGGCCGAGGTTGTGTTCGAGGTAGCGGTCGAGCGCCTCGCGGCCGATGATGACCGCCTGCTCGTTGGTGATGTAGAGGGCCGTCCGGCAGACACGGGGGTTCGGCCCGGCCGGGTCAAGCGGCAAGACGCTGACATCGCGGCCGTCATAGACCGCCATGCCCGAGTTCGTCGTCCCAAAATCCATGCCGATGATCATGGTCTCAAGAGTGGCACGCCGCCGGGCACCGATCCCGCAGGATCGATGCCGATTCAGATCGTCGATCCGGATCGATATTCATCAGCGGCCTAGTCGGCATATACAACCTGGCCGCCGGCGATGGTCATGGCTGGTTTCGCGGTTGGGATCTCCTCGGTCGGGATGTCGAACAGGTTGCGGGAGAGGATGGTGAAGTCGGCGTATTTGCCCGGGGTGATCGATCCGAGCCGATCGGCTTTGCCCGACACGTGGGCCGGCCCCATGGTGTAGCCGTGAATGGCCTCGGCGACGGTCAGCCTCTGCTCCGGATACCAGCCGCCGGCCGGCTCGCCCCCTTCGTCCTGCCGCGTCACGGCGGCGTAGATGCCCAGCAGGGGATCGAGCGGCGCGACCGGCGCATCCGAACCAAGCGCCAGGGCCGTGCCGCAGTCGAGCAGGGTCCGGAAGGCATAGGCCGTGCGCGCGCGGCCGCCCCAGACGCGGTCGGCCGTGCGCCAGTCGGTCATCAGGTGCACCGGCTGGACGGAGGCGACGATGCCCAGAGGGGCAAGCCGCGGCAGGTCATCCGGGTGAGCAACCTGGACGTGTTCGATGCGATGGGGCATGGGCAGCGAGATCCGCGAGCCGTGGGTCGCGGTCCATTCGCCCATCACGTCCAGCACTTCGCGCACGGCCCGGTCGCCGATGGCGTGGACCGACAGCGGGAAGCCGGCCTCCCCGGCGGCGGCGATGAGCTGGTACAGCTCGCCGGCCGGGGTGACGACGACGCCCGTGTTGCCCGGCTCGCCCTCGAACGGGGCCAGCATGTGGGCCGTCCGCGAGCCCATCGTCCCGTCGGCAAACGCTTTGGCGTGGCCGATCCACAGCCGGTCGTCGCCGAATCCGGCCTGCAGGCCAAGCGCCGCCGCCTCCGGCACATAATCGGCCGCCAGGTTGGTCTGGACGCGCAAGGTCAACGTCCCTTCCCGCCGCAGCCGCTGCAGCAACCGCCACGTCTCCCGCCCTTCGCGCTCGATGCGCTGGTCCTGCAGGCCGGTCAGCCCGAGGCGGTGGGCTTCTGTCTGCGCCTCCAGCAGCCAGCGAGCCAGCGTGTCCTCGTCCGGCTGGGGGATGTAGGGTTCGATCAGTGCCAGCGCGCCCCACTCGCTCAACAGGCCGTTTGGCTGCCCGCCGGCGTCGCGGCCGATGGCCCCTTCCGGGGGGTCGGGTGTCTCTGCCGTGATCTTGGCCCGGGCCAGCACGGCGCTGCTGACCCACCAGGTGTGCATGTCCATCCGGGCCAGCATGACCGGATGACCCGGCGCGACTTCGTCCAATAGCGCGGCCGTGGGCCGGGTGTCCCAGCGGTTATCGTCCCACCCCCAGCCGACGACCCATGCACCGGGTGGGGCGGCTTCGGCCGCGGCGCGGACGCGGTTGAGGACCTCGCCGATGTCGGTCAGGCCGAACAGACTGACCTGGTGGCGGCGGGTGGCGTAGCCGAGGAAGTGGACATGGGCATCGGTCAGGCCGGGCAATACCAGACGGCCGCCGGCATCGATCGTGCGCGTGCCGGGGCCGGCAAGGGCGCGGACTTCGGCGTCGCGGCCGACAGCCAGGATGCGGCCGTCGCGGGCCGCCACCGCCTCAGCCCAGGGCCGGGCGGGATCAACCGTGTAGATGCGAGCATTGGTGATCAGGAGATCGGCGGGCATGAGACAAGACCTCCACGAGACGGCCGAGCGCGTGCGGCTGAAAGCCACGTCCTTGACGGGACCGGGCCCGCCGGTCAGGTACGAACGCGGCGCTATCGTCCGGCCAGTTTACTTGCTGCCCGCGCAACCGTCCACTGTGTCGCAGTTGGGTTTCTGTGCCGGTTCGATGTCTTCTATGAGGCCTCAATGTCGTCCCGAGTGGATGACTGCCGGCAGGGCCGCCAGCATCAGATCGAGGTCCGGCCGTTGCCCGGTCCAGATCTCGAACGCTTCGGCCGCCTGCCGCACCAGCATGCCCAGCCCGTTGGCTCCCGGCACGCCGGCCTCGGCCGCCTGGGTCAGCAGCCGCGTCCGGGGCGGGTCGTAGACCAGGTCATAGACGAAAGCGCGCTGCGGCAGGCGAGCGCCTTCCGGCCAGGGCGAGTCGTTTACCTCCGGCCCGACCAGTCCGAGCGGCGTGGTGTTGATCAGGATGGGATGGTCAGTCTCATGCGCCACCTCGACCACCTCGGCCAGAAGCCCGGCCCGGACGGCAGTGTGATCGCCCAGTGCCTGATTGAAGTGGGCCGCCAGCGTCTCGGCCTGCTCCGGTCGCCGTGAAAGGACCGACACCCGCCCGCCCGCGCGCAGGAGCGCATAGACCACGGCCCGCGCCGAGCCGCCCGCGCCGAGGACGACACAGGGCCGGCCCTCCAGCATCAGGTGCTGGCTCTCCAGGTCGGCCAGGAAACCGGTCCAATCGGTGTTGAAGCCGGTCAGGCCGTCGCTGGTGATGGCGATGGTATTGACCGCGCCGATGTCCTGCGCCGCGGGAAAGACCGCGTCCAGGTGCGGCAGCACGGCTTCCTTGTGCGGCACGGTGACGTTGACGCCGCGGAAACCCAGGGCCGGCAGGCCACGAAGCGCCGCCTCGATGCCTTCGGGCCGGACGGGCAGGGGGACATAGACGATATCCAGGCCGAGCGCGGCCGCGGCCGCGTTGTGCATGGTGGGGCTGAGTGAGTGGCTGACCGGCCAGCCAAGCAGGCCGTAGAGCTGGGTTCTGCCGCTGATAGGCATGGGTCTACTTGCAATCTCCCGCGGGCGGGTCGAAGAACGGCAGCGGCGCTTCGCCGCGCAATTGACGGAAGGCGAACGGCGCGCGCAGGTGGTGGCCGGGCGAGAGCGGAGGCAGCTCATCCTCGGCGAAGTAGCGCGCGGCCGAGACTTCCGGCGTCGGTCGGGGGAGGGAGTCATCGACCTCGATCAGGAACACGGCGTGGTAGAAGTGAATGCGCTTGTCGCTCTGCCACAACCGGGAGTCGAAGATGCCCATCAGCCGGGTTACCCGGCCGCACAGGCCCGCCTCTTCCCGGAGTTCGCGGCGCGCCGTCTCGGCCAGCGTCTCGCCCGGGTCGGTAATGCCGCCCGGCAGCGCCCACAGCCCGTCGTCGGTTCGCCGGATGAGCAGCAGCCTGCCCTCGTGGAACACGACCGCTTCGCCGCTGGCGACCGGCCCGACATCAAAGTAGTTGGCCCGGTAGCCGGCCAGCAAGCTCTCGGCCGGCTCGCCTGTGCTTGCGGCCGCCAGCCTGGCGCTCGCCGCCAGTACCCGCTGCCAGCGGTCGATCGCTTCCGGCGTCCGGGCGAAGTTGAGGCCGAAGGCGGCCAGCGCGCGAAGCTCGTCCGCTTCTGCCTTAAGGTATTCAGCGTCCATTGGCTCAGCCCATCTCCCCCAGTGCGTCCAGGGCCAGCGCCGCCGCCACCACGGCCGCCGTCTCCGTCCGCAGGATGCGCGGCCCCAGGGTCACAACCATGACTGCTGCCGCTTCAGCCTCGGCCACTTCGGACGGGTCGAAACCGCCCTCGGGGCCGATGAAGAGGCCCAGGCATTCCATATCGCGCCGCCGGCGGAGCGCGTCGCCCAGACCAGCGGCCGCGGCTCCCTCGTAGGCCAGGATGGCGGCGTCCAAGCGGGCCGCCTCGGCCAGCGCGGCGGCAAACGAGACCGGCCGGCGCAGTTCCGGCAGCAACGCCCGGCCCGACTGCTCGGCCGCTTCCTTGATGATGCGGTTCCAGCGCGCTTCGCGTTCGGGCGACACGTCGTCCGCATCCCGCGGTAGCGAGCGCCGGGTGATGACCGGCGCGAACGAGGCCACGCCGACCTCCGTCGCTTTCTGCAGCACCCACTCGAACTTGTCTCGCTTCAGCAGGCTCTGGTAGAGGGTCAGGCGGACGCGCGGCTCGCCCGGTGCGTCTTCCGCGGCGGCGATCAGGCCGCTGGCGTGCTGGGAGGTCACCTCGCGCAGGCGGACCTGGTATTGCCTGCCCCGGCCGTCGAGCGCGATGACCGTGTCGTCGGCGCGCAGCCGCAAGACCCGGGCGATCTGGTGGGCCTGGTCGCCGTCAAAGCGGATGGCCTGCCCGCTAATCTGGCCGGGATCGACGAAGAAGCGGTGCATCAGGCTCCGGTCCCCGCCTTTTCGGCGATGCAGACGAGTTCGGTGTCGTAGAGCAGTTCAGCGACCGGCGTGCCGATGCCGTCGATCAGCTCGGCGAAGAAGTCACGGTAGCGGGCGGTCAGGTTGCGCCCGCCGTGGGTGCTGACGGCCGGGAACGACAGCACCAGGTGGCGCACGTTCAGCGCGCGCAACAGGCTGCGGCCGTGGCCGGGATAGTTGCGCTCGAAGCGCGGCATCTCCTTCAGGAAGAGAGCCACATCGCCCGGCTCGGCCGGCAGGTGCAGGGCGATGTCCTGGACGCGGGCCAGCGGCGGCAGCCCTTCGAGCGCGAAGTAGTGGTTCAAGAAATCGATCCGCGGCTCGTGGATGTCATAGGCCCAGAACTCGCGCAGGTCAGGCAGACCCATCCACGGATAGGCGAGCGGGCCGAGGGCGCAAGCCACGTCCAACAACCGCGCGGGCTTGCCCGTGACGGCAAAGATGTCAAGGAAGAAACGGTCGAGGATGGGCAGGCGCTCCTGCGTTGAGAGGTGAGCGCTCATGAGCGCGCGGCAGGTTGCCTCGATCGCGGCCCGGTCGCCGGTTGCGAACGCCGCCGTCAGCTGCGTTTTGGCCGCCGGATAGTCAGGGTCGCCCAGGTAGGGGGCCATGATGCTATGCAGCCGCTTACGGACAGCCTTCTCGGCCGGGCGAGACTTCTTGTGGGTGGCCACCGCCTCGATCGCCAATTGCCGGACGGTTTCGTCGGCCGTATCGCGGTACTTCTTCGACGCTTTGATGGCCTCTATGACGGCCTCGACCGTGGCTTCATTTGCCTGCATCACGTCGCTATTGTAGCCGAGAAGCGGGCCAGGCGTGTATGGCGGGCCGGCACGGCCAACCCGGTCTGTTTCTACTCTTTGCGGACGAGAAAGGCCAGTTCCGTCTGGAACTCGAAGCGCTCGGCGAGCCAGCCGCGAGCCTGGACCCGTTCGAGGAAGCGCGCTTCGTAGTGGGCCGATTGGCCCTTGCGCCGGCCGCCCAGGCTCTGAGCGGGGAAGGAGACCAGCATCAGCCGGGCATTCAGGCTATCCAGCAGGCGATCGGGCGCCTGGCGATCGGCCGTCTCCAGGCAGGGGAGCGTCTTGAGCACCAGCGCCAGGTCAACCGGCTCGGTTGGCGGCGCGCTGATGACGTCGCGCACGGTCGCCTCGCCCGGCACGCCGAGCAGCTGCAGGAAATCGTTCAGGAAGGCCACCTGGTCGAGATAGATGTCGCAGGCGGTGTAGGCCACGTCCGGCCCGAGGGGCATCCACGGCCGGGCCAGCGGGTTCAGCCCGCAGGCGACATCGAGCACGCTGCGGACGCCTTCCAGCCCCGACAGGGTGGAAGCATAGAACGCGTCGAGGATCGGCAGCCGCTCGCGGGTAGACGTATGTAAGGCCATCACCCCGCGGCAGGCGTCACGGAACGGTGGCGCAGACGCATCACGGCCGCCCGTCTCCCAGGCTGCGGCCAGCGCATCCAATGCCCGGCGGTAGTCGATCGGCCGTTCCATGAACGCCCCGGCGGCCTGGTACAGGGCGTTCTTCGTCTCCTTGATGGCTGCTTTCAGGTTCGGCCGGATGGCCAGCTCGTGCGCCCCGATCCGCCGGATCACCTCCGGGCTGACCTGGCGGTACTTGGGGCTTTCCAGAACTGCAGCGACCAGCGCGTCGAGATCAGCCGACATGCGATGAGTCTAACAGATCAGCGCTCGACTGCCCGTAGCAAACGCGCCGAGGATTTCGTATAATGCTACTCCGTTCAGCTTTTGTCCAATCAACAAGAGCGACACGAGTAAACTGACACATGACAACCTGGCATACCGAGACTGTGGAGTCCGTCGTTCGGACTCTCAACACTGATATGAAACGGGGGCTCAGCGAGACCGAGGCGCAGGCGCGCCTGGCTCAATATGGCCCCAACGAGTTGGTCGAACGCGGCGGCAAGAGCCCGCTCAAGATCCTCTGGCAGCAGTTCACCAGTACGATGGTACTGATCCTGATCGCCGCGGCCGTCATCTCCGGCCTCCTGGGTAAGGTGACTGAGACGATCGCCATCGCGGCTATCGTCGTCCTCTTTGCCCTGCTTGGCTTCGTGCAGGAATACCGCGCCGAGCAGGCGATGGCCGCCCTCAAGAAGCTGTCCGTGCCCATCGTCCGCGTCATCCGCGGCGGGGAGCGGCGCGAGATATCGGCCCGCGAGCTTGTGCCCGGCGACGTCGTCCAGCTGGAGGCGGGCAGCGCCGTCCCGGCCGATGTCCGGCTGGTCGAAAGCGCCAACCTTCGCATCCAGGAGGCCGTCCTGACCGGTGAGTCCGAGGCGGTCGAGAAAGAGACCGGGCCGCTGAGCAAAGCGGAGCTGCCGCTGGGCGATCGGATCAACATGGGGTACATGGGTACGGCCGTCACATACGGCCGCGGAACGGCCGTCGTTGCCGAGACCGGCATGAACACCGAGCTGGGCAAGATCGCCACGCTCATCCAGGACGTCGGCGACCAGACAACTCCGCTCCAGAAACGCCTGGACTCGCTCGGCAAGCTTCTGGCGATCATCGGTATTATTGTCGCCGGCCTGGTCATGCTCATCGGCATTCTGCTCGATGAGGACCCTCGCGACATGTTCCTGACGGCCGTCAGCGTCGCCGTGGCCGTTGTGCCCGAAGGCCTGCCGGCTGTCGTCACCGTCACCCTGGCCCTTGGCGCCCAGCGCATGTTGCGCCGCAAGTCGCTGATCCGCAAGCTGCCGGCCGTGGAAACGCTCGGCGCGGTGACGGTCATCTGTTCGGACAAGACCGGCACGCTGACCGAGAACCGCATGACCGTCACGGTCATCGATGTGGCGGGTCACTACCTGGAGCTGACGGGCACGTCTACCCAACACCACCCGCATCCCGCGCCGGCACTGGAAGCCGGGCACGCCGATAACGGACAACTGCCGCCCATTCGTCTGAGCGAGCAGCCCCCGGCCATCGGCCTGGCCCTTGCCGGCGGCGCGCTGTGCAACGACGCGTCGCTACAGCCCGACCCGGAGACGGGGCGCTACGCTGTCATTGGCGATCCGACGGAAGGCGCTTTGCTCGTCGCCGCCCGCCAGGCCGGGCTGGAGCAGGGAGCGTTGCTGCCGGCCGTCCCGCGCGTGGCCGAGTTGCCCTTTGACTCGGAGCGAAAGCGGATGACAACCGTCCACAAGCTGCCGGCCAACCCTTCGGAGTTGCCTGAGGCGCTGAGCGGGCTGTCGGCCGCCGGGTTGCGCCCGGGAGAGCGCTATGTGGCCTTCACCAAGGGTGCGGTCGATGGGATGCTCGATGTCAGCACCCACATCTGGGTGGGGGGCGAACCGCAGGTGCTGGACGAAGCCTGGCGCGACCGCATCATGACGGCCAACGAGCAGATGGCCCAGAACGGCATGCGCGTGCTCGGCATCGGGGCTCAGTGGATCGACGACCCATCCGAGACGCTGGAACGTGACCTGACGATCATTGGCCTGGTCGGCATGATCGACCCACCGCGCCCGGAGGTCAAGCAGGCGGTGGCAATTGCCAAGACCGCCGGCATCCGGCCGATCATGATCACCGGCGACCACCCGCTGACCGCGCGCTTCATCGCCTATGACCTGGGCATTTCTGATAACGGCCGGGTGAAGACCGGCCAGATGCTTGACACGATGTCGCCGGAGGAGTTTGAGCAAGTGGTGGACGACATCTCCGTCTTCGCCCGGGTTACCCCGGCCAACAAGCTGGAGATCGTCGAGATGCTCCAGAAGAAGGGCCACATTGTCGCCATGACCGGCGACGGCGTGAACGATTCCCCGGCGCTGAAGAAGGCCGACATCGGCGTCGCCATGGGCATCACCGGTACGGACGTGTCAAAGGAAGCGTCGGATATGGTCCTGCTCGACGACAACTTCGCCACGATCGTCGCGGCCGTGGAAGAGGGCCGCACCATCTATGACAACATCCGCCGCTTTGTGAAGTTCTCCATTGCCGGCAACATCGGCAAGGTCCTGGTCATGTTGCTGGCGCCGCTGCTCCTGGGGCCCGAGGCCGCCGTTGCCCTGCTGCCGCTCCAGCTCCTGTGGCTTAACCTGCTCACCGACGGCCTGCTGGGGCTCGGCCTGGGCGTGGAACCGGCGGAGCCGAACACGATGCGCAGGCCCCCGCGCGACCCGCAGGCGAGCATCTTCAGCGAAGGGCTCGGCCGGCACGTCATCTGGGTGGGTGTGCTGATCGGCGTGGTGGCCCTGCTGGCCGGCTGGCTCTACTTCAACCCCGATAACCTCGAAGACAAGACGTGGCAGACGATGATCTTCACCACGCTTGCCTTCCTGCAGGTCGGCCAGGCCCTGGCCTCTCGATCCAACCGCGAGTCGTTCTTCAGTCTGGGCTTGCGGTCCAACCTGACGCTGCTGTTGCTGGCGCTGGTGGTCATCGCGCTGCAGTTGGTCGTGCTCTACGCGCCGTTCCTGGAGGACTTCTTCGGGGTCGTGGCGTTGCGGCCGGAAGACCTGCTTGTTGCTGCCGGGCTGGGCACGATCGTCTTCATCGCGATCGAGATCGAGAAGTGGTTCATCCGCCGTCGCGAGCCGATCGGGCGCCAGGTCGCGCGCGATTAGGCAGCGAGCGGGCCATCCGACAGCCGGAAGACGGTCAATGCCGGGTCCTCCGGCGAGGCGGCCGGGGCGTTGAACGAGTAGCCGGCCGGAATCGTCGCCCCAGCGGGCGCAACGGCTGAAAACAGAAACGCGATCCGCGGGCTTTCCCGGTCGATGATGACCTCCGGAAGGCCCGCAGCGCTTCTGACGCCAAACGGCGCCAGCAATCGCGCGGCAGCCTGCCAGGGCGCTTCTTGCGGGCGGACAGTCCCGGCCAGCTGCCCGGCAGGGGTCTGATCGGCCGGCCGCGTGAGGACTTGGCCCTGCGCGTCGCGGAGGACGACCCGCACCTCGGCCGTCCACACCTCGCCTGCCGGCTCGAGGCCGCCGCCTGCCAGCCAGGTCCGGGCGACTGAGACGATGTCGCGGGGTTCGGTATCCCACGCGGCCGGGCCGCCGGCGTGGTGCAGGGCCCGGTCGACCATGCGGCGGTCGCGGGCGAGCATCGGGCCGGGCAGCGGTTGTGCGTCAAAGAATCCGCTCGTTGGCCTGGCCTCCTCCGCCAGCGTTCCGCCTCGCATGAGGCAGCGGTAGACGAAGGTCAGGCGGTCGGCTTCGCGCCGGCGGCCGAAGCTGAGCCCGGTCAGCCGCACGGGGAGGATGATCAGCCCCGTCTGCTCGCGGACAAATCCGGCAAGGAGCGCTTCGGGCAGGTAGCCGGGCCTCAGGCTGATCGATGGCGGCAGCAGGAGGCCGGAATCAGGCTGCGTCAGCAGCAGGATACGGTTCAGATGGTCGGTCAGGACACCCGATATCGATAGGCGCATGTACTCTCTTTCTTAAAGGCCAGGCCTCAGAACGCCGGGCCAGAATTCACAGCTTCCTCACGCGTGCGGCCTTTCTTCCGCTCGGCTTTCCCATATGATACGGTATCATCATGCGCTCGGAAATGTCTCCAACATCAGAGACGCGTCGGCACCTTGCCGAATCCGGTCGCCACGCGGCTCGCCGGGCTCTGGCGGCCGGTCGGCGATCTGGATGTCAATAGGACTTTGGTCATGTTGTCTGGGTCTGAACGGAGTCTCCTACTCATGCCCGGCTCATGCATGGGCGTGCTTCATGCTTTAGACTGACTGGCTGAAAGAGGGCGAGCAGACGTCAAGCGGCCTCTGTTCTCTTGGTCAAACACGACCGCCTCGAACAACCTAAAACCAAGAGCGCGTGGGACCCCTCTGGCCCGCGCGCGCAAGAGGAGTAAGGGAATGTTCAGACTCGCCACTGCTCTGGTGTTGCTTCTTGCGGCCGCGGCCGCGCTCCTGACCATCGAAAGGAACACAACGATCGGACAAGGTTGGGTTCCTCTCGCCGCCGCTGATGAAGCGGCCGCCTGTACCGTCACTGTATCCCCTGGTGCGGGCACTCCCATCCAATCCGCAGTCAATGCGGCCGCCACGAACGCCACGATCTGCGTTCGAGGAGGCGTGTACCAGGAGGTCATTCGGGTCGTCAGCAACCGTGCCGGCATCAAGCTGGTCAACTACCCCGGCGAGGTCCCGATCATCGACGGCAACAAGCGCCTGCCCACCACCAACTATGGCGCGCTGGTCAAGATCGAAGCGTCGAATTTCACCTTTGAGGGGTTTGAAGTCCGCAACTCCGCACGGCGCGGCGTCGTCGTCGGCGTGAAGGATGTTGCCATCAGCAACATCATCGTCCGCAACAACAAGATCCACGACAACTGGGAGACCGGCCTGCTGATCGAAGGCACCGAAGAAGCCAATGGCTCCATCCGCTGGGTCAGCAACGTGACGGTGGAGAACAACCAGGTTTATCGCAACGTCCGTAAAGCCAAGAACGATCCCATCGTCTACAAGGCGACCAAGTCGGGCTCCAGCTGGGTCTTCAATCCGGATGCCAACTGGGACGCGCCCTATTGGAGCGGCACCGGATTGGATTGGGGCGAGAGCACGATCAACGGTCTTCATATCACGCCGGGCAGCGATGGCAAGCCCGCCAAGATCTATGTCACTGCGCCCGGCCGTTCGCGGCCGTCCATGATTAGCGACGCGTGGAGCGCCACAGGCGCATCGTTTGCCTATGAAGGACGCGACATCCTGATGTACAACACGTCCACCCGCAAGTGGACGACCTACTTCGACGGCAGCGCCCGCAATCTGGGCACGGCAAAGACGAACATCGACGCCATCTACATCGAGCCGAACGCGGCGGGGTGCAGCGGGTGCAACCCGATCTGGATGAGTTTCGCCGCCTCGACCGCCGTCCCCGGCGCGGGCACGGCGGACCCCGGTGATATTGTGAAGTTCACCCCGACCGCCTCGCCGGATGCGCAGGGCCGCCTGGGAGCGGGGACGTTCACGATGTTCCGGACGGCCGCGAGCCTTGGCCTGGGCTCGGGCAATATCGACGCCCTGGATCGCCACCCGGACGGCCGGATCGTGCTCAGCACGACCGGCGGATTCTCCGGCGGAGGCAAGGATGACCTGTTCATCCAGAATGGCTCTGCCTGGACCAAGTACTTTGACGGCGGCGACACGCCACTTAACCCGTTCTTCACCGACACCATGTCGGTCTGGCTGGACGGGTCCGGCAATGTCCACCTGGGCGGCAACTCACTCGGCGGCAGCGCGCTGGTCTTCATCGAGACGAAGGACAGCGTCGCCCGTCGTAACAGCGTCTACGAAAACTGGGGTGAGGGCATGGTGGCCGGCCGCAAGTCGGAGCGCATCACGCTCGAAGACAACAAGGTCTGGGACCACTCTCACAACAGCATCGGCCTGAACACGACGCAGTCCCCGCTGGTCCAGCGCAACCTGGTCTTCTGCACCAACAACCGCGCTTTCTGGGGAAAGCAGGGCAACACGACATCGTACCGTCCCGGTCTGGGTATTGACCTGATGGACGAGGACTTCAGCAGCACCCGCGCCGCCGCTAGCCAGAACCAGGTGGTCATCAACAACATCGTCATCGGCTGCAGCATCAACTTCAACGTCGCCAGCCAGATCGCCGGTGGCGGTCTGAACAATGCGCTGATCGCCAACAACTCGTTCATCGAGGCCCGCGGCGAGGCGGGGGCGCGCATCAATAACATCAATTTTGATGCCACGGCTTCCTACAACAACTCCCGTTTCGTCAATAACCTCATCTGGCAATCGACGGCGGCCGGGACGTTGATCGCCCGCCGAAGCGGCGGCACGCTGTCGCTGTCGAACTTTGTCATCAGCGACAACCTCTACAGCCGCGCGCCCGGCGCTAAGGACTGGTGGTCAGCGAGCGAGGAACCCGGGCGAATCGTTGCCGATCCGTTGCTGGTCAATCCCGTCCTGCCCACATCCGGCACGGTCGATCCGGGCTGGTACGCGCTGCGGTCAGGCAGCTCGCCGGCCATCAACGCCGGATTGGCGGTATCGCAGGTGACGACCGACTTCTTCCGCCTGACGCGGAGCGGCGGGCTGGACATCGGCGCGGATGAGTACAACGCGACGGCCGCCATGAACGGGACGGTGATCGTCGAGGTCGTGGCCGAAGGCGCAAGCGGCCCGCTTGACTTCAGCTTCTCAGGCGATCTGGGTGGGTTCAATCTCGGCTCATCCACGACCATCTCGACGACGCTCAGCGAGCAGGCCCCGGGGACCTACACCCTGACCCAGGAGCCGACGGCGGGCTGGACGCTCGACTCGATCACCTGCACGAGTGACGACATCTTCGATGCCACGGTCATTGAGAACGGCACGGCCGCGATCGACCTCGACGAAGGCGAGACGATCGCCTGCACTTTCACCAACCGTCCGGAGGGCAGCACGCGGACCGGCACGATCATCGTCGTCAAGCAGACGGAGCCGGATTTCGACCCGACGCCGTTTACCTTCACCGCTTCGTGGGACCAGGACGGTTTCACGCTGGCCGATGGCCAGTCGACCGGGCCTATCGTCCTGCCTGTCGGGCCCTATTCGGTCAGCGACAGCCAGCCCAGCGGCTGGCTTGAAACGACAGCGGAATGTGTGGGAGACGATGACGGCTCTGATCCGTCGGCCATCATGCTCGACAAGGACGAGGTCATCACCTGCACGTTCTTCAGCCAATACGCACCAAATGCGGGCAGCGTCGTCTTCGAGAAGCGCACTGACCCGGCCGGCGATCCGACGGCGTTCGAGTTCAACGCCAGTTGGAGCCCGACGTCCTTCAGCCTGGCTGATGGCGACAGCATTGGCCCGGTCCTGCTAAGCCCCGGCACCTACGCGATCAGCGAGGTCGTGCCTGCGGGCTGGTTGCAGACAGGCGCCACTTGTGAGGGCGATGACGACGGCGATGATCCGGCGTCGATCGTCCTGGAAGTGGGGGAAACGGTGTTCTGCACGTTCAGCAACGCGCTGGAGGATGTCGGTCCGACGACCGGCACCATCACCGTCCGGAAGGTGACCAGCCCGGCCGATGATCCGACGGTCTTCACGTTCAACGCGAGTTGGACCGGCACGCCCATTGACCTCGCCGGGGGCCAGAGCAGCGAGGCTGCCGCGCTGGAGCCCGGGACGTACTCCGTTAGCGAGGATGTGCCCGCCGGGTGGACGCAGACCGGAGCCACCTGCGAAGGGGACGACGACGGCACTGACCCGTCCGCGATCGTGCTGGACGCCGGCGAAACCATCGTCTGTACCTTCACGAATGCCGCCGTTCCCGGCCGCATCATCACCACGCTTCAGACCGACCCAGCCGCGGGCGGCCCGTTCAGCTTCGATCCGAGTTGGAGCGATAGCGACTTCAGCCTGTCGGATGACGGGAGCAACGATTCCGGCGACCTGGCGCCCGGCGCTTACAGCCTGGCCGAAGTTTCGGCTCCCGAGGGCTGGGCGCAGACCGGCGCGGCATGTGAGGGCGGCGCGGCCGCATCAACACCCACCGCCATTGTCCTGGGACCCGGCGAGACCATCACCTGTACCCTGACCTACACCCTCGGCCAGGGCGCGATCGTTGTCCGCAAGCAGGTCAATGAT
>CAYRBP010000012.1:0-24223 GCA_964422535.1 uncultured Ardenticatenaceae bacterium | reverse complement strand
CCGCCGTCGGAGATGTTCACCATAAGCCCGGCCTCAGCCGGGACGATGACCGGCATCGGCGACTATGGTACGAGCGATATCCTGACTTACCAGCGGAGCGGCGCGTGGGCGCGGCCGTTCACCGGCGAAACCCTGGGCCTGACCAAGAACGTCAAGGCGCTCGAGCGCATGCCTGATGGCTCCTATCTGCTGGCCCTCTTCCGCAACCAGACTGTCCCCGGCCCCGGCACCGTCACGCCGCAAGATGTCATCCGCTACATTCCGGCCGCGGGCGGAAACCCGGCGCGCTATGAGTTGTATCTGGACGGCTCCCGCTTCTACCTGACCACATCGGGTGAGGCCATCGACGCGCTTGCCCTCGCGCCGGATGGAAGGTTGCTACTGAGCATCACCGGCGCCGGCTCCGTCAACCCGGCGTCCACGCTCTTCAAGCCGCAGAACGAAGACCTGTTCGCCTGGGACAAGACGACCGGTCTGTTTGCGCCATACTTCGTCGGTAAGGGTATCACGGGCATGGGAGCAGAGAACCTGGTCAATGCCAGCGTTGCCGCCAACGGTGACATCTATGCCGGCTTCGCCGACAATTTCACGATTGGCGGCTTGACCGGCAACGCGAAGTCGGTCGTCCAGTTCCAGAAGACCGGGACCGGCCTCAGCAGCTACACCGTCGTCAAGCCGGCTTACCTGAACTGGGCCACCACGGGCTTTCCCGGCGCGGCTGACGCCTTTGATATCGACCTGGCGCCTTAGACGCCGATAGGGGGTAAGTCCGTCGCAGGTGAAAGGAGGGCCAGCCGGCCCTCTTTTCGTTTCCTGCCGCCGGCGCGATGAGTCACCCGTTGATCATCGCCCGCGCGATCGCGTTGTGACGCTGAAGGTGAGGCATCAGGTCAACCGTCGTCAGCCGGCCATCCTGGACGATGATCTTGCCGTTGATGACCGACAGATCGACCCGTCCCGGGTGGCAGAAGACCACGGCCGCCACCGGATCATGCCGGCCGCCGGCATAGGCCACGTCGTTCAGGTTCACGGCGATGAAGTCGGCGCTCATGCCCGGGGCAAGGTGGCCGATGTCGTCGCGGCCCAGCACGGCCGCGCTGCCGCGCGTGCCGATCTCCAGGGCCTCGCGGGCGGTCATGGCCGCAGCCAGCCCGGCGAAGCCGCCACGACCGCCGGGCGCCTCGCTCAGATAGCGGTCGGGCGCGATGCGCTGCAGCAGCATGGCCTGGCGAGCTTCCCCGAGCAGGTGGCCGCCATCGTTGGAGGCGGAACCGTCGACGCCCAGCCCAACCGGCACCCCCGCCGCGCGCAGGGCCGGGACGGGGCATATGCCGCTGGCCAGGCGCATATTGCTCGATGGACAGTGGGCCACGCCGGTCCCCGTCCGGCCGAAGTTCGCGATCTCCGCGCCATTCATGTGGACGCAGTGGGCATGCCAGACGTCGTTGCCTGTCCAGCCCAACGACTCGACGTAGGCTACCGGCCGGTGGCCGAAGGTCTCCAGGCAGAAAGCCTCCTCTTCGATGGTCTCCGCCAGATGGGTATGCAGCCGGACGCCATAGGCGCGGGCCAGCACCGCCGATTCACGCATCAGGTCGGGCGAGACGGAGAAGGGGGAGCAAGGGGCGAGCACGACCCGGGTCATGGCGTGGCGCGAGGCGTCATGGTAGGTCTCGATCAGCCGCCGGCTGTCCTGCAGAATGAATGTCTCCTCTTCCGTCACCCGGTCCGGCGGCAGGCCGCCCTTGCTCTCGCCCAGCGACATCGAGCCTCGTGCCGCATGAAAGCGGACGCCGATATCGGCCGCGGCGCGGATCTGGCTATCCAGCGTGCAGTCGTTGGGGAAGATGTAGAGATGGTCGCTGCTCGTCGTGCAACCCGACAGGGCCAGCTCAGCCAGTCCGGTGATCGTGCTGACGTAGATAGCCTCATCGGTCAGATTGGCCCAGATGGGGTAGAGCGTCTTGAGCCAGGTGAACAAGTCGGCGTCCTGGGCGATGACGCGGGTCAGGCTCTGGTAAAGGTGGTGATGGGTGTTGACCAGGCCGGGCAGGACGACGCAGTCTTGCAGGTCCAGCACGGTGTCAGCCGTTTGGGGCAGTGCGGCTGTTGGACCGACTTGCTCGATCACGTTGTCGCGGATGAACAGGCCGCCGCCGCTGATCTCGCGGCGCTGGTCGTCCATCGTCACCAGCACCAGGGCGTTCTTCACCAGCATCGTGGTCATCGTGGGTTACTCCTCTGGTCGGTAGCGGCGATCTGTCCGATCGCCCGATTGCCCTCATGCGGAAGGTTGGACTCCCCTGAGAAAGCGGGCCAGCCTGAACTGTAACACGGGTGCGGCCGGGCGGCATATTGGAAATGCCATGCCGGGGGTGATATAATGACGGTTGGCCCGGTGGCGGGGATGTGGCGGAACTGGCAGACGCGCATGACTTAGAATCATGTGCCGCAAGGCGTGTGGGTTCGATTCCCTCCATCCCCATCTCTACCCTGAGCGTTGCGCACCGGCAACGCTTTTTTGTCCAAGAGGTACTATTTCGTGACGCTGACAATTGAAACTGCTGAAGACAGTCAACGCCAGTTGACGATGACCATCCAGGTCCCTGAGGACCGCGTGCAGAAGGCCATGCGCGAGAAGGCCCGCACGCTCAGCCGGGAGATCACGCTGCCCGGCTTCCGTCCCGGCAAAGCGCCCTACGATGTGGTCGTGCGCCGGGTCGGCGAGGAAACGCTTCGCGCCGAGGCGATCGAAGATCTGATCCAGCCCGTATTTGAAGAGGCGATGGACCAGGCCAATGCCGAGATGTACGGACGGCCTTCGCTTGACGATATCGAGTCGAACCCGCTTGTCTTCAAGTTCACGATCCCGCTCGAGCCCCAGGTCACGCTGGGTGATTATCGCTCGCGCCGCAAGGAGATCACCCCGGTCGAAGTCAGCGATGAGGCATTGGAGGAAGCGCTCCAGTACGCGCAGAACCGCCACCAGACGCTGGAAGTGGTGGATCGGCCGGCCCAGCCGGGTGATGTCGTCACCATCGGCGGCCGCGGCACGCTGAAGCCGCCCGCACCCGCGGAGGGCGAGGACGCCCCGGCGGAAACTGATGACGAGGTCATCTTCGATGAGGAACGCGTCGAGGTCCTCCTGGAGACGAAGACGCTCTTCCCCGAGACGCCGTTCGTGGACCATATCGTCGGCATGAGCGTTGGGGACCAGAAGACCTTCAGCTTCACCTTCGGCGAGGACTACGAGCTGGAGAAGGAGTTCTCCGGCCGCGAGGCGACGTTTGACATCACCGTGCTGGAAGTGAAAAACCGCGAGTTGCCGCCGCTGGATGACGAACTGGCCAAGCTGGAGGGCGACTACGAGACGTTTGACCAGTACCGCGAAAGCCTGCGCGAGGAACTGGCGCGCGCGGCCGAGAGCAACCAGAAGGACGAACTGGTCAACGAGATGATCGAATGGCTGGTCGAAGATGCGACGATGGTCTACCCGCCGGCGGCCGTCGATGTCCAGATCGATGAGATGGTCAGCGACTTCAAGACCCGTCTCCAGCGCAGTGGCTGGAAGGTGGAAGACTATCTGCAACTGCAGGGCATAACGGAGGAAACGCTGCGCGAGGAGTTCCGCGAGAACGCCGAACGGCAGATGAAAAACCAGCTCGCCCTGCGCCAGTTCATCCTGGATGAGAAGCTCCGGGTTGAAGTGGCCGATATCGACGGCCTGATCGAAGATCGGGTGGCCCGGTTCGACAACGACGAGTTGAAGAAAAGCATGCGTGAGTATTATCGCAGCGGCCGCGGGTTCGAGGCGATCAGCAGCGAAGTCCTGCGCGACAAGGTCTACGAGCGCACCAAGGCCATCCTGCTGGGCCAGGCGCCGGACCTGGATGCGCCCGACGCGGCCGGCGAAGCCACGGAGGCCGAAGAGGCCGAAGAGGTGGGCGATCAGGTTGCGGCAGAAGAATAAACAAAAATCTAATGCCGGCTGACTACACTCAGACGCAACCGGATTTCGTTATTGCACCCTGAGGAGAACTGACATGTTCGATTTCCCAACCGCTCTCGTGCCGATGGTCGTTGAATCGACCGGTCGTGGCGAACGCGCCTATGACATCTTCTCGCTCCTGTTGAAGGAGCGCATCATCATGCTCGGCACGCCGATCAATGACCAGATCGCTAACCTGATCGTCGCTCAGCTCCTGTGGCTGGCCAGCGAAGACAGCACCAAGCCGATCCGCATGTACATCAACTCGCCCGGCGGGCAGGTGTATGCCGGCATGGCCATCTACGACACCATCCAGCAGGTCGAATGCCCCGTCTCCACCGTTGCGGTCGGCTTCACCGCCAGCTTTGGCACCATCCTGCTGACGGCGGGCACCAAGGGCATGCGCTACGCGCTGCCCAACGCCACCATCCACTTGCACCAGCCGCTGGGCGGGGCGCAGGGGCAGGCGTCGGACATCGCCATCCAGGCCCAGGAGATCCTTCGCCTGCGGACGGACCTGAATGCCATCCTGAGCACCCATACCGGCCAGTCGATCGAGCGCATCCAGAAGGATACAGACCGCGATCTGTACATGTCGGCCCAGCAGGCCAAGGAATATGGCCTGATCGACGAAGTGCTGATGAACCCCAGCAAGAATGGTGGCGCGGCCTGACCTGCGGCCGCCCCTCGCTGCATCGCAATCAAGCCGGGGTCTACCCGGCTTTTTTGCTGCTACGTAACCGTCCGGCGAGAAAGTTTGCCCAACCCGCCCCCTGACCCTATAATCCGTTTCGGCTTGGGCAGATCGTGCGATCGTGCCCCAGCGGCCAAGTAAGGGTTCATGTCCAACCGGCTCAACCGCCCGCGCGTCTGGCATCTTGTTCTCGGCCTCATCGGTGGCGTCGTTGCACTGGCCTACGCGGCCACCGCGCTTCGTCCGGCCGCCGTAGAAGCCCTGCCGGCCCAGCTGCCGATCGTCGGCTTCACGGCAGCTGCCTTCGCCGTCAACGAAAACCAGGGTCCCGCGGCCATCACGGTCCGCGTCAGCGTGGCCCCCGCGACAGGACAAGACGTGGTTGTTCGCTATCTGACCGTGCCCGGGACGGCGTCGGAAGGTGCCGGGGGGGACTACATCAACAGCACAGGGGTGCTGACCTTCACGAACAGCTCCCTGACGACGCAGTCATTCCAGGTCCAGATCAACAACGACACGGTTGTCAATGAACCCCAGGAGACGATCAACCTCATCCTGCAGCTCCTGACGCCGAGTACGGCCACGCTTGACCGGAGCGTGGCCGTCTTGAATATCATCGATGACGACATCGCCACGGCCACGCCGCGCCCCGCCGAGGCCACGCCGACCCCCATTTACGTCGATGTCACCGAACCCAACGAGAGTCCCAGTCAGGCCTTTCAACTGAACCCGGAGGCTGCGGCAACCTGCAGGCTGACGCTTTGGCCGCCGGGCGACCTCGACTACTTCGCCTTTCCGGCAAAGGCAGGGACGTTCTATGGCGTTAACACCAGCGAGCTATTGCCGGGCCTGGACACGGTTGTCACGATCTATGATCCGACCGGCAAGCAGGTTGCGCAGAATGATGACGTCGGGGGCGTAGGCCAGTTGCAGTCATCGGCGATCATGCAGGCGCAGATGAATGGCCTGTACATCGCCCGAGTGGTCAACAAGAGCCCTGCCGATCCGGCCAATTTGACCTACTGCGTCCAGGTGGACGCGATGGAACAGCCGACCCCCACGCCAACGCCGACGTTGTTACCGACCCGCACGGGCTCGGACGCCTGCGAGCCGAACGGCCAGCTCAGTCTGGCCTGCCTGTTTGGTGTCAACCAGTCGCAGGAGTTCAACTTCGTGCCGCCTTTCAACGAGGGGCCGGATGTCGACTGGTACCGGATGTGGGCGATTGCCGGTTCGACCTATACCTGCGAAACGAGCAATCTGTCGAACGTCACCGATACCAACATCATCTTTCTCGACGCCAACGGCAACGACTTCAACCCGCAGTTGGGCAACAACGACCGCGCGCCCGGAGACCCCAGCAGCCGCCTGTCGTGGTTCGCCACGTACACGGGCTACCTCCACATCGTGGTGCAGCCGGTGAACTCGGTGCCGCTGGCCGACGCGGCGCGCTTCACCTACACCCTCTCCTGTACGGCGACTGTCCAGCCGACGGCGGTCCCGACGCAGCCGCCGACATCGGGTGGCGGTGGGGGAGGCGTCCCCGTGCCGCAGCCGGCGACGCCCACGCCTTTCGCCACGCCGACGCCGTTTGACATCTCCGGCCTGCTGACGCCCACGCCCATCGTCATACCCATCGTCACCATCCAGCCCCTGCCCACGGCCACGGTGGCCGGCGGCGGGCAGGGCACATCAACGGTCAACGTCACCGTCTACTACGACAGCAACTTCAATTTCGCTCCGGAGCCGACCGAGGGCATCGTTGACGTGGCCGTGGCACTTTACGACAACACCAACGGCCGCCTGCTGGCGTTTGGCTATACCAACTCCACCGGCATGGTCACCTTTGGGTCAATCGCCAGTTCGGGCGCCATTCGCGTCGAAGTGCCGTTGCTCAACTACACGCAGATCGTGGGGACGGGCGAATCGAACATCACAGTCCGGGTCGCGCCGCTGCCGCTGCCGATCGGCATCCCGTAGCGCCCACCCTGTGCGGCGGGTCACCCGGGGGTCATAGCCCATGTCAATTGAACAGCCGAACACAAGATACGCCCGCCTGCTTCTCCGGTCGCTGCTGCTCGCCCTGGCGCTGGCCGCGTTGGCCTCGCTTGCGGCCTGCGACCGGTCAGAGGACGCCGCCGAAGGACAACCGGGCGGTTCGACCAGCGAGGAGTCCGCTCCCGGCGACCCGACGCCCTTCCCGCTCGTCGCCACCCCCATGCCGTCCACGCCTGAGCCGCTGGTCATCGGATCCAGCAGCGACGGCAGCACGTTTCCGGTGGCGACGGACTCGCCGCTGACACTGACCATCGCCGGCCAGGACCGTGTTGTCGAGGCCCAGAACATCGGCGCAGACGGGCTGTGGAACCCGCAACTGGCGTCCGACGATTCCTCAGCCTGGGTGACGGGTTCGATCGTCAACTATGTCTTTGGCCTGCCCGATACGGAGGCGAACCGGGCGCTGCTGGAGGCCCTCGTCCCCGGCGACCAGATCCTTGTCGCAACCCGCCAGGGTGTCAACCATGTCTTCACCTTCGACAGCCGCAACCAGGTGCCGGCCAACGACCGGACGGTCTTCAGCCAGCAGACGCCCGGTGTGACCCTGTTGTTGCTGGGTGGCGATTCGGCCGACCGTATGGTCGTGCGCGGCCGTTATGAGGTCGCCTCGGCCGCGGCCGGCACGCCCGGCAATGTCGTCCAGCTTGGCGAGACGGCCCAGCTTGGCGATCTGCAGATCCGCCCGGAGGCGACGTCCTACCTGGCCAACCGCCCGGAAGCGCCGGCCGGCTTCGGTTTCTTCCTGGTCGACTTCCTGGTCAACAATGTCGGCCTGACAGCCATCGACACCAACACCTATCGTATTACGCTGACGGACGAACTGGGCAACCAGTATCCGCTCAACCCGATCGCCAGCCGCCTCGGCAACTACCCGCCCCTGGGCGGTTTCATCAACGCCGGGCAGAGCATGAGCGCCACGTCCGGCTTCCAGATCCCGACCGGCCTGGTCAGCCCGACGCTGACGTGGACGGCCACCGACCCGTCCGGCGCGCAGGTGCAGGCCATTCTGCCTTTCACCGCGGGAGGTGATGCGGCGCAGAACACGATCGTCTCGATCACCGGCGCCCAGGTGACCTCTGATCTGAACAACCTGATCATCTCCGGCCAGATCACCAGCACCGGCAGCCAGCCGCTGGTCATTGACCGCGACGATCTGACGCTGCGCACGTCGACGGGGTCGGACTATCTGTTGCTGGCGACGAACCCGCCGTTTCCCTGGACGGTCCCCCCGAACCAGACGCTGCAATTCTTTGTCACCTACCAGCGGCCGATCGGCGCCGATTCGGCCATCTTCACGGTCCTCGGCCAGCCGTTCGAGCTGAGCGGCCTGCAACCGGCGCCGGCCACGCCCGTGCCGCCCGGCTCTGAGCCGCCCACGGCCACCCCGGGCGCCTAGCCGGAACTACCGCTGCCTTTCGATTGGGACTGGCCGTTCGCGTTGCGCAGAAAATCAAGCGAGGATGTCGGCCGCTCGCCGCGGCTTGTGGCGTAGAGTGCCAGCCCGGCCAGGATGAGCGCCACACCCAGGCCGAGGCCGCCCAATTGCAGCGGGCCGACGAACGGGCGAGTGAACTCCGGTTCAACGTGGGTGCCGATCCCGATCAGGTCAGAGAAGCCGGAGACGAAGGCCAGCACCAGCCCGGTGGCTGAGAGGCGCTTGCCGACGTCGGCCTGGAGCGAGGGCTGGTTCGCGGCCGGCCGGCGGCTTCCCAGATAGAGGAACGCTCCCCAGGTCAGCAGTGACAGCCCGAGCAGGAACAGGAAGACCTGGACGGCGCCGAAGCCCGGCGTGCGGCCGAGCGACAGAGGCTCAAGCAGCAGCGTGAAGAACAACAGGAGAAGCCCAACCGTGATCAGGGTAATCGTGACGATGCGACGGAGCCGCGCTGCGCTCATACGGTATCTCCCATGGCGACGGACAGGACGGATCAAAAACGCCGCGCAGGGTAACGCGGCGTTTCGGCTCTGGTCGGGGCAGCGGGACTCGAACCCACGACCTCTTCAACCCCATTGAAGCGCGCTACCAAGCTGCGCCATGCCCCGAACAGCGCTGATTATACCAGATCGAGGTGGCCGGGCAAGCGGCCGGTCGCTTGTCACGGTGCGGCTGTCTGTCGTCGCCCTGGATACCCTGCCCGGGCCCCAACCGGTGCGCCGTGAGGTATAATGGCGCTGTGCCGGAGCCGCGCCGGCGCAAGGAGCCCCGCCATGCTCGCCCTTCACCCTGAACTGGCCCGCGTGCTGATCTCGGAGGAGGATATTCACCGCCGGGTGGTCGAACTGGCCGAGACGCTAGCGCGCGACTACGCCGGCGTCGAGCGCCTCTACCTGGTTGGCGTGCTGAAAGGCGCGTTCATCTTTCTGGCCGACCTCGCCCGCGAACTCAGCCGCCCTGTTCCAGGCCTGGCGCATACCGTCGACTTCATCGCCGTCAGCAGCTACGGCGCGCGGACAACATCCACCGGCGAGGTCCGGCTCATGATGGACCTGCGCGAGCCCATCGTCGACACCCACGTCCTGCTGGTGGAAGACATCGTCGACACGGGCAGCACGCTGGCCTATCTGCGCCACACGCTGCAGGGCCGCATGCCGGCGTCGCTTCGGACGTGCGCCCTCGTCCGCAAGCAGCGCGAGCAGACCGGCGTTCCGGTGGACTATTTGGGCTTTGAGATCCCGGACGTGTGGGTCGTTGGCTACGGGCTGGACTATGCCGACCGTTTCCGGACGCTGCCGTACATCGCCGAACTGCGGCGCGATGTCTACCGGCAGTAGGCCGCCCGGTGATCAGCTGCCGGGCAGGTTCGGGAGCGAGCTCGCCAGCAGCGCGAGCAGCCCCAACAGGAAGTTGTAGCCGGCGTGGACGAAGATGGCTACGGTGGTGTTGCTGCGCTGGCGGATGACGCCCAGGACGAGGCTCAACAGGAACACGGTCAGCGTGGCCGGTGTCAGGCCATACTGGGTGTGGGAAACGGCGAAGACGATCGACGTGCCGAGGATGCCGAAGACCGGTTGCAGCGCCCCGCGAAAGAGCATCTCCTCGCCGACGCCCGTCGCGGCGGCCAGCAGGAACCACTCCCAGACCGTGTCAAAACTTCCCAACAGGCTATCGTTCAAGCTGTTCAACTCGGCCGCTCGCTCCGGATCGACGAAAGCCCACAGCGCGCCCATACAGGCCTGAAGCACGACAAAGACCAGCATCCAGCGCAGCCCGACCAGGAGTTGGCTCATCGTCGGCCGCATCAACCCTAACCGTTCGTTCAACGCCCGGTCGCCCCGCCGTGTCAGCAGCCCCACACCGAGGAAGGCGACCAGGACGAAGGCAAAGTTCTGCGCCACCACTTCCACAATCGACGGGCCGACGCCTGCCTCAGCCAGCGCCTCCAGGCCGGAAGAATTGAGCGCCAGTAGCGAATTGCCGGCCAGATAGCCCATGAGGACCAGGGCCAGCGCGTGGACGGCCGAGGCGGGGTCCAGCGCCGGTATGACCCTGGCCACGAGCCGGCGCACCGGAGTCAGGCATGCCAGCACGGCCCACGCGCCGATGACCACCATCGACAGGGCGAGACTGTTGCGCGGAACCGGCAGCAATTCCTGCAACTCGGACACGGCCGGGTTGCCGGCCGGCAGCAGCCACAGCCCCAGTCCGGCGGCCACGACCAGCAGGTTGGCGGCCAGCACGACGCCGGTGAACACCCGCCGGGCGCGGTCGTCCCGGCGCGCGTCGATGATGTTGGCCAGGACGATCAGGCCGAACAGGGGCAGCAGCGCAAGCAGAAGAACCATCAGGATGAGCGGCGCGAGGGGCCGGCTGCGGCATGCCCTCGCGCCGGAATGGGGACCGGGACTACTGCTCCACCAGGGCGGTCTCGAACAAGACGCCGACGTTGGGCAGGTTCATGAAGCCTTCGCCCCGGTAGGGGAAATAGGTCTCGGCCATGTCGGCCAGCGTCTGGCCTTCGGCCAGCTCGCCAATGACCAGGCCGATGCGGTTACCGGCCGGCAGAGGCGAGACCGGGATCGAGAAGCGGCCGTTCTCATCGCTGCGGCCTGTGCCGAGCAGGACGCCGTTGAACGTGACGTCCAGCACGGCCAGCGACAGGTTCGGCGGCGCCTGGCCTGTGACGTTCGTCGCGCCGGCGGCGAGCGGTGTATCGAACCGGAAGCGCGGCTCCAGGAAGACCTCGGCCGTCGCGGCCGGGTAACCCTCCGGTAGCGGCGTCGGCGCGATCGTGGGAGGCGCTTCGGGCGGGTAAGCGGCCGGGGCGATCGTCGGCGCCACCTGGACCGGATAACCTTCCTCGGAAACGGGCACGGACGGGGCCGTGCTGGTTGCCGCGACAGCCGCGCCGTCTTCCGCTGCTACCGCTGCGGTCGCCGCTCCGGTATCCTCGGGCGGCATCGCTTCGGGCGTGCTGGGGCCGCATGCGGCCAGCAGCGCCACCATCGTGATGAGGCTCAGCAGGCTGAGCTGTACATACCTGTTTTTCAAGAACATACCGTTCATTCTAGCTGATTCGGGAAAAAGTAGAAGCCACCTTAACGGTGGCTTCTACTCAATCGACTTCAGCGAGCTACGCTGGACTTACTGATTGAAGCCCTCGTAGTTCTTGGTGTCCTGGATGTTGCCGCCGCTGACGGAGCTTTCGTTCACGACGACGACGATCGGCTGGCTGGCGGTCGCAACGGCGCCCATGAGCTGGTTGGCCGTCGAGGCTGCGCTACCCGACTTCACGACGGTCGGCGTGTTGGGCGTGCCCTGCGACGTGCCGTAGAAGTTGGCGAAACCACCGGCCGGGATCGCATCCACGGTCTCGAACACGACCTTGCTGCCGTTACCGAGCGTGTAGGTCATGGTGATCTTCGTCGGCTGGCTGCCCACGTTCTGGACCTGCGGGCCGGTCGTGTTGACCGGGTTGGAGCCGCGGAACTCGACAACCTGCGGCAGGTTGATCGTGGTCGTCGCGTTCTTGCCCGGGAAGCAGGCATAGGTCGTGAAGCGGCCGAAGGTGCCCTGCGGGTCCACGAGGCTGCGGTCATTCACGACGGCGGCGATATTACCCGCGTTGGACGTGATCGTGGCCGAAGCCAGCGTGCCGGCCGGCAGCTGCTGCGACTGGGCGAAGGTGTGGGCCTGGCCCGGGGCGAGGCTGGGGCTCTGGAATGGGCCGATCGTCTGGTTGCTTGACGTCTTGTAGGTGATCGTCGCGACCAGGTTGGCGTTGCTCACGTTCTGGACGTTGATACCGGTGGTCTGCTGCCGGCTGCCATAGGCATTGCGTACCAGCGGGCAGAAAACGGTCTTGTCCAGGTCGTTCGGGGTGAAACCACGCCACGCCTGCAGGTTCTGGGCCACGGCCGCACTGTGCTCGTGCTCCAGCGCCGAGCCGGCCATCGGCTGCGTGCCGGTGACGGTCAACGCGCCGACCTGGCCCTGGCCGGCCGCCACACCGGCGTCAGCCGGGGTGATGACGACCATGGCATTCGCCGGAACACCGGAGTAATTCTTGGTCTTGGTCACACCATTGACGATGAACGTCGCGGTGATGGTGTTCGGGCTCGTCGACGCGTTCTGGACGTAGAACGTCGTCGTGCGGCCGCTGTGGTTGTGCTTGACCAGCGGGAAGTTGATGGTCGTCGCAACGTTGCTGCCGTCCGTGCCCGTGTACTGGCCCGCGGCTGCGCCGGTGGGCTTGTTGTTGACGTTCACCGTGGCAGCGATGGGCTGATCGGCGCTGACGACGGCGGAGCCGACGAAGCCGGGCTGCACCGTGGCGCAGTCAACGTCGGTCAGGAAGTTGACGGAGCCGCCGGGAGGGGCCTGCTTCTGGCCGCAGGGGAAGGCCTGGCCGGTGGTGTTGTAGGCGTCAAACACGATCGTCGCGTTCGAGCCGCCCACGTTCTGGATCGTCTGGCCGGATTTCCAGCCGCTGCCCGGCAGGTTCGACTGGGCCGACACGAGTCCGACAGCCATCAGCAGAACCAGCATGAGCATCAGAGGAGCGATCAGTTTCTTCATTTCTAAGCTCTCCTTTCGATAGGTTACCACGCAGTTTGACGCAGTATAGGTCGAGCAGCAGTATAGCCGGGTGGAAGGGGCGGACCAATCACCCAAATGGAGTATTTGGACCGTTTTGGCGGGTGATTTCGCGGGTGAGACGCCGTTTTCACGTCTTCTGCACGGCCGCGGCCGGCGCGAAACCCTGGGCCGCCGGTCGTTTCGGCTCACCACCCGACGAGTTGCCTCATGCGCTGCCACTCCTCGCGCGGGAACCCGCCGAGGGCCACCAGCGCTGCGGCGTAAACGGCCGCGCCGGCGACGATGGTCAGCGGCAGCCAGGCGTCTCGCAGCCACCAGACGACGACAGCCATCAGCGCCGTCGCCAGAAGCGGCCGCCAGCTCAGCGCCAGCCAGTTGTCGCGCAGCAGTTTCGTCTGCACCAGGATGTAGACACCGAGGAAATAGAGCAGCGTCGCCAGGACGCGCGACCATCCCGCGCCGACGATGCCGTAGCGGGGGATGAGCCACAGGTTCAGCCCGATATTGAGCGCCATCGACAGGCCGGTCAGCCAGCCGAGTTGTTGCTGCCGGTTGTGGACCAGCATCAGGCGGGCGTTCGGCACGAGCAGGAAGGCCGGGACGATGGCCCAGATCATGACCCGCAACAGCGGCGCGGCCGGCAGAAAGCTGGGCCCGAAGATGAGTTCCAGGATAGGTTCGGCCAGGAGGCTGACCCCGGCCGCCATCGGCAGGGCCAGCAGGATCAGATAGCGACCGGTCAGGTGATAGATGCGCGGCAGTTTCTCCGGCGCTTCGCGGAAGGTGCGGGACATCATCGGGTAGAGCGCCGTCCGGATGGCGACCGGCATCATCCAGAAGGCGAGCATGACCGTCTGGGCCGCGCCGTACAGGCCCAGTCCAGCCTCGCTCAGCAGGATGGAGATCAGGAATGTGTCGGTCTGGAAGTCGAGCGTCGAAAAGAGGCCGATGGTGATGAAGCCGGGCGTGAAGCGCAACTGCTCGCGCCAGAACCTGAAGTCGAGCCGGCCGGGCAGCCGTTGCGGCACGCGGCGCAGCAGGCGGGCGAGCGCCGGAAGGTAGACCAGCAGCCCGATCGTCGCGCCGGCGGGCACGGCCCAGGCGACATCGACCGCCGTACCGCCCGCCAGCAGGATCGCCGCGCCGATGGCCAGCGTCCCCGCGCCGTCGGCCAGACTGGCCACCGTCGGCACGCGCAGCTGCTCATGCGCGATGAACAGCGCCGCGCAAAGCCCGGAGATGGCGTCGGGGAAGATGGCGAGGGACAGGATGAGGATAGCCCGGTCGGCTTCGACGCTGTAGGGCAGGAGCCAGCGCAGGGCAAGCAGCAGGAGCCCATAGCCCGCGGCCGCCAGCAACGTCCGCAGGACGACGTAGTTGACTAGGTAGCGGTTGCTTTCGTCGCGGCGCGGGGCAACTTCCCGCACCAGGAGCTCGTGCAGTCCCCAGGCTGACAGGGCGAAGACGACCGTATAGGCCGTCACGGCCAGGTTGTAGATGCCGGCCTCGTCCGGGCCGAGGCGGCGGCCGATGAGGATGAACAGCAGGCTGCTGCTGGCCTTCAGGACGATCGTGCCGATGAACGACAGGACCGTGTTGCTGAGCAGGCGGCGCGGCGCGCTCATGGGCTGGCAGTCTCCCCGACGGCCGGCGCGTCGGCCCGGCGGAAGACGACGGCCTGCGCGTCGGCCGTGCTGAAGTCGGCCTCAACGACGAACTCCTCGGCGATCAAGCGCAACAGCGACTCGGTCTCTTCCGGCGTCTGGGCCCAGAACTCCTGTCGGTCGAAGACGAGGTAATCGTTGTCACGCAGCAGGGCGACATTCTCCGCGTACGGGCGGGTGTAGAGGAAGATGTAGGACCGGTCGGCATAGTAGCCGACGACCGGCCCCTGACGCACGGCGACGATGACGGCGTCGACCGGGCTGTGCAACCGCAGATACTCCCCCGCCTGCCGGATCGGGTCCAGGCGCGGGTCGTTGTAGAAATAGCGGTCGACCAGCAGCGGGTCCCACCAGGCCGCGGCCGTCGCCCGTTCCGGCCCCAGCGGCAGGCGGAGCGGTGACATGCCGAACAGCAGCCACACGCCGAGCGCGGCCGCGCCGATCGCCGTGAGCGGGCGTGCCACTGCCCAAGCCCACAACCGCGCCCAGTTGACGCACAGGGCGACGACCAGCGCCGCGGCCGGAATCAGCCCGATGAGGTGGCGCGGCTCCTTCAGGCTGACCACCAGGGAAGCTCCCAGCGCCAGGACGACGTAGAGCAGCAGCAGCCAGACGACCGGCGACAGCGGGTCAGGCGCCAGCCCCGGACGCACCCGGCGGAGCAGAGGGACGCTGAGCAGGGCGGCGACGGCCAGCGCTGTCAGTTCCCAGCCGGCGACGCAGCAGCCGACCTGGCGCAGCCAGGCGAGCGCGGCCGTTCCCTGTCGCGGATCAACGGGCCCGGCGGCGATGCCGCTTGCGCTGCCCCAGCGGGCCAGGATCGTTTCCAGGCCGCGCGCGTCGGAGATCATGACCGCGCCCCAAAGCCCCAGTCCGACAACTGCCGGCAGGATGAGCGCCGCCAGGTCGCCAAACCACCGACCCGCGTCTCCTCGACGGCGCAACCGCCACAGCAGCCAGATCGATGCAGCCAGCAGATAGGCCAGGGCGACGATCTTGAACAGGACGGCCGCGGCGATGGCGGCGCCGGCGAGGAGCAGGTTGCGCCGGGTGGGCGGGTCCGGCCGGGCCAGCCACCAGGTCGCCAGCATCAGGCAGAAGACCATATAGACTTCCATCCGCAGGAAGTATGAATACAGGTGGACGAACGGGCTGAGCGCCAGCAGCAGCGCGGCCACGACGCCGGCCGCGGGGCCGCCCTCGCGGCTGGCGATGGCATAGACCGCGATGAGGCTGCCGATGCCGGCGGCGACCGTCGCCAGGCGCAGCAGGGTCAGGTCTTCCCCGGCGACGGCGGTCAGCAGGCTGAGCCAGTACGGATAGCCGGGCGTCTGGTCAAACAGGCGGCCGTCCGGGCCGACACTACGCAGCGGCAGCCCCGTCTCGCGGATGTTGCGGGCGATGTCGAGAAAGATGCTCTCGTCATACTGGGCAACGTGGACCTGCCGGATGGGCGTCGCCTGAAGCGCCAGAAAGAGCAGGACGACAGCGGCCAGGACGAGGACGCCGGTGCGCGAGGCTCGCGCGGAGTGGGTAGATTCCATGGGTGACGGCCGCCGGACAGTCAGTCGATTATAGCGCGCGATGGGGAGGGTTCAAT
Organism: uncultured Ardenticatenaceae bacterium; assembly: GCA_964422535.1. Taxonomy (GTDB): domain Bacteria; phylum Chloroflexota; class Anaerolineae; order Promineifilales; family Promineifilaceae; genus Promineifilum. The sequence continues at coordinate 8,182 of CAYRBP010000012.1, read as the reverse complement.
CGGGAAGGCCGGCGGTTGGGGGCGCGCTCATCCGTCCGGCCTGGGTTGCCGGGTCCAGTCCGGCGGCGGCGTATCAGCGCGGCCGGTGCGCCAGCCGGTCACCAGCCCGGCCCAGTACGCCCGCAGCCCCAGCCGGTCGCCGTCGAGCAGCAGCCGGGCGCTCATCTTCGCCGCGCTGGCGGCGCGGAAGGGCAGGATGAGAGCCATGCGCGGCCCGTGTCCGTGCTTGCGGAAGTAGCGGCCCCCACTCTGGGCCAACCAGTAGCGGCGGACGGGGTTCGTCTTGCCGCCGGTGCTTGCCGCGACAGCATGGTGGACGATGGCCGCCGGCTGGTAGCGCAGCCGGTATCCTGCCCGGCGCATACGCAGACAGTAGTCCATATCCTCATAGTAGAGGAAGAACGCCTCGTCCAGCAGCCCGACCCGCTCCACCACCTCGCGCTTGAGGACGACGGCGCAGAACGGCGCGAAGTCGATGTCGCGCGCCTCGTCCCACTGGCCGGCGTCAAGCTGGTTCATCGCGCCGGGCACTAGATCGAGGAAGACGTTGACGTTGTGGCCGACTGACCAGATCCGCTGCGGATCGGCCGCGTAGTAGATCTTCGACGTGACAAGCCCGATGTCGGTCGAGGAGGTCGCCTCGGCGACCAGCGCGTCGAGGAAACCGGGCGCGGGCACGGTGTCGTTGTTCAACAGGCAGATCAGCCGGGCGTCCCCTTCGAGGGCGCGACGGATGCCGGCGTTATAGCCGCCGGCGAAGCCCAGGTTCTGCGGCAGGCGCAGGATCTCAACGTCCGGAAAGCGCGGCCCCACGGCCTCTTCCAGCGTTGGGTCGCTGCCGTTGTCGACCAGCAGCAGATGCGCGTTGGGGTACGTTAGCTTCCCCAACGCGCCGAGGCAGTCCAGCGTCCTGTCGACCTGGTTCCAGGCGACGACGACGACGGTGACCGGCGGCGACTCGCTCATGTCGGGCCGCCTTCCCCCGCGCCCCAGGCCCAGGCCAGCTTGGTCAGATAGATGGCCGGCAGCGAGGCCAGGTGCCTGCGGAGAAGGGCCGGCTGCCGGACGATGATGCGCAGTGTGGCTGCCGCGGCGATGAACGGGCTGAAGAGTCGGAGCAGCCGGGGATGGCGCAGCAGGCCGGGCGTGTCCAGCAGGTCGCTGTGGCGCAAGCGGACCTGGCGGGAGAAACGGCCGCTGCGGGCGCAGTCGTCCCAGACGGCGCGGAAGGTCGTCCGGTTGTGGCGGTGTTCGACGGCCGCCCCTGATTCGAAGAAGGGCGGATAACCTGCCCGGTTCATGCGCGCCGTCCATTCCATGTCCTGGCTGCGCGGCAGGGTCTCATCCAGCAGCCCGGCGTCGTCGATCACACGACGCTCGACCGACAGGTTGAGCGTCGGCAGGATGGCCCGCGGCGCGGACGGCTGGTAGATCAGGTATTCGTTGAACATGCCCAGGTTGTAGCCCAGGCTCCAGTAAGTCGTGCCGCTCGGCAAGACGCTGCCGCCGACAACCGCGCGGCCGTTCCGGTGGGCGGCCAGATGCGCGCGCAGCCAGCCCGGCCGGGGCAGGCAGTCGCTGTCGAGAAAGACCAGCAGGGGAGATGCCGCCTGGCTGATGCCGATGTTGCGCGCCACAGCCGGGTTCACCGGCTTGCCCGTGTCGATCAGCCGCGCGCGCGCGTTCGCGCCCAGGAGACCGGCTTCATCCCTGCCGACAACCAGCACTTCGGCGACACAGTCGAAACCGTCCTGGGCCTGCAGCGCCGCCAGCACCTCGTCCAGGATCGGTGAGTTCAGGCTGGGGATGATGACGGAGACGTCCACGGATCACCAGACCCGGCAGAGCAGCCCCTTCAGATAGGCCGACTCGGGGAACGTCAGCAGGACGGGATGGTCGGCCGCCTGGCTGAGATGGACCAGGACCTGGGCCTCGCGCTGCGCGTCGACGGCCGCGCCGAAGACGACCTTCTGGAACAGGTCGGCGCTGACAAGGCCGGAGCAGGAGAAGGTCGCCAGCAGCCCGCCCGGCCGCAGAAGCCGCAGGGCCAGCCAGTTGAGGTCCTTGTAGCCGCGCGTCGCCCGGTCGAGGTTGGCGGCGCTGGTGGCGAACTTCGGCGGGTCGAGGATGATGACGTCGAACTGCGTCCCGGTCTCGCGGTAATAGCGCAGCACCTCGAACGCATCCCCGGCGATGTACTCATCGTCCGGCCGCTCGAAGCCATTGAGCGCGGCGTTGCGCTCCGCCATCTCCAGCGCGGCGACTGAGCTGTCGATGTGGGTGACCTTGCGCGCGCCCGCGGCCGCGGCGTAGACGCCGAATCCGCCGGTGTAGGCGAAGACGTTGAGGACGTGTTTGCCCTCGACATGCTCCGGGCGGCTGAGGAGGGCGCGGTTGTCGCGTTGGTCGAGATAGAAACCGGTCTTGTGGCCGTGCAGCGGGTCGACCAGGAAACGCAGCCCGTTCTCCAGCATGACCAGGGCATCGGCGGGGGAATCGCCACGGGCCACGCGCCGCTCGTCGCCCAGCCCTTCCTTGCCGCGGGCCTCGGCGTCCGATCGCTCGATGATGGCGGCCGGGCGGAGGAGGCCGGCGAGCAGGTCAAGGATCAGGTCCTTGCGCCGGTCGATGCCCAGCGTCAGGAACTGAGCGACCAGCGTGTCACCGTAGCAGTCAACGACCAGCCCCGGCAGCCCGTCGGACTCGGCGTTGACGACGCGGAACGCGTTCGTCCGCGTTCCGTCCGCGGCCAGGCCGAGCGCTGCCCGACCGGCGATGGCCCGTTCCAGCCGGCCGCGCCAGAATGCTTCGTCGATGGGCTGCGCCGGGTCCCAGCTCAGGATGCGGCCCTGGATTTGTGACTTGCGGTTGAAGTAGGCGGTGGCTATGGGACGGCCGCGGCTGTCGGCCACGGTCACCAGGTCGCCCGGCGCAGGGTCGCCGTCGAGGCGGGCGATGGCCCCGGAGAAAACCCACGGGTGGCGGTTGTGGACGGGCTTCTCGCGCCCTTCCTTCAGGATCAGCGTGGCTGTAATGGGATCACTCATAGGGGCGTCTGCCATCAGGCGGCGGCCGGGTCGTGGACGGGCCTGGGTTGTCCGAAGAGCTGTGAAACCAGGATGCCGGCCAGCATCATGCCGCAGCCGACCAGGCCGCGCAAGCCCAGCTGCTCGTTCAGGAACAGCCAGCCGCCGATGACGGCGAAGACCGCCTCAAGGCTCAGGATGATGGCCGCGTCGGCCGGCCGCGCGTCGCGCTGGCCGACGACCTGCAGGGTATAGCCAACGCCGACCGACATCAGGCCGGTGTAGAGGATCGGGACCCAGCCGGCGGCGATATCGGCCCAGACCACCGACTCCACGGCAAACGCGGCGGCGAGGCTGAGGGCGGCGCAGGCGAAGAACTGGACGGCCGCCAGCTTGATCGGATCGGTCCCGGGAGACAGGCGGCCGAGCAATTGCACGTGCCCGGCCCAGATGAACGCACCCATCAGGACGAGCAGGTCGCCGCGCTGGATGGTCAGATCGCCCTGCATCGTCAGGAAATAGAGGCCTATGGCGGCCAGCCCGACCCCGATCCAGGTCCCGGCTGACGTCCGCTGTCCGATGAACAGGCCGAGGATGGGCACGAGGACGACGTACAGGCCGGTGATGAAGCCGGCCTTGCCGGCCGTGGTCGACTGGATGCCCATCTGTTGCAGCGCCGCGCCGCCGAACAGGAACGCGCCCGCCAGCGCCCCGCCAACCAGCAGCGAGCGCGAGCCCAGCGGGACGACCGCCTCGCCCCGCCCGCGTCGGCCCCTGTCCAGGATGGCGATCAGCGGGAGCAGGGCCAGCCCGCCGATGAGGAAGCGCACGCCGTTGAAGGTGAACGGCCCGACATGGTCCATGCCGGCGCGCTGGGCGACGAAGGCGAAGCCCCAGATGACCGATGTCAGGAGCAGGATCAGATTGGCGCGGCCGCGGGGCGTCAGGTTCATGGGAAGAGGTAGGGCGGCCTGCGGCGGCCTAGTGGGGCAGGCGGCTGAGGAGGATCTCATTCACGCGTTCGGCGGCCTGGTGCTGGACCCAGTGGGACACGCCTTCCAGCCTGAACACTTCCACATCGGCGCAGAGGTCGGCGCTGGGATCGACCATCTCTTCGCTGAGGGCGATGTCATCCGTGCCCCAGATGATCGTTGTCGGGGGCGAGACCACGGGCGACGGCCGCGCTTCCGGTTCGTGGCGGAGCGCCGCGCGGTACCAGTTGACCATCGCCGTATAAGCGCCGGGTTGCGACCAGGCGCGCTTGTAGTCGGCGATCTCGGCCTCGCCGAAGAGGCCGGGCGGGGCCGAGCGGCGAAAACTGCGTTCCAGGCCGGACCAGTTGAAGGCGCTGCTCATTCGCTCCGGCAGCCACGGAACCTGGAAGAAGCCGAAGTACCAGCTGCGGGTCAACTGGCGAAGGTTCGTCCGCGCATACCGAGCCATGACGGCCGGGTGGGGAACGTTCAGGATGCCCAGGTGGCGCAGCCGCTCCGGCTCGCGCATGCCGATCCACCAGGACACGGTCGCGCCCCAGTCATGGCCGACCAGATTCGCGCGTTCCAGTTTCAGGGCATCGAAAAGTCCGATGATATCATCGGCCAGGGTGTCCAGCGCGTAGGCTTTCACGTCCTGCGGCTTATCGCTCAGGTTGTAGCCGCGCTGGTCCGGCGCCCAAACGCGGAAGCCGGCCGCCGCCAGGACCGGGATCTGCCGGCGCCAGCCCGCCCAGTACTCCGGGAACCCGTGGAGCAGGAATACGGCCGGCCCATCCTCCGGGCCGGCCGAAACGACATGCAGCGTGATGCCGTTGGTCTTGATGAAGTGGTGCTCGACGGCCGTGGGTTCCATGAATGCAACGACCTAAACGGCGCGGTGTTCTTGCCCGCTTTCCGGCTGGCCGGTCAGCAGGTCCAGGGCGTGCGGCAGGACGGGCAGCAAGACGTCAAGGTTCTCGCGCACGGCTTTTGGGTTGCCCGGCAGGTTGATGATCAGCGTCTGGCCGCGAATCCCGGCCACGGCTCGCGAGAGCATCGCGTGGCGGGTCACCTTCAAGCTCTCCGCTCGCAGCGCCTCGACGATGCCCGGCGTTTCGCGCTCGATCACCCGGCGCGTCGCCTCAGGGGTGATGTCGCGCGGCGCGAATCCGGTGCCCCCACTGGTCAGGATCAAGTCAAGGCCCTCGCCACACCAGGCTTCGAGCGTCGCTACGATGGCGTCCGCCTCGTCCGGCACGATTGCCTGTCGCTCGATCCGCCAGGCGGTGCGCTCGTGGACGATCGCGGCCGCCAGGGGCCCGCTGCGGTCTTCATAGACGCCCTGCGCGCCCCGGTCGCTGACGGTCAGGATGCCGACGCGCCTCATTCCCTGGCCTGTTCCTCCACCAGTGAGTGCCAGGCGTCGCTCAGGCCGCCGTCGGTCACCCCATAGAAGACGTGGACTTTGTCTCCGTCGCGCAGGGCCAGGTCGTACCAGGTCTGGTCGCCCTTCTGGCGCTGGCTGATGACCGCCCGGTCGCCCCGCCACTTCAGGCTGTTCGGATTGACCGGGTTGGCCTCGGCCTGCGAGATGGCGTAGTGCCACAGCCGTCGCGCGGATGACTTGGTGACGTTCTTGATCAGGCTGCCATTCCGCAGGTCGCGCAAGGTATGATAGACGACACCGTCGCGCTCATGGCTCTCGACGATCTCCACCCCGGTCCGGGGGAAGTCAATCGAAGGCTCCGGCCCGCGCGGCGCTTCCGCCCGGCGGTTCTCGACGGGCGGCGGCGGGACCGGCTCGGCGGCATGCTCCGACTCCGGGACGGGGTTTCCCCGCGCCCGCAGCCCGCGTTCGACCATGCGGACGATCTCATCGCGTATGGCCAGGTTCGTGTCGTCCTCGTCGCGCACGTAGAAGTTGTTGTAGTCGATGGCGTAAGGGGTATCCGGCCCGGCCTGGACGTTGATGCGCACGATCTTCACGTTCTGCGTCGGCAGGCTGTCGATGTGGACTTCCGGTTCGGGGCTGAATCGCTTGGCGATGGTCGTCTCCAGCGTCTCGATCGCCTTCTCGACTTCCCTGACGCCGCTGGGGGGCACTTTGGGGTCCGCTGAGACGCCGATGTAGATCGTGCCGCCGTTGGTGTTGGCCATGGCGCAGATGTCGCGCAGGATGCGGTCCAGGTGTCCGCCGCGCTGGGACATGTCCGGATGGAAGGCCTGGACGAGCGACTCGCCCTCTTCACGGGCCATCTGGACGTAGTCGACGGCCTTGGCCGCGCCGCGATAGGGCCTGGTCAGGGTGTGGTCGTTGTTGCGGATCACCTCGGCCAGCGCCTCGAATGTCAACTCGCCCAGGAGTATCTCGGTCACCCGGTCGCCGACACCGAGATGGGTCGATGTGGGGCCTTCGCGAAAGAGGTTGTGGGCGTCGGAGCCCTGGATGACGCGCATCGGCCGCGGGTATTCCGGCTTGCTGCCGTCGAAGAAGCGGCGGGTGTTGTCGCGGGTGCGCTTTTCCAGGTCGGTCGCCTCCAGTGCGTGGAGGTTCGGGTCCTGCGTGTAGGCGATGCGGGTCTGGCCGCCGAAGTCCATGCCGCGCATGGCCACGCCGTTGGCGGAGTTGACGTGGGCGGCGATGACCAGCCCGCCCGCTTCGTTGATGATCCGGTAGGCGGTCAGGACGTCGCTCGTCGCGCCGACCGACTGGTTGCCGTCGCGCAGCACTGTCGGCGGCACCCTTAGCGTCAGGAGCAGATGTTCCAGGAAGCTGACCGGCGTTTCCGGCGGGAAGATGCCCAGGATGTGGAAGCCAAAGGTGGCGGTGAATTCGAAGCCCGGCAGGACGAGGAGCTTGTCGAGGATGCGACGGTACTCGTCGAGCTGGCGCGCCTCCTGCGGTTCCAGACGGCCGCGCGCTTCCAGCCAGAGCAATTGCTCGATCTCTTTCTGGACGGTCGCATAGCCGGCCACGGTGTTGTGGTCGGTCAGGGCGATGATGTCCAGGCCGCGGGCGTGGGCCTGACGCAGGATGTCGAGATAGGTTGTGGACGAATCGCGGTAGTCGCTCGAGGCGGGGGTGTGGATGTGGAGGTCCATCTTGCGCCACTGGCGCGATTGCTTGCCGCCGCCGTTTGGCGCAGGTTTTCTGGCGGCCGGGTCCGACGAGCGGCCGCCGGAACGCCGCCGGCCGTTGCGACCGGTTGGTTGTTCGCTAGCCATGATGGTTGACCTCCACTAGCGGCGATCGCCCAGTCCGACGATGGCGCGGACGAATCCGATCGCGGTGATGCTCAGCTTGAGGGCGTCACTGCTTGAGATATGAGGCGGACCGCCGCGCACTTCGCGAGAGGTGCGGTTCAGGAGGTAGGCGCTCAGCAGGCCACCCAGCAGGCCGATGATCCCGCCGATGATGAGGACCCGAGATTCCCAGTTGTCGTCCCGGGTCGGGTTCAGATTTGATTCACTCAGCGCTTGAGAAAGGGTGTTGGTTGTCCTCGTGACGGGTGTCGTCTTGGTCGAGGCCATAAGGTTGTCTCCGCAAAAACAGGTCCCGCAGGCTGCGGACGCGCGTCCGCCAATAGGTCTCGGTGGTGTGGAGCCTGATCAGGGGAGCCGTGACCGCGCGCGAGCCTCGTCCGACTTGGCGATCCGCCGTTTCAATGAAACTCTCGGTCTGCCAGAGAATGGTTTGGACGCGGCTGCGGTTTGCCATCGGCCCTGTCTGGGGATAGCGCCGGCGTTGCTCCCAGACGTAATAGCGATAGACCACATAACCGATCGACACCACGGCCAAAGCCGCGATGAGCGGGATGGAAAATAAGATAACGATCAGGCCCGACATGCCGGCGATGAATTCTCGGGCCTCGGCCTGGCCCTGGTTGTTGCGCAGGGCAAAGCCCAGGAAGATGATGAGGGCGAACAGCGCCAGGGCGATCACGGCGGCGATGATCGCCGGCGCGTAGACGTTGCGGCGCATGTAACGCTTCCGCTTCTCGTCGCGGGCGAGTTGCTCCAGGGTCGGTTGGTAGCTGCTGGGCGCGAAGAAGCTGGAAGAAACGTTGGGCAACTGCAGGCGCGACTCATCGAAACGAGGCGCGTCAGAACGTGGGGCGGCCGTCTTCAGCGGCGGTGGCGCTTCGTTCATCATCAATTCCTAATCAATGAATTATAGCACGC
>CAYRBP010000011.1:72542-81680 GCA_964422535.1 uncultured Ardenticatenaceae bacterium | reverse complement strand
GATCGCGCTGGCGATCTCCATGTTGCCCAGGCGAAACGACGGGTAGATGCCGGCCAGCAGCGCGGCGACGACGGCCACGGCGAAAGCCTGCAGGAAGTAGGCCGGGTCGAGTTGCATCTGCAGCGTCCAGCCGAACGAGCGCACGTTGATGACGTAGATCAGGATCCAGGCCAGGGCATAGCCGACCGGCATGGCCAGCAGGCCGGCCGTCGCGCCCATCAGCCCCGTCTCCAGCAATGTCAGTCCCCACATCTGCTGGCGGGTCATGCCGGTCGCCCGCAGCGTGCCCAGCTCGCGCGCCCGCTCCAGCTGGAGGCTCATCAGCGCGCTCAGCACGCCGATGAAGGCGACGATCACGGCCAGCATCCGCAGCGCGGCGGTGATGGCGAAGGTCCGGTCGAAGATCTCCAGCGACGACGCCCGCAGCGCCGCGTTCGAGCGGATAAAGACGTCGCCCCGCCCGGCGAATGCGGCCTGCATCCCGGCGATCAGATCGTCGGTGGCGCGCCCCGGGGCGACGAACAGCCCGACGGCCGAGACGGACGGGTCATCCCACAGCGCCCGGTAGAGGTCGTTGTCGATAAAGATGCTGCCCTGGTCGCTTGAGTAGTCATAGAAGACGGCCAGCACTTCGAAGTCACGCGGGCCTTCGGCCGTCGCCAGGGTGATCGGCGGCGGCGGCAGGGGCAGATTCTCTTTCAGGACCAGCGCCTCGGAGATGATCACCCCTTCGCCGGCTTCCAGCGCCGGCCACGGGTCGCCCAGTCCCTCGCGCACCCAGGAATACGGCCGCGAGCCGTTCGACACGTCGCCGTCGACCGAGGCGAGCTGTGCCTGCCGCCCGAACTGGGGCAGCGTCACCTGTACCGCGTGGGAGGTGACCACGCGCTCGACGCCCGGCCAGGCCCGCAGCCGCTCGACGACCGCCGGGTCAAGCGCGCCGACGACCCGGTTGGCGGTCACGCCCGGCGGTGAGATGTAGATGTCGGCCTGCAACGTCTGGTCGAGCCACTGGATGACCGTCCCGCGGAAAGAGCCGATCATGATCGACACGCCGACGATGACTGACACGGCGGTCATCAGCGCGGCGACGGCGATCGACGTCCGGCTGAGCGAGCGGACGATGTCGCGCGGGGCAAGGCGGCCGAGCACGCCCAGCAGCCGGCCGCCGGGCGGGCCGACGAGGCGCATCAGCGCGGCCGTGACCGGCGGGGCCAGCAGCGCCGCGCCGATCAGCACGGCGAACAGCCCGGCGAACGCGGCGATCAGCCCGCCCCCCGCCCGACCAAAAGGCGCCCAGAGCAGCGCCGCGCCAAGGACGGTCAGCGCCGCCCAGGCGGCGACCAGCCACGGCAGCAGTCGCTGGATCCGGCTTTCGAGCGACGAGCGGCGCAGCGTGCTTTGCGGGGCGGTGCGCGCCGCCTCGAGGGCCGGGATGACGGCAGCCAGGACGGACGCGCCGACGCCGATGGCCAGCCCGCGGGCCAGCGTCTCCCACGGCACGGTGACGCTCTCGACGTTGACCACGAAGTAGAAGTCGTTGATCGTCTGGGTGATCAGCCGCACCGCCCCGCGGCCGAGGACCACGCCCAGCCCCAGTCCGAGCACGGAGCCGATCAGCCCCATCAGGATGGCCTCGCCGACGATGAGCCGGAAGAGCTGGCCGCCGGTCACGCCGAGACAGCGCAGGATGCCGAACAGCGGCCGGCGCTGGACGACGCTGAAGGTGACGGTGTTGTAGATCAGGAACATGCCGACGATCAGGGCCAGCATGCTCAGCGCGGTCAGGTTGAGCTCGAAGGCGGCCGTCATCTGGCGGATGACGTTCTGGCGGGCGGCGGCCGTCTCGATCGTCGCGCCGGGCGGCAGCAGCGCCCGCAGCGGGGCCAGGGCCGCTTCTTCGGCCGCATCCGGGCTGCCCGCCGCCGCTCTCCCCTCGGTCTCAACGATCAGATCGATGTGGCTGAGCCGGCCCGGCCGGCCGGCGGCCGCGGCCATGCCCAGCAACTCCTGGGCCGAGGCGATGTCGGTGAAGACGATGCTCGACAGGGCGCGGCGGCTGGCGTCGTCGGCCGGGGAGAGCAGGCCGGCCACGCGCGCCTCGACCTGCCGGCCGCTGACCGATAGCATCAGCCGGTCGCCCAGGGCCAGCCCGGCTTCCTCGGCCGCGTCGCGACTGATGAGGACGGCGTTCGGCTGGGTCAGGAAGGCCAGCAGGCCGTCGAGGCCCGACCCGGCGCCTTCCTGGGCCGGGCTGAAGTAGTCGCGGAAGGGCGGCTCGGCGAACGGGTCGACGCCGATCAGGCGCAGCGGCTGGCCGCTGAGGGCGGGGGCGGTGATGATGCCCTCGACGACCGGCGCGGCCGGCGAGAAGCCCGCCTCGGCCCGCACGCGGCGGTACAGGTCCTCGTCCAGGCCGGTTGGCCCGCCGACGATCCGGTGGGTGGCCTTGCCGGTCACGGCGTCGGTCGACAGGGCGAAGGCGCGCCGGGCCGAGCCGTTGGCCAGGTCGATCGAGACCATCATGGCCACGCCGATGGCCACGCCGAGGATCAGCAGGATGTACTGGACCGGCCGCTTGAGAGCGCGGCTGATGGCGAGACGCCAGAGGGGGGCGTTGTTGGTCATTGGATGGTCAGTGGCCGGTGGTCTGTCGCCGGTCATCGGCCGCGCGTCTCAACCAGCACACCGTCGTGCAAGCGCAACACCCGGTCGGCCAGCTCGGCGATGTCGGGGTTGTGGGTGGCCATGATCAGCGTCCGGCCGGCGTCGCGGGTAAGCTCCAACAGCAGCCCCAGGACGCGGTCGCCGGTCACGTCGTCGAGGTTGCCAGTCGGCTCGTCGGCCAGGACGAGCAGCGGGTCGTGGAGCAGGGCGCGGGCGATGGCGACCCGCTGCTGCTCGCCGCCGGAGAGTTTGTCGGGCGAGGCGTGGCGGCGGTCGGCCAACCCGACGCGCTCCAGCAGGCGCATGGCGTCGGCTTCGGCCGCCTTGCGGTCCGCGCCGGCCAGCTCGCGCGGCAGGGTGATGTTCTCCAGCACGTTGAGCGTCGGGATGAGGTTGAAGAACTGGAAGACGAAGCCGATGTGGTCGCGCCGGAAAAGCGTCCGCTCGCGCTCGCGCAGCCGGGTGATGGTCGTGCCCAGGATGTCGACGTCGCCGCTGCTCGGCTGATCGATGCCGCTGATCAGGTTGAGCAGGGTCGACTTGCCGCTGCCGCTGTGGCCGAGCAGGACGACGAACTCGCCGGTGTCGAAGGTCAGGTCGAGGCTGTCGAGGACGACGCGCTCGCGGCCGCCTTCGGTGAATACCTTTCGCAGGCCGCGCAGGGCAACGACCGGGACCGCCGGTATTCCGGCAGCCGACGTGGTCTCTGTCGCGGGCACAGGGGGTTTCTCTAGGATCATGGAACTCTTGCCAATCAATAGCAGGGAGTATAGATCAGCCGCGGGGGCAATTCAAGAGAAATATAGACAAAAGTTGGACAATTCTCAGGATCGCGGTCCGGCGGGGATGTCCTGCCTGCGCCGGCTGAGCCGACGGCGCGGCGCGGCGGAGGATTGACGGCCGCCCGTGCTGGCTGATATCGTAGGGCGAAAGCCGGTCGGATAGGAGGCGAAATGGACACTCGAATGAACGTTACCAACAGGCTATCGGCGCTTCGCTGGCTTGTGCCGGCCGCCGTCCTGATCGCCGGGGCCGCGTTGCTCTTTCGCGTCCAGGCCCCGCGCCTGGAGATCGGCGAGGGCGACAAGGCCGGCAGCGGCCGGTCGCTGGCCGGCCAGCTGGTCGTGGAGGCCGGACCGGCGGCGTCGCCGTTGAATGCCGGCTACGACCGCGCCCGGCTCTGGAGCGAATACGACGACTGGGAGCCGGCGATCGCCGTCGATCCGTCCGGCACGACCGTCTACCAGTTGACCACGCGCTACGACGGCCCGGCCGCCTGCTCCTTCTGCGGCCAGCCGGCGCTCGTGTTGCGCCGCTCGACCGACGGTGGCGCCACGTGGGAGCCCGACCGCTTCCTGCTTGCCACCCGCCAGACACAAAACGACCCGATGATCGAGGTCGCCGATGACGGCACGGTCTTCGTCGCCCTGTTGAACCAGTACCGGCCCGGCGTGCGGTTCATGAAGTCGACCGACCGCGGCGAGACCTGGTCGAAGCCGGTGACGTTCACCCGCCGCTTCGCCCGGCCGCGTTGGTCAGACCGGCCGGTGCTGGCCGTTTCGGCCGACGGCCGCCACGTCTACATCGCCTTCAACGCCAGCAACAGCTTCGTGGTCGCCTCCCACGATGGCGGCGACACCTGGTCGGCGCCCGTCCGCACCAACCGCGACGGCCGTTACTGGTTCCATTCGGCCGGGACGGTCGCGCCCGACGGCGCGGTCACGTTTGGCGCGGTCGATTTCAGCCAGGACTACAGCGGCGAGGCGGTCATCAGTGTCCTCCGCTCGACCGACGGCGGCGCGACCTGGATGACCGTCCCGCTCGACACCACGGCCGAGATGCCGCGCTGCGACTGGGCGGCCGGCTGCTATTTCGGCTTTCTGGGCACGTCGATCGGCCTGGCAGCCGACCGGAACGGCGCCCTGCTGGCCGCCTATCACGCCGGGGACGCGCCGGGCGAGCCGCAGCGGCTCTATGTCCGCCGGTCGACCGACGGCCTGACCTGGAGCGAGCGCCGGCCGCTGTCCGGCGAGGGGCTGGAGCACAACGCTTTCCCGGCGGTGGCCGCCGGGCCGCGGCCCGGCGACTTCCGCGTGGCCTGGCAGGGCAGCTACGACGGCCGTCCGGATGTGTGGAACACCTGGTACCGGCGCACGACCGACGGCGGCCGGACCTGGGAGAAGGCCGTCCGCCTGTCCGACCTGAGCGAGGGCGCGCCCTATCACCAGGACGGCGGCTATGCCTTCCCCTACGGCGACTACATGGAACTGGCGGTCGACGACAACGGCCGGAACTACGTCATCTGGGGCGAGGGATTGAGCTACGTCGGGCCGGGGGGCACGTGGTTCACGCGCGGCCGGTGAGGGCTGGATAGCGGGTGAGGCTACTCACGAATCCGAATACGGCGTTCGTCTACGATCCACAGCCGCCCGTCCAACGGCTCGTCTCGTAACGGCTGAATCAGCCTTTCGAGGACGCTCAGGACGGCCCGCTTGTCATTCCGTTGCAGCCTCAAGACAATGATCCCAGGATAGTCCGAGGGTGGGTAGCTGCGAATGCGATGGCTGCCTGCACGTCTTCCGGGGTCAATGCAGGGTAGCTGGCAAGGATTTCATCGACCGGCACGCCGGCCGCGAGGTTATCGAGAATAACCGAAACCATGATCCTCGTGCCTTTGATGCACGCCCTACCGTGGCAAACAAGAGGGTCAACGCTAATGGTCTCTTGCCAATTCATGGGTGACCACCTCAAGCTGGGCGACGCTATCCGCGCCATGGACTAACCTTTCAGACAGGCCAAGCTTATCATAGAATGCAGCCAATGAGCATGGGGGCCGGCAACCTGGTTTCATCCGCGGGCCACTTTGATCCGCTCCACGAACTCGCTCAACATCATGGCCGTCGCGCCCCAGACCTTGTGCTCGCCGAACAGGAAGAACGGCACCATCATGCGCATCCCGCGCAGTTCCCACTCCTCCTCGCGGCGGCTGGCCGGGTCGAGCAGCTCGCGCAGCGGCACTTCCAGCACGGCCGCTACCTCGCGCGCGTCGGGCACGAAGGCCGGCCGGCCGGCTGCGTGGTAGCCGACGAACGGGTGGACCTCGTAGTCGGACGGCAGGATGTAGAGCGGCGTCAGCGCGCCGAGGAGGGTGACCCGCTCCGGTTCGACGCCGACTTCTTCATGGGTTTCGCGCAGCGCCGTCCGCTCGAGGGTTTCGGGCGGTTCGTGCCGGCCGCCGGGGAATGACACCTGGCCGGCGTGGACGCCGTCGTAGTCCGGCCGCCTGGTCAGGACGAGGGCGAGCTCGCCGCCGACGTCGTAAAGCAGGGCCAGCACGGCCCCCAGCCGCGGCCGCCCGCCCATCCCTTCCGGCCGGGCCATCGTCCGGGCCAGCGGCGTCATGTGCCGCTGCGCCTCAACGCCGTCGAATGCCGGCAGCGCCAGCGCGGCGCGGATGTCATCCAGCGTCAGGGTCATGGCCGGGCGATGGGCTGATCACCGAAAGGACCGGATGGGACGGCGTCCCACAGGGAGAACGGACGGCACGACGTCATCCGCGATCATCCGTCTCATCCGTCGGCTCCGCGCCTGGCGCCGTCTCTTCCACTGCCGCGCGCATGTCGCGGAAGCTGTAGCCGGTCCCGCGCTCGGAACGGATGTAGCGCGGCCGCGCCTTGTCCTTCTTGTCCTCGATCTTGCGCCGCAGGCGGTGGAGGTGGACGTGCAGCCGGTCCTCAAAGACCGGCTCCATCGGCCACAGCCGGCGCAGCAGGTACTCCGTCGGGACGGTCTGGCCGGCCCGGCGCATGAGGATGTAGAGCAGCTTCGTCTCGGTCGGCGTCAGGGCGGTGTCCTTGCCGTCGACGATGGCGATGCGGTTGGGGAAGTCGATCAGCAGCCGCTCGTCGATCGGCGTCTGCGGGACGAGGTCATAGCCGAACTGGCCGATGCGCTTCAGCACGCGGCGGACGCGGGCGACCAACTCGCCCGGCTGGAACGGCTTGACGATGTAGTCTTCGGCGTGGCGTTCCAGCCCTTCCAGGACCGTCGCCTCCTGGTTGACGGCGGTCAGCATGATGACCGGCAGGTCGCTGTACTGGTGGACGCGATAGGCGAACTCGAAGCCGCTGATGTCGGGCATGTGCAGGTCGACGATGGCCAGGTCGGGCAGGCCTTCCTGCTCGATCCGCCGGAAGGCCTCATCGGCCGAGATGGCCGAGACCGGCCGCATGCCCGCTTCGCGCAGGGTGAACTCGACCACCCGCAGGGTATAGGCGTTGTCGTCAATGGCCATGACGCGCGGCTGGCGCGCGTCCGGCATGTCGTTGATGTCCATCATGATAACTCGAATGGTACGCGGATCGGCGCTGATGACAACGCGGAAGCGCGCCCGGGTCCCGGGGCAAGGGGTGGGCGGCCGTCACCTGCCCGCGGGTTGTCCCGCCTGCCTGACGGCGATGACCTTCACGGCTCGATCATCAGCACCGCGCCGAACCGCCCGGTGCGGCCTTTCTCGGCCCGGTGCGAAAAGAAGAGGTCGGTGCGGCAGGCGGTGCACAGCCCCGACAGCTCGACCGAGCGCAGCCCGGCCCGGACCAGCGCCCGGCGGCTGGCCTCGGGAAGGTCGAAATGGAGCCGGCCGCCGGCCGCCAGCCCCCGCCCTTGCCGGTCCCGGTCATCGGTCAGGGGGCCGTTGTCGCTGAACAGCGTCCCGGCATCGTCAAATGCCGCGACGGCCGCCTCGACCACGTCCGGCCCGACTTCGTAGCAGCACGGCCCGATGCACGGCCCGACGGCCGCCAGCAGATCGGCCGGGTCGCTGCCGAAGTGGTCGCTCATCGCCCGGACGAGCGCGCCGGGCAGATCGACCATCGCCCCGCGCCAGCCGGCATGGCCCAGGCCGATCGCCCCGCGGGCCGGGTCGACCAGCAGGATCGGGGCGCAGTCGGCGTAGTTCATCGTCAGGACGCAGCCGGGCTGGTCGGTGACGATGCCGTCCACATGGTGGACCCAGGTGCCGTCGTCGGCGCGGGTGACGCGGGCCACGTCCGCCCCATGGACGAGATGGGCGTGGACGACCGTGTCCGTGTCGCGGCCGAAACGGCCGTAAACCCTGCGCCGGTTGGCGTAGACGTGCGTCTTCTCGTCCGGGACCGACAGGCTCAGGTTGAGCGAGGCGAACGGGCCCTCGCTGTGGCCGCCTTTCCGGGAAAAGACGGCGTGGCGCAACCGGGTTCCGCCCGGACCGCCGGCGCCCGCCCCGTTGGGAAAGCTCTCAAAGCCGAAGAAGTGGAGGTCGTCGTCGTAGTATTCGCGCAAGTCAGGCCTCGTCAGGGAGGCAAGGATAGCACAGAATAGGGTGCAGATGAACGCTGATTTCATCGCTGATTCACGCAGGCGAGAGATTGGCGTCGATCAGAGTCGAAAGCGGCGTTCGCCCGTCGCCGGCCGCCAACGCCGCCCGATTTCTTGCTAGAATCACCCTATGGCTTACCTACAAGGACAAGAACGCGCGGACTACGTCCAGGACATGTTCGCCCGCATCGCCGGGCGTTACGACCGCATGAACCGCCTGATGACGTTTGGGCAGGACCTGCGCTGGCGGCGGGTGGTCATCGAGGAGGCCCATCTGCCGCCCGGCGGCCGCCTGCTCGACATCGCCACCGGCACGGGCGACATCGCCTACGAAGGGTATCAGCAGGTGCCCGGCCTCCAGACCGTCGGCGGCGACTTCACCATCGAGATGATGCGCGCCGGGCAGCACCTGCCGGGGCGCGAGACGATCCGCTGGGTCGCGGCCGACACGCTGGCGCTGCCCTTCCCGAGCGATACCTTCGACGCCGTCACCTCCGGTTTCCTGATGCGCAACGTGATCGACGTCGACGGCGCTTTCCGGGAGCAGATGCGCGTCACCCGGCCCGGCGGCCGCGTCGTCGTCCTCGAGTCGAGCCCGCCCAAGGACAACATCCTTAAGCCGTTCATCCAGATCCACCTGAACACGGTCATCCCGATCCTGGGCAAGCTCGTCACCGGCGAGGCCGACGCCTACCGCTATCTGCCGGACAGCACCCAGGCCTTCCAGGGACCGGAGCAACTCGCGGCGACGATGCGCCGGGCCGGGCTGGTCGATGTGCGTTACCAGCTCTTCATGTTCGGGACGATCGGCATCCACAGCGGCCGCAAGCCGGTGCCGTAGAGCGGGTGCCGGGCCCGCCCGGCCGGCATCGTCCCGCGCCGGTAAGGTTTGACCCGCTCGTCGCGTCCATACGCCATGCCGATGAAACGCACCCTCCTGCTACTAGGCCTACTGCTCGCCGCCTGCAGCCCGGCAGCGACAACGGAACCGGGGCCGGGCGGCGGCGAAAGCCCGCCCGTCGCCGCGCCGACGGTCGCCCTGCCGACGGTCGCCCCGATGGTCGAGCGGGCCACGGCAACCGCGACCGGCCTCCCGACCGCAAGCGTCGCGACCGC
>CAYRBP010000011.1:67593-72442 GCA_964422535.1 uncultured Ardenticatenaceae bacterium | reverse complement strand
CGCCGGCCGCCGCGACGGCCGGACGGACGGACGAAGGGGCTTTCTTCTACGGCTCGCCCGACGCCCCGGTGACGCTGATCGACTACTCCGACTTCCTCTGACCGACCTGCCGTGCCTACGTGCTAGGCACCGAACCGCAACTGGTGGCCGACTACGTCGAGACGGGCAAGGTGAAGCTCATCTTCTGGCCCGTGCTCAACCACGGCAACCCGAGCGTCTACTCGACGCTGACGGCCGAATGCGCCGGGCAGCAGGACCCGGCCCTGTTCTGGCTGGTGCACGAAGGTCTCTTCCGGCAGCAGGACAGCCTGTGGGTGGCCGATCGCGATTTCTACGTCGACCTGGCCGTTGGGCTGGGGGCGGACCAGGCGGCGTTCGAAGCCTGCTACGACGACCCCGGCGCGTTGGAGCGCGTCATGGAACTCGACACGATCCGTCGCCAGCGCGGCGTCTTCAGCCAGCCGACGTTCGACATCAACGGCCAGCTCCTGGCCGGGCTGGGTTCGGTCGATGACTTTCGGGCCGTACTTGACGCGACCCTCAAGTAGTTCGTAAGGTTAACCGGAACAAACGCAATACGCGCGTGCGAATCGAAACAACCATGACCAGACGACTCACACTTTGGATGGCCGGCGCGGCGCTGGCCCTGACGCTGGCGGCGTGCGGCGGCGCGCCCGGTCCGGACCCGCAAACGGCCGCCCCGACCGGGACGGCCGTTGTCATGACGGAACCGCCGTCGACGCCGGTCCCCGCCACGGCCGCGCCGGATTCCGCCTCCGCGACGGCCGGAGCCGGCCCGGTTGCCGGCGAAACGAACGACCTGACGCTGGTCGCCGGGCGTAACGCCGATGGGACGTTCTACCGCGGCTCGCCCGACGCGCCGGTGACCCTGACGGACTACTCCGACTTCCTCTGACCGACCTGCCGGGCCTACGTGCTAGGCCCCGAGAAAGAGATACTCGCGAACGAAGTCGCGGCCGGGCAGGTCAAGATCGTCTACTGGCCGATGCTCGACCTCGGCCCGAACAGCCACGACTCGGCCGCAGCCGTCCAGTGCGCGGGCGAGCAGGACCCGCTGGCGTTCTGGCGCTACCACGACACGCTATATGAGAACCAGCGCAGCCTGTATCTGGCCCGGCGCGAGTTCTATGTGGACACGGCCGTTGCCCTGGGCCTCGACCAGGCCGCGTTCGAGCGCTGCTTCGACGGCGGGGAGAGCCACGACCTGGCCAGCCAGCTGGATGAGACGCGCCGCGCGGCCGGCATCTTCAACCGGCCGACCTTCACCGTCGGCCGGCAGCAACTCATCGGCTCACAGCCGTATGAGGCTTTCGCCGCGGCCATCGCCGCGGAACTGCAGGAGTAGACGGCCCCCGTCGCGGCGAAACCGGGCCTGCGAAACCTGGTTTCGCCGCGTTTTCTGCTATGATCCGGGGCATGGACCAACATGACCTGGGCGGCCGGGTGGCGATCGTCACCGGGGCGGGGCGCGGGCTGGGGGCGGCTATCGCCCGAGCTCTGGCCGCGGCCGGCGCGGCCGTGGCCGTCAACGACATCAACCCCGACCGGGCCGAACGCGTGGCCGGCGAGATCCGGGCCGCCGGCGGCCGCGCCCTCGCCGTCATGGCCGACGTCAGCAACAAGTTCCAGTGCGTCAACCTGATCGAGTCGGCCCGCGCCGAGTGGGGCCGGCTGGACATCGTCGTCAACGCGGCCGGGATCGAGCCGAGCGCGCCCGTGCTGAAGATGGACGAGTGGGAGTGGACGCGGGTCATCGACGTCAACCTGAAGGGGGTCTTCTTCATGTGCCAGCTCGCCGGGCGGGTCTTCAGCGACGAGGCCCTTGAGCGGCCGGGAACGATCGTCACGCTCGGCGGGACGGCCGGCGACCGCCCCGGGCTGGCCGCCTTTGCCGCGGCCAAGGCCGGCGCGGCCGCCCTGGGCGAAGAAGTCGCCCGCGAGTTCGCCCCGTTCGCCCGGGTCTACACCGTTCTGCCGGGGCCGGCGGAGGCGACGGTCGCCTGTGTGCTCGCCCTGTGCGGCGACGAGCGCGCCCACCCCAGCGGCGCGACGGTCCGCGTGTCGTAGAAGTACCGGGCGGCCCCGTTCCGGCCGGGCCCTCTTTCGCCCGGCCGGCAAAGCGCCGGCCGTTGCGACGGGCCCAATATCCGCCCTTTCCGTGGTCATCCGCGCTGAACTCATTACAATAGGGTTATGTCACTGCGCCGGATGCTGCCGTTCCTGTTCCTCAACATCATCGTCTCGGCCCTGGTCGTGCTGTCCATCCTGTTCTGGTGGGAGCGGCGCTCCAACCCGGTCGAGGAGGCCCTTCCGGAGGCCATCGTCCGGGCCACGCTGGTCGCCGCCCAGGCCGCCCTGCCCACGCCCGGGCCGGCCGCCGGGGAAGCGCAGGTCGCGGAAAGCGCCCCGGCCGACGCCGAAGCGGCCGCCGCGGCCGACGAAGGCCCGGTCACGCATACCGTCCAGGCGGGCGACACGCTCGGCCGCATCAGCACCGAGTACGAAGTCAGCATGGAAGACATCATGGCCGCCAACGGGATCGACAACCCGAACCTGCTCAGCGTCGGCCAGGTGCTGACCATCCCGGTCAACGGCCTGCCGACCCCGACATCGCCCGCCCCGGAAGCGACGGCCGCCCTGCCAACGCCCATCCCGACCCAGCCGGCCGCCGCCCAGGGCCAGGCGGCGGTCGCCATCAGCCTCATCCAGGGCGTGGGTACGCTCGACGAGGAAGTGGTGCAGATCGTCAACAACGGCGCGGGACCGCAGCCGATGCAGGGCTGGAAGCTGCGCGACGAGGACGGCAACGTCTATACCTTCGGCCAGATGAGTCTGTTTGGCGAAGGGGCCGGCCTGGAGCTACATTCGCGGAACGGAGAGAACACGGGCACGACGCTTTACTGGGGGCTGGACGAGCCCGCCTGGCGTTCGGGCGAGCTGGCCACCCTCTGGGACGCGGCCGATCAGGTTGTGGCGCGCTTCACAGTCCCCTGATCGGAGACCCGGTGAGATGCCGCGGGGCGCGAAACATCGCTCGCCGTCGACGCCGCAGCGCGCCGCGCCGGTTGGCTGTCGTTGGGGAAGCAAGAGGGAGGTGTGACCATGCGCGGCTTGATCGATCGAAAAGGGGAGCAGTTCGCCTATCTGATCGGCAACACGCTCTACACGCTGGAGGGCGAAGCCTCCGGCAGGCTGGAGGGTGAGTACATCGTCGACCTGCAGGGCAAGCGCGTCTGGCGCGTCATCGGCGACGGCGTCTACGCCCTCGACGGCATGGAGACGATCGGCTACATCGGCTCAGAACGGCCCGATGACCTGGATGTGTAGATGAGATAGACACGGCTGGACCCGGATGGGACGGGCGGACGCGGGCGGGAGGCACAGCCTTTCCTGTCCGTGCAGGTCCCGTGCGCGCCGTGCAGACCCGTGACCACGTTATTCCACCGGAGACACGCATGAGACTGGGCGCACACATCAGTACGGCCGGGGGCGCGTACAAAGCCTTCGCGCGGGCGCGAGAGGCCGGTTGCGACTCGTTCCTGATCTTCACCAAGAGCAACCGCCAGTGGGCAGCCAAGCCCCTGACGGCCGACGACATCGAAGCTTACCGGAGCGCCGCGGCCGAATTCGCCGACCTGTACCCGGTCTCGGTCCACGCCAGCTACCTGATCAATCTCGCCTCGCCCAATCCCGAGCTGTGGGAGAAGTCGTACCAGGCCCTGAAGGATGAGGTCGAGCGCGCCGCCGCTCTCGATATTCCCCTTCTGACCTTCCACCCCGGCTCGTACATGGAGAGCGACGCAGACACCGGGCTGGTCGCCATCAGCCGCGCCCTCCGCCGCCTGCTGGACGAGACGGCAGGGACCGCGCCGCGCGTCGTCGTCTGCCTGGAGACGATGGCCGGGCAGGGCACGAACCTCGGCGGCCGCTTCGAGCACCTGGCGACCGTCCTTGAGCAGGTCGGGCCGAGCGACCGGCTGCGCGTCTGCTTCGACACCTGCCATGTCTTCTCGGCCGGCTACGACATCCGCACGCCGGAGGCCTACGCGGCGACGATGGCCGCGTTCGACCGGGTGATCGGGCTGGACAAGATCGCCTGCTTCCACTTCAACGACAGCAAGCACGGCCTCGGCGAGGGCAAGGACCGCCACGAGCACATCGGCCGCGGCCAAATCGGGCTGGAGGGCTTCGCCAACTTCATCAACGACCCGCGCTGGGCCGGCTATGCCGCCCACCTGGAGACCGAGCCGACGATGGACGGCGAGGACGGGACGACGATCGACATGAACGTCGCCAACCTGGCGGCGCTGCGCGCCCTGCGCCGTCCGTGAGGGCGGGTCGCCGGCCGACTTCACACGCGCCTCCGGATTGGTCTTGATTTCAATAACGTTCTTAATCAATGGAATAGGCCTGTTTTGCGGCCTGTCCCCTTCTCCATTACACTCCCATTTCTGAGAACAAACGCCTGGCCGCGCCCGACCCTCGCCCCAGCCCCGGAGGACCGCCCATGTTCATCGTCGACGCCCACCTCGATATCGCCTACAACGCCCTGAACAAGAAGCGCGACCCGCGCCGGAAGCTGAGCGAGATTCGCGCCGCTGAAGCGCCGGCGTACAGGCGCGGCATCCCGACCGTCAGCTTCTCGGCCCTGCGCCGCGGCGGCGTCGGCCTTGCCTTCGCCACGATCTTCAACACCCCGGAAAACGACCCCTTCCCCGACGACACGGCCGAGGACATGATCTACCGCACGCCCGACGAGGCCCACGCCCTGGGCGTGCTCCAGATCGACACCTATCGGCGCTACATCGACGAGGATGCGTCGCTGCGC
>CAYRBP010000011.1:62037-67493 GCA_964422535.1 uncultured Ardenticatenaceae bacterium | reverse complement strand
TGGTACGAGCGCGGCGTGCGGGTCATCGGCCCGGCCTGGGACGACACGCGCTACTGCGCCGGGGCCTGGCGCGACAACAAACAGGGACTGACGCCGCTCGGCCGCGAGCTGCTGGGCCACATGGGCGACCTGGGCCTGATCCTCGACCTGACCCACATGAGCGAGGTCGCCGCCTTCCAGTCGCTCGACGCCTACGCCGGGCCGGTCGTCGCCACCCACGCCAACGCCCGCGCCCTCGTGCCGACCGAACGACAGCTGGGCGACAGGCAGATCCGCCTGCTGGGCGAGCGGGATGGGGTCATCGGCGTCGTCCTCTACAACGCCTTCCTGAAGGCCGGCTGGCGCAAGGGCGACCCGAAGGAGCAGGTGACGCTCGACCATGTCGTCGCCCACGTCGACCACATCTGCCAGCTTATCGGCGACGCCCGCCACGTCGGCATCGGCAGCGACTTCGACGGCGGCTTCGGCGCGGCCGACATCCCGACGCCGCTCGACAGCGCGGCCGACCTGCCGCTGATCGCCGGGGCCTTGCGAGACAAGGGCTATTCAGAGGAAGACGTCGCCGGGATCATGGGCATGAACTGGGTGGAGCTGCTGCGGCGGAGCTGGACGGCGTAGGTCGCCTTACCAAACCGGCTCACGCGCGGCAGAGAAGATACTCGCGCAGGGACGCAGGAGCGCGCAGAAGGTGGAAGGCACTTCTTGCCTCAGCGTCTCTGCGCCCCTGCGCGAACTCCCCCGTCTCAGCGCCGCCGTAGCAGCGACCACAGAAAGAAGATGATCGCTAGTGGCAACGCCGAACGGCTCCGATGGTCAGTCGTGGGTGGCTATCGACAGGCGGTAGTGCTCGACGGCCGCGCGGGTCGTGAGCCAGTTGCGGCCGCGCTTGAGGGCTTCCAGGCGGCCGGTGCGGGCCAGCAGGCTGAGGTACTCGGCGCTGTAGGGCGTGCCCTCGGCCGCCTCGCGCAGCGGGATCCACTGCTCGTCCTCCGGCGCGGGGCCGAGTTGGGGCGCTGTCATCTCCAGATAGAGCGTCAGGCTGCGCTCGACGGCCCGTCCGACGAGATTGGCCAGTGCCGTGCCGTTGCCACGATCGGCCGAGGCCAGGGCGCGATAGTACTGGGCCCGGTTGGCGCGGGCGATGATCGCCGGTGGATAGCCGGCGCGCAGCAGGATGAGGTTCATCACCAGCCGGGCCGTGCGGCCGTTGCCGTCCAGGAACGGGTGAATGCTGACCAACCGGTGATGGGCCTCAGCTGCCAGTTCGACCGGTCCGTCGCCGCTCGCCTCCTGCGCTGCCAGCCAGTCGGCCCAGTCGCTCATCCGGCTCGGCACTTCCCAGGCCGGCGGCGATTCGTGTGCCGCACCCAGGATGCGGACCGGCAACTCACGGTAGCGGCCGGCATTCTCGTCGTCGATGCGAGCCATCACCAGGGCATGCAACTGGCGGACAACGGTCGTCGTGACCGGCTCGTCACGGGCCGCCAGCGCTTCGACCAGACTGATCGCCTCGCGGTGGTTGATAACCTCAAAGTGCTCCCGCAGGCTCTTGCCACCGATGGTGATGCCCTGTTCGAGGATCATCTGCGTTTCGCGCAAGGTGAGCGTGCTGCCCTCAATGGCGTTGGAGTTGTAGGTCCACTCGATGGCGAGCTGTTCCTCCAGGAGGCGAACGGCGGCCGCGGGCAACGGCCGAAGCGCGTCAAGCTGGGCTTTCTTCTCATGGAGGCGGACCAGGAGGCGCTTTTCGATCATCACAACACTACTATATCGGATAATCTCAAAACCGTCATATCCGATACGGCAAGAATCTGCCTTGACACTTCCTAACTCCGATGCTAGACTGCTCCTCAATCACATACCGATCGACGTCGATTCGGACGAGTACCCCGCAGAGCGGGTCGCAGAGAGCCGGTCACCAGGCTGAAAGACCGGCGTCAGCGCGGCGGGTGAATGGACCGAGGAGTCGCCGGGGCGAAAACAGTGGCCACTGTTCGGTGGCCAGTGATCAGTAGCTTCGGCCGGAGTCGCCCCCGTTACCGGGCGCGGGCCTTGCGGCATGAGCCGCGCGGCTCACAGAGTGAAGCTGGCTTCAGGGACGCGCTATCACAAGTGCGTTTTTCATTTCCGGAGCCGGCTTAAGCAGGGTGGCACCACGGGAGTTTGACGCTCTCGTCCCTAGTTCCAGGGACGAGGGCGTTTTTTATTTGGACGGCGGGCGGCCGAGGACAGCCAACGGAAAGCGCGAGCCGTGGTTGGCCGTCTGCAGCCCGTCGCATAGCGGCGCATCATTCAAGGAGAAAACCATGACTGAACGGACGAGATTCATTCTGGAAGAAAGCCGGCTGCCGAAGGCCTGGTACAACATCAACGCCGACATGCCCGTGCCGCCGGCCCCGGTGCTGCATCCCGGCACGCTGGAACCGGTGACGCCCGACTTCCTGGGCGTGCTGTTCCCGATGGGCCTGATCATGCAGGAGATCAGCACGGAGCGGTATATCGAGATCCCGGAGCCGGTGCGCGAGGTCTACCAGATGTGGCGGCCGACGCCTTTCCTGCGCGCGCGGCGGCTGGAGAAGGCGCTCGATACGCCGGCCCACATCTACTACAAGTACGAGGGCGTCAGCCCGGTCGGCAGCCACAAGCCGAACACGGCCGTGCCGCAGGCCTTCTATAACAAGCAGGAAGGCACCAAGGCGCTGACGACCGAAACCGGCGCGGGCCAGTGGGGCTCGGCCCTGGCGATGGCCTGCGACTTTTTCGGCATGGACCTGGAAGTGTATATGGTCAAGGAATCGTTCCACCAGAAGCCATACCGGCGGGTGATCATGGAGAGCTACGGGGCGAAGGTCACGGCCAGCCCGAGCAACACGACGAACTTCGGCCGCTCGCTGCTGGCCGCCGACCCGGACGCGCCCGGCTCGCTCGGCATCGCCATCTCCGAGGCGGTCGAGGTCGCGGCCATGTCCGGCGGGGCGAAGAAGTACAGCCTCGGCTCGGTGCTCAACCACGTCCTGTTGCACCAGACGGTCATCGGTCTGGAGGCGCTGGAGCAGTTCGAGATGGCCGACGAGTATCCCGACATCATCATCGGCTGCACCGGCGGCGGGTCGAACTTCGCCGGCTTCACCTTCCCGTTCATCCACAAGAACCTGACCGAGGGCAAGACGACGCAGGTGATCGCCGTCGAGCCGACGGCCTCGCCCAGCCTGACCAAGGGCATCTACACCTTCGACTACGGCGACACGGCCATGATGGCCCCGGTGGTCAAGATGCACACCCTCGGCCACACCTTCATCCCGCCGGGCATCCATGCCGGCGGCCTGCGCTACCACGGTATGTCGCCCCAGGTCAGCGCGCTGGTGGACGGCGGCTACGTCGAGGCGCGGTCGGTCAAGCAGCTGGACACCTTCAAGGCCGGGCTGACCTTCCTGCGCGCCGAGGGGATCATCCCCGCGCCGGAGCCGACCCACGCCATCAAGGTCGCCATCGACGAGGCGTTGAAGTGCAAGGAGACCGGCGAGAAGAAGGTCATCGCCTTCAACCTGTGCGGCCACGGCCACTTCGACATGGGCGCCTATGACACTTACCTGAAGGGCGGCCTGGAGGACTACGACTACCCGTCCGAGGCGGTCGAAGAAGCCCTGCACCACCTGCCGCAGGTGGCCTGAGACGGGCAGGATGAAGAATGGGACGCGGATGAACGCGGATTCCAACGCAGATTGACGCCGATCGGAATGCTGATCAGCGTTCATCCGCGTTGAAATCTGCGTCATCTGCGTGCCCTCTAAGGAGTGACCATGACAACCACGACCCAGGGTCCGTTCCGGCCCACGCTCGACGAGTTCCGCGCCCTGGCGGCCGGGCCGGCCAACCTCATCCCGGTCACCCGCGAGTTCGCGGCCGACCTGGAGACGCCGGTCTCTGTCTACCTGAAACTCATGGAGAGCGGCGGCGCGTCGTTTCTGCTCGAGTCGGTCGAGGGCGGCGAGCAGGTCGGCCGCTACTCCTTCGTCGGCGTCAGCCCGCGCGAGACGATCGCCCTCCACGGCCGGTCGGTCACCCGCACCGCCGGCGGCGAGTCGGTCACGGCCGACCTGGCCCCCGGCGAGGACATCCTCCACGTCCTGAAGGCCGAGCTGGCCCGTTCCGTGCCGGCCGACCTGCCGGGGCTGCCCCGCTTCAGTGGGGGCGCGGTCGGCTACCTGGGCTATGACGTCGTGCGCTTCTTCGAGCGCCTGCCGGCCACGGCCGAGCGCGTCCTTGGGATTCCCGACGCCATCTTCCTGCTGGCCGACACGCTGGTCGTCTTTGACCATGCCCGCCACCGGCTGATCCTGCTGGCCAACGCCCACATCGAACCGGAGACCGCCGGCCGCGGCGCCGACGTCGAAGCCGCCTACGTCGATGCGATCGAGCGCATCCAGCGGCTGAGCGAGCGGCTGTTGCGGCCGCTGCCGGCCGTGCCTGCCCGCCGCTGGGGCGCGACCCGCGGCAACGGCCACGAGGTTGCTAGCAACATTTCCCGCGAGCGCTATGAGCAGAACGTCCGCGCGGCCAAGGAGTACATCGCCGCCGGCGACATCTTCCAGGTCGTCCTCAGCCAGCGCTTCAGCCGCCGGACGAGCGCCCACCCGTTCGCCGTCTACCGGGCGCTGCGGATGCTGAACCCGTCGCCCTACATGTTCTACTTCGACTTCGGCGACGACCTGCAGGTCATCGGCGCCTCGCCGGAGATGCACGTCCGGCTGGAGGACGGCGTCGCCACTGTCCGGCCGATCGCCGGGACGCGCCGGCGCGGGGCCGGCCCGGCTGAGGACGCCGCGCTGGAGAAAGAGCTCCTGGCCGACCCGAAGGAGCGGGCCGAGCACGTCATGCTGGTTGACCTCGGCCGGAACGACCTCGGCCGCGTCAGTGATTACGGCAGCGTCGAAGTCTCGCAACTAATGTTCATCGAGCGCTACAGCCACGTCATGCACATCGTCAGCCACGTCGAAGGCAAGCTCCGGCCGGGGTTGGACGCCTTTGACGTCATGCGCGCGACCTTCCCGGCCGGGACGGTCAGCGGCGCGCCGAAGGTGCGGGCGATGGAGATCATCGAAGAGCTGGAGGGCCAGCGCCGCGGCCTGTACGCCGGGGCGGTCGGCTACTTCAGTTATGACGGCAGCATGGACACTTGCATCGCCATCCGGACGATGGTCATGCAGGACGACACGATCTATGTCCAGGCGGGCGGCGGCGTCGTCGCCGACAGCGACCCGGCAGCCGAGTACCAGGAGTCGGTGAACAAGGCCTCGGCGCTGCTGGTGGCCGTGGCCCTGGCGGAGGAAGGGGCGTTGTAAGTGGACAGTGGGCAGTGGGCAGTGGCCAGTGAACAGTGGCCAGTGAATAGTGAGCAGTGGTCAGTGGGCGACGGCCACCAGCGACTGACCACCGGCCACTGACCACTGACCACT
>CAYRBP010000011.1:56009-61937 GCA_964422535.1 uncultured Ardenticatenaceae bacterium | reverse complement strand
ACCGGCCACTGACCACTGACCACTCCATGCAGTCTGAAGTCTCCCTGAGGAGCAATCGAAGCTATGAACCACAAGAAACGCGTATTCAGCGGCATCCAGCCGACGGGCAACATCCACCTGGGCAACTACCTGGGGGCCGTCCGCAATTGGGTGGCGGGCCAGGACGAGAAGGTCAACTACTTCTGCGTCGTCGACCTGCACAGCCTGACCGTGCCGCAAGACCCGGAGAACCTGCGCTTCCAGACCCGGTCGCTGGCGGCCGTCTTGCTGGCGGCGGGCATCGACCCGGAGAAGAGCATCCTCTTCGTCCAGAGCCATGTCCCGGCCCACGCCGAGGGGTGTTGGCTGCTCAACTGCGTCACGCCGCTTGGCTGGCTGCAGCGCATGACGCAGTTCAAGGACAAGTCAGCCAAGCAGGAGACGATCCTGACCGGCCTGCTTGACTACCCGGTGCTGATGGCCGGCGACATCCTGCTCTACGACGCTGACGAGGTGCCGGTCGGCGAAGACCAGAAGCAGCACGTCGAGCTGGCGCGCGACATCGCCCAGCGATTCAACGCCCTGTACGAGACGGCGTTCTTCGTCGTGCCGCAGCCGGTCATCCCGCGCGTCGCTGCGCGCGTGATGGGGCTGGACGACCCGACGGTGAAGATGTCAAAGAGCCTGGCAAGCAAGCGCGGCCACGCCATCCGGCTGCTCGACGACCCGGATGAGATGATGTACGCCTTCAAACGGGCAGTGACCGACAGCGGTCGCGAGATCCGCTTCTCTGACGACCCGGAGAAGGCCGGCGTCAACAACCTGCTCGGCATCTACCAGGCCATCACCGGCAAGCCAAAGGCCGAGGTCGAGGCGGATTTCGCCGACGCCCGCGGCTACGGCGACCTGAAGGTGCGCGTCGGCGAGCTGGTGGTCGAGACGATCCGGCCGATCCGTGCCCGCTACGACGCGCTGATGGCCGACACGGCCGAGCTGGACCGGCTGCTGGCCCGCGGTGCGGAGCAGGCCGCGGCCGTGGCCCAGCCGAAGGTCGACAGGATGAAGGAGCTCATGGGGCTGGTGCTGCCGCGCTAGCGCTTCTCCTGTGGGGAAGGGCCTCTGGTTCCCTCTCCCACGGGGAGAGGGTTAGGGAGAGGGTCTTCACGGGCAGGCCGATCTAGGCCAATGGTGAGAAGGCGATGAGACGGGTGAGCTTCGGGATACAATCGGCTTCATTCGTGCGCTCCTGCATGCGGGGGAGCGCTCGCGCTGCTTGTATAACGAGGAAAAGTGACATGAGACGATTCGCGCTGGTTGCCGTTCTGATGGCCCTGCTGTTCATGGCCGGTTGCCAAACGGACGAGGAACGCCCGCTGCCCACGTCATTGCCGCCCGCGCCCACCGCCGGCGCCGAGGGCGCTATCGCTGATACGCCCACAACCGCGCCGGCCACGGCCGAGCCCCCAACCGAAGCGCCGACCGAGGCAGCGCTCCCCACGCTCCCGCCACCGACCGCGGCCCCGGAACAACCGACCGCGACGGCCGAGACCGCGCCGACGGCCGCCGCTTCGCCGACGAGCGAGCCGACGCCGACAAGCGAGCCGCCGACGGCCGCGCCGGGCGGCGAGGGTTTCGCCCCCGGGCAGCAGGACACGGCCACGCTGGCCGAGGGCCAGTCGAAGGCCTATCTCTACAACGGCACCCAGTTCCAGCCGGCCGTGCTGTTCGTCGAGCCGGAGAGCGAGCTCGACGTCGCCCTGGCGGTCTATGCCGGAGACGCGACCGGCGGCACGCCGGGCAGTCCGCCGCTGGCCCAGGCTGACAACACCCTCGCCGGGCGGCCGGAGATCCTGGTCCTCAGCCCGGACGCCAGCGGCCAGTTCACTTTCGTCGTCACGGCCGTCAGCGTCGCTGAGGCCGGCGGCCAGGGCGCTTTCACGGCCCATCTCTACAGCCCGACGACGGCCGCGATGGGCATGGCCGTGCAGCAGGCCGACACGCTGGCGGCGGGCGAGGCCAAGACCTATGCCGTGACGTCGCGCGGGCCGCGGCCGGTGCTGGCCATGGTCGACCCGACCGACACATCGGATGTCGCCCTCGACATCCTGGATGCCAACGGCGCGGTGCTGACGACGAGCAACTACAGCGGCCCCGGCGGGATTGAGGTGGGCTATGTCCTGCCGCTGGGGACGACGAACTACATCATCCAGGTGCGCGAGTCGACCGGCGCGGCCTCGACCTACGTCGTGGCGATCGTGACACTCGAATAAGCAGGTAACCGATGACAGGTCAGAAGCGGAGTAAGGCAACAATGGTCGTTGTGATCGACAATTATGACTCTTTTACCTACAACCTGGTCCAGTACCTCGGCGAGCTGGGGGCGGAGTTGCGCGTCTTTCGCAACGACGAGGTGACGCTCGACGAGCTCCGCGAGTTGCGGCCGAGCCACATCGTCATCAGCCCTGGACCGGGCGACCCGAACGACGGCGGCATTTCCAACGACGTCATCCGCGAATTCGGGCCGACGACGCCGGTCCTCGGCGTCTGCCTGGGCCACCAGTGCATCGGCCACGTCTACGGCGGCGTCGTCAGCCGCGCGCCGCGGCTGATGCACGGCAAGACAAGCAGCGTCTACCACAACGCCGGCGGTCTGTTCGACGGCGTGCCCAACCCGTTCACCGCCACCCGCTACCACTCACTGATCGTCGAGGAGCCCCTGCCCGACGTCCTCCAGGTGACCGCCTTCACCCGCGATGGCGAGGTGATGGCCCTGCAACACCGCGACTATCCCGTCGCCGGCGTGCAATTCCACCCGGAGAGCATCCTGACCGAGCACGGCAAGCGCATCTTGCAGAACTTCCTGGCGCAGTGATGACACGGAAACACAACGAGGCAACGGAAAACA
This sequence comes from uncultured Ardenticatenaceae bacterium, assembly GCA_964422535.1. GTDB lineage: Bacteria > Chloroflexota > Anaerolineae > Promineifilales > Promineifilaceae > Promineifilum. The sequence continues at coordinate 59,053 of CAYRBP010000011.1, read as the reverse complement.
AGGGAACAGCGGAGCGTGTCGCTGCGTCCTTGTGCCCAATGAATTGGAGTCACTATGGTCCTTCACGGTTTTGAACTCATCCGCGAGCAAGAGATCCCCGAACTGAAGTCCCGCGCCCGCATCTGGCACCACGCCCGCACCGGCGCCGAACTGCTGTCGATCGAGAACGACGACGAGAACAAGGTCTTTGGCATCACCTTCCGCACGCCGCCGCAAGATTCGACCGGCGTGCCCCACATCATGGAGCATGCCGTCCTGGCCGGGTCGGAGAAGTACCCGCTGAAGGAGCCGTTCATCGAGCTGGTCAAGGGCTCGCTGGCGACGTTCGTCAACGCCATGACCATGCCGGACAAGACGATGTACCCGGCGGCCAGCACCAACCTGCAGGACTTCTATAATCTGATCGACGTCTATGTGGACGCCGTCTTCCACCCGCTGCTGACGCCCCATCACCTGTTCCAGGAGGGCTGGCACTACGAGCTCGAATCGGCCGACGCGCCGCTGACCTACAAGGGCGTCGTCTTCAACGAGATGAAGGGCGCCTACAGCTCGCCCGATAACCTGCTCGACCGATACAGCCAGGAGTCGCTCTTCCCGGACAACACCTATGGCGTCGACTCCGGCGGTGACCCGACCGTCATCCCCAACCTGACCTATGAGCAGTTCAAAGGCTTCTACGACACCTTCTACCACCCGTCGAATGCCTTCATCTTCTTCTACGGCGACGACGACCCGGATGAGCGCCTGCGGCTGATGGACGACTATCTGCGGCCGTTTGACCATGCCGAGATCGATGCCGGTGTGCCGCTGCAGCCCCGCTTCGACGCCCCGCGCCGGATTCGCCGTCCCTACAGCATCGCCGCAGACGACGGGGCGGCCGACGGGGGCGGCGAGGAGTCGCCCAAGACACACGTCCAGCTCAACTGGTTGCTGCCCGAGTACGCCGATATGGAGCTGGTCATGGCCCTCGAGGTGCTGTCTCATGCCCTGCTCAGCACGCCCGCTTCGCCGCTCCGCAAGGCGCTGATGGACTCCGCCCTCGGCGAAGAGGTCATCGGCGGCGGCCTGTCGACCTACACCCGGCAGATGACCTTCGCCGCCGGGCTGAAGGGGGTCGCGCCCGCCAACAGCGACAAGGTCGAGGCGCTCATCCTGGAGACGCTGGCCCGGCTGTCGAACGAAGGGCTGGACGCGGAGATGATAGAAGCGGCCGTCAACACGATCGAGTTCCGCCTGCGCGAGAACAACACCGGCCGCTACCCGCGCGGCCTGGCGCTCATGTTCCGCGCCCTGGGCACCTGGAGCCACGGCCGCGACCCGCTCGGCCCGCTGGCCTTCGAGGCCCCGCTGGAGGCGGTCAAGGCCCGGCTGGCCGAAGACCCGACCTTCCTGCAGGCGCTCATCCACGAGCTGCTGGTCGACAACCCGCACCGGACGACGGTCATCCTGGAGCCCGATCCCGGCCTGGCCGCCCGACTGGAAGCCGAAGAGGCGGCCCGGCTGGCGGCCGCCCGCGAGCGCATGAGCCCCGACGACCTGCAGGCCATCATGGCCGAGGCCGAGACCCTGCGCGAGCGCCAGGGCACGCCCGACCCGCCCGAGGTGCTGGCGACCCTGCCGCGCCTGGGGCTGGAAGACCTCGACAAGGCCCACAAGCCCATTCCCATCGCCGCCGCCGGTTCGGGCAGCACCCCGGTGCTGTTCCACGACCTGTTCACCAACGGCATCGTCTACCTCGACCTGGCCTTCGACCTGCACGCCCTGCCGGCCGAAGACCTGCCCCTGGTCGACCTGTTCGGCCAGGCCCTGGTCGAGATGGGCACGGAGAAAGAGGACTTCGTCAGGCTGTCGCAGCGCATCGGCCGCAAGACCGGCGGCATCTACCCGACGACGTTCATCGCCCCCGTGCGCGACAGCGACGCGGCCGCTGCCTGGCTCGTCATGCGGGCTAAGGCCACGACCGACCAGGCCCCGGAGATGCTGGCCATCCTCCACGACATCCTGAGCGGCGTCCGGCTTGATGACCGCGAGCGCTTCCGCCAGATCGTCCTGGAGGCTAAGGCCGGCAAGGAGTCGAGCCTGGCCCCGGCCGGCCACGTCGTCGTCAACACCCGCCTGCGGGCCCACTTCCACGACGCCCACTGGGTCGAGGAGCAGGTCGGCGGCGTCGACAGCCTGTTCGCCATCCGCAAGCTGGCCGAGGACGTCGACCGGGACTGGCCTGGCGTGCTGGCCCGGCTGGAGGGCGTGCGCGACCGGCTGATCAACCGGGCCACGGCCATCGCCAACGTCACCCTGGACGAAGCCGGCTTCAGCGCCTTCGGCCCGCAACTGGCCCGGTTCCTGGACGGGCTGCCGGCCGGCACCGCGGCCCCGCGTGCCTGGTCGCGTCCGGCCTACCCGCGCCGCGAGGGCCTGGCCTTCCCGGCCCAGGTCAACTACGTCGGCAAGGGCGCCGACCTGACCCGGCTCGGCTACGAGCTAGACGGGTCGATCAGCGTCATCAATAACCTGCTCCGGACGACCTACCTGTGGGAGAAGATCCGCCTGCAGGGCGGGGCCTATGGGGCGTTCTGCACCTTCAGCGCCAATTCGGGCGTCTTCACCTACGTGTCCTACCGCGACCCGAACCTGACCGGCTCGCTGGCCGCCTATGACGGCGCGGCCGACTTCCTGCGCGGGCTGGAGCTAAGTGACGACGAACTGGCCCGCGGCATCATCGGCGCGATCGGCGCGCTCGACGCCTACCAGCTGCCAGACGCCAGGGGCTACACCTCGTTTGCCCGCCACCTGACCGGCGAGACGGACGAGCGGCTGCAGCAGTGGCGCGACCAGGTGCTCAGCACCGGCCCGGACGACTTCCGCCGCCTGGCCGACGCGCTGAGCGCGCTGAATCGCGAAGGGGATGTGGTGGTGCTGGGATCGCAGGAGGCGCTGGAGAAGGCCAACGCCGAAGGGCTGGGGATGAGTATCCGGCGGGTGCTCTAGCTCCGGCGCCCCGGGAGAGGGCGGCCGGTTCCCTCTCCCCCAGGGAGAGGGTTAGG
>CAYRBP010000011.1:27418-55909 GCA_964422535.1 uncultured Ardenticatenaceae bacterium | reverse complement strand
GGCGCCACGAGATGCCGGTCCGCCAACTAACTCCCACAGGGAGAGGGAACCGGAATTCGCCCCGGCGCCACGAGATGCCGGTCCGCCAACTAACTCCCACAGGGAGAGGGAACCGGAACGGGATCTCTAACCGGCGTCGACCAGGTAGATCAGCGCCAGGGCCAGCAGCCCCGGGTACTTCAAGTCGGCCGGCGGCAGTTGGGCCTCAATGTCGTATGGCTCGATGACGCTTGCCCGCAGCGCGCCGAACGGCGCGGACGGGTCGGCCGCGTCCGGGCCGCTGTCATAGAGCGCCAGCAGCAGCGCGTCCTCGTCGACCCCTTCCGGCCGCTCGCCGATCCAGCGGTTGCCCTCGATCTCGATCACGTGGCGCGGCGCGGCCGCCTCGCCGTCGTGCGGCTCGCGGGTGACCGTGATCAGAGCATAGACGGCGTGCTCGACCATCAGGGCGTGGGCTGCTCCCTTGCCCGGTTTCGGAGCGGCGGTCGGAAAATCGAGCGAAGCAACCTGGACACCGTCCGGCCGGGCCAGGCGGACTGAGCGGCGCGTGTCTTCCGGCAGCCACGGGCTGCCCTGGTCGGCGACGAGGAGGAGCTGGTCGGCCGAATCGTAGAGGTGGTAGCGGCGTGCCTGTTCGGCGCTGGTGTGCAGGCGCTGGGCCCTGTAGAGCGGCATGACCCGCATTGTAGCGCGGTTTTGCGCGGGAGGCACAGGCAGGTCAGGGCGTGGGCGCGACCCTGGTCGCGGGCGCTAGTTGGACGGGGACAGCTCTTCCAGTAGCCGGGCGCGCAGTCCGACGATGGTCAGTCCAACGACGTTGCGGGCGGCTTCGTCAAAGCGCAAGACCATTCCCTCGCCGATGTCGATGCCGACCGCCGGCCGCGGTTCGCCAATTGACAGGTAGAGCACGTCCGCTTCTTCGTCGTAGTCCCACTGCAATGTTGCCGGTTTCTCCAAAATGGTTACGGCTTCCATGGCGTTTTGTCTAGTGGCACGCCTGTTCGGCGCTGGTGTGCAGGCGCTGGGCCCTGTAGAGCGGCATGACCCGCATTGTAGCGCGGTTTTGCGTTTGTGGCAGCAGGCGAGGAGAAGTCGGAAGCAGTCTCGCGCGGAGGCGCCGGGACGCGGAGGAGCGCAGAGAGGGGTCGCCGACTCGTCTCTGCGACGCGTCTCACCCACTGGCCGCTGATCACTGTCCACGCCCCCAAACCGTAGCCTGTTTCTCATCTACCGGCCGCCGGAAAATCTCCCCAAATCCGACCGTCTGTGCTATCCTGACACCATGGGCGCTGGGCGGGAGACTACAACAATTGCGGGGCCGGGGGAGCAGACTCACCAGCCCTTCGTCCACCTGCATGTCCACAGCGAGTTCTCCCTGCTCGACGGCCTGAGCCGGATCAAACACCTGGCCGCCCGCGCCAAAGCCCTCAACCAGCCCGCCCTGGCCCTGACCGACCACGGGACGATGTTCGGCGTCATCCCGTTCTACGAGGCCTGCAAGGCCGAGGGCGTCAAGCCGATCATCGGCATTGAGACCTACGTCGCCGCGCGGACGATGCGCGACCGCGACCCGCAGCTCGACAAGGAACGCTCCCACCTGCTGTTGCTGGCCGAAAACCAGACCGGCTACCTCAACCTGCTCAAGCTGGCCAGCGCCTCGCAACTGGAGGGCTACTACTACCGGCCGCGGATCGACCTCGACTTCCTGGCCGCCCATAGCGAGGGGCTGATCGCCACCACCGGCTGCATGGCGGCCGAGATCCCGCGGGCCATCGTCCGCGGCGAGTCGAACAAGGCCCACACCCTGATGGGCAAGTACCTCGACATCTTCGGGCCGGAGCGCTTCTTCATCGAACTGCAGGAGCACAGCATCCCTGACCTGACCCGGCTGAACCAGACGCTGGTCGAGGAATACGCCCCGCGCTACAACCTGCGCTTCCTGGCCACCAACGACGTCCATTACACCACGCCGGAGGAGGCCTCGCCCCACGACGTGCTGTTGTGCATCCAGACCGGCTCGACCGTCAACGACGCCAAACGGCTGCGCTTCACCGACAATGGCTACTACCTCAAGTCGTACGAGGAGATGCGCCTCCTCTTCGGCCACATCCCCGGCGCGCTGGACAACAGCCTGCTCATCGCCGAGATGTGCAACGTTGACCTGAGCTCAAAGGGCTATCACCTGCCGCTGTTCGAAGTCCCGCCGGGGACCGACGCCCCCAGCTATCTGCGCGCCCTGTGCGAGGAAGGGCTCGTCCGGCGCTACGGTGAAGAGCGGGCCCGGACCGACGAGGCGCTGCGCGCCCGGTTGGAGCACGAGCTGCGTATCATCGGCGGCATGGGCTTCGACACCTATTTCCTGATCGTCTGGGACCTGTGTGAGTTCGCCCGCCGGGCCGACATCTGGTGGAATGTGCGCGGCTCCGGCGCGGGGTCGCTGGTTGCCTATGTCCTGGGTATCACCGGCATCGACCCGCTAGCCAACGGCCTGATCTTCGAGCGTTTCCTGAACCCCGGCCGGGTCTCCATGCCCGACATCGACCTCGACTACCCCGATGACCGCCGGCATGAGATGGTCGAATACGCCGTCCGCAAGTACGGCCAGGACAAGGTGGCCCAGATCATCACCTTCGGGACGCTGGGCGCGCGGGCAGCCATCCGCGACGTCGGCCGGGCGATGGACATCCCCCTGGCGGAAGTCGACGCCGTGGCCCGGCTCATCCCGGCCATCCCCGGCAAGCCGGCCAGGATCGAGAACGTGCTCGACAAAGACCACGAGTTCCACGTGGCCGAGCTGGTCGAGAAGTACAGGAACGACCGAACCGTGCGCGAGTTGATGGACACGGCCCGCCAGCTGGAGGGCGTCGCCCGCCACGCGAGCAGCCACGCCGCCGGGGTGATCATTTCCGACCGGCCGCTGGTCGAGTACGTGCCGCTGCACCGGCCGACGAGCGGTGACGCCGGCCTGGGCGGCATCCAGTCGGTCAGCCAGTGGCCGATGGAGATCATCGAGAAGATCGGCCTGCTGAAGGTCGACTTCCTCGGCCTGAGCACGCTGACGGTCATGCGCAAGGCGGCCCAGCTCATCGAGCAGCGCCACGGCGTGCGCTACACGATGGACAACATCCCCTTTGACATCGGCCAGCACGGGCCGGGAAAGGACGCGGACAAGGGGATGGAAGCGGCCTTTGCCATGCTCGGCCGCGGCGACGTGCTGGGCGTCTTCCAGGTCGAAGGGCCGGGGATGCGCAAGCTGATGGTTGAAATGAAGCCGCAGCGCTTCGACCACATCATCGCCGCCATCTCGCTCTTCCGGCCGGGGCCGATGGACAACATCCCCGAATACATCAAGCGCATGCACGCCTCGCTCGCCGGCCAGGATATCGCGCTCTATCACGCGCCGGAGCTGAAGCCGATCCTGCAGGACACCTACGGCATCCTGGTCTACCAGGAGCAGATCATCCGTATCGCGGCTGACCTGGCCGGCTACGAGCCTGGCGAGGCGGACATGATCCGCAAGGCGGTCTCGAAGAAAAAGCGCGACCTGATGGACCAGCACAAGGCCCAGTTCACGGAGGGGGCCATGACCCGCGGTTTCACCCGCGAGCAGTGCGAGGCCATCTGGGGCGACATCGAGTTCTTTGCCCGCTACGGCTTCAACAAGGCCCACGCCGCCGACTATGCCGTCATCTGCTGCCAGACGGCTTATCTCAAAGCCCATTATCCGGTCGAGTACATCACCGCCCTGCTGACGGTCGACCGGGCCGACACCGAGAAGGTGTCGAAGTATGTCTCTGACGCGCGACGGCTGGGCATTCCGGTTGCGCCGCCGAGCATCAACAAGGCCGGGCTTGACTTCACCATCGAAGACCCGGAGCCGAAGGGAAAGGGCAAAGCTCCCGGCAAACCGCTGATCCGCTTCGGCCTGGCGGCGATCAAGAACGCCGGAGAGGGTGCGGGCCACCAGATCGTCGAGGAGCGCGAGGCCAACGGCCCCTTCCGCGATCTGGCCGACCTGTGCGAGCGGGTCGACCTTCGCCGGGTGGGCAAACGGGCGCTGGAATCGATGGTCAAGGTGGGCGTGTTCGACGAATGGGGCGAGCGGCCGCAACTGCTGGAAGCGCTCGACCGGATCATCAGCCACAGCGGCAGCACCCACGCCGCGGCCGAGGTCGGGCAGCTCAGTCTGTTCGGCGGCGGGAGCGCGGCGATGGGCGGCGCGGTCGAGTTGCTGAAGCCCCTGTCGTCCGTCCCGGCCGTGGACCGGCGCACCGTGCTGGACTGGGAGAAGGAACTGCTCGGGTTCTACCTGGTCGAGCATCCGTTGGAGTCCAAGCTGGCCGACCTGCAAGGGGCGGTCACAGCCCGCACGGCCGAACTCGACGAGAACTGGAACGGCAAGGGCGTGGCACTGGCCGGCATCGTCAGCAGCCTGCGCACACTGACGACCAAGAGCGGCAAGCCGATGGCCTTCGTCACCCTGGAAGACCTCGACGGCCGCGTTGACCTTGTCCTCTTTCCGAAGATCTGGAAGGCCTACGCCGACCAGGTCAAGGTCGACCAGATCCTGCTGGTCCGCGGCACGGTCCAGGCCGAGGGGCAGAAGGTCTCGGTCCTGGTGAACAGCGTCCACACGACGCTGACGCTGGTCAGGGAAGCCCGCCGCCTGGCCGAACCTGTGCCTGACTGGCTGGACGACCCGCCGGCGTATGCGGGTCCCGCCGGGGACTGGCCGCCCGACGCTGACTACGCCGCCGGCAACGGCAACCCGCCCGACGATGGCTACGGCTGGACGCCGGACGACGATGAGCCGGCGATAATGGCCAAGACCCCGGCGCGGCCGAACGGTAACGCCGGGGCGAACGGGGTCCCCTACCCGGCCGCCGCGCCGCTCCCCGAGCAGTTGCTGTCTGAGGCGCTGGAACCGGCCGAGGATGAGCGCGACCCCGACGATGCCGGCGCGCCCGACCCCGACGAAGGCGCGCCGGACGAGGCGCCGGTCATCGGCGAGATCGTCATCGCCGCGGCCCAGGAGTTGGACGGCGAACTGGACACCGCCCCGGCCGTGCTCCCGGAGCCGGCCGCCCCTGTCACGGAAACCCTCGCCCAGGCCAGCAGCATCGTCACCGGTGACGTCAGCCTGCCGCCCGCGGCCCCGCCGGTGACGGCCCAGCCCGTCTCCTACTTCAGCTACATGGCCGCCAGCGGCCCGGCGCCGAAGACGATCATCGTTGAGATCAAGCCGGCCGGGAACTGGAAGGAGACCTGCCGGCAGATCACCCGGCTGGCCTCCCGCTTTGAGGGGACGGCCGGCCTGAGCCTGCGTCTTTCGGGCCAGGGCATGACGATGGACTTCCCCAACCAGAAGACCGAGCCGTGCCAGGAGCTGATCGAAGCCCTGGAGCGGTTGCCCGGCGTGACCAAGGCATACGAGCAGTAGGGACGGCCGCCGGCCCCGGAACGGCGACGGGCAGGCGGCGCGGGGCGGGGTTTGCCCGTTTGCCCGCGCAACTCTTGTGTGCCCCTTTGCCCTTTGTGCTACAATTTTGGGACGAAGCATTGGATGACGGTCCGCGCCTCCGGCGGGGCCGAGTTCTCATCCGAGGGGTTGACCATGATTGAGGTTGTGATAGACAGCATCCGCATCAGCCTGGTCTCGCAGCACCGCATCGTGCTCCTGCGCGAGGTCGACAGCGACCGCCAGTTGCCCATCTGGATCGGCCCGTGTGAGGCGGACGCCATCACGATCGAACTCCAGGATGTCAAGGTGGCCCGGCCGCTGACGCCCGACCTGCTGAAGAATGTCATCGCTGAACTTGGCGGGACTGTCTCCCACGTCCTGATCAAGGAGCTCAACGAGAGCGTTTTTCATGCCCGATTGTTCATCACGCTTGAGGGAGAGCAAGAGCCGCGCGAGATCGACTGCCGCCCGTCCGATGCCATCGCCCTGGCCGTCCGGGCCAAAGTGCCGATCTTCATCAACGAAGAGGTGATGGAAGCGGCCGGCGTGGAGCCGGAACAGGACCTGCAGGAGACACAGGCGGCCGCGGAGGAGGAAACTGCCGACGAGCCGGGCAAGCTCGACGTTTTCAGCGACTTCCTGGACACGCTTGACTTTGACGACTTTGGCGAAGAAGAGAACTGACTCCGTTTTTCGACGCGCCGACAGGTAGTAACGTGGGAGTAGAACGTGAAACGGACGACGTTTCACGTTTTCGTTTCTTAAGTGCCGGCCATGGATGCAATCGAAGAAAGATTACCGCCACACAGCGCTGAAGCCGAAGAGGCTGTCCTCGGGTCATTGCTGATCGATCCGGACGCCATCTTCGAGGTATCGGGGTTCCTCCAGCCGAACGCCTTCTACCGCTCGCAGAACCGCTGGATCTATGAGGCGATCCTGGCCCTCTACGAGCGCCGGGTGCCGCTCGACTACGTGACCCTGGTCGACGAGTTGCGTCACCGCGAGCAACTGGACGACGTCGGCGGCGAGCCGTACCTGGTCAGCCTGCTCAATGTCGTGCCGACGTCGATCAACGCCGAAGCCTACGGCCGCCTGGTCGAAGCCGCCTCGCTCCGCCGCAAACTGATCAATGCCGCCAGCACGATCGCCAGACTGGCCTATAACGAAGCCGAGGATATCAACGTCGTCCTCGACCGGTCCGAGACCGTCCTGTTCAGCATCAGCGAGCAGCGCACCGACCGCGACCTGAAGCCGGTCAAAGAGATCGCCAGCAACTACCTCGACCGGATCGAGAAGCTGCGCGAGCGCGGGGACGAGTTCATCGGCATCCCGACCGGGTTCAGCGACCTGGACCGGCTGCTAGGCGGCCTGAACAAGTCGGACCTGATCATCATCGCCGCCCGGCCCGGCATGGGCAAGACGGCGCTGCAGAACGCCATCGCCCTGACGGCCGCCCGGCGCTATGACAAGCGGGTGGCGATGTTCAACCTCGAAATGTCGGGCGAGCAGCTGGTGCAGCGCATGATCTCGGCCGAGACGCGCATCGACGCCCAGCGCCTGCGCCGGGGCGAGATGGCCGAGCACGAGTGGGAGTTGTTCCTGGAGTCGATCGGCCGCCTGTCCGAATCGCACATCTATATCGACGACACGCCGTCGATCTCGCCCATGCAGCTGCGGACGAAATGCCGCCGGCTCTATGCCGAGCACGGGCTGGACCTGGTGATGATCGATTACCTCCAGCTGATGCAGGCCGAGAACGCTTCGAACAACCGCGTCCAGGAAGTCAGCGAGATATCGCGCCAGCTCAAGGGCCTGGCCCGCGAGCTGGACGTGCCGGTCATCGCCGCCTCCCAGCTCAGCCGGGCGGTCGAGCAGCGGCAGAACAAGCGGCCGATGCTGTCGGACTTGCGCGATTCCGGTTGCCTGACGGGCGACACGCTGGTAACGCTGGCCGACACGGGCGAGCGCATGGCCATGCGCGATCTTTCCGGCCGGAGCAACTTCGCTGTCTGGGCACTGAATCCGACCACCTATCAACTGGAGCGTGCGACTGTTAGCAAAGCGTTCTCCACAGGCATTAAGAAAACCTATCGTCTGACCACCCGGCTGGGGCGGACAATTCGCGCAACGGCCAACCACCAGTTCTTGACCATCGGCGGCTGGAAGCGGTTGGATGAACTCGCCACGGGCGATCACCTGGCCATGCCCCGACGGATGCCGGCGGCCGAAAGCGAGACCATGTCGGCGGAGGCAAGCGTCTCCCACCGGGCGCTCTATGCCGAGGTAGGCACCGCCTATGCCGGCTCAACGATGTTGAAACAGAACCTCAGCCGTGAGCGGGCGGAACGCGTGGCCCAGGCCGCCCATTCGGCCGAGCTGCAAATCCTGGCCGAGAGCGACGTCTACTGGGACGCAATCGCGTCGATCGAGCCGGACCGCGAGGAAGAAGTCTTCGATCTGACCGTGCCCGGCCCACACAACTTTGTCGCCAACGATATCATCGTCCACAACTCCATCGAGCAAGACGCCGACGTCGTCTTGTTCATCTACCGCGACGAGTATTACAATCCGGAAACGACCGATCGCGCCGGCATCGCCGAGGTCAGCGTGGCCAAGCACCGCAACGGCCCGACCGGCACGATCGACCTGTTCTGGCACGGCCAGCTGGCGACGTTCCGCAACCTGTCGCGCCAGGAGATCGACCTGTAGACGAATGGATGCAGCACGGATCCAACCCGGATGCGGCAAAGTGAACGCATCCGGCCGGTCCGTCTCATCCGCCGGAATCCGCGCGTAGCCTAGTGACAGGAGGGGAAAGATGCGAACCGAGATGAAAGGGTTCCCCGGTTTTCCGGACGGCAAGCAGCGCATCACGCCGGTCCCGAACCTGTTCTTCAGCGACCTGCTGCCGATCATCGACAACCTGGATGAACTGAAGGTGACGCTCTACGCCTTCTGGGCCCTGGGCCAGCGGGAAGGGGGCGCTCGCTACCTGCGGCGGGTCGACTTCACCCAGGACCCTGTCCTGTTCAAGGGCATGGCTCCGACTGACCAGCTGGCGACCGACGCCATCCTGGACGGCATCGAGCGGGCGGTGGCACGCGGCACGTTCCTGCACGTCACCGTCGAGGGCGCGCGCGGCGAAGAAGACCTGTACTTCCTGAACACCGAGAAGGGCCGCGCGGCCGTCGACGGCATCAGCCGCGGCGAGTGGCGGCCGTCGCCCGACGATGAGCAGCCGATCACCCTGCTCGTCGAGCGGCCGAACATCTTTGTCCTTTACGAGCAGAACATCGGCCAGCTGACGCCGATGATCGCCGACGAATTGCGCGATGCCGAGACGACGTACTCGCCGCGCTGGATCGAGGACGCCATCCGCGAGGCCGTGGCCAACAACAAGCGCAGCTGGCGCTATGTGCGGGCCATCCTGGAGCGCTGGCGACTGGAAGGGAGAAACGATGCGATCGGTAACCGAGATTCTCAGCGGAGCGTCCGCAGCCAAATCCCCTCGGGCTACGAAGATGTCGTCAAACGCTGAACCCCCAGAGCAACGGCCCGGCGTCGGCGCGCCCGACTGCCCGTACTGCGGCGGGCTTGGTTACGTCGTGCCGGACGTCGGCCCGAACGAGCCCGGTTTCGGCCGCGCCGTGCCCTGCACCTGCCGCGCGGCCGAGCGCGAACGGGCCCGCCTCAGCAGCCTGCAGCGCCTCAGCCAGATCGGGGCGCTGGAGCACTGCACGTTCCAGAGCTTCCTGCCGGAAGGCCACGGCCTGACGCCCCAGAAGCAGCGTAACCTGAAGATGGCCTACGAACGGGCCTATGAGTATGCGCTCGAACCGAAAGGCTGGCTCATCCTGAAGGGAGGCTACGGCAGCGGCAAGACGCATTTGGCGGCGGCCATCGCCAACCACCGGCTGGCGCTCGGCCACCCCGTCTTGTTCATCAATACGCCCGACCTGCTCGACCACCTGCGGACGACCTTTAACCCGGAGTCCACCGTCAGCTATGACGAGCGCTTTGACCAGGTGCGCACCAGCCCGCTGCTCATTCTCGACGATCTGGGCACGCAGTCCAACAGCGAGTGGGCCCAGGAGAAGCTGTACCAGATCTTCAACTATCGCTACAACGCCAAGCTGCCGACGGTCATCACGACCAACCTGGAGCTGGAGGCGATCGAGATCCGCATGCGTTCGCGGATGGTCGACCCGGGCCTGGCCCAGATCATCCACATCTCCGCGCCCGACTTCCGCCGCGCCGGGGTCGACCAGGACCAGTCGGACCTTTCGACGCTGAACCTGCATAGCGACAAGACCTTCGAGTCGTTCGACCTGCGCGAAAACGAGCTGCCGCGCAGCCAGGCGGAGAACCTGCGCCGGGCGATGCAGGAGGCGCTGGCCTTTGCCGAGGAGCCGAAGGATTGGCTGGTCTTCAACAGCGTCGCCTATGGCAACGGCAAGACCCACCTGGCGGCCGCCATCGCCAACTATGTCAGCAGAAACGGCGACCCCGTGCTGTTCGTCGTCGTGCCTGACCTGCTCGACTACCTGCGCGCGTCCTTCAGCCCGAACAGCAACACGCGCCTCGACAAGCGCTTCGACGAGGTCAAGAACGCGCCGCTGCTGGTGCTGGATGACCTGGGCACGGAGAGCGCCACGGCCTGGGCCCGCGAGAAGCTGTACCAGCTCTTCAACCATCGCTACAACGCCCGCCTGCCAACCGTAATCACCACCGCCGTGGCGATCGAAGAGCTTGAGCCGCGGCTGGCGACGCGGATGCTCGACCCGACGCGTTGCAGCTTCTTCGTCCTCGAAGTGCCGAGCTATCGCGGGCGGCCGAAAGGCCGGACGGGGCAGTCGCGGCCGCGGAGATAAACAGCCACCGCCATCAACGAGGGTGCGATGACTCAGAATCCCCAGCCTGCAAAGCCTTGCTTCAAAGGCTGGGGCCGGCAACCCATGAGCAGGTCGCGGCCGCGCCGGCCGAACGGGAGGTCGTTGAGCCGGAGGAAGGCCTGACGCCGCAGATCGTGGAGAAACTGCGGGAGGCGATGGCCTCGCGCAAATCCGACTGACTCAAGACCCACATGGTATAATTGTGAAGACCATACCCACAAGCAGAATCTGCGCATGACAACGATCCAGATTTCGACGGAAACCTACAACTTATTGAGACGTCGCGCCCGCGAGACCGCCTCCACACCGGATCAACTGGCTGAGGCGGCGATCCGGCTGCAGCTGGGCAACACCACTCACATCGAACAGCGAAACACGCTCTCCGGGCCGCGAGCGATGATCCGCGGGACGCGAGTGGCCGTCCACCATGTTGCAGCCTTCCTGAAGGCGGGCCTACCGGTTGAGGAGATCGTTGCGGAGGCATTGCCTGATCTGCCGCCCGCGGCCGTCTATGAGGCGGTAGCCTACTACTACGATCATCCAGCGGAGATCGAGACTGAATGGGCCGCGAATGCCCCCGAAAAAGCCCTGGAAGAACTCCAGGCGCGTCTCTCTCCTGAGCAGCTTGCTCGCCTGACCGGCCAGGCCATGTGATTCCCCGGTTCTTGCTCGACGAGCATGTCTGGCACGGCCTGATCGGTGTCGGCCGTGAACTTGGACTGGATATCGTACCGGCCCAGCGTGTATTACCCCCGGGCACGCAAGATGCAGAAGTGCTGGCCTATGCGGCCGCGGAAGGCCGCATCCTGTTGACCGGCAATGCGCGTGACTTCGCTCCGCTGGCGATCGAGTGGTTCCTGGCCGGGAGAGAGCATGCGGGTATTGTGATAGTCCCTGGTCAAACGGATCGCTCGTTCCTCAGCAAAGCACTGCGTACCATCGGCCACAACTACACGGCCGAAGCGTTCCGCAACACTTATCGTTTCATGCAGGAGTTCGCCTGAGTTCACCGGCCGTTACAACCTTCCTTCAGCCAGATCGTAAGCGCAACCGCTTACAATGGAGAAGCGCTAGTCTACTCATTTGTCAGACAATTCCGGAGGAAAACGTATGTTCAAGTTCAGGTCGACGCCCTCTCGCAGATTGATCGTCCTGGCGCTGTCCGCCTTGCTACTACTGGCGGCCGTCGCCGCCGTCTCGGCGCAAACGAGCGACCGCCGCCTCGTTCCCATCGGCGCGGGCTATGAGGATGAGACGCTGGAGCGCTTCGCAGCCGAAGCCGCCGCCCGTGACACGGACGGCGTCGTCACCATCCGCGTCCTGCCCATCACCTATGCCCGCGACCCCTACGCCATCGGCGGCCAGTACCGGCGCGAGAACATGGAGCTGGCCGAGTACCGCGCCGGGCAGATCCAGGAAGCGTGCATGGTTGTGGCTGATCCGGGTCAGACCTGTGACGCGGCGGCGCTTGACATGCAGATCCGCAAGGACGCCATGGACCCCGATCTGGTCGCCCAGCTTGGGCCGGAGGTGGACGGCTACTACATCCTCGGCGGCGACCAGACGATCGCCATGCGGGTCATCGCCAACACGCCGGCCGAGGAGGCCATCACCGCCGGCTATGAGACCGGCGCGGCCGTCGGCGGCAACAGCGCCGGCGCGGCGGTCATCTCCCGCTACATGATCGGCGGCTACACCGGCGATAACTTCGCCTGGGACGGCCTGCACCAGGGCGCGCTCGACCTGTGGTATGAGGCCGACGACAGCGACCGCCGCGGCTTCATCTTCGGGCTGCAAGAGGCGGTCATCGACCAGCACGTGCTGGAGCGCGGACGGACGGCCCGCCTGCTGCAGGCCATGGTCGAGAAGCCGGGCGACAAGATCGCCGTCGGCCTCGACTGGGGCACGGCGGCCGTCATCGATGAGAGCGGGATCGTCAGCGACGTCGCCGGCTGGTACGCGGCCATCGCCCTGGACGGCGAGACCTACGGCGCGGCCGCCAATGCCGCCTATGTCGGCAGCGACCCGGCCATCCTGGAGATCCATGATGTGGCCTATCACGTCCTGCCGCCCGGTCCCTTCGCCTACGAGATCGGCACCCGCCGGCCGTGGCTTGCCGGGACGCCGCAGGAAGCGCCCGACATAAGCGGCCGCAGCTTCGACGTCGTGCTGTCCCCGGCCGGGGCCGGGCCGCTCTTCGTCTCCGGCGATCTGGAGTTCGCGCCGCGCGGCGAGATCACGCAGATGTTCGTCGAGACGGCCAACGCCGCCGGCGGCAAGGTCGTCGTCCTCTCGGCCGGGCCGAGCGCCAAGGCCGCCGACGGCTTCGGCCGCTTCTGGCGCAACCGGCTCCGCGAAGAGGGGCTGGCTGTCCGCCCGAGCCTGGTCCTGCTGACGCCGCGGACAGACATGAGCACGATCGCCGCCCAGTTGGACGGGGCGACTGCGGTCTTCTTCACCGGCCGCGATCAGGCGCTGATGGCTGATCTTGTCGCCGCGATGCGGGCCGCCGGGTTGGACGCCACGCTGCGCGACTGGTGGCTGGACGGCGGCATCCTGCTGGCCGACCGGGCCGCCGCCGGGGCGCTGGGCCCGTGGATGAGCGCCGAGTCGACGCCGACCGATGAGGATGTGGAGTACCAGTCGAGCGACAGCTTCCTGGCCGGCTACATCGCCATCGAGCCGGGGTTGGGGCTGGTCGACGCCGTGATCGAGCCGCGGCCGTTGTATGACTACCTCTATGGCCGGATGGTCAGCCACATCATGGCCAGCCCGGATACGGTCGTCATCGGCGTCGAGCGGGCCACAGCGCTGCACATCACCTCAGACGCGGCCCACGTCATCGGCGACGAGGCGGCGCTGGTCATCGACGGCCGCTATGCACAGACGCTGGCCGTGGGCGATAACGACGCCTTCGCCGCGTCCTGGCTGCTGCTGGATACCTTCCCGGCCGGGACGGCGCTGGCGGAGTGATCGGCCGCGGATTGATGCAGGTTTGATGAGGGCAGGCCGGGTGGCCTGCCCTTTTTTGTTTGTCGCCTGCTCGCGGTGCGGATAGGGAGGCTTGCAGGGAGAGCAGCCTCGGCCTGTCCGGAGGATGGCCCGGGTAAGCAGGTGCCGCTCATGGCTTGACAGGGCGCAAATGTGAAACTACAGTGATTACATTATCTTGCGAACGGGGTTCATTATGCCGGCCAACAGCCAGTTTGCCATCGCCATTCACGTCCTCACCTTACTTGCCCTGAGTGATACGGCACTGTCGTCATTCGAAATTGCGGGGAGCGCGGGGACGAATCCGGTGTTTGTCCGGCGGATCATCGGGGATTTGCAGCGGGCGGGCTTGGTTGAAACGCATATGGGCGTGAACGGTGGCGTCACGCTGACCCACAACGCTGCCCAGATCACCCTGCTGGAGGCCTATGATGCCACGCACCAGGGGCATTTGTTGAGCCTGCATCAGAGCCAGCCGCTGAAGACCTGCCTGTGCGGGGGCAACATCGAGGCGGTCTTGCACCCCATCTTCACCGACGCGGAGCAGGCACTGCGCGAGCATCTTGACCAGCATACGATTGCCGATGTCGCGCAGGCCATCCGTGTCCTTGCCGGCTCGCCCCCATCTTCTGAAACGCCCTAGACCCAGCCGGTGTTAACCGCGTCGTACTGCTCACGGGCGCGTTCAACCTCAGCGAAATACGCCTTCGACCACTCGCACATCTGCGTCAGGCGGGCGACCAACGCATCCCCGGCCGGCGTGATGAGGTACTCCACACGCGGCGGATTCTCGTGATAGTCCAGGCGCTGAATGATGCCGTTGCGTTCCAGCTTCCGGAGCGTTTGCGTCAGCATCTTCTTGGTGATCTCCGGGATGGCGCGCTGCATGACGCCATAGCGGTTCTGGCCCGCCCGCAGCGCGTGCAAGACCTCAATCGCCCACTTATCCGCCACCAGCGCGACGACATCCGCCGCTGAATGCTCCTGCTGTTCTGTTTGCGATGCTTCAGTCATAGACAGCTCCTCTGCCAGAAGTTCCTCCGCCGATGGACAGGCACTTTGAAGTGCCTACTTGTGACCCACATTATGGCTTGCTAGATTGAATGAAACAAACTGTAACTGATTTAATCACACATAACCCTAACCTGGAGACAAGTGAAGTCCATGAGTGCAACGATTGATACATTCGGCAAGAAGCGCGTCCTGATGATCGCGTCCAACGCGGCAGTATCGGAGCAGACTGGCTGGCCCATCGGCATGTGGATCGCTGAACTGAGCCATCCCTACTGGGAATTCGTCGAGAATGGCTACGACGTGACCATCGCCAGCCCGCGCGGCGGCAAGCTGGAGCTGGATAGCTGGAGCGATCCGCATGATGCGAGCGGCTACAGCGCCCACGACCTGATCAGCGCTGGTTTTCTGGCGATGCCGCAGACGCGCGCCCTGATCGAGAACACGCCCAAACTGGCCGATCTCAAACCGGCAGATTACGATGTCCTGTTCCTTGTTGGCGGCCAGGCCCCGATGTACACCTTCTACCACGATACGGCGCTGCATCAGTATGTGGTGGATTTCTACGAAGCAGGCAAAGTCATCGCCATCGTCTGCCATGCAACCTGCGTGCTGTTGAAAGCCAAACTCAGCAACGGCGATCTGCTGGTGAAGGGCAAGACGTGGACCGGCTTTGCCAACTCCGAAGAGCAATACGCGGATAACTTCGTCGGCAAGCGCATTCAGCCGTTCTGGATCGAAGAAGAGGCGAAGAAGCTGCCGGATACCAACTTCATCGTTGCCGGGCAGTTTCGCGCTCATGCCACGCGCGACGGCAACCTTATCACCGGCCAGCAGCAGTATTCCGGTGGTGCGGCGGCCAAACTCGTCATTGAAACGCTCGGCAAGTAGTTCGTCCCATCGTCCGATGAAACAGAGCGCGTATCGGGGAGCATTCTCCGGTACGCGCCCAGGAATCTCGCCTTGATCCTGAAAAAGCAACTCGATCTACGAAAGGCCGTGCCATACGTCCGTTACGAGCTGGCGCTGGGAGCAGTCTCCTCCGCTGTGGTGTACGGCCTCTATGAACTGGCAGCCATCCCTCAGATCGGCATCCCGAACCTGTTGCCGGCCGTCCTGGGCACAGCGCTGGCGATCTTTCTGGGTTTCCGCAACAGCGCCGCCTATGCCCGCTGGGGCGAAGCTGCCCAACTCTGGGCATCCATCGCCAACTACAGCCGCATTTTTGCCCGCCTGATCGTGACCTTCGTTGAATCGCACAACCACACGCCGCAATATGACGCGGAACAGGCGAAAGCCTATCACCGCGAGATGATCTATCGCCATCTGGCATGGGTCAATGCCCTGCGTTTGCAGCTTCGCGGTCAATCGGATTGGGAGGCACTGCGGCCCTTCCTGACTGATGACGACTGGCGGCAGATAGCCGGCAAGCAGAACAAACCGGCGTCCCTGCTGCTGATGCAGGGGCATCGCATCTACGACGGTATGCGGACCGGCACGCTCCAGGGCTTCGACAGCTTCCAGCTTGAAGGCTGCCTTGCGCAGCTATCGGCATATCAGGCGCAGTGCGAGCGCATCAAAGCCATCCCGATCCCGCGGCAGTACACCTTCTTCACCCGGTTGTTCGTGTGGGTGTTCATCATCCTGATCCCGCTCAGCTTCGTGGCGACCTTTGCCGGCGCGGGTATGGCCTGGCTCATCATCCCGGTGACTCTGCTGCTAGCCTTCGTGTTTGGCATTGTGGAGCGTACCGGCGCGGTGAACGAAGAGCCGTTTGAGAACCGCCTCACGGATGTGCCGCTGTCGGCCTATTGCCTGGACATCGAGCGCGACCTGCGCGAAACGCTGGATGAAACGCCACTGCCTGACAAACTTTCACCCGCGAACGGGTATCTTTATTGATCGGATCAAAGGGAAGAAATCTCATGAGCGCGACCAGAATGTCTTTCACCAAACTGGTAGTATTTGGCGATGGGCTGTCCGATCAGGGCCGCTTTGGCGAACTGACCGGCAACCGCTATCCGCCCAGCCCCCCGTTTTATGAGGGTCGCTGGACGAATGGGCCAACGTGGGTCGAGGTCATGGCTCAGCAAACCGGCATCCCGCTGCACGCGGCGGACAACTACGCGCAGGGCGGGGCGACTACGGGCTTTTATAACATCAATGAGCCGACACGACGGGCGCTCGGTCTGCCGGCAGAGGCTCCCATTCGTGGTGTTCTGGCCCAGGTCGATGCCTTTCTCAAAGACACATCGACGCTGGATACACAGGCGCTTTACATCGTGTGGGCAGGGGGTCACGATTTTGGCAGCTATCTGGACTTCGGCCAGCCCGACCTGCGAGCGCACCCACCGGCAGACAACATCCGTCAGGCAGTGGCAAGCCTGGCGGCAGCAGGCGCAAGGCATTTCTTCATCGGCAACATGCCTGATATCAGCAACACACCGCAATACTTCGGCACCGAGAAGGGCAAAGAAGCTGCCGAACTGGTACGGGCTTACAACGAGGGCCTGCAAACCGTATCGGCCGCACTGCGTGAAACGATGGATATCCACGTTGATCTGTTTGACGCGGCGACGATCTTCACCGAAATCGCCATGAACGCCGGGACCTTCGGGATCAAGATCATTGACGAGGCGTTCTTGCCTCTTGACTATATCGACTTTACCGATCCGCTCGCGCCCGCCAAACCCTTACCCGCTAATCGTGAAGGTCAAAGCGCCGACGATTATATGTCCTTCTGGGCAGTTGCTGCGGGTCGTAAGGTTCATGCGGTGCTGGGCGAACGAGCCGCGCAGCAGATCATGAAGTCAAACTAGATCCACGCCGGGAGCCTGCCTCTCGCGCGAACGCGCTGGCGGTCTGTCTTACACAGCCTGGCAAGGTAGTGGGTCAATTGATTGAAAAACAAACGGAGGGAGCAAAACCGTGAAAATTGGTGTGATTGGCACCAGTCGCATAGGCGGCACATTGGGCAGAGTATGGGCATCTGCCGGTCATGACACGATGTTTGGTGTCCGCGATACCAGCCGTTCCTACGAGCTTCCGGGCACGATCGGTATGGTCGATGAGGCCATCCAACATGGCGAAGTGATCCTGTTCGCCATTCCCGGCCGCGCCTTACTTGAGGCGGTTGAACCGCTTGATCTGGCCGGCAAGATCATCATTGACGCGACCAACGGCGGCGATGCTCCAGGGCAGCCGGCTGTGCGGGCGTTAGCGGCCCTCAAACCCGGGGCATTTGTCTACAAAGCCTTTAACACGCTCGGTTTCGAGAACTTCCAGAACCCGACTTTTGGTGATGAGCGTGGTGACATGCTGTTTATCGGACCAGAAGCACATCAGGAACGTGTGGCCGGGCTGATCCGTGATGTAGGGCTGAATCCGCTGTATGCAGGCGATCTAGATCAGACTGCCGTACTGGATGCGGCGCTATCGCTGTGGTTCGGGCTGTCACGCCGCCTGGGGCGGCATCTGGCTTTCCGCGTGCTGCATGATGGCATGAGCCAGATGCCCTGAGTCCGTGCGCGAGTTTTGCGCGCTCAACGGCCGTCTCGGGCGACTCAACCGGCTCAAGCGCGTTGGGCAAAGTCGAGTCGGGCAGCCTGCTGAATGGGGATGATGTGTCTCAACCGCCGGCAGAAATAGACGGCTCAGGTTGCGCCGGCCGGGCGATCTGAGCCAGAAGCCGGCAGGCAACCGCGCCACACCCTCCGACTTTTCCCGCTTCCTTCGCGGCCTCTTCCCCCGCTCCCCATGATACAATCGCCCTGACAGCAGAACGCCGGTTCTATCATCTGTAAGGGTATGTTTCGAGAATAGGGGCCTTCATTCGTGCCAATTCGTGTCCCGCTTCCTTCGCGACTTCTTCCCCTGCTCCCCATGATACAATCGCCCCGACAGCAGAACGCCGGTTCTATCATCTGTAAGCGTACGTTTCGAGAAGAGGGGCCTTCATTCGTGCCAATTCGTGGCCATGGTTTCTGGCCGGGTCTGGTATCAGCGATCAAGCTGAATCAAAGCGAGAAACACGGCTGGGGAAACGATCAGCGTTCCCTGATGCTGGCCGATCGGCAACAAATGTTGCTTGTCGCCGGTGACAAGATAGTCGGCATTCCCGGTCACTGCACACTCGATGTAGCGGTTGTCGGTTTCGTCAGGGCTGAGGTAGAGCGTTTCCCCGGGCGTGATTAACCGGCCTTCTTCCCGCAGAAGTCCAAGGAACTCCAGGAGTTCCGCTTCGGACAGTCTGTGCAGCGCAGCGATCTTGGGATAGCGGAGCACGCGCTCGATCTCATCCAGAATCGCGGTGGAGACCAGCAATTCGAACACTTCCTGTTGCCACAGGTCGAGGATCTGGCCGGGCGCGCCCCGCGCGCTTAGCAAGGCGCTGACGAAGACGTTGGCGTCGAGGACGGCCTTCATGACGGGGATTCGTCGGATGCCTCCGCTCGCGCCGCTGCTTGGGCTTCCAGGACAAGCTCCATGATTTCATCCGGATCACCGTCGCCGGCCTCCTGCATCTGCCGGACAAGCGCGAACAGCCGCGTTCGGTTCGATTTCCAGTTTTCGTAGACGTGCAGCGGAACAACGGCCGCGGCTGGTTTGCCATGCCTGACAATGACGACCGTGCTGTTCTGGAACTGTACCTCATCGACCAGATCGCCCAGTGCGTCGCGCACCTGGGTGATGTTCATTTTCTTTTCCACGGCCGGATCACCTCGTTTTGTGCAAATTGTACAGAATAGCCAGATGTTACATTTTGGCGATCATAACACGGGCTTGAAAGGAAAGCAACGGCCGGGAGCTCATGCCGCATCATGCGAGTGCTGCCGTTACCGACACTACTCATCGCACTACTCATCGACTGAAGCCGCCGGCAGAACTCGCCCAAACCACTTCCAGTGGTAATGCAACCAACTTTCTGCAAAAGCATGCAGCCTGCAGTCATCAGGTAGTCGTCAAAGGTCAAGCCTCATCCATACAGATATCCTATCAAGGCGGAGTCATTCGCAACCCCGCGGCCGCTCTGCCCGACTTTTCACGCTTCCTTCACAGCTTCTTCCCCCGCTCCCCATGATACAATCGCCCTGACAGTAGAACACAAGTTCTATCATTTGTTTCGGAAGTGAGGGGCACAACCTGTGGCGGCCGACCAAAAACGCCGGCTGGAAAAGACCGTCGCCGACCTGCAGGCTCGCTTTGGGCCGCGTGCCATCGGCAAATCGAAAGCGCCGGTGATCGATGCCATCCCGACCGGCTTCCCGGCCCTCGACGCGGCGCTGGGCATCGGCGGGCTGCCCCGCGGCCGCCTGAGCGAGATCGTCGGCAGCCCGACCTCGGGCATGGCAACGATGGCGCTGAAGCTTGTCGCCGGAGCGGTCGCGGGCGGGTCCGCGGGCGCGCCCGCCCGCCCGGCGGCCTACCTCGACCTGGAGCGGACGTTTGACCCGGCGTACGCCGCCCGCTGCGGGGTCGACCTGAGCCGGCTGGTGCTGGTCCGGCCCTACACCGTCCGCCAGGCGCTGGCCATGCTGCCCGACTTCGCCCTCAACGGCGGTTTCAGCGTCGTGGTGGTCGATTGCCCGCTGCGGTTACTGGCCGGGCCGGAACGGATGGAGGCCCTGTCGTCAACGTTGGGTCGGCTGGTCGCGCCGCTGGCCCGGTCGGGGTGCGCGCTGATCTTCCTGACCGGCCTGCCGCCGGGCAGCCCGCCGTCGTTCGACGCCTACGCCAACGACCCGGCAATGGGGCCGGCGCCCGCGCCGACGCCGTTGCCCCACTTCGCCTCGGTCCGCCTGGTCATCCGGCGCGAGCGCTGGCTCTATCGCCGGCGCGACGTAGAGGGCTACGCGGCCCAGGTGCTGGTCGCCAAGAACCGCCTCGCGGCCGAGGGCCGGATGGTGGATGTGGCGATTATGTTCAAGGAGGAAGAAGAAAGGATAGCGCGCGGATGACGCCGATGGAACGCGGATGATCGCTGATCAGAAATAGTCCCGGATCAGCGTTCACCGGCGCCGCAATCTGCGTTCACCAGCGTGCCATTCTGATGGACGCATGATCGCCTGCATTTCCGTCCCCTATTTCGCGGCCGCGGTCGAGCGGCGGGCCGCCACGGCGCTGGCCGAGAAGCCGCTGGCCATCGGCGGCCAGCCGTGGGAGGCCAAGCCCATCTTCGCCTTCTCGCGCGAGGTCGCCCGCCACGGCGTCCGGGCCGGCATGACCCTGCGCCTGGCCCATGTCCTGTCGCCGGAGGCGGCCTTCATCCCCGCGGCCCCTCCTCGCTATGCCCAGGCCTCGGGCGAGATCGTCGATGTGCTGCTCGATTTCTCACCGCTGGTCGAGCCGCAGGAGCTGTGGCACCCGTTCGCCGGCCCGGCCGTCCGGTTCACCGTCGACGGCCGCACCCTGCCGGCCCGCTACTTCCTCGATTTCGAGGGGCTGCCGCGCGACGAGAGCCTCTTCCTGGCCGGGGAGCTCGGCCGGACGCTGCGCGGGGAGACCCACCTGGCCCCGGCCATCGGGCTGGCCGCGGGCAAGTTCGCCGCCCAGGTCGCGGCCACGCTCGGCCGGCCCAACCACGCCCGGGTCATCGAGCCCGGAGAGGACGCCCCCTTCCTGGCCTCGCAGACCATCGCCTTTCTGCCGCTGGAGGGGGAGACGCTGCGCCGGTTGCAGCTGCTCGGCATCCGCACCCTGGGTGACCTGGCCCGCATCCCGCGGGCGGCCTTCGTGGCCCAGTTCGGCGCGGAGGCCGAAGGACTGCACCGTCTCGCCTCCGGCCAGCCGGCCGAGCGGCCAATCCGGCCCCCGCGCGACGGCCGTCGCCACGAGCAGGCCAGCCACACCTTCGAGCCGGCCGTGGCCGATTCGCAGGTGCTGGCCTCGGTCGTCCGCCGGCTGGCCGGGCAGGTCGTCGCCCGGCTGGAGACGGGTGGCCTGGAGGCGCGAGAGGTGTACCTGGTCTGGGAGTGGGAGGACGGCCGCCATGATCAGAGCACCCTGACGCTGCGCCGGCCAACGGCCGAAGGGCGGCATCTGACGGAGGCGTGGCTGGATTTGTTGGGGGGCGTGATCGGTGGGCAGTGGACAGTGGGCAGTGATCAGCAGAGAAGCAGGGGAGCAGGGGAGCAGGGGAGAAAGGGAGAGCGGCCGGCGGCCGATGATCGCGCCCCCGCCGGCATCATCCGGCTGACGCTGGGCAGCCGCGACCTCCTGCCGGCGGCGGCGCGGCAGCTGAGCCTGTTCGACGACGGCCGGGCGCGGGCCGAGCGGGAGCTGCAGGAGACACTGCGCGACCTGCTGGCCCGCCACAACGCCGGTTGCTTCTTCCGGCCGGTGCTGGCCGAGATCGACCACCCGCTGCCGGAGCGCCGCTTTCAGTTGCAGCCTTTGGGTGTGGAACGCCCTGTGGAGCGCGGCCGGTGACCCGCCTCTGGCCGGAGGGCACGCCGATCGTCGTCAGCGAGGACGCGGCCGCCGGGCCGCTGCGCTTCGTCTGGTTGGGCCAGACCCACGAGGTCGAGACGATCACCCGTCGCTGGCGGGTCCGCACCGACTGGTGGCGGGCCTCCGCCTGGCGCGCCTATTACAAGCTGACGACGACCAGCGGCCTGCTGGTCATCATCTTCCATGACCTGAACACCGGAGACTGGTTCCTGCAGCGACTGTATGACTGAGAAGAATGGGACGCAGATGACGCGGATCAAACGCGGATTTCCGCGGCAAGGAAGGGCTCTGATTTCCCTTTTTGTTCCGTGTTCATCCGCGTCATCCGTGTAATCCGTGGTCCATTCATTCGCTTATGCCCTACGTTGAACTTCACTGCCACTCGAATTTCAGCCTGCTCGACGGGGCCAGCAAGCCGGAGGCGCTGGTGGCTCGCGCGGCCGAACTGGGCATGCCCGCCCTGGCCCTGACCGACCACGACGCCGTCTACGGCGCGGTGCATTTCATCCGCGCCGCGCGCGAGGCGGGCGTGCGGCCGATCCTCGGCGCGGAACTGACCCTCCACGCGGACGACCCCGCCCGCGGGGCCAATGACCCGGCGCGCGCCTTCCACCTGACGCTGCTGGCCGAGAACCAGGCCGGCTGGCACAACCTGTGCTACCTGATCAGCCGCGGCCGGGCCGCCGCGCCGAAGGGCGAATCGGCCCTGCCTTTCTCGGAGTTGATCGGCTGCACCGAGGGGCTGATCGCCCTGTCCGGCTGCCGGCGCGGGGAGATCGCCGCGGCGCTGCTGGCCGGGGCGTCGCGGGCAGAGGCGGCGGCCGTCGCCCGGCGCTATCTGAACCTCTTCGGCCGCGACCACTTCCTGATCGAGCTCCAGCGCCATTTCGTCCCCGGCGATGAGGCGCTCAGCGACCGGCTGGCCGCTCTGGCTGCCTACTTAAGGCTGGAGTGCGTCGCCACCAACAATGTCCACTATGCCCGGCCGGAAGGCCACCGGCTGCAGGACGTCCTGGTCTGCATCCGCCACGGCGCGGCCCTGGACGAGGCGACCGGGCTGCGCCGGCTCAACTCCGAATACTACTTGAAGCCCGCGGCCGAGATGGCCGCCCTCTTCCCCGACCGGCCGGAGGCGCTGGCCAACACCCTGGCCGTGGCCGAACGCTGCCGCTTCGAGCTGCGGTACGGCCTGCAGGACCTGCCCCACTTCCCCACGCCGGGGGGGATGAGCAGCAGCGCCTACCTGCACCGGCTCTGCCGCGAGGGCGTGCCGGCGCGCTACGGCCCAGAACCGCCGGCGGCCGTCTATGAGCAACTGGCCCACGAACTGGGCGTCATCGAGCGGGCCGGGCTGGGCAACTACTTCCTGATCGTCTGGGACATCGTCCGCTATGCCCGCGAGCAGGGTATCGCCTGCCAGGGGCGCGGGTCGGCCGCCGGGTCGCTGGTCGCCTACCTGCTCTTCATCAGCCCGATCGACCCGCTGGCCCATGACCTCGTCTTCGAGCGCTTCCTGTCCGACGAACGCCAGGCCGGCGGGCACGGCATCCACGCCCCCGACATCGACATCGACTTCGACGCTGCCCGGCGCGAGGAAGTCATCCAGTACATCTACACCCGCTACGGCGAGGCCCACACGGCCATGGCCTGCACCTTCGTCACCTTCCAGGCCCGCAGCGCCGTGCGCGACATCGGCAAGGCGCTGGCCCTCTCGCCGGAGGTCATCGCCGAAGTGGCCGACACGTTCGACCGGCCGGCCGACGCCGCCGGCCCGGCCGACGTCCGCGACCGGGAGGCGTCGTCCACCCGCCGGCTGCTGGGCGAACTGTGCGCCGAGATCCACGACTTCCCGCGCCACCTGGGCATCCACTCCGGCGGGATGATCATCACCGGCGTGCCGCTGATGGGCCGCGTGCCGACCGAGCCGGCGACGATGGCCGACCGGGTCGTCGTCCAGTGGGACAAGGACGCGCTGGAAGAGGTTGGGCTGGTGAAGATCGACATCCTCGGGTTGCGGATGCTCTCGGCCGTGGCCGAGACCGTCCGTCTGATCGAGGAGACGACGGGCAAGGCGATCGACCTTGATGTCCTGCCCTTCACCGACCCGGCGGTGTATGAGATGATCGCGGCGGCCGACACGGTCGGCGTCTTTCAGGTCGAGTCGCGGGCCCAGGCCCAGGTACTACCCCGGCTGCGACCGGTTTGCTTCAATGACCTGGTCATCTCCATCTCGCTCATCCGTCCCGGGCCGATCCAGGGCAACATGGTCCACCCCTTCCTGCGACGGCGGGCGGGCGTCGAGCCGGTGACCTATGCCCACCCGCTGCTGGAGCCGGCGCTACGCGACACGCTGGGCGTCATCCTGTTCCAGGAACAGGTGCTGAAGGTGGCCCGCGACCTGGCCGGCTTCACCGGCGGCCAGGGCGAGCAACTGCGCCGGGCACTGGGGGCAAAGCGAGCGACAGAGGAATTGAGTCGCTTCCGCGAGGCGTTCCTGCGCGGCGCGGCCGGGAACGGGGTCGAGCCTGAGGTCGCGGAGCGGGTCTTCGAGCAACTGCTGGCCTTCGGCGGCTACTCCTTCGCCCGCAGCCACGCCGCCGCCTTCGCCGTGCTCGTCTATCGCTCGGCCTGGCTGAAGCGCTACTACCCGGCCGCCTTCTTCTGCGCCCTGCTGAACAACCAGCCGATGGGCTTCTGGACGCCGGCCGTGCTGGTCAACGAGGCCCGCCGGCTGGGCATGCCCGTCTTCCCGGTCGACCTGGCCGCCAGCCGGGCGGGCTGTTTCCCGGAGGCGGGCGAGGGCGGGACGGCCGGCATCCGGCTGGGGTTGCGGACGATCAAGGGCCTGGGCGACGACGCCGTCGAGCGGCTGATCGCCGAGCGCGAGCGGCGGCCGCTCGCCTCGCTGGCCGACTTCTGCAAGCGCACCCGGCTGGGGCGGCAACTGGTCGAGCGACTGATCATGGCCGGGGCGATGGACGGCTGGGGCATCCCGCGCCGCGATCTGGTCTGGGAACTGGGCACGCTCGATTACCGCGAGGACACGCTCGACCTGGCCATGCCGCGCGAGATGGTGCCGCTGCCGGAGTTGACCCCGGCCGAGGCGATGCTGGCCGAGCAGCAGATCATGGGCCTCTCGCCCGGCGACCACGTCATGACCCTCTACCGCGCTGCCCTGACCTCGCGCGGCATCCTGGGCAGCCGGGCGGTCGGGCTGTGCGAAGACGGCCGGCCGGTGCGCGCCGCCGGGCTGCTGGTCGTCCACCAGTCGCCGCCGACGGCCAAGGGCTTCCACTTCCTGACGCTGGAGGACGAAGACGGGATGATCAACGTCATCATCCGGCCGAAGGTCTACGAGCGTTACCGGGAGGTCATCCGCGGGCGGTCGTTGCTGCTGGTCGGCGGCGACATCCGCCGCGACGGCCACGTGCGCAACCTGGTCGCGGCCTGGGTGAGCGCGCTCGAGTAGGGGAGCGTCCGGTGAAGAACTTCATTAGAGCGGGGCATGCTAAAAATTGAATAGCACAAACGTTCTATCGATCTTTATAATGACGACAGTCATTCAATGACGGCAGTCATTCAATGGCAGTAGCCGTTCGGCCCTGACCCACCGAGCGGCGGCGGCAACCATGACAGACCTAAACGCCAACCTGCAGGCCCGACTCCAGACATTGCTCGACCACGACGTTCCCGGCGGACTGATGCCGGAGGAGCAGCTTTGCCTGGCCGTGCTGCGCCAGGCGGTGATCGACTACTTCGGCGAAGACCCGATCGAGCGTTACAGCGCCTGGGAATACTTCGCCCATTCGCCGCTGTACGCGCTCACGCTGCGCCTGTTTCGCTTGCCGCCCGACCTGTTGCCGGCCGGCGTGAACATCGACAAAGGCTTCAGGAGGAGCCCCATGACGACCCTGAAAGATTCGAAGGATGTCGACCTGGAACAACTGGTGATCAGCCTCTCCGGTTCGCAATTGAAGGTCATGCTGACCATGGGCAATATGCTGCCGCTTCTGCCGACCTCGGCCGGCGTCATCGCCCAGGCCTGCAACCTGAACCGCGGGACGGTCATGGCCGCCCTGGAACAGATGCGGATGCACAACCTGGTCGTGTCGGAGTCGGACGGCAACACCGTCGTCTGGTTGCTGCCGCCCCACGTGAGGAAGTTGTTGCAGGCGGTGTGGGGCAGGAACGACAGCCCGCATTCGGATCGCGCGGCCGGTGGCCCCGGGCCTGCTGCCGGCGAGGGCTGAGCGAACGCCGCCGGCGCTAGGCGTCCGCAGCCGCGCGGACGGCCGCTTCCGCCTTCACCCCTTGCGCGCCCGGGACGCACAAGAGCAAGATCAGCGTCATCACCACCGCCGACGTCAGGCACCAGGCGCAGCTTGCGCCGATCACGAACGGTTCGAGAAAGGTCAGGTAGATCGAGAACAGCGTCCCGAAGAACGCGCCGCCCAGCAAGACCCAGCCGGCCGGCGGGCGAACAGCAGCCCGGCCCCAGGCGACGGCCGCCCAGGCGATCAGCATCAGCCCGTACCCCAGCATGCCCATCACCCCGATCGGCAGGACGCCGAACAGGGACGCGTACGCGCTCTGCTGGACGGTGTTGCAGTCGCCGACCGGGCCGCACACGGCCGCGGTGTGGGTCGTTTCGACGTAGGCCATGTAGGCCGAGACGCCGAGCCCGACGGCGCACAGCGCGGCGACAGCCCAGCGCCGAACGC
This sequence comes from uncultured Ardenticatenaceae bacterium, assembly GCA_964422535.1. GTDB lineage: Bacteria > Chloroflexota > Anaerolineae > Promineifilales > Promineifilaceae > Promineifilum. Next base: position 29,384 of record CAYRBP010000011.1, on the reverse strand, counting down.
CGGGCGCTTTGACGCCGGACAGCACATCCGCCCCTCGGGCCCGGGCCTGCCACAACCGCGCGGCCGCGTAGACGACGGCGGCGATCATGCCGGCCAGGACGAGGATCGACAGGCTGTTGCCCACCGGGTCCAGGCGGACCCGGTCCCATGCGCCGGCGGGCGCCGCTGCCGTCTCGAGGGCCAGGGCAGCGGGCGCGCTTGCTTCTGGGGCGGCGACGGCGGCTTCCGGCTGGGCGGCGATGGCCGTCGCCGGGACGGTTGTCGCCGGTAAGCCAGTGGCGGCCGTGGCGGCAGGAGCTACCGTGGACTCTGCCGTGGTGGCAGAATCCGCCGAGGCGACGGGTTGCCCGGATTCCGGTGTGGGAGCGGATGGCGCTTCGTCTTCCATGAGGCCGTTGGCGACCAGGACGGGGACCAGTCCGGGCACGTCCGGCCAGTCCGTGCCGCCGCCGGTCAGGTAGGCTTCGACCATCCCGGGGAAGCGCTCGGGGATTTCGGCCGAGCCGACCAGCACCACGTCGCTGACGAGCAACATCGGCACGCCCATGTGGTTCTCCGGGATGGACAGGTAGTCGAGCGTCTCCTCGTACAGCGCCCTCCCGCCGGGGTCGGTGATGTCAATGCCGACGATCTGCAGCCTGTCGCCGTACTGGTCTCCCATCGGGAGCAGCACTTCTTCGATCACGTAGTGGCAGTGGCCGCAATTTGGCGAGTAGAACAGGACAGCGCGCACGGCGGCGCCGGCCGCGCGTGCCGGAAGGACCGCGCTCAGCGCCAGTCCAAGGATCAGGATCGCGGCCCGGATGTGCGGGCGTCGTTGAAAATCGAAGAGGTTCATAAGGGGCGCGGAGCCGGGGACTGGCGGGGCAACGGCGGCGGGCAGGGCGTCGCGCGGCCCGGCCCGGCTCTTGTGCAGTCTCATCGTACCACTTTAGTGATACGCCGTCAATCTAAACGGAACGGTTCGGCCGCGAGGCCGGCGGCCTGCGGGGACGACGCTAGCGCGACCGGAGGGCGACGGCTTCCAGCAGCAGCGGCCGCAGCGCCTCGGCCGGGATGTCGCCGGCGGCGCGCAGGTCGATATAGCGCACCTGCTTGCCGTCGCCGGTCAGGATGCCGGTGGGGTCGGACAACTGGCGGCCGTGCTCGAAGACGAAGCGCACCGCGTCCTCCATCGGGAAGATGCCGCAGACGTAGCCGGCCTTCGGGTGGCGCAGGCCGATCGCGTGCCAGCCGGGGTAGGCGCGTTCGGTCATGCCGTCGATCGTATCATGGACCAGCGCGCGCAGGGCGTCGGCTACGGCGCGGACTTCAGGGGTGTGGTCGCGGAGGATGTCGTCAGGGGTCATAGCGCCAGAGTCCTCGCTACGGACTCGGCCAGATGGGCCACGGCCGCCGCTTCCTCCCAACCGAAGACGCGGATCCCCGCTTCGCGGCTCTCCTGCCCGATGGTTTCGGTCATTCGCCGGTCGTAGTCCAGGAAGCGCCGCCACATCGCCTCGCCGTCCGGCAGGGCCAGCACGGAGCGTTTCATCTCGGCCCGGTTCTCGGCCGTCTCCCACTCGCGGGCTGGGAACGCCTCCGGCGCTTCGAGGCAGGCGATCCGCTCCGGCGGGATGACCTGGGCCAGCACGGACGGGTGGCTGATACCGCCGTCGATCAGCAAAGGGTCATCCGGGCGGCCGCTCAGGTCGTCGGCCAGCAGGTCGAGCATTTCGGCGTTGGTCGCGCGGTAGAGCGCGTCGAACGCCTCCCACGGTTGCGAGAGCATCCAGCCGAGCGGATTCTCGGCCGTGAACCAGGCGGTTGTCGCCGGGTGGCGTGCGGCGTCGAACGTATAGCGGCCGAAGACGTGTTCGTCCATGTCATAGACAGGGATGCCCGTTTGGCCCGAAATCGCGCGAGCAATGGTCGACTTGCCGGAGCAGGCGCCGCCGATCAGCCAGCGCAGGTTCGCGCGGCCGTG
>CAYRBP010000011.1:0-27318 GCA_964422535.1 uncultured Ardenticatenaceae bacterium | reverse complement strand
CCAGCGCAGGTTCGCGCGGCCGTGAAGGATGGCGCGAGCTTTGTCGAGGGGCCGCATGTTGACGGGGAACAAAGGCTAGGCAACCAATGGCGAAATGTCGCGCTTCGGCCTGGCGGTGGCCAGGTCGAAGTTCATTTGCAGGTTCAACCAGAACTGCGGCGTCGTGCCGAATGCCTGGGCCAGAAGCCAGGCAGTCTCCGGCGTCACGCCACGCTTTCCGCGGATGATCTCGTTCACCCGCTGCACGGAGATCTGCAGGTGCTTCGCTAATGAGACCTGGGTTAAGCCCAGCGGCTCAAGAAACTCCTCAAGCAGGACCTCACCGGGATGTGTTGGGATTCGATTTTCCGGGACCATCAGGACTACACCTAGTGATAATCAACAAGCTGCACGTCGTGGGCATTGTTGTCCAGCCACCGAAAAACAAGCCGCCATTGTTCATTCACCCGAATGCTATGAAAGCCACTCCAATCACCCCGCAGGACCTCGAGCCGGTTGCCGGGGGGAGATTCGAGATCGATGAGTTGATGAGCTGCGTTAAGGACGTCGAGCTTGCGCAGCGCCCGGCTCACGATGTCGTGTGGAAAACGACGGGTACGCGCTGTGCGCCGTCCATGATACAGATCGGCCGTTGCCTCATCTCCGAATGAGACAATCATATGCACAGTTTACGCCTTTCACGAATACCGTGCAAATGTGTAATACGATCTTATTCCACTACGATCTGCACCACATGCGGCTCGCCGACGTAGTTGCTGTCCTTGACCACGATCAGCCGCAGAAAGTATGGGCCGGGCGGCAGGCCCCCGGCTTGCAGCGTCTCCAGCTGCCCGTTGACCACCGGCGTGCTGTGCGTCTCGCCCAGCGTCAGCCACTGGATCTCGGAACCGTTCGGGATGCCCAACTCGACCTTGTAGAACTCAACCATGGCCGGGTCGAAGCTGGCGATGCCGATGATCGGCGTCGAGCCGCTGACGGTGTCGCCGTCCTTGGGCAAGGTGATCCGGTAGACGGCGTCTTGCCCGGTCTGGCCCAGGGCGATCAACTCCTCCGTGCAGGCGGCCGCCGGCCACAGCGCCAGGTTGTTGGCCTGGGCCCACTCATGCGCCCCCTTCAGGCTCTCCGGGTTGCGCGGCGGCGCCAGGAAGACCTGCGGCGCGGCTCCCGGCGGCAGGAAGGTCGCGTCGGTCCCCTCCGGGAACTGGCAGAAGATCTGCGGCGGCAGCGCGTCTTCATCGGCGGCGGCATCGACGAGCAGCGGGTCGGCCGGGGCGGGCGGCAGCGGGATGGCGGGCGCCCGCCAGACGGCCGGGTCGAGCTTCTCCCAGAAAACCTGCGGGAACTCGGTCGTCGGCACCGGCGTCGGCGGCTGGGCGCTGTCGAGGAACAGCTCGGTGCCGCCCGGCGCGCAGTCGATCGAGCCGATCGTCGCCGACTCCAGGGCGCACAGCGGCCGCTCACTGATGCCGGGCGGCCGGACGAAGTCGGCCGCGGGCGCCTGGCCGTTCACGGCCAGCTTGTCGACCAGTCCGGCGTTGCTGTACACGCCGCGCATGTAGCTGCTCCACAGCGGCGCGGCGCCGGTCAGGCCGCTGATGTCGATCATCTCGCTGTTGTCCGTGTTGCCCGTCCAGACGCCGACGGCCAGCCCGGGGGTATAGCCCATCGTCCAGTTGTCGCGGAAGTCGTTGGTCGTGCCGGTCTTGGCCGCGGCCGGGAAGGGCAGGGCCATCGGGTTCTCGCTGCCCATGGCCGGGACGCGAGCCGCATCGTCGTCGAGGATGTTGCTGATCAGGTACGACACGCGCTCATCGACGACGCGCAGCGGCTCGGCCGGCGGCTGCTCATATAGCACCTCGCCGCTGGTGTTCTCGACCTTGAGGATCGACACCGGCGTCACCAGGTTGCCGCCGTTGGCGAAGGTGGCATACGCGGCCGTCAGCTCCAGCGGCGTGACTTCGCCGCCGCCCAGCGTCAGCGACAGGCCGTAGTTGCTCGAGTCGCCCGTCCAGGTTGTCAGGCCCAGCGCCCGGCCGAAGTCGAGCAGCTTCGGCACGGTGACATCCTGCAACGCCAGCACGGCCGGGATGTTGTAGCTGTTGGCCAGCGCCGCCCGCGGCCGCACCGGACCGTGGAAGCGGCCGTCGTAGTTGACCGGCGCGTAACTCTCGCCGCCGGCCTGCTCATAGTCGACCTCCACGTCCCACAGGATATCGCCCAGCGTCAGGCGCGGCTCGCCGCCCTCGGCCGGCGACAGGGCCAGGGCATAGGTCAGCGGCTTGATGGCGCTGCCCGGCTGCTGCGGGGTCAGCGTCACGTTGACGTTGCCGTCGATGCCCTCGTCCTGGTAGTCGACGCTGCCCAGCATGGCCAGGATCTCGCCCGTGCCCGGCTTCAGCGCGACCAGGGCGGCGTTGTTGAGGTTGTGGACCGGGTCGATGGCGTCAAGGTGCTGGCGGGCCAGTTGCTCGGCCAGGCGCTGGTAATCCATGTCGAGCGTCGTCGTGACGCGCAGGCCGCCGTTGGCGACCACATCGGCCCCGAACTGCTCCTCAAGCTGCTGGCGGACGTAGACGGCGAAGTGGGGCGCGGCCAGGCTGACTTCCTGCGGCGCGAAGTTCAGCGGCTCCAGATAGGCCGCTTCCGCCTGGGCCCGGTCGATCTTCCCCTCGGCGACCATCAGGTTTAGCACCAGCCACTGCCGTTCCTTGGCCCCTTCGATGTTGGTCAGCGGGTCAAGCTCGACCGGGCTTTGCGGCAAGCCGGCCAGCAGGCTCGCCTCCCCCAGCGTCAGCTCGGCCGCGCCCTTGCCGAAGTAGGTCCGGGCGGCCGCCTCGATGCCATAGGCCAGGTTGCCGTAGTAGATCTCGTTCAGGTACATCTCCAGGATCTCGTCCTTGCTGAAGTCCCGGTTCATCATCCAGGCCAGGACGATCTCCTTCACCTTGCGGTCATAGGACACGGCCGCCCGCTCCTCATAGTCGAAGGCGATGTGGCGGACGAGCTGCTGGGTGATCGTGCTGCCGCCGACGGGGCGGCCTTCCGGCTCGCGGACATTGGCGACCACGGCCGCGGCCAGCGACGGCGCGTCGAGGCCGATGTTCTCATAGAAGGTGTCGTCTTCGACGGCGATGGTGGCGTCGATCAGGTGTTGCGGGATCTGCGCCAGGGGGATGCGGGTCCGCTTGCCCTCGCCGAAGATCTCCCACAGGACTTCGCCGTCCCGGTCGAGGATCTGCGTCGTCTCAAACGTCTCCCGGTCGCGGGCGGCCGCCAGGCGCTCCGTGTTGGTCGCCAGCTCGCTCGACCAGTTGGCATAGACCAGGCTGCCGGCGGCGGCCGCCGCCGCCACGGCCGCGGCCAGGATCAGGAAGGCGACGCCGAGGAGGACGCCCCCCAGGCAGCCGCAGCCGCGCCTGGGCGGTTCGGGCGGCAGGTTGGCGGGCACGTATTGGACAGGCTGGTTCGTTTGCATGTCGATCGATCAGACGATGGGCGTGGTCTGGATGTTCCCTGTCTACCAGTGTAGACGAAGGGAAAAGCGGCCGCATGGCGCGGCGGAAACGTTCAGTCCACGCTAAGGCGACGGAGGGAACGGGCCGTGTCGAAACAAACCGGCCTGGAAACTCGGTTTCCTTCGCCCAGAAACTCGGTTTCTTCAAGAAACCGAGTTTCTATCGTCTATCGTCTATCGTGCTACAATTCGCCGTAGCTGGCAGGACAGACCGCCGAGGTCCCGGATCGAGAGTGCCACCATGCCCGTCCCTGTCGAGATCGAACGACTTGTCGAACGCTTCCACGACGACCGCGGCCGCTTTCGCCGGCCGGACTTCAACGAGACCCAGACCCGGGTCGAACTGATCAACCCGTTCTTCATCGCCCTCGGCTGGGATGTCAACAACAGCCGCGGCGCGGCCGTGCGCGAGGTCGTCCACGAAGACAAGATCGAGATCGAGGGCAAGCCCAAGGCCCCCGACTACAGCTTCCGGCTCGACAACCGGCGCAAGTTCTTCGTCGAGGCCAAGAAGCCCGCGGTCGACATCGCCGCCGGCCTCAGCGCCGCCTTCCAGGTCCGCCGCTATGCCTGGACGGCCAAGCTGGCCCGCAGCGTCCTGACCGACTTCGAGGAGTTCGCCGTCTATGACGCCACCGTCCGGCCGAAGCAGGGCGACCCGCCGACCGTCGCCCGGGTCACCTATTTCACCTATGACCAGTACCCGGACAAGTGGGACGACATCGCCGCCCTCTTCAGCCGCGAGGCAGTCCTGTCCGGCTCGCTCGATGCCCTGGCCCCGGTCAAGCGGGCCGAGCCGGTCGACGCCGCCTTCCTGGCCACGCTCGACGAATGGCGCGTCACCCTGGCCCGCGCCTTCGCCAACCGCAACAAGGGCCTGAGCGAGCGCGAGCTCAACTACGCCGTCCAGCAGACCATCGACCGCATCCTCTTCCTGCGCATCGCCGAAGACCGCGGCGTCGAGCCTTACGGCCGCCTGGGCGACATCGCCAAGGGGGCCGACACCTATGCCCGACTGATGGCCCTCTTCCGCCAGGCCGACGGCCGCTATAACTCCGGCCTGTTCCACTTCGCCGAGGAGAAGCACCGCGACACCCCCGACACGCTGACGCCGCGCCTGACCCTCGACGACGCGCCGCTGAAGGGCATCCTCAAGGCCCTCTACGAGCCGGTCAGCCCGTATGAGTTCTCCGTCTTCCCCCCGGAGGTGCTGGGCCAGGTCTATGAGCAGTTCCTGGGCAAGGTCATCCGCCTGACCGACGGCCACCGGGCGGTGGTCGAGGAGAAGCCGGAGGTCAAGAAGGCCGGCGGCGTCTACTACACGCCGAGCTACATCGTCGACTACATCGTCCGCCAGACGGTCGGGAAGCTGGTCGAGGGCCACACGCCGTCGCCCGACGGCCCGGTCAGCCGGATGCGCGTCCTCGACCCGGCCTGCGGCAGCGGCAGCTTCCTGCTGGGGGCGTACCAGTTCCTGCTCGACTGGCACCTGCAGGGCTACCGCAAGAACGCGGAGAAGTGGCTGAAGGGCAGGAAGGCGACGCTGGCCGCCACGGCCAACGGCGAGACCCACCTGACGCTGGCCGAGCGCAAGCGCATCCTGCTCGACAACCTGTACGGGGTCGACATCGACGCCCAGGCGGTCGAGGTGACCAAGCTGTCGCTGCTGCTGAAGCTGCTGGAGGGCACGCCCGACGCGCTGAGCGCCCAGCTCGGCCTGCTGCCGGAGCGGGTGCTGCCCGACCTGAGCGGCAACATCCACTGCGGCAACTCGCTCATCGGGCCGGATTTCTATGCCCAACAATCCCTGTTCGCCGCCCCCGACGCGACGGCCCCTGTAGAGACGGCTCGGCGGGCCGTCTCTACAACAACGCCGACCGACGCCGACGTGGCCCGGGTCAATGCCTTCGACTGGAAGGCGACCTTCCCCGACATCTTCGCCGCGGGCGGATTTGACGCGGTGATCGGCAACCCGCCGTATATCCGCATCCAGACGCTCAAGGAGTGGGCCCCGCTGGAGGTGGAGCACTACAAGAAGGCCTACCGCGCGGCGAGCAGCGGCAATTACGACATCTACGTCGTCTTCGTCGAGCGCGGGCTGCAACTGCTGAGCGAGCGCGGCCGGTTGGGCTACATCCTGCCGCAAAAGTTCTACAAAGTTCAGTTTGGAGAGGCTTTGCGGACCATTCTTGCGAATAGTAAGAACGTTGCAGAGCTAGTAAGCTTCACGCACAACCTTGTGTTTCCCAATGCCTTTGTCAACACATGTCTCCTGCTACTGACTGCCCAACAAAATGAGGCCTTCGATTTCAAGGAAATCTCCAAGAACACGACAGGTGTGCTGTTGTCTGAACTTCTCGACGCTGCACTGCCCATGCGTATTGGCATCCAAAACATTACGGCAACTCCTTGGGTGCTTCGTAGCACTCGTAACCTTCAACTGCTTCAGAAACTGCGCGAACACGGAACGCCCCTTGCCGAACAAACTGACCGCATATTCCAAGGATTGAAGACCAGCGCAGACAAGCTTTACGTCCTAGATCTAATGGCGCGTGGAGAAGGGATAGTCACTGCTTACTCGAAACATGCAGATAGAGTGGTGGAGTTGGAGGAAGAGCTTTGCCGTGTCCTGATAAAGGGGACCGAAATGCGTAGATACGCACCCCTACCATCTAAGCGTGTCGTCTTATTCCCTTACCAGCCTAAAGAAGGGGTAGTGCGGCTGATACCGGAGCGTGAGCTTCGTGAACGCTTTCCCCGCGCTTATAGCTACTTTCGCGAACACCAAAAGTTCCTTCGAGAACGCGAGCATGGGAAGATGAATCACGTTGAGTGGTATGCCTATGGACGTGGTCAGGCACTTGACGTTGTCGGACAACCGAAGCTAATCACACCTGATCTAGCGCCCAGGGCATCTTTTTTGGTTGATGGCCAAGGCGGGTACTTTTTTTTGGGAGGAGCTGCTGGCGGATACGGCATTGTCCCAACTCCTGAAGTAAACCCTCTGTACTTAGCGGGTCTACTGAATAGCCTAGTCGCCAGCTTTTACATCACTCAATCAGGGCAACAGATGGAGAGCGGATACTACTCGTTTGAGGCGCGTTTTATTCGGGATACTCCCATCCGCACCATCGACTTCACCAACCCGGCCGACGCCGCCCGCCACGACCGGATGGTGGCGCTGGTGGAGGGGATGCTCGACCTGCACAAGCGGCTGGCCGCGGCCAACACTCCGCACGAGAAGACCGCCCTCCAGCGGCAGATCGACGCCACCGACCGGCAGATCGACGCGCTGGTGTATGAGTTGTATGGGCTGACGGATGAGGAGATCGCCATTGTGGAAGGGAGCGCAACCCAAGCCCCAAAACCCTAGTGTGGAGGATAATGCGATGGAAACCACGTTGAGCGAATTCAGCATCTACACCCTGCTCCATGCAGGCAAACTGGACGAGGCCTTCAAGACCGGTGGCTCGGGCACCTTTCAGGAAAACTCGCGCTGGGCAACCGGCGAGAGGCTGTTCCGCGAAGCGCAACGTTCTGGTCGGCGTATGCCGATCCTCTTCTCGGATGCAGCTACCACCGGGGGGTTGATTTACTACGCGCTGCTGACCGACATTGAGGCAGGCGAAGTTGGAAGCGAGAAGACCATCTACAGTTTTGAAGGACTGACAAAACTCGACGCGACGCCGCCGAAGAGCGCCCTTGTCAAACGGTCTGACGGGAGACCATTGAGCGACACAGACATTTACCCCTACCGAGTCGTCTTCACACCATCTTTCCTAACCGGTTGAGGTGGTCATAGCTGCCAGATGCAGAGTCTCAGTTTCCGCCCGAAAGCTTGCCCTTTGCAACCGGGCTTATAGAGGTCAGTCCGGGATGCCAAGCGACCGCATCAACAAAGGCGAAGTTCTCGTCGCCATCCTCAACGAACCTCGCGACTTCCACATCGCCAGCGAGCACGGCTGGTATCGTGTCCCCGTGGACAGTGCGCACAAGCGTCTCAAAGGGCGTTGGCCTCCGCAGTGGCTGGCTTTCTACCAGACCAAGATCTTCGCTGACGAGGCTTACTCTATCCGCTACTATGCTGAAGTTCTGGGTCTGCGGAATGCCACCCGCCGGGAGCTGTTCCCGAGCGAGCCGGAAGGGGTGAAGAGCAACAGGGTCTATCATCAGTTGATGTTGGGTCCCCTTCAGCGGCTGCGCGTGCCCATCTTCAGTCGGCGCTGGCGGCGCATCATTTTCATCCCGACAACCTGGGCGAAGTTCACTGGCGCGGCCGAGATCAACGACCTCTACGACGAAAGCCCACTGGAGGACAAGCTCTGGGCGGCGCTGAAAACGCGCCGTATACCCGCTGAACGACAGGAATACCTCACGGTTAGTGGACGCGACTACGTGCTGGATTTCGCCGTCTACTGCGCGCGCGGCCCCCTGGACATCGAAACAGACGGCGACACGTATCACGCCAACCCGGACAAGGCGGCCGATGACAACGAGCGCAACAACCACCTGACGGCTGCGGGCTGGCGGATTCTGAGGTTCAACACCCAGCAGATCAATGAGTCAGCGGAGACTTACTGCATCGAGGCGGTGGCGCAGACCATCAACGATCTCGGCGGCGTAGATGATGGATTCGTGCCGCGCAACGTCGATAGCCAACCGAACCATCCTTATCAGCCAGGTTTGTTCGATGATTGGTGATGGGGTGGCACTCGGTTTCGGTGCAGCGGACTGCGCCGGGAAACCGTGTCTCTTGATCAAAAAGAGGGGCCTTGCGGCCCCCCTCATCCTATCCGGTAGTACGTTGCCTACCCCCGCCGCAGCAGCACGACGCCGGCCACCGCCAGCAACGCCAGCAGCCCGGCCACGCCCAGGACGACCAGCCCCAGGTTGCTGAACAGGCCGGAGTCGGCGTCAACGGCCGCTTCCGCCTCAGCCGCCGCATCGGCGGCCACGTCGGTTGTCCCTGCGTCGCCGGCCGCAGCCGTGGATGCTGCGTTCTGCAGGCCGAACGAGACGGTGTAGGCTTCGCCGTTGGCCACGGCCACGGCCCAGCTGCTCTCGGTCGTCGGCGCGAAGTCGGCCGGCGGGAAGACCTGCAACTGGTAGGTGTCGGCCTCCTCCAGTTCGAAGCAGTACGGCTCGCTCATCCCGTCGGTGATGTAGGTCGAGACGGTGTTGCCGCCGCGGCCGATGGCGATGGCCGCGTCCGGCACCAGCGCCTCGCTCGCGTCGCGCACGCCGTCGGCGTTGGCGTCATCGAAGGCGGCGACGCAGATCGAGCCGGCCGCGGGGCCGGTTTCGGCCGGGGCCTCGGTCGCCGCCGGGGCCGGCTCCTCGGCCGCCGGCGTCGCCTCGACGGGCGCGCCTTCGGCCGTCGCTTCCGGGGCAGCTCCCTCGGGGGTGGCCTCCGGCGCGGCTCCCTCGGCCGTGGCTTCGGGGGTGGCCGCGGTCTCGGCCGTCGCCTCCGGAGCGGCCGTGCCGCCGGGGATGATGATGAGCTCGTCGCCGACGTTCAGAAAGGTCGGGTTGTTGTTCAGCTCCTGCAGGTACGGCAGGGCCTCTTCGGGCGTCTTGCCGAGTTGCTGGGCGTAGGTGACGGCGATGACCCAGAGCGTATCGCCGGGCTGGACCACGTGCACCACGGCCCCGTCCGCTCGCGGGGTGGCCGTCGCCGCCGGCTGGGCCTGGGCCGCGGGTGCGGCCGCCTGGACGGCGGACGCCTGAACCGGCGCGGCGTTGACGCGGTAGAGACCGACCGTGTCGATGAAGAAACCGTTGTTCTTGTAGGCCGGGTAGTCGACGGCGACGTCGAGAAAGACCGACATCTCCGGCTGGGTGGCCACGAAGTCCCAGACAAACGTCGACCAGGCCTGGTAGAAGGGGCTGACCGTCGCGCCCGTCCACCAGCCGCTGCACGTGATCTGGGTCTCGTTGCGCCACTCGGCCCCCTTCGGCCCGGCGCAGAGCCGGACTTTGGCGGTGTCGATCTTCTCCGGCGGAATCTTCGTCGTCCCGCTGTAGTCTTCGATGACGTCGACATAGACCGGGGCCACGAAGCGGTACTTGGCCCCGGTCTCCAGGCCCGACACGTCCTGCGTCATGCCGGCCCAGAGCGGCGCCCAGCTGTTCCATATCTTGACGTTGTAGATGCCGTCCTTCCAGAACAGGTCGACTTCGTTCGCCGGGGCATCGCCGCGGTTCCAGACGATGGTCTCCGGCCGGGTCGTCACCCACTCGCCGCCGAAGATCAGTTCGCGGTCGGACCAGAGCATGCGCCAGTTGTTCGGCGCGGTGATCTGCGGGATGTTGTCCTGATAGAAGTGGCCTTCTTCAAAGCCGGGGTTCTTCAGGAGGTTGGGGCCCAGGTCGTCCTGGGCATGGGCCGGGCCGCCGGCGGCGGCCATGACCAACAGAAGGCCCAGCAGGGCCAGAACAGACAGCATGTGTTTGCGCATCGTCGCTCTTCTTCCTCCGCTCTTCTCTCCGGCGGGCCACTGCGTGCGGGTTTGCCGGAAAGCCGCCACGGTCGATATCGCCGGGGTCGGGACGATTTCGCATTGTAGCAGGTGACCGGGGGACCTACCAGAACCGGAGGGCCTTCGTGAGTGCAACCTTAACGGTGAAGGGGGACGCGCCGGCCGAGGGCGAAGACGAGCAGCAGCCCGACCGCCAGGCCCAGCCACAACAGCGGCAGGTTGGCTGTGTTGCGAAAGACGCTGCCCAGCACGACGGGCCAGTTCTGCGGCCCGGTCAGGGGCATGGTCAGCGCGCCCAGGTCGAGGTCGTAGTTATACGAGCGGCCGATGTGGAGGAACTGGTTGAGCAGCGACAGGTAGAAGAGGCCGTAGACGAGCAGCGCCAGCGCCGCGCGCCCGGCCTGGCCGGCCGGCGTGCGGCCGGGCCGCAGCAGCCAGTCGAGGGCGAAGCCCAGCGGCAGGACGAGCAGCCCGAGGAAGGGCGCCAGGTAGCGGCCGTCGCCGGTGAAGCCGTGAGACGTGTGGTGGCGGGCGAAGAGCAGCAGGTAGGCGAGGAAGATGGCGGTCGTCAGCCAGAACCACGACGGCCGCCGCCGGTAGTAGATCACGATCCCCGGCAGGGCGACCAGCAACACCGGCGACAGCAGGAAGAGGCCCTGGTTCAGGCACGGCCCGCCGCACCAGCCGCCGCCTTCGCCGCCCAGCAGCAGGGCGCGCAGGCCGGGCAGCAGCGGGAAGTTGAACGTCGTCCCGAAACTGCCCGCCCAGGGGTAGTTGACGGCGTAGGCGTAGGAGAGCGTCAGCGGCCCGCCGAAATTCAGCGTGTTGTAGGCGGCCAGGAACAGCGCCGGCACCGCTCCCCCGGCGGCCAGCGCCAGCAGCGTCGCAACCGGCCGCCGGCGGCCTTCCGGCCAGGCCCGGATCAGCCAGTAGCCGCCAACGATCAGGACGACGAGCGCGTTGGAGTATTCGACGACCACGGCCGCGCCGAGGACGAAGCCCAGCAGCGCGAACCAGGCCCAGTGCCGCCCGGGGCGCTCCGCCAGCCACAGCGCCAGCGCCACCGACAGGATGACCAGGAAGCCCGACAGGACATGGGAGAAGAGGACGGTGCTGTACTTCCACTGGATCGTGCCCAGGCCGAAGAAGACCACCGCCGTCAGCGCCGCGCCGGGCCGCACGCCGCCGGCCCGCAGCAGGCCATAGAGCGTCACGGCCGTCGCCGCGCCGGCCAGCGCCGGAAGGAGCATGACGTAGACCAGGCGCGGGCTGCCGGGGTCATGGCGCGACGGCAGATGGGCGAACGGTTCGGGCAGGATGCCGGCCAGCGCGTATAGCGGGGCGGCAGCCAGCGCCGTGCCGGGCGGCCGGTCGCTGAACAGGCGGCCGTCGGGCGTCAGGGCGATATCGTTGCCCTCAGCGTAGTCATCGAACTGGTTGAGCGTGAAGGCGCGGTTCTCGACCATCGTCCGCAGCAGGGCGTAGTGGCTGCCGTCGTTGCTGCTGGTGATGCCGCTGGTCGTGGCGTAGTAGATCGTGGCCAGCCCGGCGAAGAGCAGGCAGGCGATGATGAGGTCGAGGCTCCGCGCGGGTCGGGCCGGGGCGGCGGTCATGGGCCGCCATTGTAGCAGCGGCCGTGCCCGCGGGGAAACGAACGCGCCGCGGACGGCGCCCCCACCGATGCCCTGAAGTTGGGCCGGGTTATGCTGATGAGACGCCCTTTAGCGCGCCCGGACGCCGGCGCGAAAGTGGACTATGATCAGGGCCAGGAGGTAGCTATGACCGCTACGGGTTTTCAAGACTGGTTCAACAGAACGGACACGGCCATCACCCGCTGGATGGCTCGCTACGGCGTCCTGCTGCTGCGCCTCAGCCTGGGCGTCGTCTTCTTCTGGTTCGGTTTCCTGAAGTTCTTCCCCGGCCTCAGCCCGGCCCAGGACCTGGCGACGCGCACGATCGAGGTCCTGACCTTCGGCCTGATCGGGCCGGAGGTGTCGATCTACATCCTCGCCCTGTGGGAGTGCCTGATCGGCCTGGGGTTGATCACCGGGATGTTCATGCGCGTGACGCTGCTCCTGCTCTTCCTGCAGATGCTCGGCACCATCACGCCCATCTTCCTGTTCCCCAACGAGGTCTTCACCCACATCCCCTATGCGCCGACGCTGGAAGGGCAGTATATCATCAAGAACATGGTCCTGATCAGCGCCGGCCTGGTCATCGGGGCGACGGTGCGCGGCGGCCGGATGGTGGCCGACCCGGAGAGACTGCCGGAGCCGGCGGCCGAAGCGCGGGCCTGACCCGCCAAGACCACCGCCTGCCTAGACGCAAACAGGGCCGCACCCGCGCGGCCCTGTTTTTTTTGCGTCCTGGACGGCCCGACGCGCTAACGCCTCGCCGGCGCGGCCTCGGGCGCGCTTTCCGCCATATCAGCCTCGCCGCCGGCGGCCGTCTCGCGCCGCGGCGACGGGACGGCCGGCGTGTCGACGCCGGTGATCAGCAGCGAGCCGTGGCGGCGGGTGAAGTAAGTCCAGGCCCACTGCGAGGCGACCTTGAACTTGTTGTCGAACTCGATCAGGAAGGTGATGTGGACCAGCGCCCACAGCAGCCAGGCGGTGAAGCCGCTGAAGTGGAGCTTGCCCAGGTCGGCCACGGCCGCGTTGCGGCCGATGACCGCCATCGCCCCCTTGTCCGTGTAGTGAAAGGGCTTCACGCTTCGCTCGAAGCGCCGCCGCCGCAGGGTGTCGGCCACGTACTCGCCCTGCTGCATGGCCACCTGGGCCACGCCCGGCAGCGGGCCGCCGCCCTGGTGGGCGAAGTGGGCCAGGTCGCCGATGACGAAGATGTCGGGCCGGCCGGGGATGGTCAGGTCCGGCTGGACGATGACCCGGCCAGCCTTGTCCAGCTCGGCATCGGCGCGCTCCGCCAGGACGCGACCCAGCGGCGAGGCCTTCACCCCCGCCCCCCACAGGACTGTGCGGGCCGGGATGAGCGTCTGCTCGCCGGTGTCCTGGTCCCGGACCATGACATAGTCCGGCTCGATCTCCGTCACCAGGGCGCGCGTCCGCACGGTCACCTTCAGGCGCTCCAGCATCGCTTCGGCCGCGGCCGACAACTCGGCCGGGTAACCGGGCAGGACCCGGTCCAGCCCTTCGAGCAGCAGGATCCGGGTCAGCGACGGGTCGCAGTTGCGGAACTCGCCCTGCAGCGTGTGGTGGGCGATCTCGGCGATGGCCCCGGCCAGCTCGACGCCGGTTGGGCCCCCGCCGACGATGACGAAGGTCAGCCACGCCTGGCGCTCGACCGGGTCGGGCTCGCGTTCGGCCGCCTCATAGGCGGTCAGGATGCGGCGGCGGATGTTGAGGGCATCCTCGACCGTCTTCAGGCCGGGCGCGAGGGCCGCCCATTCGTCATCGCGGCCGAAATAGTGGTGGCTGGCCCCGGTGGCGATGATCAGCGTGTCATACGCCACCTCGCCGTCGGCCAGGATGACCCGCTTGTTGTCCGGGTCGATGTCGGTCACTTCAGCGGTGATGGTCTTGATGTTCTTCGCCCGGCGCACGATGGTGCGCAGCGGCGAAGCGATATCGGCCGGGTTCAACTGGCCGGTCGCCACCTGGTACAGCAGCGGCTGGAACAGGTGGAAGTTGCGCTTGTCGATCAGCGTCACATCGACGGGGGCGTGTTGCATGGCTTGGGCTGCATACAGCCCGCCGAACCCGCCGCCGACGATGACCACGCGTTGTCTCTGGTTCTCATTCATCTTGTTTACCCTTGGTCCTGTGTGAGAAACCGGCCGCTCGACCTGGCCCGGTTTCGCCGACAGCCAATCACTTGCTAAGGTTATCTTACAACACTGCACGGCCTTCCGGATCGATGACCCATCAATGACTCAGCGGCCCAGACCATGCCTGAACCACAGACGCCTCCAGCCCAACATCCCTTACCTGCGCTTGTGCCGGATTTCACAATGTCGGCCGGCGGCGGGCGAACGGCCACAGAAGATCCCGCCTCGACGTTGAAGCGCGAGCTGCAGCAGCTGATGGCCGCGACCTTCGACGCCGACGGGCTGCGCGTCAACTACACCGCCCTGCGCGACGACCCCACCTTCGCCGGGCTGCGCGCCGAGAGGATGCCGCTCCTGGCCGGCTATGATCCGGCCGGCCTGCCTGATGAAGCCGCCCGTCGCGCGTTCTGGATCAACCTCTATAACGCGCTGGTCATAGTCGCCATCGTCGAGCAGGGCGTCGAAACCAGCGTCACCGAAGGGTGGCTGGGGGTGGTGCGTTTCTTTCGCCGGCCGCTCGTGACCGTCGGCGGGCATCGCCTGAGCCTGGACGACATCGAGCACGGCATCCTGCGGGCCAATCGCGGCCCGATCTGGCTGCCGAAGGCCTCGTTTCGCGCCGGCGACCCGCGCCGCGCCTGGGTCCTGCCGCTCGACCCGCGCCTGCACTTCGCCCTGAACTGCGGCGCGCGGTCTTGCCCGCCCATCCGGGCCTACACGGCCGAGGCACTCGACAGCCAACTTGACCTGGCCGCCCGGTCGTTCATCGAGAGCACCACCGAACGCGGGCCCGGCCCGGACGAATTGACCGTCTCCCGCCTGTTCAAGTGGTACGGCCGCGACTTCGGCGGCCGCGCCGGGATAGTGGCGGTGCTGCGGCGCTATCTGCCTGAGGACGGGCGGCGGGCGGTGCTGGAGAGCGGCCGCGCCTCGCTACGGTACGGGGCGTATGACTGGCGGCTGAACCGGGCCGGCGCGGCGTAACGACCCGCGGGGCGCAGTTCCATCGCCGGCATCACCGCCGATCGGCCGGGCGAAGACTCGTTCGTTGCGGGCCGGCGGGCTTCTGCAGCGGTCCAGCGACACCTGCGCCACCGCGGGCCCCGGCCCCGGCGGCAGCAGCGACCCCACGGCCGCGCGTTTCTTTCTACAAGCGCCCGCGACTTACTTGGGCAGACTATTCTGCAGCGATTGTATAGTTGTCGTCAGTATTGCCCGGAAAACGGCGTCGTTGAGGATGGCCACGCGCTTGACTATGAGTTCAATATTGGCGGTAAACAGCTTCAGCGGCCGCGCATAACTGACCGCGATCAAGGCGCCCCGGCTCAAATCCGCGCTCGTGAGGCGAATGGCTGTCGGATCAACCAACGCATTACTGGTGATTTGACACAACAGCCAATCATTGTGGCCCGATTCGGCCAACACCACCGCAGGCCGCAACTTAGAACCTGACAGATCGGAGAAAGGAAAGGGGATTACAACGACGGAAGCTGGGCCAAGTGCAACCATGCTTCGTCCTCCTCAGGCCGATCCCATTCCCGAGCCAGCGCCGACTCGCTCAGCAGAGCTAGCTCAAGATCGTCGTCTTCCGGGCCATCGTTAAGGACCGTGATGATCACCCGTCTTGATCTGGGCAATTGCACCTGATCCGAAATCTTGAGTTTCCCGTCTTTGTCAATGATGCCTTCAAAGGATTGCAGCATGGTCCACGCTCCTCATCGCTTCATTATACAGCAACTTCCCTTATCTCTGATATGCACCAACCACCTGCACCTGGCCAGTGCCTGGCGCTCCAGGCGCAAACACGCCTGCCTACGCCCCGGCACGAACAGCCGCGGCTACGCTCCGGCGGCGACCAACCGCCACACCTGGGCCACCACAAACGTCACCGCGAAGCCCGGCCCCGGTGGCAGCAGCGCCCCTTCGGCCGCTCATATCTTGCTGCGTGATGTGTGTGACTGTTTATTGAGCTGGAGTGGGTGTAGCGGATATCAATTCAGCGGTAGGCGTCCCGCCGGTGACCGACACGAACGACTTCCACTGTCAGCATGTCGTCTTCGACGGTATACAGTACCCGGTAGTCACCAACACGAATGCGGTAGGTACGTTCAGATCCGGTAAGCTTACGGGCATTGCGCGGGCGCGGGTCGGTCGCGAGTGTGTCAACCGCTTCTAGCACGCGCAGTAAGGTGGCCCGGGGAAGCGTCTTGAGTTCTTTTGCGGCGGAACGCTTCCACCTAACCTGGTAGAAGCCCATCTTTTCTTAGCTCGGCCAACAGCTCTTCATGGGCTACTGTCGGTTCGTCACGACGTTCGGCGAGAACGGCTAGATCCGCCAGGTCCTCAAGCAGCTCAGCATACTGCTCCATGGATAAGATAACGCCGCTGCGCGCTCCGGAAGCATCGGTAATGTACTGGATGGGTTCTAGGTACTCGATTTCGGGCATTTAGGCCTCACTGAAGTCGCCGATTACGAAATAGTATAGGTGAGTTGCCGTTGCTACTCAAGGCCCGTCAGCAAACACTACCTCAGAGTCCCCCGCCTCAAACCACCCCGCCTACGCCCCGGCACGAACAGCCGCGGCTACGCTCCGGCGGCGACCAACCGCCACACCTGGGCCACCACAAACGTCACCGCGAAGCCCAGCGCCAGCGGCAGCAGCGCCCCCACGGCCGCCCACTTCCGGCTGCCCGACTCCTTGTACATGGTGTAGATCGTCGTCGAACACGGGTTGTGGATCAGGCTGAAGAGCATGACGTTAACGGCCGTCAGCAGCGTCCACCCCCCGGCAACGAGCACGCCCTTGACCAGCTCGGGCGAATCGGCCGAGACCATCACCCCCGCGCCGGAGCCGACGCCGCTCAGCCCTGACATCAGGATGGTCAGCATCAGGATGGTCGGGACGACGATCTCGTTGGCCGGGATGGCGACGATGTAGGCGACCAGGATGACGCCGTTCAGGCCGAGCAGCACGCCCAACGGGTTCAGGAAGTCCACCAGGTACTCGGCCACGGGTTGGCCGTTGACCTGGACGTTGGCGATGAGCCAGATCACCGCCCCGGCCGGCGCGGCGAAGACGACTGCCCGCCACAGGACATAGAGCGTCCGGTCGATGAACGAGGTGTAGATCGTCCGCATGATCTGCGGCGGCCGGTATGGCGGCAGTTCCAGGCTGAAGGTCGAGACCTCGCCGCGCAGCATCGTCCGCGACAGCACGCGCGACAGGACGAAGGTCAGCACCACGCCGAGCAGGGCGATGCCGACGACGGCCAGGGCCGAAACGAAGCCGCCCAGGTAGGCCGGGACCAGGCTGCCGATGAATAACGTCGCCAGCAGGATCTGGGTCGGCCAGCGGCCGTTGCACAGGGCGAAGTTGTTGGTCAGCATGGCGATCAGCCGCTCGCGCGGGCTATCGATCACCCGCGTCGCGACGATCCCGGCGGCGTTGCAGCCGAAGCCCATCATCATGCTCAGCGATTGCTTGCCGTGGGCGCCGGACTTCTTGAAGAGGTTGTCCAGGTTGAAGGCCACGCGCGGCAGGTAGCCGAAGTCCTCCAGCAGCGTGAACAGCGGGAAGAAGATGGCCATCGGCGGCAGCATGACGCTGACCACCCAGGCCGTGGCCAGGTACATGCCGTCGATCAACAGGCCCGACAACCACCAGGGCATGCCGATCGCCGCGGCCGTGTCCTGCAGCCAGGGGTAGATCGTGCCGATCAGGATCGATGCGAGCCACTGCGACGGGATGTTGGCCCCGGTGATGGTGAGCCAGAAGACGAGGGTGAAGAGCAGGATCATCACCAGGAAGCCCCAGCGGCGGCTGGTGACGATCCGGTCGATGGAACGGTCCAGGTCGAAGCGCTGGGCCTCGCCCGGCCGGGTCACGGAGCGGTCGGCCAGCTGGGCGGCGTCGGTGTACAGGTCTTCCATCAGCCGTTCGTGGAAGTCCTGGCCGACCTGCCAGCGCAGGCGTTCGGCCGTGTTCAGCAGGTCATCGGGTGTCAGCATCCGGGTGTTCATCGGGCGGGCTCCAGTTTCAGTTCGCGGCCGTTGGCCGGGGTGATGGGGGCGATCTCGCCCAGTGAGCCTTCGCGCACCGCCTCGGCGATGGCCTCGTCGCCGTCCAGCAGGCGCAGGGCCACCCAGCGGGCGTTCGGCAGGCCGGGATAGAGCGCTTCCAGCTGGGCGATGAGTTCGTCGACGGCCGCCTGCAGGCCGGGCGAATAGCTGCGGACGCGGTGGGGCCGGCAGACCGTCCGGCCGGTCGCCACGTCGCTGATCGCCCCCAGCAGCTCATCCAGGCCCTGGCGGCGGCGCGCGGCTGTCGGCACGACCGGCACGCCCAGGTCGCGGGCCAGCCGCCGGTCATCGACCTCCAGCCCGTTGCGGCGCGCCTCGTCCATCAGGTTCAGGCAGACGACGGCCCGGTCGGTGATCTCCAGCACCTGCAGGACGAGGTTCAGGTTCCGCTCCAGCCGGGTGGCGTCGGCGACGATGACGGTCACGTCCGGGCGGCCGAAGAGGATGAAATCACGGGCGATCTCTTCGTCGAAGCTGGTCGACAGCAGCGAATAGGTGCCCGGCAGGTCGACCAGCTTGTAACGATGACCGCCGTAGGTGAAGCCGCCCTCGGCCCGGGTGACCGTCTTGCCCGGCCAGTTGCCGGTGTGCTGGCGCAGCCCGGTCAGGGCGTTGAAGACGGTGCTCTTGCCGACGTTGGGGTTGCCGGCCAGGGCGACGACGTAATCCGTGTCGCTCAGGTCCAGGCCAAGGCGTTCCAATTGTCCGGCGTTGTGCAGCGCGCAGCCCTCGCAGGCCGCCGCCGGTAGCTGGCGCTCACTCATGGCGCGCCTCCTCGACCGTCACTGGCCGGACCTTGATCAGCGATGCCTGTTCTGCGCGCAGGGCGACGGTCGCCCCGCGGATGCGGTAGCCGGTCGGGTCGCCGCTCGGGCTGCGGACTTCGGCCGTCACCTTCGTCCCGGGCAGCAGGCCCAGGTCGAGCAGGCGGCGGCGCTCCTGCCCGCGCAGGCCGGGGGCCAGGGTGACAACCTGGGCGCTCTCGCCCAGCGCCAGCTCGTTGAGCGACCGGCTGCCGTTGGGGAGCGCGGCGTCCTGCGCCGCCAGCCGCCGGACGGTGATGTTGCCGGCCAGGACGGGGGCCAGGACGTGTTCGTCGCCGTTGGCCCAGAAGCGGACCCGCTCCGGCGTGGCGTCGATGACGCGAACGACGAGCCCTGGATACAGCCCCTCGGCCACCAGCTGGGCGTAGATCGCCTCCGGCTCGTCTTCCAGGTGGACGATGCGCGCCGGCTGGCTGGGCGGCACGGCCGCCAGCGGCTCGCCGATGGTGCGCGCCACCTGGCCGTCCGGCAGGGGGATGGGGTCGCCGTGGGGGTCATAGAGCGGGTTGCCCAGCCGGGCCGCCAGCCGCTCCACCTCGTCCGGTGACAGGTCATGCTCGCGGGCCTCCGCCTGGCTGTGCCAGTCGGGCTCGGCGTAGCCGGTCTCCTCGGCCAGGTAGCGCTCCCAGAGGCGGTGGGCGCGGATGATGTGGGCCGCCGCCAGCCGGCCTTCCGGCGTCAGCCGCGGCGTGTCCTGCTCGTGGATGAGCAGGCCGTCCGACTCCATCCGTCCGACGAGCGCGGCCGCCTCGTCCAGCCCGATCTGCAACGCGCCGGCGATGCTCTGCAGCGTCGGCCGGCGACCGGCCATCTCGGCCGAGTGAATATGCTTGAGCGCGTCCTCGCGGTAGACATGCTCGCTCATGCGCTGGGCACGCCGCCAGCGGGCCAGCAGCCCGCGCTCCGGCCAGAAGACCAGCGCCAGGAGAGCGCCGCAGGCGGCGGCGATTCCCAGTGCCAGAAGCGGTTGGTTCATCTCGGTCATACTTTCGCCACACCTAAATCGCGATTTAACTTGCACTATTATGCCGCAAACGCGGTTGGCCGGAAAGTGACGAATGTCATATGTTGGGAATCCGCGGGAACGAGCAAGGGGACAACGCGCGAGGCTTGAGCATTTATGCGTAAAAAGTTATGACATTCGTCACTGTACAAGCGCCGGCGGGCGAGTATCCTATAAAAAGAGTTGATCTATCTGGTCAACTGGGGCGCAGGGGTGGGAGCGCCTGCCCTTGACCATCTGGGAGCCAGAGGCACATATCCCAACGCCCGAGCGCCTGCCGGGGGGCTCACCATGAAAAGCAATCAGTATCGGGGAAACGGCCGCCGCTGGTTTGGCGCGGCCGCGCTTGTTTTGATCGTGCTCGCGCTGGCCGCGAGCTTGCGGCCTGCGGCGCCCGCTGCGGCCGCGTTTCCGGGGGTGAATGGAAAGATCGCGTTCACCAGCTATCGCACCGGCGGCGGAGATATCTATGTCATGAACGCCGACGGCAGTAGCCAAACCCGGCTGATGACCGATTCAGGGCTGGATCAGGGCGCCGCCTGGTCGCCGGATGGCAGGACCATTGCCTTCAGCCGCAACCTTGCCGTTTACCTGATGAATGCTGACGGCACAAACCTAAGGCAGCTTTTGACAAGTGCCGAGTGGCCGGCCTGGTCGCCAGACGGGACCAAGATCGCCTTCATGCGCTGCCAGTATTGCGACGATATCTGGGTCGTGAATGTCGATGGCACAGGGCTGCGCCAACTGACGAACCATGTTGAGCGCGAGATGTGGCCGGCCTGGTCGCCGGACGGGACCAGGATCGCCTACCACCGCAAGGTGAACGACAACAATGACGAGATCTACGTCATGAATGCCGACGGCACGGGGCAGACACGTTTGACGAACAACGCGGCTGGTGATTACTTCCCGAAGTGGTCGCCTGATGGGGCGAAGATCGTTTTTACGAGCGGCCGCGACGGCAACGGCGAGATCTATGTGATGAATGCCGACGGTTCGGGTCAGACACGGCTGACCAACAACACGTACTATGAACAGTACCCGAACTGGTCGCCCGATGGTTCCAAGATCGTCTGGCAGTCATACAAGGATGACTCAGGCGGTGAAATCTACGTCATGAACGCCGACGGCAGCAACCCGGTGCGTCTCACGAACGCAGCCGGCACGGACTTTGCCCCGGATTGGCAGCCGCTGCACCCGCCGCTGGCGGCCGGTGATGCGTATTCGGTAGGTGAAGACTCGACGCTGGTGATAAGCGCCCCCGGCGTGCTGGGCAATGACAGCGATCCAGACGGCTACCCGCTGACGGCCGTTCTGGTTGACGATGTCGGCCACGGTACGCTGGCGCTCAACCCAAACGGTTCATTCACCTACACGCCGGATCCGGACTTCACGGGTACCGATGATTTCACTTATCGGGCCAACAACGGCCTCGCTGATTCGACTGTGGCGGCTGTATCGATCACGGTCAAACCGAATATTCCCCCACCGTTCTACCTCACCGAATTCGGTGAACCGGGCAGCGGCGACGGCCAGTTCAATGTTCCCTTTGGCGTTGTGGTCGATTCGCTCGGCCGTATCCTGGTCGCCGACAACAACAATAACCGCATCCAGGTCTTCGATAGTAATCTCAATTACCTGATCAGTTGGTACGGTTTCAACAACCCGCGTGCGCTTGAGATCGACAGCGCGGGGAGTGTCTACGTGATTGATTTCTTCGGCCATCGCCTCCAGAAACGCGCCGCGGACGGTACACCGCTTGGCGAGTGGGGCCTGACTGAGGCCTGTCATTTCGGCGGCTGGTGGCCGGGGCCGACCGATCTGGCACTCGACAGTCTGGGCAATATCTACATCGTCAAGAGTGAGGGCAACTGTGTCCTGAAGTATGACGCCAGTATGGTTTTCCAGACGTGGTGGTCAGCAACCGACCCAATCGCTGTTGCCGTTGATAGTCACGATAATGTCTTTGTGGGCGAGGCGGCGTCGCGAAGCATCGCCAAGTTCGACAGCAATGGAGAATTGATTGCCCGTTTTGGCACATATGGTACTGGTAACGGTGAGTTCAACTACCCGAACTCCGTGTGGCTTGACGGCGAGGATCGCCTCTATGTCGCCGATCACGTCAATCATCGCGTGCAAGTGTTTGATTCTGAGAACAGCTATCTGACACAATGGGGCGAGTGGGGAAGCGGGCCTGGTCAGTTCGGCTTCCCAGATGCGGTTTACGTTGACAGCCTGGGGCAGATCTTTGTTTCGGACCAAAGCAATGGCCGGGTACAAGTGTTTGCGTTCCTCGAAACGCCCTACGCCCGGGCAGATTCCTACGTGGGAGGCGAGAATCAGCCTTTGACTGTCGCGTCGCCGGGCGTGTTGGTCAACGATTTTGATCCTCAGGGCGATCCGCTGATGGCTGTCAAGGGCACAGACCCGGCCCACGGGACGCTGGAATTGCAGGCCGATGGGTCTTTCACCTACACGCCACATGATCGCTACGTCGGCCCGGACAGCTTCACCTACAAAGCGAGCGACGGCGCGGACGAGTCGAATCTGGTGACGGTGAACCTCACCGTTGAACCGCGGTTGGCCGATCTGACCGTTGTCAAGCAAACGGTTCCGGCCGGCGTAACCCAGGCGTTCGACTTCACGCTCAATGGCGCGTCACCGGCCAGCGTGCACGACGCCGAAAGTCATGTCTACGATGCGTTGGTCCCGGGCAGCTATGACCTTGTCGAAGCGGTACCGGTGGGCTGGAGGTTGGACGACGTTGCCTGCACGGGCGGTGCGCCGCTGGTCGGGCCGGACGGCGTCAGGGTGACCCTTGCTGTCGCGGACGACGTGACCTGCACCTTCACCAACGAACAGCTTGGCAGTATCCATGTGGTCAAGCAGGTGCTGGGCTATCCCCCGGCCGCCGACTGGGCCTTTGGCGGCGAGCTGGGCAACTTCACCCTCCCGGCCGCGGGTGGCGAGGCGCTGTTCAGCAGCTTGCCGGCCGGCAGCTACCAGGTCACGGAGACGCCTGACGCGGGCTTCGTTACCAGCGTTGTCTGTTCAGGCGGGGCCTCCGGCGCGGAGAGTGTGGTCGTAGACCTGGCTCCGGGCGAAGTCGAAACCTGCACCTTCACCAACGAAGACGTCCACCAGATCCGCCTGGTCGACAGCGCCGGCAACGGCCTGCCGGGCGCGACGGCCAAATACTACAGCGGCGGCTGGCACGACATCCCCGGTGCGACTAACGCCGCCGGCAAGCTGTACTATGACATCCCCGACGGCGACTACCTCTTCCGCCTGACCTATGAGGGCGGGACGATGGAGAAGCGCCAGACGATCAGCCTGACTAACCCGGCCGTTGTCTTCCAGACAGTGGCCGTCAGCATGCGCATGCAGGATAGCGCCGGCAATGGCCTGGCAGGCGCGGCCGCCAGCTTCTACGCCGGTGGCTGGAAGGTCTTCGGTACAACGGACAGCAGCGGGGTTGCCACGAAGGAACTGCTGCCGCTGACCTATACGTTCAAGATGAGCTACCTGGGCGCCTCCATGCAGAAGCCCCAGGATGTCGCGGCCGATCCGAACGTGGTCTTCGCCACGGTTCCGGTCACGGTGCGGATGCAGAACAGCAGCGGAGCCGGCCTGCCGGGCGGGCTGGCCAGCTACTATGCCGGCGGCTGGCACGAGATCGGCACGACCGGCGCGGACGGAAACGCACCAGTCATCGAGCTGCTGCCGCTGTCCTATACGTTCAAGATGGCCTATCTGGGCGGAACGCAGCAGAAGACCCAGGACGTCATT
Organism: uncultured Ardenticatenaceae bacterium; assembly: GCA_964422535.1. Classification (GTDB taxonomy): domain Bacteria; phylum Chloroflexota; class Anaerolineae; order Promineifilales; family Promineifilaceae; genus Promineifilum. The sequence goes on along the minus strand of CAYRBP010000011.1, from coordinate 3,844 downwards.
GCTGACCCGCTGGTCGTCTTCCAGACGGCCGAAGAACCGGTGACGGTCCGGCTGCAAGACAGCGCCGGCAACCCGCTGGCCGGTGGCCTGGCCAGCTACTACGCCGGCGGCTGGCACGAGATCGGCACGACCGGCCCCGATGGCGAGGTCAGCGTTGAGCTGCTGCCGCTGTCGTACACGTTCAAGATCGCCTACCGGGGCGGCGCCGTGCAGAAGGTCCAGAATACGGCGGCCGATCCGAACGTGGTCTTCGCCACGGTTCCGGTCACGGTGCGGATGCAGAACAGCAGCGGAGCCGGCCTGCCGGGCGGGCTGGCCAGCTACTATGCCGGCGGCTGGCACGAGATCGGCACGACCGGCGCGGACGGAAACGCACCAGTCATCGAGCTGCTGCCGCTGTCCTATACGTTCAAGATGGCCTATCTGGGCGGCACGCAGCAGAAGACGCAGGACCCGAGCGCCGACCCGCTGGTTGTCTTCCAGACGGCCGAGAACCCGGTCGTTGTCAGCCTCAAGGACAGCACCGGCGTCGGCCTGCCGGGTGGCGTCGTCAGCTACTACGCCGGCGGGTGGAAGACGTTTGGTTCCGGGGTGACCGATGCCAACGGCGAGGCCAGCATGGTCCTGCTGCCCGGCACCTACACGTTCAAGATCGGCTATGGCGGCGCGACGATGCAGAAGTCGCAGAATATTGTCACGAACCAGCTGGTGCAATTCACGACGACTCAGGTCACCGTGGAGTTGCGTGACCACGCCGGCAACCTGCTTGGCGAGCCGGCGACCGCCACCTACTACGCCGGCGGCTGGAAGCCGTTTGGGGATCTCACAGCCGGGAGTGCCGGCAAGGAGTTGCTGCCCCTGAGCTACACCTTCAAGCTGGCGCACAAAGGCGCGGCCGTCCAGAAGTCGCAGGACGTGGGCGCGAACCCGCTGGTCACGTTCCAGACCGGGCAGGTCACCTGCGCGGCCTGCGCCAAGTATTACGCCGGCGGCTGGCAGCCGTTCACGGACGGCATGCAATTGCTGCCGGGGACCTATACCTTCAAGTTCAGCGACGGCCGTCCGGATACGCCCTACGTCATCCTGGCGGGGACGGTGAATACGATCCCGTAGCCCGTTGAACCGAGCAGGGCGGATAGACGCGCGGAACACGCGCAACAACGACGGCATTTAACGCGACGGCGCCGGCACGTGAGTGCCGGCGCCGGGTCTTGTGCCTGAAGCCTCTGCGGCGAAGGCCGGCATCGGGCTGGATATGAGCGAGCGAAGCCCGAGAGCATGGCCAGGCGTTACCGCCTGCGCCGACCCTTCAACCGAGCGATAGGACGTTGTGCATCCGAACCTGCAGACCGATCCGACTGCCTGAGGTCAATGCCTGTCCTTGTACCTCAGCATCCTCAACCCGTTCAGCGACACCAGCACCGTCCCGCCTTCATGGCCGATGACCGCCACGGGCAGCGGCATGTCGCGGACAAAGATGGCGGCCAGCATCAGCGCGATCATGAACATGGCGAAGGTCAGGTTGACGATCAGCGTCCGCCGCGTTGCCCGGCTCAGGCGGATGACGTAGGGGATATTGCCCAGGTCGTTCGACATCAGGACAATGTCGGCCGTTTCCAGGGCCACGTCCGTCCCCGCCGCGCCCATGGCGATGCCGATCGTCGCCGCGGCCAGCGCCGGGGCGTCGTTGACGCCGTCGCCGACCATCGCCACCGGGCCGTAGGTGTCGCGCACGCGCTTGACCGCGCTGACCTTGTCTTCCGGCAGCAGGTCGGCAAAGACCTCGTCCACCCCGGCCTGGGCGGCGATGCGCCCGGCAACGCGCTTGTTGTCGCCGGTCAGCATGATCACCCGCTCGACGCCGGCTTCCTTCAACTCGCGGATCACCGCCGGCGCGTCTTCTCGCAGCATGTCGGCCAGGGCGATGATGCCCAGGAAGCGCACGGCCAATCCTTCGGCCGCCAGGGCGACGATGACGCTGGTCTTGCCCTCGTCCTCCAGTTCGGTCACGATGTCGACCACCTGCGGCAGGTGGCTGTTGCCCTCATAGCCGGCGAAGTAGCGCGGGTTGCCGATGTGGATGTCGACGTCCCCGTGGACCGGGTCCTTGACCGTGCCGCGGACGCCCTGCCCGGCGACCGACTGGAAGTGGGTGACCTCCGGCAGGTCAATGCCCCGCGCTTTCGCCTCGGCGACAACGGACCTGGCCAGCGGGTGCTCGGAACGAGCCTCGATGGCGGCCGCCAGCCGGAGCAGATCGTCCTCGCAGTGGAGCGGCTCGCCCTGGCACGGCGTATCGAACAGACGGATGTCGGTCACGCGCGGCTCGCCCACGGTCAGCGTGCCGGTCTTGTCAAAGGCGATGACCTTGATCGTGGCCGCGTTCTCCACGTAGACGCCGCCTTTGAACAGCACGCCCCGCTTGGCCCCGTTGCCGATGGCCGACAGGACCGTGGCCGGGGTGCTGATGACGATGGCGCAGGGGGACGCGGCGACCATGACGGTCATGGCCGTGTAGAACGCCTCGTCGAACGGCACGCCCATGAACAGCGGCGGGATGATGGCGACGAGCGCGGTCAGGACGATGACCCCGACGGCATAGTATTGCTCAAAGCGGTCGATGAAACGCTGGGTCTCGGCCTTTTCACTCTGGGCCTCTTCGACTAACTGGATCAGCCGGGCGATGGTCGAGTCCTTGGCCAGCTTGGTGACGCCGATCTCCAGGCTGCCGTCCTGGTTGATCGTCCCGGCGAAGCACAGGTCGCCCTGCTTCTTGTAGACCGGCATCGACTCGCCGGTCAGCGAAGCCTGATCGACGCTGCCGGAGCCGCTGAGGACTACGCCGTCCAGGGCGATCCGGTCGCCCGGTTTGACCACCATCCGGTCGCCGACGCGCACCTGCTCGATGGGCAGCGTCAGCAGGCGGTCGGCGCGCATGATCGTCGCCTGGTCCGGCCGCAGCTTCATGAGGGCCCTGATGGCGTTGCGCGTCCGGTCGAGGGCAAAGTCCTGGAGCGTGTTGGACAGCGAGAAGAGGAAGAGCAGCATCGCGCCTTCGAAGGGCGCGCCGACGATGGCCGCGCCGAGCGCCGCCAGGATCATCAGCAGGTCGATGTCGATGGTGCGGGCCCTGAGCGACTCGATGCCGCCCTTCAGGCCAAACGCGCCGCCGGCGATGTAGGCGATGACATACAGCGCCGGGACCAGCCAGGCAGGGCCGGCCGCGGCGCGCTCCAGCAGCCAGGCGCTCATCATCGCCACAAACGTGACGACGGTCAGGATGGCCTGGAGCTTCTGCGGCGTCAGCCAGACGCGCGCCCGGCCGTACCAGGTGGCGGGCCGGGCAGTCGCCGCCGCCGGAAGAGCCGCGGCCGAGGGGCTGACGCCAGCGCCGAACCGCTCGACGCTGCGGGTGATGTCGTCGAGACTGATCAGGCCGTCGTCATAGTGGACAGCCATGACGCCGCCGGCAAAGCTGGCCGTGGCCCGCCGGACGCCCGGCATCTGGCCGACCTGCCGCTCCAGGGCCAGCGCGCATGACTCGCAGGCCCGGCCGCCATGCTTCTCCAGGCGCATGGTGCAGCGCTGCCAGCGTTCCTCCAGCGTCGGGCCGATGGCGTGGGCGATCTGGCCGATCTCGCGCTCGCCGATGCGGGTCGGGTCAAAGGTGAAGGAGACGGTCTCGGCCTCGGTGTCAACGGCCGCGTCGACGATCCCCTCCCGACCGGCCACGGCCTCGTTCAGGAGTTCCAGGCAACTCGGGTCTTCATCCGTCGAGATCATAACTTGTGGCTCACTCATGGCGTCCTTTCCCCACGGACAGCAAAACGGCTCGGCCCACTAG